>CBFCYE010000017.1:0-53160 GCA_965602225.1 uncultured Gammaproteobacteria bacterium | reverse complement strand
ATGTCGCGCCAGTTGATGCGCATGGGCATCAGGGTGCCTTGCCAACCGATTGCATCTAAGGGATTAAATGGGTAGGTGATGGTGCTAATCTCATTGCGACGCTTTACCAGCACCGGCCATTGATTTTCGTCCTGCTGTTGTTTGAACATGTTGTTAATCTCAGGCACATCAAGCATGCCCGGATCAAAGATGGCGTGGTGACCTGCTATGCCTTTGTCCGGCAGGCTGTAGTTATCATTAGTTGCTTCGATGACTAGAGCGGTAACTGTTTCATCGGCATCGATGCGCCACAGCGTGCCGCGTGGAATGCAGATGTAATCACCTTCGCGAATACTGAGGTGGCCATAGTCACAATAAAGTTCGGCACTGCCTTGATGAATAAACAGCAACTCATCACCATCGGCATTACGTAATAGATAATCCATTTTTCCTTTTGTTCGCCATAGCCGAATCTGGGTGTGGGCATTGCCAAGTAGTTGTTGCGCCTGCCACAGCGTAGTGCTGTCGTTTGGCAGTTTGGTGGTGTCGAAGGCGCGTGGACGCAATGGCCCTTCAAAGCTGATCCAACCAGTGGGCGGATGGGAATGATACATCTGTGTTGCCGGGCCAAAGAAACCCTCGCGCCCCAGTTCGCGTTCGTAACTATCTTTGGGTAGATCGGCATGAGCCTGGCGTGAGGTTTCGCCTTCACGTCGTGGCAGGTTTAGCGGGCCGGCCATTAGATCACACCCCGTTTGATTTGATCTCTTTCTATAGATTCAAACAGGGCGCGGAAGTTGCCTTCACCAAAACCCTGATTGCCCTTGCGTTGAATAATTTCGAAAAAGATTGGCCCAATCACAGTTTGAGTGAAGATCTGTAACAACAGACCTTTGTCGTTTTCCAAATCACCATCGATAAGGATGCGGTGCTGACTTAAACGCTTCAGATCTTCGCCGTGACCGGGCAGACGATCCTCAACCATTTCATAATAGCTTTCGGGCACGTCCATCATCTCAATTCCGTTGGCATGTAGCGTTGCTATGCTTTGATAAATATCATCAGTGGTCAGGGCGATATGTTGTATGCCTTCGCCGTGATAGGCGTCGATGTATTCCTGGATTTGTGACTTGTTATCCGAAGGTTCGTTGATGGGGATGCGTATCTTGCCGCAGGGGCTGGTCATGGCGCGCGACTTCAAACCGGTTTGTTGGCCGGTAATATCGAAATAGCGAATCTCTTTAAAGTTGAACAGCTTTTCATAAAACTCTGCCCAGGTGTTCATCTGGCCTTCGTGGACGTTGTGGGTGAGGTGGTCTATTTCTATCAGGCCAACACCTGTTGGATTGAGGTCGGCACCATCGATAGGGACAAAGTCGACATCATAGATTGAACCATTGTCATAACGGTCTACCAGATAAAGCACGCTGCCGCCGATACCTTCGATAGCAGGGATATTGAGTTCCATTGGCCCAATCTTGCCCTGAAAAGGTTTGGCACCGAGTTTTAAAACTTGCTCGTAAGTGTGGGTAGCATCTTTAACGCGAATTGCAAAGGCACAACAGGATGGGCCATGCTTGGCGGCAAAGCTTTGGGCAAAGCTATCCGGCTCATGATTGATGATGAAATTGATATTTCCCTGGCGATAAAGCACAACATCTTTGGAGCGGTGGCGGGCAATGGCGCTAAAGCCCATCTGCTGGAAAAGTTTTTCCAGGGCTCGCGTGTCAGGGGCGGTGTATTCTACAAATTCAAAACCGTCAGTCCCCATCGGATTGTTGGTATTAGTCATGTGACACCTCACTCGCTGATGGTGAGTAGATATCCGTATCGATTAATCAGCTGCTATTAATTTTTGATCATTATTTTATCTAGTTGTTCAGTTTGCATTTGTTGGTCTGATATATAAATATCGGCACATTTGCGCGAAAACCAAAGAAATGATTAAACGACATAAAGTGATTGTTTTTATGGTTAACGGATTGTTTAAGCTGAAATTATTAAAATCGGGAAGAGGGGAGGGTGTGTTGACTGGATTGCGTTATAGCTTCATTCATTGCCTGCGCGATGATATTGGCAGGGCTGGGTTTACATTGTTGTTAGTGCTTGCGATCACTGATATTGCGCATCGCTCTTTGGTGTGGGTCTTTTAGGTGAGATCGTTTGATATGGATGGTTAGACCATAGATGAGGCTGAAAATGCCTAGAATGATATTCAAGGCGTTGCTGGCGATGCTGCCCATGATAAGTAAGAGTGCGCCACAGACGATGGTCAGTTTAGGAATGTTGCAATAAATCCATTCGGGGATATGGATGCCTCTGAAAAAATGTTTCATTGTCGGCTTATCTCCAAATGGCCGTTGAAAAACAATAATTATGCTTTGAGGTTAATCGGCTAACGCCTTAGAAACATTAATAATTTTATTGTTGTGGCTGGAGGCTTGTGTAAAAGATTAATATTTTCCCTTTTGCAATGATTGGGCGTTATTTAGAAATATTACAAATTTGTATCAAATCGGTTCATTAATGAGAGGTTTTTGTGATATTTCGCGGCTAAGCTGAAGGCATGAAAATAAACAGGCGTATGAAAGATGAATAAATTGATGTTGAGTGTTTTATCCGGGCTGTTGGTAGTTGCTGTGTTTGGTCTGCCTGAGCAGGGCATGGCGGAATCAACGATGCCTAATACAGCAACAGAAACCGCAGTGTTTGCTGGTGGTTGTTTCTGGTGTACTGAAAGCGACTTTGACAAGGTTAAGGGGGTGGTGGCGACTACCTCTGGTTATATTGGTGGTCACAAAAATAACCCGACCTATAAAGAAGTATCGGCGGGTGGTACCGGTCATACCGAGGCGGTAAAGGTTGAATATGATCCAGTTCAGGTGAGTTATGCCGAGTTGTTAAAAGTGTTTTGGCGCAATATCGATCCGACCACGCCTGATGCCCAGTTTTGTGATCACGGCAGCCAGTATCGTTCGGCCATTTTTTATATGAATGATGAGCAGAAAAAACTCGCTCAGGCATCAAAGTCGGCGCTGGAAAAAAACAAGCCATTTAAAGAGTCGATTGTGACCGAGATTACTCAGGCGAGCATGTTTTATCCGGCTGAGGCCTATCACCAGAATTATCATGACAGAAACCCGGTACGTTATAACTATTATCGTTGGGGCTGTGGTCGTGATGCCAGACTTGAAGAGTTGTGGGGTAAAGGTTGATTTTAGTTTTCTTAAGAGTGTTTTTTTAAATTCCCTCCCCCTTCAGGGGGGAGGACTAGGGCGGGGGTGAAATGGCTAATTTTACTGCAAGACCTCAAGCTTTCATCCTCCCCCTAACCCCCTCCCGTTAAGCACCCAAAGGGCATAAAGGAGGGGGAACTATATTAGTTGAGCAAAAACTGATTTGTTTTATGACTTAAATATCGTTTCATTGTCGGGCTCGTCACTACGATAAACCAGAAACGCAACCACAGTGGCTTCGGCGGTCTTCTCTCCATCAACATAGACAGCGCAATCAACAGTATATTTTTTTTCATTCTTAACTTCGGTGACGTGAGCGCGTAATTCCAACTCCTTGTTGTTGTCTGTTGGTTTTAAATATTTGATGTTGATTGAGCCGGTGGCAAAGCGATAGTGGGGCTCGGAGATTAGTGGTCTGTTTTCGTTGCGGATGGCAGTTGCCATTGCTGTGGCCATGCTATGACAATCGACCAGGGTGGCGATGATGCCGCCGCAGGTGACGTCCTGCCAGCCTTGGTGAGACTCGTTCGGCTGCCAGCGGCAGACACCTTCATCGCCTTGCCAGTAGCTGTGAATATGCAGGCCGGCACTGTTGTCACTGCCACAACCAAAACAGACGTCGCCAGGCATGGCCTGTTGAAAGTATTCTTGTTCAGTCATCAGAACTCTCCTGAAGTTGCCACAGGTTCATGAAAGTCGTTACCGGTAGACTTTGAAGTTTTTCTTTGTCCTGCAATAGTTTGCCCAGGCTGTTGACCTTGTCATCACCGAAACGTGTGCCTAGGTTGTGTTTGAGTTTGTCTGCCAGCAAGGGCAGGGCGTCCTGGCGACGGCGGCGATGGCCAATCGGATATTCAACCTCGGCACTGATACTGCTGCCATCTGTGAAATGTAGTGTGACGCTATTGGCGATGGAGCGTTTGTCCGGATCAAGATAGTCCTGACTGTAATGACTGTCTTCCTCAACCTGCATCTTGTCACGCAACATATCGATGCTGATGTCGGCGGCGATTTCGTCGTTGTAGTGATGGCTGTCCAATTCGCCATAGATCAGCGCAATGGCAACGGCGTATTGCAGACAGTGATCGCGGTCAGCGGGATTGTGTAGTGGTCCGCTCTTGTTGATGATGCGCATTGCTGCTTGCTGGGTTTTGAGCGTTATGCGTTCAACCTGATCAAGTTTGTCTTTGGCCTGTGGATACAGTTTTAAGGCACATTCCACCGCGGTCTGGGCGTGAAACTCAACCGGGAAGGCGACCTTGAAAAGAATGTTTTCCATTACATAACTGCCATAGTCGCGTTGCAATGAAAATGCTTTGCCCTTGAATAGCACATCATAAAATCCCCATTGCTCGGCAGTTAAGGCGCTGGGGTAGCCCATCTCACCATTGATTGCCATTAGCGCATGGCGGACTGCGCGTGAGCTGGCGTCCCCGGCTGCCCATGACTTGCGCCAGCCGGTATTGGGTGCGTGGCGATAAGTGCGCAAGGCACCGCCATCTATCCAGGCGTTTGAAAGGGCATTGCAGATTTGTTGTTTATTACCGCCGAGCAGTTTGGTGGCAACCGCAGTTGAGGCGATGCGTACCAGGATGACGTGGTCAAGACCTACGCGGTTAAAGCTGTTTTTAAGTGCCAGCACTCCCTGAATCTCATAGGCCTTGATCTGCGCCTCAAGCACATCGCGCATGCTGTAGTTTTTATTTAGAAAACGATTGGCGTAGTCGGCACAGGCGAGGATGGCGCCGAGGTTGTCAGAGGGGTGGCCCCATTCGGCTGCCAGCCAAGTATCGTTATAGTCCAACCAGCGAACTAATGCGCCTATGTTGAACGCTGCATGCACGGGTTCGAGTCGATGGGTGGTGCCGGGGATTGGTACGCCATCGACAAAGCTTGCGCCGGGCACCACTGGGCCAATGTGTTTGTAACATTCGTCATTGTTGAGGGCCTGAATGCCACAACCAAGGGCGTCTAAAAGGCAGTAGCGCGCAGTATCAAAGGCCTCGTCACTGTCGATGGCATAGTCACTGACATAATCGGCGATGTCAGTCAGCAGTTTATCAACAGCGGGGCGAATATTACTGGTATTGCTCACGATGATTTTTTACCTGGATAAGGTCGTGGTGCCGGGCCGGTATATTCTGCCGATGGCCTGATCAGACGATTGTCGCGGCGTTGTTCAATAATATGCGCTGACCAGCCGCAGGTGCGGGCGATGACAAACAGCGGGGTGAAAAAATTATCGGGAATGCCGCAGTAGTGATAGGCCGATGCGCTATAGAAATCGAGATTGGGGAATAGTTTTTTCTCTTGCTGCATGATCTGCTCAATACGTTCTGAAATTTTGAACAGCAGTTCACCATTATGCTGATTGGCCAGTTTCCTTGACCATTCCTTGATGATGGCAGAGCGAGGGTCACCTTTGCGATAAACACGATGACCAAAACCCATGATCAAATCTTTGTTGCTTAACATTTCATGAATGCCGCGTTCGGCATCGGCTTCATCTTTGAAGCGGGAGATCAATTCCATCGCCGCTTCATTGGCGCCACCATGCAAAGGGCCGCGTAGTGTGCCGATGGCACTGCAGATGGCCGAGTAGATATCGGACAGGGTTGATGTAGTGACGCGGGCGGAAAAAGTGGAGGCGTTGAATTCGTGTTCTGCATACAGGATTAATGAGGCATCAACCGCACGTTGTTCCAGACCGTGAGGGGTTTGGCCCTGTAGCAGGTGTAGGAAGTGCCCGGCGATGCTGTCATCATCGGTTTGTGTTTCGATGCGCGTGCCGCTTTGATGAAAGTGATACCAGTAGAGCAACATCGAGCCAAACGAGGCGATCAGGCGATTGGCGATTTCTTCAGTCAGGCCACGGTCGGTTTCCGGTTCCAGTGTGCCAAGCGCAGAACAGCCAGTGCGCAGTACATCCATCGGGTTGGCTGTGACGGGGAGCTGTTCCAGTACAGTCTTTAATGCATTGGGTAGCGCGCGCATGGATTGTAGTTTGGTTTTGTATTCGTTCAGCTCATCGTTGTTTGGTAGTTCGCCGTAGATCAATAAATAGGCGACCTCTTCAAAGCAGGCATGTTCGGCTAGCTCTTCGATGGCGTAACCACGATAAAACAGACCGGCGCCGGCTGACTCAACGGTTGAGATAGCCGTTTGTCCAGCGACCAGGCCTGCTAGTCCTTTATGGTTATTTGTCGTCATCGTCCAGCGCCTCATCGACTTGCTGCTCAAAACGGTAATAATCCAGATGTTGATAAAGCTGTTCTCGTGTCTGCATCTTGCCGAGCAGCGATTTTTGCGTGCCTTGTTGGCGCAGACTGGTGTAGGCCTGTTCTGCTGCTGCGCTCATGCTTCTGAAAGCGGTGAGAGGATATAGGGCAATAGCAACATTGGCGCTTGCCAATTCATCGACAGTAAATAGTGGTGTCTGGCCAAATTCGGTGATGTTGGCCAGCACGGGTACATCAACATTGGCAGTGATCTGGCGGTACTGCTCAAGTTCGGTCAGGGCCTCGGGAAAGATCATGTCGGCACCGGCTGCGATATAACGTTGAATGCGTTCCAGTGCGGCGTCCATGCCTTCGCTGGCAAAGGCATCGGTGCGGGCCATGATGACAAAACCTGAATGATTGCGCGCCGCTGCGGCCGCACTGATGCGATCGCACATTTCTTCAGTTGAGACTATCTGTTTGTTGGGGCGATGGCCGCAACGTTTTTGTTCGATTTGATCTTCGATGTGCAGACCGGCGGCACCAGCGGCGATGAAACGTTCGGTAGTCTGGGCCGGATCATTAAAACCGGTGTCGGCATCGACCAGTAAGGGCAGTTCGCTGGCAGCGCAAATGCGATGAATGTCTTCGATGACATTTTCTATGCTGGTCAGGCCCAGGTCGGGCAGACCGTAGGAGGCGTTGGCAACGCCGGCGCCGGAAAGGTATAGCGCCTTGAAGCCGGCGTGTTCAGCAAGCAGGGCGCAATAAGCGTTGATAGCTCCCGCCATCTGCAAGGGTTGTTCTGTGGCGATGGCGTCACGAAGGCGTTGACCGGCTGAGTTGTCGTTAACCATGGCCTCGTGTCCGTCTAATCAGCCTTGGCCAGGTCGTTGATTGCGGCCATTAAAAAACGGGTGGCTTCACCGCCAGTGACGGCACGGTGATCGACGGTGAGTGACAGCGGCATGATGCGATGGATAACCACCTGGCCATCGACTGCGACCACTTCATCGCGCATGCGCCCGGCACCCAGGATGGCGACGGTGGGCGGCACCACAATCGGATCAGCATAACGGCCACCAAAGGTGCCGAAGTTGGACAGGGTGATGGTGTAGCCGCGCATCTCTTCCGGGGGGATGCTGCGATCCTTAATATGCTCTTTGATCTTGTTGAGCCCGGCACGCAAATCTTCCGGGCTGCGATTACTGACATCGCGTAACACGGGTACAAACAGACCATCTTTGGTATCCACTGCCACGCAGACATCGACATGATCAAGCAGGCGGCGGCCCATCTCCTGGCTGTCATACCATGCGTTGAGTGACGGTTCGACCTTGCAGGCGACGCCGATGGCGCGGATCAGACGCAGGGTGGCATCGGTGCCTTTGGCCCAGGCATGAATGTCGGCATCATCGACGATGGTGACGTCGGCAACCTCTTCATGGGCTTGGGTCATGATGTGGGCCATGGCGCGACGGACACCACGTAGTGATTCTAGTGGGCCAGCCTGATCGAGGGCCTTGGCGGCACGTTCAACATCGGCGGCGGTGATGACACCATCAGCACCGGTGGGGGTAACGACAGACATATCAACATTGTGTTTATGGGCCAGGGCACGCACTGCCGGGGTGGCCTTGATGCCGCCACTGCCCTTGCTGCCTTTGCCAACTTTGGCGGCCGCCTCAATGACGGTGCCTTTATCGGTTTCCATCTCGCCGACCACGGTGCCGCTGTCTTGTTTAGCGGCTTGTTTTTCATCCAGTGTAAATTCAACCAGGGCATCCCCCACCTTGGGGATGTCACCGGCCGCAACAAACAGTTTCGCAATCACACCGCTTTCAGGGCTGGGGACATCAACAATGGCCTTGGCGGTTTCTACCGCCAGTAGTGGCTGGTCAACTGTAACCTCGTCACCTTCTTTAACATGCCATTCGACGATTTCAGCCTCTTGCAGGCCTTCACCAAGATCGGGCAGTTTGAATATGCTCATGATGCCTCCAGAGTCTTTTTCACCGCGGCAAGAATGCGTTCGGTGCTGGGCATGTAATGATTCTCTAAACGGAAATAGGGCATGATGGTGTCGTAACCGGTGACCCGTTGCACCGGTGCAAACAGATTCATCAGGCCGTGTTCGGCCAAGTTGGCGGCTATCTCGGCGCCGACACCACAGGTGCGGGCGGCTTCATGGACAATTACGCAACGGCCGGTCTTGGCCACTGATTTGAGTATAGTCTCCATATCCAGCGGTTTGATGGTGGCAACATCAATCACATCACAGCTGACGCCTTGCTCGGCCAGTTGGTCGGCAGCCTGCAGGGTTTCATGCATCATCGCGCCCCAGCTCACCAGGGTGACATCCGAGCCATCGCGCAGTTGAAAACAGACATCCAGCGGCAACGCCTCACCATCGTCAGGGACCTCTTGTTTGACCATGCGATAAATGCGTTTCGGTTCGAGAAAGATGACTGGGTCGGGATCGCGTATGGCAGCCAACAACAGGCCATAGGCGCGCGCCGGTGACGATGGAATCACAACCCGCAGCCCGGGCATATGGGCAAACATCGCCTCGGTGCTTTCCGAGTGATGCTCCGGTGCATGAATGCCACCACCAAACGGTGCGCGTAAAACCATCGGTACGGTGATGCGCCCACGGGTACGATTACGCAGTCGAGCGGCGTGATTGATGATTTGATCAACGGCGGAATAGATAAAACCCATGAACTGAATCTCCAGTACGGGTCTCAAGCCTTGCGCCGCCATGCCGATGGCCATGCCAGTGATGGCGGTTTCAGCCAGCGGTGTATCCATGACGCGTTCATCGCCAAACTTTTGTTGCAGTCCTTCTGTTGCACGAAACACACCACCATTGGCGCCGACGTCTTCACCGAAGACAACCACGTTCGGGTCATCAGCAAGTGCGCGTGCCATTGCCATGTTGACTGCTTCTACCAGAGTGATTTCAGCCATTGTCTTTGCCTCCCTGATTCAGGAGTTCATCTCGCTGTGTTTTATAGGCCTTGGGTAATTCGGCATAAAGATGATCGAACATGCTTTCGAGTGGCTGCGGTGGGGTGTCAAGATAGATTTTGACCTCACTCTCTATCTTGGCGCTGCATTCATCGTTTAGCTGTTGTTCATCCTGCTCGTTCCAGAGATTGATTGATTCAAGATATTTGCGCATGCGCATAATCGGATCGAGCTGTTTGTGTTTTTCCACTTCTTCAGGATCACGATAGCGGCTGGCATCATCGGCAGTGGTGTGATCAAACATACGATAGGTGATCGGTTCGATTACACTTGGGCCGCCACCCTGGCGGGCCTTTTCTATCGCCTTGCTAATACGGTTACGCGAACCGATGACATCGTTGCCATCGACCTGTTCGCCGGGGATACCAGCGGCAATACTTTTTTGGCAGATGGTTTCGGCAGCGGTTTGTTTTTCACGTGGTAGCGAGATGGCCCAGTAATTATTGATGGTGATGAACACTACTGGCAGGTTCCAGGCACCAGCTAGATTAATGGATTCATAAAAATCACCTTTTGAGGTGGCACCGTCACCGATAACAACAACGGCGACGCGTTGCTCTTTGCGTAGCTTCATCGCATAGGCGATGCCAACGGCATGTGGCACCTGGCTGGCAATGGGTACGGCAATGGGAAAGTCTTGCTGCTGATTGGCGTAACACATGCCGCGTTCGTCACCGCCCCAATAAAGAAATAGCTCGTGCATGGCTACACCGCGTTGAAACATGGCGCCATACTCACGGTAAACAGGTAGCAACACGTCTTCCGGTTTCATGGCGTGGCCAATGGCGGCGGCGACCGCCTCTTGTCCCAGTGATGAGGCATAGGTGCCCATCTTGCCAGTGCGTTGTAGCGCAATGGCCTTGGTGTCAAAGCTACGAGTCAAGACCATGTTTTTATACAGGGCGATGAGCTCGTCAGTGTCGCAGGCAAAATAGGGCAGCGGTGCGACCAGTTCACCCTGAGGGTTTAGCACCTGGGAATAGAACACCTCAAAACTTGCGACAGGTGTTTGTGTTTGTTTGCTATTGGCCATTTTATCCTCCGTTTGTTGACGGGTTGCATGGCGGTTTAATTTCTACGCCTGACCAAAGACAGTTGCTTTGGCCAATATTTTCAATGGCACACATAATAATATCGGCCAGTTAAGGACTAATTTTATTTATAACTGTTTTTGTTATGTGGTTATTGGTCCGTTAATCCGGCTTGTCTATATAGTCATTCAGGCCGCGCTGAATAATGCCCTTGTTGAGGGCCTTGAATTTACCCTCAAGGGCCATGCTGCCAACGGCCTGGCTTTTTTCATCATCGTTAAAGAGTAGTTCACGCAGTGTTTGTTGAATCAGTTTTTTGCTGCTGCGAAAAATCTCATCGGATAGCTGCAAGGCGTAGTCCTGGTTTGTGTTCTGCGCGTATAGGCTGGCAGCGATGATGGTGAACAGCTCTTCGCCAACGATGTCGATACGGTCCTGTCGGCCCTGATCGTCACGCATGGCTTCACGGCGCATTAACATGGTATAAAAAATCTTGCGCGCTAACTGGCGGCTGATCTTTTCTGTGTATTCGAGTTTTTCACGCACATGATGCTGGCTGAACTCAGGCCGCTGTGGAATGGGGTTCTTCTTCCATTGCGATAAATACCAGGGCACATAATATTTGGTCAGTTTAATAATCTCAGTGGCGCTGATGCCATCCTCGATCGTATTTTTGATATTTTCGAGATGAGGGTTGAGTCCTTCACGTGCAACAAAAGGCCGCAGGATGTCGGTGGCACCTTCGCCTATGCGGTACATGGTGATGTCACGTACCAGTTGTTCCATTTCAAAGGCAGGCTCGCCGCGTTCGCGTTTTGAATCAGCTGTTTCATAACCCATGCCGCCAAAAATGATCTGGGCGTCATTGAGAAACTTCAGTGATTTTTCAGAGCAGATGATCTTGGTAATCGCAGCTTCAATTCTAACGTCGTAATGTTTTTGATCGGCCATGTGCCAAGCCAGTTCACACAGCGCCTCCATGGCAAATAAATCAGTGGCCATTTTTCCGATGCGCATCTGTTGTGTCTGTCGAGTGCCAATCGGTTTGCCAAAGGTGACGCGGCTATTGGCGCGATCCAGTGTTGGTTGCCAGGCCTGTTTGGCCATGCCCAGACAGATTGCCGGTACGCTGACAGCGCGGCCGATGTTTAATATGGATAAGGCATATTTAAGACCACTGCCGAGTTCGCCGATTAAATTCTCAACCGGAATATGCACATCGGTATAGGACATGACACCGTTTTCGATGCCACGACAACCTTCAAACTGGCAGCGTTGTGTGACCACAACACCGGGCGTCTTCATGTCGAGGATGAGGGCGCTATGTACTTTTTCTTCGGCACCATTGCCTTCGGCGACTGCCTGCCAGTTGTTGTTCTCTTTTTTGACCGGCACGCGAGCAATCAGGGTGATGTAATCGGCAATGGGACTATTGGTGCACCACTGTTTGGCGCCGTTGACGACGAAATATTTTCCGTCAGCACTCAACACCGCTTCGGTTTGTACGTTGGCGGCATCGGAGCCTGTGGTGGGTTCTGTCAGGGCAAAGGCCGATATAGCCTTGCGTGCCACCAGTGGCAGATATTTCTTTTTCTGCGCCTCATTACCATAAAGCATGATGGGCATGGCTATGCCGATGGACTGTGGCACGGCAACGGTGAGTGAGAGGATGTTGCTCCAGCTGGCGATCAGAGTCAGGACGCGGCCATAGTTTTTATGCGAAAAGCCAAGCCCGCCGTATTCCTTTGGAATCTTCATGCCAAAGGCGCCAATTTCTAACAGACCATCGAGCACTTTTCTGGAAATGCCGGTGCGTTCTATCTCACCTGGATCAACATGCTCGATCAGGAATGCTTCTATCTCGCGGCAGTATGCTTCACCGATGGCCTTTTCTTCAGCCGATTCAGGTTCTGGCAGCAATAGATCAAAATCAGGCCGGCCGATAAACAGGCCAGACATAAAGCTCGCGCCCTTGAGGTGTTCGCGTGCCTCTTCGATTCGTTCAAGTCCTTCAAACAGCTTTGACATCACCGTGCTCCTTCTTTATGAAAAGACCTGGTTAGCAGTGATTTGGTTCCCAGGTTGAAGGGTGATGGGATTGCGCTTTGCGCAGTCGCCATTAATCAATAACGACCGCTTGGCTCATAAAGCTGAGTTTTTGAGCTGAGCTGTTTCCGGACTTAACGCATGGTTGTTAGTCTACGTATGGTCCATATTGAACAATAGGCTCGCCGTGGGGTGAGCCATAACAAATAATTAATCGAGTTTTGGTATTCGCTATTATTTTGATGCTTGTTTCATTTTCAAAAAATTCGCTGTCGGCAGCCTTATAGATCTGGCCGTTGATTTCTGTTTCACCATCGACCATATAGATCAGACCGCGCATTCCTTCAGTTATGGCTTCGTTATGGCTGGCGCCAGGGTTTAGTTGCAGTTCCATATATGACATGGGTGTTTTTATTTCTAGTGGCGAGCTGTCACCAACAATGGTTTTAATCTGTCCGCCTTCGATGTCATTAATCGAAAACTCATCATGATTGACCTGTTGATAGTTGGGCTTAATCTTTTTTAACCGTTGTGGCAGATTGATCCACAGTTGTATGCCGCGGGTTGGGGTTTTTTCGTTGGGCATTTCTGAGTGAACAATGCCGCGACCGGCGGTAAAACGTTGCGCGCCGCCGCCATGTACGGTCGATGCGTTGCCGAGATTGTCTTCATGGCGGATTGAACCATTAAAGAGATAGGTGATGGCCTCAAAACCACGATGAGGATGATCAGGAAAACCATTGCCGGGCGTGATGGTGAAGTCATCCCACAATACAAACGGATCATAGTTACGCAACTGGGGTATAGGCATCAGGCGTTTGACGATGACGCCTTCACCTTCGTGGGTTTCCACGGCTTTGCGTTTGATGATCATGACGTCGTCTTTAATTGATTCGCTTATGGCTCTTTGTGGCTGCCATCACAAAAAGGCATGTGGCTGGATCTGCCGCAGCCGCACACATATAGCGTGCTGTCTTCCTCTACTTTATGCACCAAGGGTTCTGCCGGTGGGTGGTCTATATGTGAACCATCGCAATAGGGTGGGTTTTGGCTGTGCCCGCATTGACAGATATGGACTGATTTACCGGCCTTGATATCTACATGGTAAGGCTTGCCCTGTTTGTACATGCTCATGCCTGTCTCCTGGTGTTGTTGCGGTTGTGTGGCTGGTCAAAGTCCAGTGCCGGCCCCTTTGGCACAATCCGGCTGGGATTGATGCTGTCATGACTATAGTAGTAGTGCTGTTTTATATGTTCCATGTTTACGGTTTCTGCAATGCCGGGCAGTTGATACAGCTGGCGCAGGTAGTTGCTGAGATTGTCATAGTCGTCTAAACGTTGGCGGTTGCATTTGAAATGACCAACGTAGACGGCATCAAAACGAATCAGGGTGGTGAACAGGCGCCAGTCGGCTTCAGTGATTTGATCACCGACTAGGTAGCGTTGTTGGCCCAAGCGAGTTTCCAGTTTATCCAGCGCATTAAACAGGCCGTCAAAGGCTTGTTCATAGGTCTTCTGTTTGGTGGCAAAACCGCAGCGATACACCCCGTTGTTGATGTTGTGATAGATAAAGTCGTTGATGTCATCTATCTCTGCCTGCAATGGTTTTGGGTAGTAATTATCAGTGACGTCGGTTAAGGAATTAAAGGCGCTGCTGAACATACGGATGATTTCGGCCGACTCATTGCTGACGATGGTGTTTTGCTGTTTGTCCCATAGCACCGGCACGGTGACGCGGCCGCTGTAGTCCGGCTTGGCCTGAGTGTAGAGCTGGTGAAAAAAGTTGTGATGATTTATCCCATCAAGGTCGCTGCCACGATTGCCTGCAAAAGCCCAGCCCTGTTCCAGCATGTGTGGGTCGACCACCGTAACGCCGATGTGTTGCTCTAGTTTTTTTAGTTTGCGAAAGATAAGTGTCCGGTGTGCCCAGGGGCAGGCCAGTGAGACATAGAGCTGATAGCGGCCGGATTCGGCCTTGAAACCGCCTTTGCCACTGGGGCCAGCCGAGCCATCTACGGTAATCCAGTTGCGAAATTGTGTTTCAGCGCGGACAAAGGCACCACCGCTCTTGCTAGTGTCATACCATTGGTCATGCCATTCGCCATTGATCAATAAACCCATTGTTTACTCCTTAAAAACGATGCCCCACCCCAAACGAGGTGAGGCTTTTGCTTGGTATTAACCGAGGCTGGCGTGGCCCGCATGGTGAACTCGATGCGCCTTGTTTGCGCGGTGAGCATCCAGGCTCCAGGAGCCGGCACCAAAGGCGACGACAAATAGCAGGCCACCGGCCATGGCGAAGTTCTTCATGAACATGATCATCTGTATTTGATCAGCAAAGTTGTTGTGGAAGATCAGTGCGGCGATGATGCTGAAGCCTGCCAGCGCGGCAGCGGTTAGGCGTGTCTGAAATCCCAGAATCAAGGCAGCGCCGCCAGCAATTTCCAACAGGATGACGGCGGGTAATAGCATGCCGGGCACGCCCATGGCCTCCATCCATCCCTGAGTGGCAGCATAGCCTGCGCCGAGTTTGCTGAAACCGGCGAGGACGAAAATGTGGCCAAGTAGGATGCGGCCGATGAGTGTGGTTGGCTTTTCTAAGTTGTTCATGATGTTTTCTCCTTGATTAAGTGTTTGTGTAGGTGATTATGGTTGAAATATTTAGATATAAAAGCGCAAATACTTGCTAATAACTATCGAATTTATAGATAATAGATTTATGAATAATCTCAGAGTTTCATTGGAGCAGTGGCGGGTGTTGCAGGCGGTGATTGATCACGGCGGTTTTGCCCAGGCCGCTGAACAACTGCACCGCAGTCAGTCGTCAGTCAGTTATGCTGTGGCCAAGTTGCAGCAGCAGTTGGGTATGCCGCTATTGCAGATTGAAGGACGCAAGGCCCGGCTGACGTCGGTGGGCGAGGTGCTGCTGAACCGTTCGCGGCAGCTAGTCAATGATGCCGTCGAGCTTGAGGCTCTGGCACATAATTTGGGGCAGGGCTGGGAGCCGGAGGTGTGCTTGGTGGTGGATGCTGCCTTCCCCAGTTGTTACTTGATGAAGGCCTTGAAGCAGTTTGTGCCGCTTAGCCGCGGTACGCGGGTGCAGTTGAATGAGGTGGTGTTGTCAGGTGCTGACGAGGCTCTGATCGAAGGACGGGCAGACCTAGTTATCGGTCATCAGGTGCCGCAGGGTTTTCTTGGTGATCAGTTAATCGAAGTAGAGTTTGTCGCCGTGGCCGAGCCTGGCCATGCCTTGCATCAGTTGGGCCGAGAGCTTGGTAATGATGACCTCAGGCGTGAGCTGCAGGTGGTGATTCGTGATTCTGGTCTGTATATGAAACGCAATACCGGCTGGTTAGGCTCCGAGCATCGCTGGACTGTGACCAGTATCGACAAGGCGGTGGAGGCCTTGTTGAGTGGTCTGGGTTTTGGTTGGGTGCCCATGCATCAAATACAGAGTTATATTGAGCAGGGTAGATTAATGCCGCTGCCAATGAGTGAAGGCCAGCGCCGTCATGCCTATCTGTATATGATCTTTGGTCAGCCGGGACGGGTTGGCCCGGCAACACAGCAACTGGCTGAAATCCTGCGGGAGAATTGTTGTAATGAGTGACGAGATGAAACCGTGTCCATGCGGTTCGGGTAAAGATTACAGTCAGTGTTGTGGTCGCTATATTGAAAGTGGTGAGTTGCCAGAGCGTCCCGAGCAGTTGATGCGCTCGCGTTATACCGCTTTTGTAAACGCTAATGTCGACTACCTGCAACAGAGCTGGCATGAAAGTACCCGGCCAGAACAGCTGACGTTGGAACAAGGTGTCAGCTGGTTTGGTCTTGATATTGTGGCTTGCGAAGCCGGCGAGGTGAATGATGATGAGGGCTGGGTCGAGTTTATTGCTCAATTTAAGGGCAATGATCGTTTACAATCTTTGCATGAGCGTAGTAGGTTTGTAAGAGAGCAAGGTCGCTGGCAGTATGTAGATGGTCAGATCCATCAACAGCCGGAGGCCGAAAAGATTGGTCGCAACGCCCTCTGCCCCTGTGGCAGTGGTAAGAAATTCAAACGCTGTTGCAGTTAGGGGTTTTGCAGTTTAAGGGATTGATATGACTCAAAGTTTGACTGACGAGGAAATGGAAGAGGTTGCAGCCCGGGTTCATACGCTGAGTGTTGAGCATCGTGACCTTGATATTGCCATTGCCACGCTGCAAGAGCAGGCCTTTATTGACCCAATGCAGATGCGGCGGATGAAAAAGCGCAAGCTCTTCATCAAGGATATGATCAGCAAACTTGAAAGCATGATGATTCCGGATATGCCTGCCTGAGCAACAATTCCATGACTAAAAAAATCACCAAAACAGATGCCGAGTGGCAGGCGCAGTTAACGCCCGAGCAGTTCCGTGTTGCCCGTCAGGATGGCACCGAGATGGCCTTTTCGGGTGAGTATTACGACTTGAAACAGCAGGGCAGCTATCAATGCATCTGTTGTGGCTCGCCGTTGTTTGTCTCTGAGCAAAAATATGACTCAGGCAGTGGCTGGCCCAGTTTTTGGCAGCCGGTTGCGGCAGACAATGTTGATGAGCGGGTTGATGATAGTCATGGCATGCAGCGCGTCGAGGCCAGGTGTTCTACTTGTGATGCCCATCTTGGTCATGTCTTCAAAGATGGCCCTCAGCCGACTGGGCTGCGTTACTGTATTAATTCTGCGTCACTTCAATTTAAGCCCGACTAGTCTTGTTATGCCCTTGGCTGAATTAAGCGCAAAGGAACTGCTGAGCATTATTACCCACGTCAAACAGTGGGTAGTGAATCTGAGTCGGGCCAAGCAACAGCGTAAACAGGAATCAAAAAAGGCCCTGCGAGCAGTCATCTCGGTGGTTCGTGAAACCACGGTCTATTTGCGCAGCCTGAAAGAGGGGCGTGAAACGTCGATTGAAAAGGAAGAGCGCCTGTCCCTGAACTGGACCCAGCTGGCCTTTGCGCTGGAAGACCTGGGGTTGAACAAACTGGCCAGCCGCTGCAGCATCAAGGGCCGTTACTGGGCCAACCCGGCTGACTATGACCAAGGCTTTCTTGAGCGTGCCGGCATGCGTCTGGCTGATATCGAACGTATGGCGCAGAGCAGTCTGAAAGAGTTGGGCAAATAGAGCCGGCGCTGTTTTCAACAATCTGTTAAACCATTCAAAAAACTCAACTTTCCCCTTTTTCTGCCGTAACTTATTGTAACAACGTAAGTTTTAGCTGTTGAGGACGGTTGTTTGGATGTTGAGTAAGTGTTTAATTTCAATCACTAATATTGCTTATCTGCGACGATGTTTGGGGCGCGGTACTGTCTTGCTGTGCCTGTTGGCTGTGGTTGGATCGGCCAGCGCCACTACCTATGTCCTGCCGGGCAAGGGTGATGATGTTGTCGGTCAGGTGCAATATGCCCGGGCCAAGGCTTCGGATACCCTGCTGCGTCTTGCCCGTCGTTATGACGTGGGTTATGAGGCAATCAAGGCTGCCAACCCGGCTGTTGATCCCAAGCTGCTGAAACAGGGGCAGCGGATTGTGATCCCGTCGCGGCATATTCTGCCCAAGGGCGCGCGTGAAGGGATAGTCATCAATATCGCCGAGCAGCGTCTATATCACTATACCCGCCCTGAAGAGGGGCCTGCCTTGGTGAGTACCTATCCGGTCAGTATCGGTCGTGATGCCGGCTCCAGGTTGGTGGGCAGCTACAAGGTTACCCAGCGTATGCGTAAGCCTAGTTGGGAGGTTCCTGCCTCGGTAAGAAAAACAAATTCACGTCTGCCTGCAATTGTTCCGCCGGGTTCGAAAAATCCCCTGGGGGAATATGCGATGAAGTTGGATGTGCCCGGTCTTATGATTCACGGCACCAATGAACCTAACAGTATTGGCACGACGGTTAGCCGTGGTGGGGTGCGTCTGTACCCAGAGGATATTGCAATATTGGTGCATCGCTCGATGAAAGATACGCCGGTGCGTTTCGTCAACGAGACATTTAAATCGGGTTACAAAAACGGTGCGCTCTATTTTGAGATTCATAAACCTGCGTCGGCGGGTAACCTGAATCTGGCAGCATTGGTCAACAAGGTGACGGCGATTATTCCCGATCAGCTCTGGATAGATGGCTGGCAGCGGGTCAAGTCTGTTGGGGAGCGTGCAACGGGTTTTGCTGAGCCGATTGAGCAGCTACGTTCAACATCAAAATACCCACGTCGCTGGATGTTGCAGTTAGCCACCTATAAAAACTATTCAACGGCACGCAAGCTTATGTTGCAGTTGGAGGAGCTGGATCTGCCGGTGACCACCTCCGGTTGTGAAACGGGCAAATGCAAAGTGCTAGCAGGGCCGTTTACTGATCATAATTATATGAAGGAACAGTCAAAGAAGATTAAATGGATTACCCGTATCAAGGCGTTCAAGGTGCCTTATCAGGCCGATGATGACCTAAAGCAAGAGCAAACGGTGGGGCAGAAGGTGGCAATGCTGGAGTGATTGCTTGTTTAGTTTAGTGCCTGCTTAAGGTTTGTTTGCGACAGTTGTTGGTTGTGCTGTCTATTTCTTCAACACTTGTCTGTGGTTTTTAGTCTAGCTTCAAACTGCTGGTGTCGATATCGGCCGGCGGAACCTCTTTATGTTGCATCACATCCTCACCGACATCGGCCACGGAGAGTTCGCTGGTATCGATGTCGGCCTCTGGAACTGGCTCATACTGCATGACGTTTTCACCTGCCTCGCCCATATCGAGTTTACTGATGTCTATATCCGGTTCCGGGGTTGGCGTGTATTCAGTTACGTCCTCACCTATCTCGCCCATGGATATCTGACTGATGTTGATATCAGGTTCTGGGATGGCGGTTGCCTCAGCGAGTGTTTCACCGACTGAATCCATAATAAGGCCGCTGGTGTCGATGTCTGCTGGCGGAGCTTGAGGGGTTTCATCCATGGTGCTGCCTGTGGCTGCCAACGATGCATGGTCGAGTGAGGTGTCGGCAGTAGTATCCGTTTGATCTGTGCTAGTAGCGGGTGCTTGGCCCGCCATGGGGGCGACTGCTGCAGCCAGACCGGCATTGTTGATAGCGACTTTGTACTTCAGGGCCGTGGCTTTATCCAGACCCTTTTTTACCGCCAGCTTGCGGCCGGAAAACATCGGTTCAACCTTGTCTGGGCTGGTCTTGAATAGTTTGGCTATGTTTTGTTTGACCTGATCAATTTCGGCACCTTCCGTCAGTGTGCCATTGACTAGAATCTGGAACATTTCTTCACTCATGATTCAAAACCCTTTTGTCGTCACGTCTATAAAGACATCGGCAGGATAACCGGTTTTTACAGTTTAGCTAAGGGGGCGTTTAAGGTCGAGTTGCAGTAAAAATGGCCCGCATCGGTGCCGGGTAACCTTCGGCAGTTTTGCTGTTGTCATCAGGGTCGAGGTAATCAATCAGTGATTCGTATGTCATCCATGAGGTGGTGCGCTGTTCAGCGGTGCTGGTAGTGGTGGCATCGACAAGCTTGATATCTCTGAAGCCACAGCGCCTGAGCCATAGCTCAAGCGTGGCACACGAGGGGATAAACCAGGTATTACGCATCTTGGCGTAACGCTCTTCCGGCATCAGGCATTCGCCTTGTTGGCCCTCTATGACCAAGGTCTCTAGTACCAGTTCACCGCCGTGGCGCAGGTTGTCACGCAGTTCGATCAGGTGATCCAGAGGTGAGCGGCGATGGTAAAGCACACCCATGGAAAAGACCGTATCAAAGCCGTGCAGCCTGGCGGGCATGTCCTGAATGCCGAGCGGCAAAACAAAGGTATTGTGTTCGCCGACAAAGTGTTTGATGGTCTGGTGCTGGACTACAAATAGTGGTGATGGGTCGATGCCTATCACCAGTTCAGCGCCAGCGCCGGCCATGCGCCAGCAGTGATAACCACTGCCGCAGCCGACATCAAGCACGGTGCGGCCTTTAAGTGGTTGGATGTGATCCTTGAGTCGATCCCATTTCATATCAGAACGCCATTCCGTATCCACCTCAACGCCATGAATCGAGAACGGCCCTTTACGCCAGGGCATCAGTTGTCTGAGGGCGGCCTCTATTGTCTCGCGCATTTCGGCCGAACAGCTGTCGGCATCGCCGACAGTGATAGCGCTGGCATCGAGGCTTACTTTGCCCGGCTCAATCTTCGGTAAGGCCTCAAGGGCGGCAAACCATCTGGGCAGATCGCCATGGCGTGCCGGGCTGAAATTCTGTTCGAGCAGACCAGGCAGGGTCGTGGCTAGTGGCTCAAGCGCGGTGCCTTCCAGTTGTTGGTAAAGCGGGTTGAAATCGATCATTTGATGGCAAGGATAGAGGCAAAGTTAAAACACTGAAACCAGCTGCTACTTTGCTTGAAGCCGATGGTCTTGAGGCGCTGATGGTGTTGCTGCAGGGATTCCGGAATGAGTACATTTTCCAGGGCGGAACGTTTCTGGCTGATCTCCAGTTCGCTATAACCATTGGCCATTTTAAATGTCAGGTGCAGCCTGTCCAACAGCTCAGCTTCGTCGGCATCATCAAAAATAATCTTTTCAGACAATACCAGCACACCACCGGGCAGCAGGCCTGCATAAATATTTTGCAGCAATTCTGTGCGTTGCTCAGGCGGTAAAAACTGCAATGTGAAGTTGAGCACTACCACGGAGGCACGCTCGAACTTGAGTTCGCGGATGTCGGCGCACAGCACATCAACCTCAATCGGCGAAATGTCATCGGCAATATTGTCGCGGCACTGCGCCACCATGGCCTCTGAATTATCGACAGCGATGATATGGCAGTCGTGGTGGGGAATGCGTCGGCGCATGGACAGTGATGCCGCGCCCAGCGAGCAACCCAGATCATAGATGTTGCTGGATGGCTGGGCATATTCCTGGGCCAGTAGACCGAGCATGGTGATCAGGGTGCTATAGCCAGGCACTGAGCGGCGGATCATGTCGGGGAAGACCCGCGCCACGGCAGTGTTGAATTCAAAGTCAACGATCTGCTCGTGGGGTTTGGCGTAGATGGCGTCTGGGGTCTGTTTATCGCTCATGGGGCTGGATTCGGCTGACTGAAACAGGGCCAATAATACACCAAATGCCTGTGGCACAGGTGGCGTCTAAGTTGAAGTACAATGCTTGTCATGGAGATTATTGATAGCCATTGCCATATTGATGTCGCCGATTTTGATGCGGATAGAGATGCCGTGCTGGCCGATTGTCGGGCGCTTGGTGTCAGAAGAATAGTGGTGCCGGGGGTTGTTGCGCCTGGCTGGGATAATTTGTTGCAGGTATGTCGCCAGCAGCAAGGACTTTATCCGGCGCTGGGTCTACACCCCGTTTATCTTGACGAACACGGCGCGGACGATCTGAAGCTGCTGGCGCAGCGTTTGGCCTGTGAGTCTGATGTGGTGGCTGTCGGTGAGATTGGTCTGGATTTTTTTATTGCCGATCTAGACAGACAAGCTCAGATAGCATTATTCGAGGCTCAGCTGGCCATTGCCGCTAACGTCGATTTGCCAGTCATCCTCCATGTGCGCAAGGCGCATGAACAGGTGCTTTCTATTCTGAAACGTTTCCGGCCCAAGGGCGGCATCGTTCATGCATTTAATGGCAGCCTTGAACAGGCGCAGCAATATATTGATCTAGGTTTTAAGCTTGGTTTTGGCGGAATGATTACCTATGAGCGGGCCAGCAAGCTGCGTGGTTTGGCCAAACAGTTGCCGCTGGAATGCATGGTGTTGGAGACCGATGCGCCGGATATGTCTGGCCTGCCGTGTCGTGGTCAGCGCAACAGTCCCCAGTATCTGCCTCAATATCTGGCGGTGTTGGCAGAGCTGAGAGGGGAAAGTGTCAAGCAGGTTGCGGCAGTAACAACGCAGAATGTGATGACTGTATTAGCTCTTAAATAAAATATGAAGATAGGTGTCAGGTGAAATATAAAATTATTCCGGTAACGGCCTACCAACAAAACTGTTCCTTGATCTGGTGTGAAAACAGCAACAAGGCGGCGTTGATTGACCCTGGTGGTGACTGTGAGATGTTGATGGCAGCGGTGGATGAGTTGGGCCTGTCCCTGGATAAGGTCCTGCTTACTCATGGTCATCTTGATCATGTCGGCGGCGCAAAACAGATAGCAACAAAACTTGATGTACCAATCATTGGTCCGCATCAGGCTGATGCCTTCTGGTTGCAGTCATTGCCGAAGCAGTCAGAGATGTTTGGTTTTGCTCATACGGATGCCTTTGAGCCAGACCAATGGTTGCAGCAAGGTGACAGTGTTGAGCTTGGTGAGGTGTTGTTGTCGGTATTGCATTGTCCCGGCCATACCCCCGGTCATGTGGTTTTTTATAACGAGGTTGATGGCATTGCCTTTGTTGGTGATGTTTTGTTTCAGGGTTCAATCGGGCGAACGGATTTTCCTCAGGGTGATTACGATCAGTTGATCGCCAGCATCAAACAAAACCTGTTGCCCTTGGGTGATGAGGTGATGTTTGTGCCAGGTCATGGGCCAATGTCGAGTCTTGGTCATGAACGGCAGAACAATCCATTTCTGCAAGATTGATCGTGCGCAAATTGTTACGGAGATAATAGTGTCAGCGAAAACCATATTCTTGAATCAGCTGGTTTATGATTATTTGCGCGATGTCTCGTTGCGCGAATCAAAACTGATGGCTGAGCTGCGACACGAGACTGCCGGGCTTGAAATGGCGATGATGCAGATTGCACCTGAGCAAGGTCAGTTCATGACTCTGCTGGTGCAACTGCTGGGTGTGCGCCGGGCGATTGAGGTTGGCACCTTTACCGGTTATAGCGCCCTCGCCATTGCCATGGGCCTGCCTGCGGATGGCTATTTGATCGCCTGTGACATTAGTGACGAGTGGACCGCCATAGGTAAACGCTATTGGCAGCTTGCCGGTCAGGCCGGCAAGATTGATCTGCGTCTGGCACCAGCCATCGAGACGCTAGATGATTTGTTAAACAATGGTCAGGCTGGTGAGTTTGATTTTGCCTTTATCGATGCCGACAAACAAAACTATCTTAATTATTATGAGCGCTGTCTACAGTTGTTGCGTCCGGGTGGCTTGATTGTGGTGGATAATGTTTTGTGGGATGGCAGCGTTGTCGACCCTGAAAATCAAAAACCTGACACCTGCGCTATCCGTGATTTTAATTTATTTGTTAAGAGTGATCAGCGGGTTGATATCAGTATGATTCCGGTCGGCGACGGACTAAGTCTGATCAGAAAAAAGTAGTAGGTTATTTTCTTGCTTCAGTCGTGCTTGAGTTGTAGTAACTCGTCGGCCTGCGAGAACTGTTTCACATGGCGAAACGCTGTGAATAATTCAGCGGCCTCTGGGTATTGTCTTTTTAAATAGACCAGCCACTGTTTCAGGCGACCAAGAATTCTTATGGCGTCGATTTGTGGTTGTGTTTGCATTTGCATGGCCTTGCCCAACTCCATAATCAGACCGGTGACTTCATTCCAGTGCATAGGTGTTGCTGTGTTTTGTGTTTGAGTCGCGGCTGTAATTTGTCTGGCCAGGTCGGGTTGGGCAACGGCACCGCGGCCGAGCATGAAGTCCTGGCAACCACTAATTTCCCGGCAACGGAGGAAGTCATCAACGCTGTTGATGTCACCATTGGCTACCATGGGTATTGAGAGTGCATCATCGATACGGCCGAACCATTCCCATCTGGCCGGGTGTTTGTAGCCATCAACCTTGGTGCGAGCATGAACGGTGATAAAGCTGGCGTTGGCAGTCTCTACCGCCAGGGCATTCTCCAGGGCAAGATCGGTAGATTCATAACCCAGGCGTATTTTGGCTGAGACGGGCACATCTATCGGCACCGCCTTGCGAACAGCCTCAGTGATTTTGAAAATACGTTCGGGTTCTTTTAACAGTACGGCACCGCCGGCCTTGCGATTTACAAATTTCGAGGGGCAGCCGAAATTAATATCAATAGAGGTTGCGCCAAGTTCGACTGCCAGTTGCGCATTTTCAGCCATGGCCTCGGCTACGCCGCCAAGCAATTGAATCGTTACCGGTGTACCAGAGCTCGTTTGGCTGGCATGTTTTAATTCTGGGCAGATGCGATGAAACAGGAGCTCGGGTAACAGCTTGTCTGTTACGCGCAAAAATTCGGTGACGCAGTGGTGGTATCCACCGATACGTGTAAGGATGTCACGCATATGGTGATCGATGACGCCTTCCATCGGGGCGAGGTATATTTTCACTTGATTCGGTCTGTTGCTAGGGTGCTGGGATTATATCGCAGTATGGGCTGTGATGAATGTCTGCTTGTTAGGTGTGTGAGATGAAACAGAAAATTCTATGTCTGCATGGTTATGCCATGAATCCAGATTGGTTGCGTGAGTGGTTGCAGCCTATTGAAGAGGCGCTTTCGCCCCGGCTCGAGTTTGTCTATCCCTGCGCACCGATTGTCTGCCCTGAGGCTGAAATTGTGGCCATGATGGATATGTTCCAGGCGGTGATGCCTGAGTCCAGGCTTGGCCATGATCAGAACTGGTGTTGGTATCGAGCCACAGATGATAAGCCACCACGTTATGTCGGGCTTGATGAGACCTTAGCTGGCTTGCATGAATTGAGTCTCAGGCATGGCGGTTTTGATGGTGTGTTGGGTTGGAGTCAGGGGGCGGTGGTGGCGGCCATCATGGCGGCGCAGCAGTGTAATCAACACGCTTATGATTATGGAATGAAGTGGGCGGTTATTTGCGGTGGATTTCTTCCCGGTGATAAAACAATAAAATCCTGGTTTGACAATGAAATCGGGATGCAAAGCCTGCATGTGGTCGGCAGAAAAGAGTCCGAATTTTTATCCAGGCGTGCGACCGACTTACATTCAAGGTTTGTAAATGCCGATTGGCTTGAAACGCCGGTTGGTCATGTGTTGCCGCTGAAATATCCGGATTATATGAATCGCATCAGTAACTGGATGGCAGAGAAGTTGGATTAAGGGCGACGGTTTAGATTAACTCAAGTGAGTTGAAGTTGTTTTCGTCAAATAAAACTTTGGCGACATTGATATTGTAGGCATTTGATTCAAGTATTTTTCTGATTTTTATCGGTGTCTCGCTGTTGGCCATTAACTCAAGGTTGCAGACCTTGCGTGGGCAGTAGGTTTGTTTGTTCGGGCTGAGTACCAATAACACCACAGGCAGTAGGTGGTGGTTGCGGTTGACGCTCATGACTATGCCAATTTGATTGGTGCTTAGTTCAACAATGCTGCCGATGGGAAAGATGCTGAGGCACTGGATAAATTTGTCGAGCAGGTCTCTGCGAAAGGCACCCACTTCACTTTCATACATCAGTCTAATGGCCTCATGTGGGGAGATGCCATCGTGGTAACAGCGTTTGGTGGTGATGGCATCATAAACATCGATAATGGCGACGATCATTGACAGGTTGTTGAGCGTGTCGGCCTTTAGTTGCCGTGGGTAGCCTGAGCCATCGACCCGTTCATGGTGTGATCGGGCAATCTCGGCAATGGCAGGATTAAGTTCGGAGCGTTTTTTTAGTAGCTGATAGCCGTATTCTGGGTGTTGTTTGATTTGGGCAAACTCTGCATCGCTCAGTGCGTCAGGTTTGTTTAGGATGCTGTTGGAAATTTTCATCTTGCCAATGTCATGTAATAAGGCGCCGAGGCCAAGTACGCGTAGCTCGGCGGGTTTCAAGTTCAAGTGTTTGCCAAATACAATTGACATGATGCAGACATTGAGGCTGTGTCTGACGGTGTATTCGTCATAGTCCTTTAGTTGGCTCATCAACATCAGGGCATTATCATTTTTGATGATGCTACCGGCCATCTTTTCTACTAGGGCTTTGCCATCGCTGACGTTGAAGGTACGATCGAACTGAATATCTCCAAGCACTTTGGTGATGTAGTGGTGGCTCTGGTCATAGGTTTTTTTGATGCTGCGAATTTCCGCTACCAGGTGATGATGGTCTTGCTGGGATTGATTCGACTGTTTCTGGGGGATATTTAGTTGAGCTGTTTGGAAACGATGTGGTGCCGGTTTGTGACGTTTTATTGCTTCACTGCGTTCGTCATAAATATAGACAAATTCGCAGTGCTGGGCCAGCTGGTCGAGTTCTTTTTGTTCGCGGATGGGAAAGCCCTGAAACAGAAACGGAGTCTCAATCCAGGGTCTGTCGAGTTCGTCGACATACATGCCGAAGTCTAAGTCTTTTATGTAGACCTTTCTTCGCATGATATGTTCTTAGCCGCTAATGACTAGTCTGGCTGAACCAGGCAATAATCATCAGGTTTATTCATGTCTGGCGTGCCATCCTGTGCTAGCCGAATTCTGAGACTCAGGTTGTTGCGTGAATCAGCGTGTTCTAGTGCCTCTTCCAAGCTGATTTTTTCTGCCTGATACAGGTCGTACAAAGCCTGATCAAAGGTCTGCATACCAACATCATTGCCTTGCTCAATGGCAGTCGGGAGCTCGTTGATCTCGCCTTTTAGAATTAGGTCGGAGATGTGTGGAGTGTTAATCATTAGCTCGACGGCCGGCAAGCGTTTCCTGTCTTTGCCGATGACGAGCCGCTGAGAAATAATGGCTCTCAGGTTTTGTGAGAGGTCCATGTGCAGTTGATGATGTGCCTTTTCCGGAAAGAAGTTGATGATACGTTCCAATGTCTGTGAGGCATTGGTGGCGTGCAGGGTGGAAAGGCATAGGTGACCTGTGTCGGCATAGGCTAAAGCCTGTTGCATGGTTTCTTTGTCGCGAATTTCACCAATCATAATTACATCTGGTGCTTCACGCATGGCACGTTTCAGAGCGCTGGCATATGACAGGGTGTCCAGCCCGACTTCACGTTGGTTGACGATAGATTTCTGGTGGTGATGCATGAATTCGATCGGATCCTCGATGGTTAGGATGTGGCCGGTCTTGTTACGGTTGCGGTGGTTGATCATCGAAGCCAGCGTGGTTGACTTGCCTGAGCCTGTGGTTCCGACTAGCAGTACCAGGCCGCGTGGTGCCATGACAAGATCATTAAGGGTGCTTGGCAGGCTCAATTGCTCTACTGATTTGATGTCGGCGCTGATATAGCGCGCCACCATCGCTACCTCACCGCGCTGGCGAAAAATGTTGACCCGAAAACGGCCGGTGTCTTTGGCTGAGATAGCTAGATCCATCTCAAGGGTTTCTTCGAAGCTCTTGATCTGCTCCTCATTCATGATGGAGTAGGCCAGTTGTTTTACAGCTCCGGGGGGGAATGGGGTGTTGCCCATATGGCTGGTGGTACCTTCGATTTTTATACAGGGCGTGGCATTGGTGCTAAAGAACAGGTCTGAGGCATTTTTTTCAACCATGATTTTTAAATACGGATGAAGGTCCATTTCTGTTTATTGTCCTGTGTGGTTGAGTGCGTCCGACTGTTTGCTATGAATGATACTGATAAGGAAATTATCGTCAGCAGCTGTCACAGCTTTAACTGTAGTTATTTGTTTAATATTGGCTAAGCTGGTGATGTTGATGGGATAGAGAGGATGCTTGTTATCAACTGTGTTGATGTTTGTGCAGATTATCAATGTGTTGGCAGTGACATCCTGAGGGGCTGGCTTCAGTCGGTTGAATCTCGAAGAGATCGGTTTGTGGAATGTTTAAATAGTCTCAAGAGCTTGTTTGTGTCGCTTGATTCATCGGGCACAACAGTTCGCCGAGCACAAAAAGTATCAGTCAGGCGAGCTGGTCTTGGCTAACTGACGGGTAGAGTGGCAGCTGAAAAAGAACAGGCTGCCAGCAATGGCGCCAATAATCACCGCACCGGACAAAATAAAGAAAAGGAATATTATTCCAGATGCGAACAGGCTGTAGTCTTTGTCGAGTCGTGCGAATCGCCCGCCAAATATGATGGTAGGTATCAGCAGGATGAAAAATATGGTGTATTTGATTGCATCCTGAGTGATTGCAGATTTGATATTTTCTGCTGAGTTAATCTTTTTGAATAACCGTTCAAGCCTTTCCTTGTCAGCGGCGGTGACGTTTTGTTTGTGTTTAAGTTCTTGGTAGAGTATTTCATATTCCTGCATGCTGGCAGAGGATGACTCTTGCAGGAACAGGCTGGATGAATATGAAAATAGGCCTGAAATAATAGTGATTAAAATTAACTTGTATGCTGATTTCATTTTTATAATTGATTATTTCTTGATGAGGCTTCGTACCTTATCCCTGTATGCAATATGACATTCAGTGCAGCTTTTGGCTAGGTTTGAATATTCCTCAAGTGTTTCTTCCAGGTTTTTATTGGAGGCGGCTTTCATTAGTTTAAGGGCGTTTTGCCGTACCCGGTCTTCATGTAGTTTAAAGGCAATTGCATCCAGTCCAAGTTTTTTGAGCAGCGCATTACGTTTTTCTAATTCTGGACCTGGGTGATAGGCGATGTCTTCGGCTATGTCGGTGACTTGGTTGTAATCCTCAATCATGATTCCAAAGAGGATATTCTGCATGTTGCCAATAAGGTCGAGCATTACTTCGCTATAGCCGCTTTCGGTCATTACTTCCTCGGCCTGGCTGGGTAATGCCAGGGTAAATAAGAGTATGCCGATGAGTGCTGTCTTGGTTTTTGTCACGTGAAGCGTCCTTGCTATTATCTAATCAAGGGTATCGGCAGTAGCTGTAATTTTTGTATGTGAGTGTGGTGGCTGCAATTTTGTACTATTTTTTCAGGCTGGCAGTGAAAGTATGCTGGGCCTGTATTACGGTGTGGTTTTGGTGGTGAGATGTGCCGTCGGTTACAGCCATGATGAGGTTGATGTGTTGGTTAGCTTTATTGAGTAGGTTTGTTTGCGTTGTATGACCAGGGATTGATTTGATTGATATCAAAGTAGCGCTCCCAGTTTTGATCCTTATGGTCATAATGACCGTCTATATAATTGTAAGTGCCGTCCGCACCGCCATAGCCGCGTCCATCAGTATAGGTGTAGAGCCCGCCGGTCACTGTGCTGTTTTGAGTGTCGGTGCTCATGTCAAAACTACCTATCCCAATGCCGCTTAGATTCATGGTATTTGCAATGGCCCCAACTGTATTGGCATCACCAAAACTGCTGTTACGCATATCAATCGAGAAATCAGCATTTATTTCGGCATTATTGAGTGCCTGACTAATCCGTGCCTTGCGGTCATAGCGGTCTTTCAGGTATTCCATCGTCATTTCACCGTCAGAGACGATTTGTCTTACTAGTACGCGCTTGGGTGTAGCTTCGGCATTGGCGGTGCTAATGTCGGGGGTGCTATTGAGTGGGTCCTGGCCATTGCCGCCGCGCTTGTTACCGGCACCTCCCACTGCTGAGCTTGAGCCGCCAGGGAAGAGGCCTGTGTCATAACCGGCCTGAATATAGGTCTCCTGAATAAAACCATCGGCCTCACTGCCAACAATCAAATGGTAATAGATGGCGCCAGTCTCGGGGTCGGCTACAAGTTCTGGTAACTCTAGAGGGCCTGCGGTTAGATAGGGGGTCTGGTCGAGGATCTTGCAGGCATCACAACCATGTGTGCCCCACGTCTTAATGTGCCCCGTAACCTTGTTAGGTTGAAAGTTGAGTTCGAATTCCGCGCATGCAAGCTGTGGCGTTAAGCTGCCGAGCAGGCAGAGTAAAAAGATATGCTTTGTTATTGGCTTGATCATTTTTATTGCTTATCAATAACCCTTAAGGGCGTAACAACTCACATATATGTGTCAGTCTTTTTACGCTGAGCTTTATTCTAGCCCTGAGGGATATAAAAGCAACTGGCTTGGCCGTCTAAATACGCATGAAAAATATGGGCTTAAGTCAGACTGTTAAAGTAGTACTTGCTTATAAGCCTGCGTTTTCAGTTTACAGGCTGTTGATTTAAAACGATTCTAATGTTGACCTGGCCGGTCATATTGTCGAGTAAATTCCTCTGATTTGGGTTCTGGCATGGCCTAATCTGGGTCATAGCCCAGATTAGGTGCTAGCCAATATTCGGCATCTGCCATGCTTATGCCCTTGCGCTGGGCATATTCTTCCACCTGTTCTCGGTTGATCTTGCCAACGCCAAAGTAACTGGAATCAGGGTGGCCATAGTAGACGCCGCTGACGGCTGCGGTGGGCACCATCGCCTTGGCCTCGGTCAGCCATATGCCGGTGTTGGCGTTGACATCCATTAGCTCCCAGATCAGGTCTTTCTCGGTGTGATCCGGGCATGCAGGATAACCGGCCGCCGGGCGGATGCCTTTATATTCTTCCTTGACCATTTGCTCATGGCTAAGAGACTCATCGGCGGCATAGCCCCAGAACTCCTTGCGTACCCGTAGGTGCATCACTTCGGCAAAGGCCTCGGCCAATCTATCGGCCAGGGCCTTGAGCATGATGGCGTTATAGTCGTCGTGATTCCTTTCGAATTCAGCGACGCGCTCATCGATGCCGATACCGGTGGTGACGGCGAAGGCGCCGATGTAATCCTTAACGCCGGAATCTTTTGGCGCGACAAAATCGGTCAAGCAGCGATTGGGTTTGCCTTTGGCCTTTTCCTGTTGCTGACGCAGATTGTGGAAGGTGCTGATGACCTCGGTGCGTGACCCATCTTTATAAACCTCAATGTCATCGCCGACGGCATTGGCAGGATATAGGCCGATGATGCCTTTGGCGCCCAGCCATTTTTCTTCAATGATCTGTTTCAGCATGGCCTGGGCATCGGCAAACAGTTTTCTTGCCTCTTCACCTTTTTCTGCGTCATCGAAGATCTTTGGATAAGAGCCTTTTAGCTCCCAGCTATGGAAGAAGGGTGTCCAGTCGATGTGTTTCACCAGCTCTTGCAGCGGAAAATCATCGAAGACCTTGGTGCCGGTAAAGCTGGGTGTGGTTGGCTGATAGTTGGCCCAGTCGATTTGCTTCTTGTTGGCGCGGGCCTGTGCCAGTGTCAGCCAGCGGGTCTCTTTTTGACGGCTGGCATGACGTTCGCGTACGCCTTGATAATCGGCGTTCAGGTCGGCAACAAACTTTTCCCGCAGTTCAGGTGAGATCAGGCTTTGCGCTACACCCACTGCGCGTGAGGCATCCTTGACCCAAACAATGGGGTGATCGTAGTGCGCTGTGATCTTTACCGCGGTGTGGGCCTTGGAGGTGGTGGCGCCACCGATCATCACCGGCTTGGTAAAGCCCAGGCGTTGCAGCTCTTTGGCGATGTGGGTCATCTCTTCCAACGATGGTGTGATCAGGCCAGACAGACCAATTACATCGACGTCGTGTTCTATTGCCGCTTCGAGAATGGTGGCGGTGGGCACCATGACACCGATGTCGAACACCTCAAAATTGTTACATTGCAGCACCACGCCAACGATGTTTTTACCGATGTCGTGGACGTCGCCTTTAACCGTGGCCATCAGGATCTTGCCATTGCTTTGCGCGGCACCTTCAGCCTTTTCCTCTTCAATAAAAGGAATCAGGTGGGCAACGGCCTTTTTCATGACGCGGGCAGACTTGACCACTTGTGGCAGGAACATTTTGCCTGCGCCAAACAGATCGCCGACCACACTCATGCCATCCATCAATGGCCCTTCGATGACTTGAATCGGGCGATCAAAAGTCTGGCGCGCTTCTTCGGTATCTTCGACAACATAGTTATCGATGCCTTTGACCATGGCGTGTTCGATGCGCTTGCCTACTGGCCAGCTGCGCCATTCTAGGTCTTCTTTTTTGGCTTTGACGCCATCGCCGCGGTAGTTATCGGCAATCTCTAACAGCCTATCGGTAGAGTCGTCGCGACGATTAAGCACCACGTCTTCAACCCGTTCGCGTAGTTCTTGTGGCAGGTCGTCGTAGACAGCCAGCTGTGCGGCGTTGACGATACCCATGTCCATACCGGCTTTAATGCAGTGATACAGAAACACAGCATGAATCGCTTCGCGCACCGGGTTGTTACCGCGGAATGAAAACGAGACATTGGAGACGCCGCCTGAGACCTTGGCGTGCGGCAGGTTCTGTTTGATCCAGCGTGTTGCTTCGATAAAGTCGACAGCGTAGTTGTTGTGTTCTTCAATGCCGGTGGCAACGGCAAAGATGTTTGGATCAAAGATGATGTCTTCTGGCGGAAAGCCGACTTCGTTGACCAGGATGTCGTAAGACTTTTTACAGATCTCGGTTTTGCGTTCGAAGGTATCTGCTTGACCTTTTTCATCAAAGGCCATGACGACTGTTGCGGCGCCATACTTTTTGATCAGCTTGGCGTGTTCGACAAATTGCTCTTTGCCTTCCTTCATCGAGATTGAGTTAACAATGCCCTTGCCCTGAATACATTTCAGGCCCGCTTCGATGATCTCCCATTTAGAGGAATCCACCATCACTGGCACTCTGGATATGTCCGGTTCAGAGGCAACCAGGTTGAGGTAGTGAATCATGGCGGCCTTGCCGTCGAGCATGGCCTCATCCATGTTGATGTCGATCACTTGGGCGCCGTTTTCTACCTGTTCACGGCAGACATCCAGCGCCTCGTCAAACTGACCCTCGAGGATCAAACGTTTGAACTTGGCCGAACCAGTGACGTTGGCGCGCTCGCCGACATTCACAAACAAAGAGTCTTTGTTAATGTTGAAAGGTTCGAGGCCTGATAGTCGGCATTCGACCTCAATCTCAGGGATCTTGCGTGGTGCAATATCTTTTACCGTCTCGGCAATCGCCTTGATGAAGCCGGGTGAGGTGCCACAGCAGCCACCGATAATGTTCAGAAAACCAGACTCGGCCCACTCTTTAATAAAGCCGGCCATGTTTTCCGGGGTGTCGTCATAACCAGTCTCGGCCAGCGGGTTGGGCAGGCCGGCATTGGGGTGGGCGCTGACGTAACAATTGGCGATGCGTGACAGCTCTTCGACATACTGGCGCAGCTCTTCCGCACCTAAGGCGCAGTTGAGGCCAATCGAGATCGGCTTGGCGTGGGCCAGGGAATTATAAAAGGCCTCGGTGACCTGGCCGGTGAGGGTGCGGCCGGATTGATCGGTAATGGTGCCGGAGATCATGATCGGTAGTTCCATGCCGCGCTGTTCAAACACAGACTTGACGGCAAAGATGGCGGCCTTGGCGTTGAGGGTATCGAAGATAGTCTCGATCAGAATGGTGTCGGCGCCACCGTCGATCAGGCCGTTGGTGGCAATAGAATAATCTTCTACCAGTTGGTCAAAGGTGATTTTACGTGCCGCCGGGTCGTTGACGTCGGGCGAGATCGAACAGGTCTGGCTGGTTGGGCCAAGCACCCCGGCAACAAAGCGCGGTTTGTCCGCAGTGGCGATGGCGTCACAGGCTTCGCGGGCAGCACGGGCGCCAGCGACGTTCATTTCATAATTGAGTTCCTGCATGCCGTAGTCGCGCAGGGTGGCGGCGTTGGCGCCGAAGGTGTTGGTTTCGACGATATCGGCACCAGCTTCAAGGTACTCGGTGTGGATGGCCTTGATGATGTCTGGTTGAGTCAGTACCAGCAGGTCGTTATTGCCCTTCAGGTCAGAGGGCCAATCGCTAAAACGCTCGCCGCGATAATCCTCTTCAGTCAGTCTGTAACGCTGAATCATGGTGCCCATGGCGCCATCGAGGATGAGAATTTTCTGCTTAAGTAAGGACTCTAGATTCGCCATTGCTTCCGCCACACTCTATGTAAAAGGCGGTCATTTTAGCATGAGCGTCAGAGAATTCAGTATTCGAGTTACCTGGGTGTGGCAGAAGAGTTGTTGCTTTAATTTGAGAGCTAGGTGGTACAGATATGGCTGGCTCCATCTTTATGTGCATTTTCCTTGGCCTTATACATCTGTTTATCAGCGACCTGAATAAGGCTGTCGATTTCCATATGTTCATCAGGACCTGTGCTGACAATGCCGATACTGATGGTGACGTCATGCTCGCTGGTCTGTTCAAACGTAGTGATGATGCGCTGGCAAACGCTTTTTGCCTCATCCATGTTAGTGCGCGGCATGATGATGACAAACTCATCACCGCCATAGCGGCAGGGGAAATCGGTTGTGCGTAAAGTGCTGAGGGAGCAGCGACCAACGGCAGCCAATACATCGTCGCCAGCCTTATGGCCCTTTTGGTCGTTAAGCTGCTTGAATTTATTTAGGTCAAAATAGGCTAGGCAAAGACTGTCTTTATGGCGCATGGCATTGGCCATTTCGCGACGTATTTGTTCATAGAAGGCGCGCTGGTTGTATAGGCCAGTGAGTGAGTCCATGCGTGACAGGGCTTCCAGTTCCTGGGTGCGCTGAGCAACGATGTCTTCCAGGCTGGAGGCATAGCTGGACATCTCTTCTTTAGCAGCATCCACTTCCGAGACCAGGCTGGAGATATAGGTGTCGAAAATGAACTGTGTATCCAGAGTGATTAGTTTATTCAGGGCCTCTTTCAGGGCGGGGCCACAGTTGGTTTCACCTGTCATATCGACATGCGTGTCTATTTCTTCATTCAGCGAGGTCTGTAGCAACCAGACGGCAGAGAGATAGAGTTTGGGCGAGACGCCAATGCGTTTGTGTACCTTGCCGATACGCAGGCGTCGATTGACGTAATCGCTGTCGTAAAAGCCATCAAAAAGTTCCAGGATGTAGCGACGCATAGCGTTTTGCAGCAGGCGCAGGGTGTCGGCATCACCAATCAATAGGGCAATTTCGGATATGCCTACTTGCTTGGCATAAAATTGTTCAACAATCTGATCGATGCGGCTGGCAATAAAGCCCTTGTGAGATTTTAGTAGCTCTGCATCTTCGGTCGTGAAGCCGAGCAGGTCTTTACGCTGCTGAATCTCGAGCTCAGAAAACTGCATCTGCTCGGCAAGTGTTTGGTCTAGCTGTTTGATGGTGCACCTCCAATAAAAAACATCCTACTTACGGTTTATCGGCACTTGCATAGGTGTGGATTACGGCTGGTTTTAAATGGTTTTTGCTTGTTGGTTCTTTCCTGTCTGAGCTATGGGTGGATTTATCTGATTGATTGTGATGTTTAAATTATATAAATTAGATGTTGGCTAGAATTATAGAGATCTCTTTATTTTTGAGTGAGGCTATCAATATGACCAAAAGACCGGGTTTGCGCGAGCGAAAATTTGCCAGGACACGCCTGAAATTGACCCAGGCCCTGGCGCGGCGGCTGGAGCAGTCATCGCTGGAAGAGGTGGTGGTGCGTGATCTGTGTGATGACGTCGAAGTCTCGGAGGCCACCTTTTTTAATTACTTCCCGCGCAAGCTGGATCTGCTCGACTACTACACCCAGTTGTGGATGCTTGAATTGGGCTGGCGTTGTCAGAACTCGGAGGCCCGTGGTGTGGCTGCGATAGGCGTGTCGTTTGAATTCATGGCGAGCAGTTTTAAAAAACAGTCTGGCGTCATGGGTGAGATGATTGCCCGGCAGGCACTGCTGCGGGAAAAATCCCAGCCCATCGAAATCGGCCTGGCGGAACGGCAGATTGCCTATCCAGACTACGAGGGTATCGAGGCGCTTCCGGTCGGCGGTGTCGATAAGGCCTGGCTGCCAGCGCTGGAACAAGCCATTCGCAGCGGCGAGTTGCCAGCCAATACCCATATTCCGACGGTGATGGTGGGGCTGGCGGCTATCTTTTACGGTGTGCCGTTGGTGCTACGCCAGGGTAATCTGGCTGTAATATCTTCCATGTACACTCAGCAGTTGACCGTTTTCTGGGCCGGTATCCGCGCCGCTTCGCAAGGTGTTTCATGAATAAAAAGTTGAATATTCTATTTCTATGTACCGGCAACTCCTGCCGCAGTCAGATGGCCGAGGGCTGGGCCAAGGCGCTGAAAGGCGATAAATATAATTTCTGGTCTGCCGGCATCGAGACCCACGGCCTCAATCCCAGTGCACTCAAGGTGATGGCTGAGGCCGGGGTGGATATTTCGGGGCACACCTCGGACAATGTTAATGATCTGGGGGTGGAGTTTGATGTGGTATTTACCGTCTGTGGTCATGCAGACGAGAACTGCCCGGTCTTCACGGGGGCTCCGAAACTGATCCATGTCGGTTTTGATGATCCACCCAAATTGGCCAAACAGGCTGGCAGTGAGGAAGAGGCATTGGGGCACTATCGCCGTGTTCGCGATGAGATCCGCAGTTTTATCGAGCGCATCGAAGAGTATCTATAGATAGGGAATGGCAGTACCATAGCGCCCATCAAAATATGGAGTTGTTATGGCTTTAATTACCTTGCGCGATGTAGTGGTCAGTTTCGGTGGCGCGCCACTATTAGATGGTTTGAATCTGCAGATCGATCCCGGTGAACGGGTTTGTTTGGTGGGCCGCAATGGCGCAGGCAAGTCGACCCTGATGAAGGTGTTGGCTGGTAAGATCACCCCCGATGATGGCCAGATTGAACGCCAGCAAGGGTTGGTAGTGACCCGCCTGAAGCAGGAGGTGCCGCACGACACCACGGGTTCGGTCTATGACGTGATCGCAGATGGCCTCGGTCAGCAGGGCGAGATGTTGAGTCGCTATCACCATGCCAGCCATGCCTTGGCGACAGATTATAGTGATGCCGCCATGGAAGAGCTGGGGCGTGCGCAGCATGCGCTGGAGGCCTGCGACGGTTGGGATGCCTCTCAGCGTGTCGATACCATGATCTCTCGCTTGGAACTGCCTGCCGATGATGAGTTCAGCTCCCTGTCTGGTGGTATGAAGCGGCGCGTGCTGTTGGCCCAGGCCTTAGTGCTGGACCCCGATCTGTTGCTGCTCGACGAACCTACCAATCATCTCGATATCGATGCCATTAGTTGGATGGAAGACTTCCTGCTCAACTATAAGGCGACGCTGCTGTTTGTTACCCATGACCGGATGTTGTTGCAGCATCTGGCGACACGCATCATTGACCTCGATCGTGGCTGTTTGACCTCTTGGCCCGGTAATTACGCCACCTATCTGGAACGTAAAGAGGCTGCCCTTGAGTCCGAGGAAACCTCCAATGCCCTGTTTGATAAAAAACTGGCCGAAGAAGAAAAGTGGATTCGTCAGGGGGTCAAGGCTCGTCGTACCCGTAACGAGGGCCGGGTTCGGGCGCTAAAGGCGCTGCGTCAGGAGCATAGCGAACGCCGCAACCGCGTCGGTACGGCCAATATCAAAACCCAGTCTGCCGAGTCGTCAGGCAAGATCGTCATCGAGTTGGAAGGTGTCTGCCAGAGTTATGGTGACAAGAACATCCTCAAGGACTTTTCGGCCACTATTTTGCGTGGAGACAAAATCGGTATTATCGGCCCGAATGGCGCTGGTAAATCCACCCTGCTGAAGATTCTGCTTGGCAAGCTTGAGCCGCAACAAGGTTCGGTGAAGATGGGTACCAAGCTGGAGATTGCTTATTTCGATCAGCATCGTGCCCAGCTTGATGTCGAAAAAACGGTGATCGAAAACATTGGTGATGGCAGTGATGAAATCATCATCAATGGTCACCCGCGTCACGTCATCAGTTATATGCAGGACTTTCTGTTTTCACCGCAACGGGCGCGTACGCCAGTTAAGGCTTTGTCGGGTGGTGAACGCAATCGTCTGCTGTTGGCCAAGCTGTTTACCAAGCCCGCCAATGTGCTGGTAATGGATGAACCGACCAATGACCTGGATGTGGAAACCCTGGAACTGCTGGAAGAGCTGTTGATTGAATACAAAGGCACGCTGTTGTTGGTCAGCCATGACCGTGCCTTCATCAATAATGTGGTTACCGATAGTTTGGTGTTTGAAGGTGATGGCCAGGTCAATAGTTATGTCGGTGGTTATGATGACTGGCTGCGTCAGCGGGCTCAGCAAGAAAGCAAACCAGCGTCGTCTAAAACTGATAAATCAAAACCTAAGGCCAAAACCAGCAAGAAACTGAGTTACAACGATCAGCGTGACTTTGATGCCTTGCCAAAACAAATAGAGACGCTGGATGCAGAGCAGGAACAGATTCAGAAAAGTCTTGCCGATCCTGAGCTGTATCAAAAAGATCCCGCTAAGGTGACTGAGCTGACTGCCCGCAGTGAAGCGATTGATGCTGAATTGGCGCAGTGCTATGAGCGCTGGGAAGCCCTGGAGGCATTACAGGCTTAGTTTGCGCGGCTAAGCCCTTTGTCTGAACGAAGGGCTTAGCCGGTTTCCGGCAGGAAGCTGGGCATACTGACGCCGTTAAATCCAGAGAATTCACCCCAGACCTCTTTCAAGTGGGTCTCAACATTAATCGCATTCCAGGCATACATCTGCTCGACCATTTTGCGTTTTTCCATCGGGATCGCAAACAGGGACCAGGTGCCTCTGAATCTTTCCAGTTCCTTTCGTATCAGCGCGATGGCTATTTCTTCTGTACGCGCAACGCATGGGCCAAGCATGTTTAAGGCCGGGTGTTTTACTGAAATCATAAAGCCGTCAATGCCGTATTGGTCATTTTCGTAAACCGTTGTATGTAAAACCCCGCGTGGGTTTTCTATGGCATAGCGATAATCAATTTCGCGCTTTATGCCGCTGACTTCCAGTTCGAGTTCGCCCATGTTGTTGATGTCTGCCAGTGTTGCCTCTCTTACCTTTTCCTCTCCCGCAACGGTGATGCCCTTGAGGCCGTCACTGGGGACGGTTATCACCATGTCGTGATAAGTGACTCGGGGAATAAAACCTGCCCGGTTGTATAAAGAAAATGAATCCATGTTGATGGCGCTGCTGACCAGTCGGCAGGAGCTGTAGTCATTGTCTCGGGTGTAATCGAGTATGTGCTTGACTAGTTGTTTGCCAATGCCTTGGCTGCCGTAGTTTGGGTGTACGCTCATAATGCCAAGCGAGACATGGTGTTCTCTGGGGTGATAGAAACATGCCCCCATCATCTGCTCGGTTGTTTTATCGAACGCGGCGATGCTGTGTCCGGGCGTCAGGTCGTTGTAGATATCATAAAAGATGGCGGTCTCTTGCGGTTGGCAGCCAAAGTAATTTTTGCCCCAGCCGTGTTGCCAATACCATGAGTTGAAAGAGCTGAATAGCATGTCTGCATATTCTGGAATGTCGGCGTCTTGTAGAGGGCGGAGTGTTATTGGTTTTTTCATTGTTAGGTTGCCCTCGTTCCTGCTGTAGAAAAAAGCATGGGGATTTGTGGTCTCCAGTATGAGGTATCGGTGTTGGTGCAAAATAATGGATGTCTGACGGCCAACAATTAACATTGATTTGCAAATCAGAGTGGCTGAATTGGGGGCGGCTATGAGTGAGTGTTGTTAAATGTTGCTCGTGTCATCTTGAAATTCTAGTGTAGTCTTTGGTTAAGATAATGTTAGATAAAAATCAATAAACGTTATGTGAATTTACCCATAGAAAAAGCTCTCAATTTAGACTCCCCCTAAACTGCCTCGTATCTACCTAATGCTGTAATATTATCTAATAATATTAGTATCTTACTGTGTTTTCTGCGGCTTGCTTTTTGGTTGGAATGATGTAGATTTCATCGCATTATTTTTAACCCTTAAAGTTTGCCTACCTATTTCATGTCTTATGCCTCTCTGATTTTGATGGTGCTTCTGTTTTTACCAGGATGCGCTGTTCACCCGGAACAGCGCTATGCCAATGTGCAGAATGGTTACGGCAAAATGAGTTTGCCCGATGGTGCTGTTTATGAGGGCTATTTCAGCGAAGGTCGGTTTAATGGTGAGGGTGTACTGATCAGAAGGAATGGCGACAAGTACGTTGGTGAATTTAAAGATGGTGTGCGGCATGGTTATGGTGAGTATTACTCAAACAGTGGTCACATCTACAAGGGGCAATACATCGACGGCGCAGTGCATGGCGAAGGTGTGGCCACCATGCCTGGTGGGACTCACTATGAAGGTGAATTTGCCAAAGGTATGCGAGATGGTTATGGGGTGTTGATTGAGCCTGGTATGGGACACTATGAAGGCGAATTCAAAAAAGACAAATATGAAGGCCATGGTAGATATAGTTTTGAAAATGGCAATATCTATGAAGGTGAGTTTAAAGATGGCTATTGGAATGGCGATGGCATCCTGTCGTTAAACAATGGTATTAAATATGAGGGTGCGTTCAGGGACGGACGTTACCATGGCAAGGGTAAAATGAGCTTTCCTGGTGGTGAGGTTTACAATGGTGGCTTTCAGAGTGGAATGCGCCATGGTGAGGGTGTCTGTATTAAACATAGCGTTATGGCCAGGTGTGCCTATAAATACAATCGCCAAGTTAGTTACGAAGTTGTCAGTGCTATTTTTCTCTAGCTGGTGATGACAATATGCTCCGGCGCCAGACCCTCTTGATGGCGCTGCCACATTTGGCGATAGGCCGATTCAAGCTGTTGTCTGAATAACTCGGTATTGAATAGCGGCTGCGTTAAACGGTTGTCTGCCAGTTTTTGTTTGATGGCAGCAATTTTCTCTGGATGCTTGGCCAGGTCTAGAGCAAGTGCTTCATATTCGTCATGGCTGTGAGTGATTAACTCGGCTAGCCCAATGGCCTGCAACAGGCTGGCGGCAACCCGGCTGGCAAAGGTATTGCCCAGACAGGTGAGCACTGGCAGTCCGGCCCATAATGCATCACTGGCCGTGGTGTGGGCGTTATAGTAGAACGTATCCAGAAATAGGTCGGCGTGTTTGTGTCGTGCCAGGTGTTCGGCCAATTCCATTTTTGGCGCAAAAACCAGCCGCTCAGGGGTAATACCGTGTTTTTGCGCCTGTAGCCGCAGATTGTGGCAAACACTTTTATTGCCTTCAAATAACCATAAAACGCTGTCATCAACTTTCGATAGTAGTCGCATCCATAGACTGAATACGTCGGGTGTGATTTTGAAGCTGTTGTTGAAACAACAAAACACAAAGCCTGTTTCTGGTAGTCCAAGCTGTTGGCGCGATGGCGTCTGTTCGGCAATCTGGCGCTGCGAGTCATTGACCTGATAACAGTGTGGTAGCTGAACAACCTTTTCACTGTACATGTTGAAATGCGCTGCTGGGGTGACAACGGGATCACCGATTATGTAGTCGATGTAGGGGGCGGCCATCGTTCCTGGAAAACCAAGGTAGTTGACCTGTAGTGGTGCGGGCCGCAGAGCAAATATTTCGGGGCGACTATCCTGGGTGTAGCCCTTGAGGTCGATGGCGATATCAATTTCAAGTTCACGCGCCTTTGCTGCGATTTCATGATCACTTAGTTTGGAGAGATCAAAGAAGTGATCAAAACTTTTTGCCAATCGGGTTTGCATCTCGTCCTGAGTTGCCGGGCCAAAAGAGAAGGCAAAGATTTCAAACTGGTTGCGATTATGACTCTCAAACAGCTCTGCCATTAGGTAAGCGGTGGCGTGATTATGAAAGTCAGCTGAGAAATAACCAATGCGTAGTCGCTGATGAGAATAGTGTTCGCCATTCCATAGCGCTTGTTGTGCCGCTGGATATTTGGCTGCTGCGAAAAGTGTGGCAGATTTTTTTAATTGCTCGGCGCTGGCGGGCAGTGCAAGTAAATGAAACGGCGGTATTGCTGGGATATTTTTATCCAGGCTTTGCATTAGTTTTTTTACGCGTGGATTAAACCCCTCCCAATCGCAGATATACATCTGGGCAAGCAAGCGATCAGCATGGGCATAGGGATGGTTTGGGTTGATCTCTATGGCCTTGTTGTAACTGCTCAGGGACTCTTCATAGCGTTTAAGGTCTCTGAGGATATTTCCCCGGTTGTGAAAGGCGTCTGCATAATCGGGTTTAATGGCGATGGCCTGGTCGTAACTGGCGATTGCCTGGTCATTGTGTCGCATTTTATTTAATAACATGCCGCGATTGTAATAGGCCTCGGCAAAGCCGGGGTTGAGTGCTGCGGCCTGATTGAAGTCGGCAAGTGCTTGTTCAAATTGTTGCTGCATCTCAAACAAGTTAACGCCTCGATTGTTATAGGCGTTGGCAAAGTTTGGTTTTAATTTGATGGCCTTGTCGAAACTGGCCAAGGCTTCTTTAGTTCGGCCCAGTTGTCTAAGTACGGCGCCCTGACTGTTGTAGGCTTCGGCAAAGTTTGGGTTTAATGCGATGGCTTTGGCAAAGCAATCCAGGGCATCGTTGAGACGGTTGAGTTCTTTAAATGCGATACCGCGATTGAAATGAACCGCGAAGTCGTTGGGCTGAATTACGGCGGCTTGTGAAAAGCAATTTAGAGCAGCATCGAACTTTCCCATCTGCCCATGCAGTGTGCCAAGGCTATCCAGGGCGAGAAAGTTTTTTGGCTCTGCCTTTAAGACGCGTTGATATGCCCTCAAGGCTTTTTGCAGTTTGCCCTGTTGATGTAGGTTGACGGCTTGTTTTAACAGAGCGCTGGCTGGCAGGGTTGTGTTTTCAGGGGTCACAATTTTATTAATATCGTTGTTGATTGGTTTATCAGAGGTGGGGATCGATTATGCCCGGTGTGCCTTGGATAAATATACCTCACTGGCCATTTCCTGCAAACGACTGATGGTGCGCCGAAAGGCGAAAGCATGACGTTTGCCTGAATAGAGTTCGCTGGGCCTGCAATCGGCGCTGATGATTGTTTTGACGCTGTGATCATAGAGTGCATCAACCAGATGGATAAAACGTTGTGCAACATCGTCCTTGGCTTCACTGAGTATGGGTGTGCTGCTAATCATGACGGTGTGATAGTCGCGGGCAATTTCAAGATAATCGCTGGCTGAGCGTGGTGTTTCGCAGATTGCCGAAAAATCGAACCAGACCACATCGTCACTCATGGCAACCGCATTGATGTCGCGTTTGTTGATGTGGATTGTGGCCGCCATGGTGATGTTGTCAGGGGCCAGAGATTGGAACTGTTGTTTCATTAAGGTTTCAGTGTTGTTATTGCTGAGGTGATAGGTGCCGGTGCGTTCAAGCAGTTCAGTGCGATAGTCCTTGTCGCCATCCAGATGCAGCTCTTCGGTATGTTGTTTTATAAGCTCAATAGCCGCCAGAAAGCGTTCGCGTTGTAAGCCGTTTTTGTAAAGTTCATCAGCCGGGATGTTGGATGTGGTGACGAGGGTAACGCCGTTTTCAAAAATGGTTTTTAGAAAACCGGCCAGCAACATGGCATCGCCAATATCCTGCACATGAAACTCGTCCAGGCACAGTAGGCGGGTTTTGTCGGCCAGGCGTTTGGCAATAATAGCCAGTGGGTCAGGGCTTTTAGGCAGAGTGGTAAGTTCGTTATGAATTTCCTGCATAAAGCGATGAAAATGCATGCGTCGCTTTTCGGTAAAGGGCAGGGCTTCAAAAAAGTGATCCATCAGATAGGTCTTGCCGCGACCAACGCCGCCCCAAATGTAGAGGCCGTTAATTGCGTCAGGTTTTCGTTTTAGCAGACGGCCAATCAGCCCGGTTTTGGGTTGTTCGCTGTTGAGGGCCTGATAGAGTTGCTGGAATCGGGCGATGGCCTGCTGTTGTGCAGCATCCGGGCTGAAGCCTGGTTTGTCGAAGTTGATGTGGTTGTCGCTTGAATTGGCAGGCATGGCTTGATTGTGCAAGTTGTCTTGGTAATGCTATCGGCGGGTTGGCTAAAACAATGACTACGGATTGTTGTGTTTGTCATTTTAACTGACTGTGGGGCTGGAGATGAAAAATTCGGCAGCTCTGTTGTTTGCAAAGCTGCCGCGGGAGAATGGTGATGCCTTATTTGTCTTTCAGGCGGCCGATGCCGAGAGTCTTGAGTATGAATTTCTCAAACACGGGTTCGGATGAACCATTTTTCATCTTGCGGATGAAGTATTTCTCAAAGGCGACCTTGGCCACGTGTACCCATTTACCTTTCTTGAACCAATTGACGTTGCGCGGCGGGATTTGCGGCAGGGCGACAAAGGCTGCGCCGGTGTCGCCCATGTCAGCCAGGCAAATGGCATTCCAGGTGGCTTTGTGGGTCGGTTGCTGGCCGGCCAGTTCTTCCCGAATGTTTTGCACCACAGCGGTGATCATGGACTCAATCATATAACCGGTTTTGGGTGTGCCGGTGGGCACAGGTGTGACTTCCACAGGCGGAATGGCGATACAGACACCCGCGGAATAGATGTTGGCATATTTGGGGCTGCGTTGGTGTTCATCGACAATGACAAAGCCGCGTGGGTTGCACATCTCTTTGATTGCAGCTACAGCATCAACCCCCTTGAAGGCGGGTAGCATCATCGAGTAGTTGAATGGCACTTCGTGTTGTTTGATTGCCTCGCCAGTCTCATTGTGTTCGGAGACAAACATCATGCCGGCCTCGACCCGGTCGACCTTGGCGTTGGTGATCCATTTGATATGACGGCTGCGTAGTTCTGATTCCAACATGCCCTTGGAGTCGCCAACACCGCCGAGGCCGAGATGGCCGATGTAGGGTTCGCTGGTGATATAGGTCATGGGCACCTGGTCGCGTAGTTTGCGCCTGCGCAGGTCGGTATCGACGATAAAGGCATATTCATAGGCCGGGCCGAAGCAGCTGGCGCCCTGTACCGCACCGATTGCCACCGGGCCGGGGCTGGCGACGAGCTGTTGATACTGACTGTGGGATTGTTCGGCGTGGTCGACGCTGCAAACCGAAGTGGTGTGGCCCTGCGGGCCTAGCCCTTCCACCTCTTCAAAGGCCAGCTTGGGACCGGTGGCTATGAGCAAAAAATCGTAGCTAACGGTTTCACTATTGGCCAGTTCCAGGCTGCTGTTGTCGGCATCAATCTTGGCAACCGGCTGGGCGATGAAATCGATGCCTTTGCGTTCCAGGCAGGGGCGTAAAGGAAAGGTGATGTCATCGCGGCTGCGCCAACCAACACCAACCCAGGGGTTGGAGGGGACAAACTGGAAGTAGTCCACAGCATGAATGACCGTGACCTTATGCTCTTTAGCCAAAGCGTCGCGCATTTCATAGGCCGCAGGCAGGCCACCGGTGCCAGCCCCCATGATGACGATATGTGCCATTGTTTATCTCCGGTTTGTCGTTGTTCTTATCGCGCGAGGAATCAGCAAAAGCATAGGTCAATTTGGTGGTGAGGTAAAAGACTGATCTTCATGCAGTAGTGGTTTATTCGTGGCTAAAACGGGCGCACAATGAAAGCGGGAACAACTGAAATTGAAAGGAAGAAAAAAGATGTCTATTGAAAAACATGATTTGATCCATGAATTGCCTGAGTACCGCGATCGTATTCATGAACTGAAAATGAGTGACCACCACTTTGCCCGTCTGTTTGACGAATATCATGAGCTGGATCATGAAGTGCGGCGGATAGAAGAAGGGGCCGAGCCGACTGCGGATGACTATCTGGAAGGGCAAAAGAAAAAGCGGCTGTTACTGAAAGATCAGTTGCTGGGAATGTTGAAGGCGTAATTACTTACGTGTGAACAGCCAGATGATCAGGCTCAGCACGATGCTGATGATGATCGAGGTGGTGATGGGGAAAAAGAATTTGAAGTTTTCCTTCTCAACCGCGATGTCGCCGGGCAGGCGGCCGAGGCCGGATTTTTGTAGTAATGGCCAGAGCAGGCCGAGGATGACAAGAGCAATGCCGATGCTGATCAGTATCTTTTGCATTTTCACCGCAGTGTAAAAAAAGGGGCTGGCAATTGCCAGCCCCTTTTATTTTGTTAGGTCAGGGTTCTGACTCCATCCTGAGTACCAAGCAATAATACATCCGCCGGGCGCTGGGCGAACAGGCCGTTGGTGACGACACCGACGATGCTGTTGATTTTCACTTCCAGTTCAACCGGGTTAAGGATGTCCATGTTGTGGATATCAAGAATGATATTGCCGTTATCGGTAACAAAACCGTCACGATAAACAGGCTCACCACCCAATTTGACCAGCTGGCGGGCAACATAGCTACGGGCCATAGGGATGACTTCGATGGGCAGCGGGAAGGCGCCGAGCATATCGACCAGTTTTGATTCATCGGCAATGCAGACAAACTTTTCTGCCGCTGCGGCAACGATCTTTTCACGGGTCAGGGCACCGCCACCGCCTTTGATCAGGTGCAGGTACTTGTTTGACTCGTCAGCGCCATCAACATATAGCGGGATGTTGCCGACGGCATTCAGCTCCATGACTTCGATGCCATGGCCGCGTAGACGTTGGGCGCTGGCTTCTGAGCTGGCGACGGTGCCATCAATCTTGCCCTTCATCTTGGCCAGGCCATCGATGAAGAAGTTGGCGGTTGATCCGGTGCCTATACCGACGATCATGCCGGCCTCTACATGTTCCAGCGCCGCATCGGCGACCTGCTTTTTCATTTCGTCTTGTGATAAGGCCATGTTGTCACCTCTTGTATTATTAAAAATCCCCCGTCCGCATGCGGTGGGCTCAATTTTGATAAATGTAAAGTCGCAAAGTTGGCCCATGATACCGGCACTCTATTAATAAGTCACCGCTATGCTTAGTTTGAAGAACCTGATAATTTAGCGCCATGCCTCAGAAATATATCGAAAAAATCCTCAAGGCCCGCGTCTATGACGTTGCCATTGAGACGCCACTGGATGAGATGCGCAGCCTGTCGAAACGGCTGGGCAATACCGTGCTGTTAAAGCGCGAGGATTTACAGCCAGTGTTTTCCTTCAAGCTGCGTGGTGCCTATAACAAAATCGCCAGCCTTTCAGATGAAGAAAGAGCCAAGGGTGTTATTGCCGCCTCGGCTGGCAACCATGCCCAGGGTGTGGCGCTGTCGGCGCAAAAGCTCGGTATTAAGGCGGTCATCGTAATGCCCAAGACCACCCCGGCAATCAAGGTCGCCTCGGTGCGTTCCTATGGTGCCAGAGCGGTGTTACATGGCGATGCCTATGACGATGCCTATCAGCATGCGGTGGGGCTGGCTGAAAAAGAAGGGCTGACCTTTGTTCATCCTTATGATGACCCAGATGTCATTGCTGGTCAGGGCACGGTGGCACTGGAGATCCTACGTCAGTATACCGGTGAGCTTGAGGCGATATTTGTACCCGTTGGTGGCGGCGGGCTGATTGCAGGTGTGTCGGCCTTCATTAAATATCTGTATCCGCAGGTGAAAGTGATTGGTGTTGAGCCGGAAGATGCCCCCTGCATGTACCAGGCATTGAAGCACAAACGCCGGGTCAAGTTGGATCAGGTCGGCATCTTTGCTGATGGCGTGGCTGTGCGTCAGGCGGGTAAAGAACCTTTTCGCATTGCCCGCAAGTGTGTCGATGAGGTGATTCTGGTGAGCACCGATGAGATCTGTGCCGCGATCAAAGACATCTTTGATGATACCCGCTCCATCGCTGAGCCAGCCGGAGCCTTGGCGGTGGCGGGGGTTAAGAAATTTATCGAGCGCGAAGGCGTTAGTGATAAGACCCTGGTGGCTATCGACAGTGGCGCCAATATGAATTTTGATCGCCTGCGTCATGTCTCTGAACGGGCTGAGCTGGGTGAGCGCAATGAAGCAATTTTGGCCGTGACCATCCCGGAAAAGCCCGGCAGCTTTCGCAAGTTTTGCAATACCATCGGCAAGCGTGGTGTAACTGAATTCAACTACCGTTATACCAGTGATAAGAACGCCCAGGTCTTTGTCGGTGTGCAGCTGGGCGGTGGCGATGATGGTAAGGATGAGCTGATTGCTCGTTTGCAGGATAAAGCTTATCCAGTTGTCGACATGAGCGACAATGAAATGGCCAAGCTGCATATTCGCCACATGGTTGGTGGTCATGCCGGGGTAGAGAATGAGCTGCTGTATCGTTTTGAGTTCCCAGAACGTCCAGGTGCCTTATTGGAGTTTTTGACCAAGATGGGGCAGGACTGGAATATCAGTCTGTTCCACTACCGTAATCACGGTGCAGCCTATGGCCGGGTACTGGTCGGGGTGCAGGTGCCGCGGGGTGGTAAAACACAGTTTCAGGCATTTCTTGAAGAGCTGGGTTATACCTATCAGGAAGAGAGTGATAATCCTGCTTACCAGCTGTTTCTGAGTTGACGCCGAAACAGTTGCATCTGCTGCGGATCTGGATCTTGTTTTTTCATTGAATTCGCTACAGTTATTCGCAAACTGGCCGATTGTTTTTAGTGGTAAATATGTCGGAATGCTGTAACAAGGACATTTAATAAATGTTGGATTTTTTCAAAAAAAAGCAGGATTCTATGGTCTCCGGTCAGACCGATGTGGTGCTTGATGGCCGTACTATTTGCCGTTTGATGCGTCACTTTCCTGTTGGTGCCAAACTTCAGTATTACCCCGAATATAGGAAAAACATCGTGCTCGATTCAGTGGTGATTGCTTATGCCATTAATGACACGGTTGTATATTCCACTGCCGGCCTGACTTGTGATGAGAGTAGCGGTGTGTTGGAATTTTCTGATCAGGATCAGAAGCTGGTGTTTAAAAAAATAACCAGCTTCAGAATCATCTTGCCGGTATTTAGTCAGACTGAGACAAAACTGGATTATATCCGTCGTGAAGAGCTGCTTAAGGTTGGTGGTCTGGTGATGGGTAACGTGATTACCTTGATGGGGCAGCAATCAAATGGTCAGGTGCCTGTGCTTGAAACCGTAGTGGCAAAACGCACCATGCTGAAAGACGGTTTTTACGCCAATCAGACGGTAGCCCTACTGGATATCGATGCTGAAACACTGATGTTGTCTGATCAGCGGGCTCATCTACGACTTAAGACCAATATCCCTGCGACGATACAAATCAGCAAAAGAGGCGAGTATGCCCTGCTTAATTGCACCATGATAGATTTCTCGGATCGCTCCCTGCGATTGCGGGTCGATGGTGAGTTTGCAGATGAGGCGATGCCCAGAGAGGGCGGTAAGCTGATTGTGTCATTTAACCTGCCGGGGCAATCAGAATACATATCGCTGACGGGCGAGGTGTTTCGCATTGAAGGTGATGCCATTGTGGTGATGCTGACAGGTTTTGTTGAAGCGGGTCAGTCCGTTGAGTTGGGGCAGATTGAGATATTGAAGATCAAGGCCAACTTGTTACAGCACACAGGCACTAATCTGGCCAAATAGACTATTCCGCGGCCAGGATTATCCCCCACTCTTGTTGGGTCACCGGCATGATCGATAGGCGGTTGCCGCGTCTGACCAAAGCCATTTCTTCCAGTCCAGGCATCTTTTTCAGTTCATTCAAGCTGATGGCGCGCTTTAGTTGGCGTTTGAATTTGATGTCGACCATGAACCAGCGTGGGCTGTCTACTGTGCTCTTCGGGTCGAAGTAGTTTGATTCAGGGTTCCATGAGGTGAAGTCGGGGTAGCTTTCCCTGACCACCTCGGCAATGCCGACGATGCCAGGTACTTTGCAGTTGGAGTGGTAGAAAAAAACCAGATCGCCCTTTTTCATATCATCGCGCATCATGTTGCGGGCCTGGTAATTGCGCACACCGTCCCAGTGCTCGGTCTTGTCGGGCATGGCCTTAAGATGATCAATGCCAAATACGTCAGGTTCTGATTTCATGAGCCAATAATTCATGGGCTGGCTTCCTTGTTTAGATATTTAACTGGCGGATATTGTAGACCGATTTTTCGGTGACGATGGCGTCGAGGGGAATATCCCAGGATTGCTGTGGCAGTTGCCCAACATTTTGCAGTTCATAGGCAATGCCCACCAGGCGTGGCTTGCGCCAATGACGGCGTAGGCGCAGAAACTTGAGGGTGCGATCGTAATAGCCCTTGCCCATGCCAAGACGGTTGCCCTGAGTGTCAAACGCCACCAAAGGCATCAATACCAGATCAAGGCCATAGCTGCGGGTGGTGTCGTGCAGTGGAGTGTCGGGTTCGCCGATGCCAAATCGGTTGATCACCAGAGGATCATCCTTTTTATACGGCGCAAACCAGAGATGGTTGACGTTGGGCAGGCCGATGATGGGCAGGTGCCACTGTTTCTTTTGCTGCCAGGCACGATGCATTAATGGCGTCAGGTCTGGTTCGCCATCGTTGCTGAGAAAACCGGCGATGCGTTGGCTGTTGCGAAACAGTTGGCTATTGGCCAGGTTGTCGGCAATCGCCCGACTGGCGTGTTGCTGCTCGGTGGCGCTGAGTTGTTGGCGCTTGCGGCGAATCTGTTGGCGTATTTCTGTGCGAGTTTGGGCGCGTGTGGTCACGATGGTTTAGCTATTGTTGTGCCTGGTTGCATAAATAAAGGCATCCTCCGCCTGTGCCGTTCGTGGCATTAGACCTTGAACCAAAGGTTCAAGTGGGAACATGTGCAGGTAATTAGGCTTTCCGTCATGCGGACATGCACACAAACCTGACAGACCGTCCCCGGGGGTTTTGCTTAAGGCTCAAAGGTTACTTAGCCCGTCACGAACACGGTAGAGGATGCCAAGTCTATATCTTAGCAGATTGAGGGTGTGGGTTTAAATTTCGATCTGACGGGCGCTTGAAAGTGCCGCTTCGATTTTGCTTTGCAGATTTTTTACGCGGGCACTCAGGCCGCTATCGACCTGTTCGGTCATGCCCTGTTTCTGCATCAGTTCATGGGTGATGTTCAGTGCGGCCATGATGGCAACATTGTCACTGCCGGTGGTGCGGCCGCGATCACGGATCTCACGCATCTTTTCATCAAGAAAGGCTGCGCTTTGCAGCAGGCCATCGCGTTCTTCTGGTGGACAGGCGACACGATAATCCTTGCCGAGAATATTGACGGTAACTGGGTTTGGCTCATTGGCCATATTCTGATTCCATGGTTTTTAGGCGCATGATCATGGCTTCGATTCGTGACCGGGCCATTTCGTTCTTTTTCATCAGGTTGGCGCGCTCAGACATCAGGTTGCCCTGATGATCACGCAGGGCCTGGTTTTCACCCTTTAGCTGCTGACATAGCTGAATTAACTCATCGACCCGAAATTCGAGGGCCTTGAGATCCTGCTCATGATTGCTTTTTTGCTCTTGACTCATAGTTCGCCAATATAGAGTGCGCCGGCCTTATGGTCAACGGCTGAGGGGTGTTAGTATTGGCAGATTATATTTTGATTGAGGATTTTTGCGTGATAATGCCGGCCCCTGCTTATGATGATTTGGTTTCTCTATTAGCTAGTTATGGCGATGCCTTTAGTGCGTCTGAGTGTCATGGGATGCTTTGTGCCATGGCCAGTTGTCAGCTGGAGTTGGATGGTGAAACCTGGGCCAGACGGATGCTCAGTGGTGAAGTGGATGCTGTGCTGGAAGGCTCGGACCTGGACGGTGGCGGAGTGGATGCGGCCGACAAAGAAGCGCTCAAAGCCTTGTTTGATGATTCGGTCAAACAGCTGGCCGACCCTGATCTGAGTTTTCAGCTGTTATTGCCCGATGATGATGCGCCGCTCGATGGTCGTACAGAGGCGCTGGCGAGCTGGTGTGAAGGCTACCTTTACGGTTTGGCGCTGGGTGGTATCAAAGAATTTAATATGTTTTCCGAGCCAGTGCAGGAGTTTGCTCAGGATCTAACCGAGATTGCCCAGCTTAGTCATGAGGATGGCGATGATGCTGAGGCGGGTGAAACAGCCTTTTTTGATATCTCGGAATATGTCCGCATGGGTGTGTTGATGATCCGTGATGAGTTGTTGCAGCTGGATGAAAAGTCCGCGCCGTCAGCAGGGGCGTCTGACGACATGGTATTGCACTAATGCAGGCTAATGAATTCGCCAAACGGCGCCAGCGTCTGCTCGCCATGCTCGGTGAGGACAGTATCGCCATCCTGCCCGCTGCGCCTGAACGCACCCGCAGCCGTGATGTGGAACATCCTTATCGCTCTGACAATGATTTTTATTATCTGACCGGCTTTCCCGAACCTGAGGCGATTGTGGTGTTGATCCCCGGCCGCAAGCAGGGTCAGTTTGTATTGTTCTGTCGTGAACGTGATGTTGAGATGGAAACCTGGCATGGTCGCCGCACCGGATTAGAAGGGGCAATGCAGCGCTACGGTGCCGATGATGCATTTCCGATTGAGGATGTCGACGATATCCTGCCCGGCCTGATGGAAAACCGCGAGCGGGTGTTCTATTCCATGGGCACTCACCCGGATCTGGATCAGAACATGCTTGAGTGGCTCAAGCGGGTGCGTAAAAAATCCCGTGCCGGTATTCATGCGCCGGGTGAGCTGGTCTCGCTCGACCACTTGCTGCACGAGATGCGTCTGATCAAGAGTCCGGCCGAAATTCAGGTCATGAAAAAGGTCGCCAAGGTTTCAGCTGAGGCCCATTGCCTCGCCATGCAGGTATGCCAGCCGGGCATGATGGAGTACCAGGTTGAGGCCGAAATACTGCATCACTTTATGATGAACGGCTGTCGCCATGCGGCCTATCCATCGATAGTCGGTGGTGGTGAGAACGGTTGCATCCTGCACTACACCGAAAACGAATCCGAGTTACAGGATGGAGATCTGCTGCTGATCGATTCCGGTGGTGAGTATGACAACTACGCCGCCGATATTACCCGCACCTTTCCGGTTAATGGCAAATTCAGCCCGGCGCAAAAGGCCTTGTATGAACTGGTGCTGGCGGCCCAATATGCGGCCATCGACAAGGTTCAGCCCGGTAATAACTGGAATGATCCGCATATGGCGGCGGTAAAGGTGTTGACCAAGGGCTTGATCAAACTCGGCCTGCTCAAGGGCACCCCGGCCAAGCTTATTAAGGAAGAGGCCTATCGTCGTTTTTACATGCACCGCACGGGCCATTGGCTGGGTATGGATGTGCACGATGTTGGTGACTACAGGCTTGATGGCGAATGGCGTTTGCTGGAACCGGGCATGGTG
>CBFCYE010000016.1:0-53996 GCA_965602225.1 uncultured Gammaproteobacteria bacterium | reverse complement strand
GGTATTCCAGAATTCAAACTGGAAAAAGAAGTGGTCAAAAAGCGTCGCGCCATCATGGAAGAGATGGGTATTGAATTTGTGCTCAATACCGATGTTGGTAAAGATGTCGATTTTAAAAAACTGATCGAAGAATACGATGCCGTGTTTCTTGGCATGGGTACCTACACCTATATGAAGGGTGGTTTCCCCGGCGAAGATCTGCCCGGTGTGCATGAAGCACTGCCGTTCCTGATTTCTAACGTTAATAACTGTCTTGGTTATGGACAGGATGAAAATGGTTTCGTAAACATGCAAGGCAAGAAGGTTGTGGTGCTTGGTGGTGGTGACACCGCCATGGATTGTAATCGTACCTCCATCCGTCAGGGTGCCGAGGCTGTGATGTGTGCCTATCGTCGTGATGAAGACAACATGCCTGGCTCCAAGCGCGAAGTATTGAACGCCAAGGAAGAGGGCGTGCAATTCCTCTTTAATCGTCAGCCGGTTGAGATAGTGGGTGATGGCAAGGTCGAAGGCATAAAACTGCTGACTACTGAATTGGGCGAGCCTGATGCCCGTGGTCGTCGTAGCCCCGTGCCGGTCGCAGGTTCTGAAGAGATTATTCCATGTGATCATGTCTTGATCGCATTTGGTTTTCAGCCTAGCCCGGCGCCATGGTTTACCGATTATGGTATTGAGCTGGATGAGCGTGGTCGAGTTAAAGCACCTGAGAAAGGTGAATTCAAATTCCAGACCACCAATCCGAAGATCTTTGCCGGTGGTGATATGGTGCGCGGTTCTGACCTGGTGGTTACCGCTGTCTTCGAAGGCCGTAACGCCGCCGAAGGTATTCTCGAGTATCTTGAGGTTTAAAAAATAAATGTAGGGTGGGCTAAGGCGGCATGCCGCAGCCCACCAAGCGTCGCTGTAAGCGACACATTGGGAGGATTGTTGGGCTGCGCGGTTGCTTAGTCCAACCTACATAAAGTTGGGAATTACATGAGCGAATTAAAAAACGATACATTTCTACGTGCCCTGTTAAAAGAGCCAGTTGATTACACCCCAGTATGGATGATGCGCCAAGCCGGTCGTTATCTGCCTGAATACAAAGCCACCCGCGCCCAGGCCGGCAGCTTTATGGATCTGTGCAAAAACGCCGAGCTGGCTTGTGAAGTGACCATCCAGCCGTTAGAACGTTACCCGCTTGATGCTGCGATTTTGTTTTCAGACATCCTCACCATTCCAGATGCAATGGGTTTGGGTTTGCGCTTTGAAGCAGGTGAAGGTCCGGTGTTTGATAATCCAGTACGCACCGAAGCAGATGTAAACAAACTGTTTGTGCCTGATCCAGAAGGCGAGCTGCAATATGTCATGAATGCCGTGCGCACCATTCGCAAAGAGCTGGATGGTCGTGTGCCTTTAATCGGTTTTTCCGGCAGCCCCTGGACCCTGGCGGTCTACATGGTTGAAGGTGGTGGCACCAAGGATTATGCAAAAGTAAAAGGCATGATGTTTGATCGCCCTGACCTGATGCACAAATTGCTTGAGACGACGGCCAAGTCAGTGACTTCATATTTGAATGCCCAGATCGAAGCCGGTGCCCAAGCGGTACAGATCTTTGATACCTGGGGTGGTGTGCTGACGCCGCGTGACTACAAAGAATTTTCTCTACGCTACATGCAGCAGATCATCGATGGCCTGATTCGTGAAAAAGATGGCCGCAAGGTTCCTGTCATCCTCTTCACCAAGGGTGGCGGTCAGTGGCTCGAAGCCATGGCCGATACCGGTTGTGATGCACTGGGTCTGGATTGGACTACCGACATTGATAATGCCCGCGCCCGCGTTGGCGACAAGGTTGCGCTGCAAGGTAATATGGATCCATCAACACTGTATGCCTCGCCTGAGCGCATCCGTGAAGAAGTGGCGACTATCCTTGAAGCCTATGGCACAGGCACTGGTCATGTATTTAACTTAGGTCATGGCATTCATCAGCATGTTGACCCAGAGCATGCCGGTGCTTTTGTTGGTGCCGTTCGTGAGTTGAGTGCTAAGTACCACACATAGCCCACGAATGAACGCAAATGAAATCCCCTCCCCCTTTTAGGGGGAGGGCTAGGGTGGGGGTGAAATGGTTAACGTTAGTGCCAGATTTCAAGTTTTCACCCACCCCCTAACCCCCTCCCTTGAAGGGAGGGGGGATGGATAATATTTCTAGAGGTTTTATTGAATATGATGCCGGAAAAGTTTAACAAGCTGCGTGACATGGAGCCATTTACGGATGAGCTGTTTAATCGCATCTTTGCCTTCCAGGAAAAAACCCATCCGGCCTGGGATGCGTCTCAAGCCTTTGCCGAACGCATCAAAGGTCTACCGCTACACAATCTGATCTTCAGTAATCCAGATCGTGATCCTAAAACCAGCGGCCCAACCATTGCCCATTACTATCCTCTACGTGAAGAGAACAAGGCGCTGGTTTATTACGCCAAGCATGTTAGCGAGAATCCAACCATTCTTGATGTCCATGCCCGTAATGGTTTTGTTGGCAGCTTACTAGCGCGTGAAGGCGCCAAGGTAATCGGCCTGCGTGACCCGGACGAAAAGCCAAACCAGATCCCAGACTTCTATGATCCAGAAAGCTATGAATTGCGCGAAGGCAAACTTGCCGATGTTGATTTTCCTGTTGATGTCGCCTTCTCTGCCTGGATGCCAACTGGAGAAAATTTCACTCCTGAGATCGTCAAGCTGAAACCAAAGCTGATCATCTTTATCTACACCGAGCACGTCAACGAACACAGCAAGCTGTGGCAGACAGGATGTAAAGAAGCCTTCAATGACTTACCTGCCAACTATCGCATCATTGATGAATGGTCGATTGGCCGTCCTGAAAATATGTTGCAAGAGGCCTGGCCTGATCTGAGCGGCAGTATCGAAGAAACCCGTCATGTGCGTATCTTTGCTGATGAGTCGGTTGCTGAAATCCCACAATATGCGCCAGCAGAAATGGCCAAGCCTTATGACTGGGAAGAGGATCTTGAGCTGGCATTGCTGGCCATCGAAGCAAAAGACCATCTGCGCTCACGAGGCATTGCCGTTTAAAATTTTCAAATGAAATAAGTTCGTTATTAGGAGATGTTTAACGGCTTCATTTCTTGTCTTGACTAGCCAAGCACGCGTTATCAAGAGTATATTGATCAGGCTGATGTAGGCCGACTGATAATCATAAAATCAAGCAGTCGGCTTTGATATATCTGAAGAACCTCTGGGGAGAGGGGGAGTAAAAGGGCAATGGATCAAAAGCCGTTCCGTACTTTGATTCTATGGGTGATCTGGGCCACTGCGGCCCTGGTCATTTATCTCTCGCTATACAGCGATACCGAAATTTGGTCATTCCTCGAGCACGATCCAAGTAAAATTACCTGGTTGATCCTGGTCCTGTTTGCGATGGGCCTGTTGGGCAGTTTTGTCCTGACTATCATGGTTACCAAAGAATCATTGCGGGCCGCTGAATTTAATAAGGCGGCGCAACAGGGTGGTCTAAATGCTGTCACGGCTAAATCCAACCTAAGTGCCGCCGATCGTTTTTTTCACGGCCTTAAATCAACCATCGACAGCAAAGGTAAACCAGAAGTTGAAACCCTGCTGAATGTAGAGCTGGCTGTTTATGAACGCATCGGCCACATGGTTGAGTTGGTGGGCAATCTGCTGATCACCCTGGGTTTGATTGGAACGGTGATGGGGCTGACTCTGACCTTGACTGGTCTAACTGGCTCGCTCGATGCGCTTGGCCATGACCAGGAAATGTTGCTGCTTGGCCTACGCACCGCCATGAGCGGCATGGGTACTGCCTTTTATACAACATTGTTGGGAGCGGTGCTGGGCGGAGTGTTGCTACGCATGTTTGCCCAGATCAGCTTGCACGGGGTGGAAAGCTTGCATGATAGTTTGTTGCGTATCTGCATGGTCTATTGCTCGGCCGATTATGCCCAGACCATGGAACGAGACGTGCGTCATCTCAATGTTGAACTCACTTCGATGGAGAAAAATGTTCGTCATCTGCAGCAGGCTCTGGCTGATTCGCATGCAGTGATGAATGAATTTAGGGCCGAGATCAAACGTCTTAATGAAGACCAACCCAACGATCAAGACAAACCCCTACATGATTTGATCGCCCAGCATCGCGCCTATTGCGATTCACTGCGTGGTGAAATGCGGATGTTGGCATCGATGAACAAACCCTTTCTGATTCGCCTGCGTGATTTGTTTCGTCCCGGTAAGTAAACACGATGAAAATCAAACGTCGTTCCAGCTCAAGCAATGTCCATGAAAGCTTTTCCGACATTGCCTTGCTGATGCTGGCGACGTTTATCTTTTTGTTGGTCACCATTCTCATCACCTCAAGAGTTCAGCAAACCGTGCAGGTACCGCGGCTGCAAAAAGAGATTGAAGAACTCAAACAAGAGATGGTTGAGGCAGAGCAGATCAATGACCGCATGCATAAAGAACTGGATGAGTTGGCAGGCATGGGCACAGATACACAGTTTGAAATAGTGCTGGAAAGTGTCGGCCTGAATTCAGGCAAGGGTCGCAAGGATTTTGACCTGTTTGTAAAAGGTCTGAAAGATCTGCCGGGCAAGGATATGCATCTGGTGATTGATGCTACCGGCTCTATGCATGGCGCAGCAACCTTCCTGGTGCCGATGCTGCGGGTGATTGTGATTCGTTCGGGTAAAAGACTAACGGCAGTCACCTGGTTTTCCGATGGCCAAGCAGAAACCTATCAGGGCACCATGGGCGAGATGCTTGATAGTTTTATGAAAGGCGCACCGTTTATTGGTAGCAATGAAACCATTGGTGATGCCTTTATTCGGGCAGAGGAAAACGCGCCAATCCCTGGTGCCTATGTGCTGTTGGGTGATGAGCCTTCAGATGATCGAATCTATTATCTGGATATTCCAGCACCGGTATTCAGTATTCCTATTGGCAAATCAAACCCCAATACCAAATATCAATATCAAACCCTGGCCGACAAAACCGGCGGTAAGATGCTGCAACTTGAGCTGCAATAATTCAGTTAATTGTTTTTATTGCCGGGTGTAAATGCTGGCGATGGGAAGGCGGTGACGTTGCTAGTGTCGGTAGTCGAGATAATTTTATTGGTACCCTGCTTGGCAACTACGTCGATGCGGATGATTGCGTTTAAGGGGATGTAGCTGCACTCAACACCTGAGAACTCGGCCTGTAGCTTCTCTTCGGCAGGATCAATCAGTAGCTCAGTTTTCTCGCCAAAGATCATGCCTGCCACTTCGATAAAACCAAACATGTCACTTTGATTTACCTCATGGGCATAGATTTCATAGATCTTGTCCTGATTGTGAAACATAACTTTATAAATTTGTTTGTCGTCCATGCTGATAACTCCTAGCGGATTTCTGTTAACAGGCGCTCAAGCATCGACTCGGCCTGGCTTAGATAACCACCGCCAAATAGATTCAAATGATTGAGTACGTGATAAAGATTATAGAGTGTCTTACGAATCTGATAACCATCATCGAGCGGTAAGGCCTCTTGATAGGCCTGATAAAAATGGCTATTAAAACCACCGAATAATTCAGTCATGGCAATGTCGGCCTCGCGATCACCAAAATAGACGGCGGGATCAAAGATAACCGGACAACCATCAGCATCAATGGCGTAGTTGCCTGACCAGAGGTCGCCATGTAACAGCGATGCTGCTGGTGTATAGCCTGCAAAAAAACAATCAAGCTCAGGGATCAGTTTTTCACCAAGCTTTTGCAATTGGCCGCCATAGCCATTGTTTGCGGCAAGCTGTAATTGAAAGGCCAAGCGCTCGATGCGCCAGAACTCAATCCAGTCTGAAGCCTGTTTGTTATGTTGTGGGGTAGAACCGATGGTGTTGTTTTGATGCCAGCCAAATTGGTCGCTGCAATATTGATGCATCTGCGCCAGATCAAAACCAAGCTGTTGATGGCTGCGGCTATCGCCGTGGCCAAAACTCAGGTGTTGCAGCACCAGATAAGACTGGTTGCCGGAAATGCCAGAGCAGATGACAGCAGGCACGCGAATCGAGTTGCTGGCGGCTATCTGGTTCAGACCAGCGGCTTCAGCCTCAAACATATGGATTAGCTGGGCGTTGTTGATTTTGACGAAATAGCGCTGCTGATTATCAGATACGGTAAAGGTGCTATTGATGCAGCCACCACCACTGGCCTGTTGTTGGCGACAGTGAAACGGTTTGCCGCTAGCGGCGCTGATATTGGTGGCGATGTCGGACCAAAGAGGCATGTGAGGTGACGGCTTGAGAAAGGGCCATTTTAGCCTATCTGGCTACAGTCACCCAACTATGAAATCTATCGCGGGCGCAGGGGATACCAGCACCCGCGATAGTGGGGTGTTTATGCCGCCAGGTTTTGGGCCTTGCCAGCGATGGCGCTGAGCAGGGTTTGAAAGGCATCATCAAACGACTTCACACCTTCGTCTTCCAGTTGCTGGGTTGCCGCTGCCAGGTCGATTCCCCGTTTGCCCAATTCAGCAAGACGTTGGCCCGCCGTGTCGACATCCTGTTCCAAAGTAGAGGCGGCGTTGCCATGATCAAGATAGGCCTTGTAGGTAGCAGGCGGCACAGTGTTGACTGTCGCAGGGCCGATCAGTTGATCAAGATAGAGCACATCACTATAGGCTGGGTTTTTAACACCAGTACTGGCCCATAGCAGGCGTTGTGGTTGAGCTCCGAGCGCAGCAAGCTCACTAAACTCATTGCTAAACAAATCCTGAAATATGGCATAGGCAGCCTTGGCATTGAGGATGGCGGTCTGGCCTTTGAACTGTGACGACTGGGCCTGATCAGTAACGCTGTCCAGCAGTTTATCGACCAGGTTGTCGACACGGCTGACAAAAAAGCTGGCCACCGAGGCGATGTTGTTAAGCGGCAGGCCTTGTTGCTGACGCTGTTGCAGACCACGCAGATAGGCGCGGGCGATCTCTTCATAACGCTGCACTGAAAACAGCAGGGTGGCATTGATGCTAATACCCGCCGCAGTCAGTGCTTCAACCGCCGCGATCCCGGCCTTGGTAGAGGGAACCTTGATCATCAGATTGGGACGGTTAACCCGCTCGGCCAGACGTTTGGCTTCGGCAATGGTGCCGGCCGTGTCATGGGCCAGGTCGGGTGAAACCTCCAGGCTGACATAACCATCGCGGCTATCGGTCTGTTGATGAACCGGCAGCAACAGATCCGCTGCCTGTTGAATATCCTGAATCGCCAGAGAAAAGAATAGCTCGCGGCTGTCCATGTCCGGCTGTTGTTGTAACAACTCGGCCAGCTGGGCATCGTAGTCGCTGCTGCCGTTGATGGCCTTTTCGAAGATCGATGGGTTAGAGGTAACACCACTCAGGCCGTCTGCCTTGATCATCTGTGCAAGTTCGCCGTCCTGGCCAAGCATGTTGCGCTGAATATTGTCGTACCAGATGCTCTGGCCGAAGCTTTGTAATTGTTGCAGTTTGTTCATGTCTTTCTCCTGAAAAATCGGTGGCTGCGCGAAGCACGTATGGTTATCGGACTGGTGGAGCGCGTCTTGATAGCCAGCAAGAACTTTTATTCAACAAGGATAGATAATTGCGATGTTAGTGGATGACCGGCGGCCCACTATAAAGTAGGGACAAGCATGAATGTCATGTTCGCATTTATATTTAGAGAGAAAAGAGTCTGGATATGACCGAGCTGTAGCGTTGAACGTCACTATAAAGATTAGTCCTTGCCCCTACGCCAACGCTGAGCAATCCGATTAAGGCTGGTTTCAATGCGACCCCAAAACCATTCCAGTGCGCGGCGATGCCATGGCCGCTGCCGCCAGGTTTCATAGTTCAGCTCGATACATTGCTGTTGATCATTTGTCAGTGACTGCTTCAGGCTGCTGGCAAAGTTTTGATCGTCAATCTCTTGATTAGCTTCCAGGTTCCAGAGCAGGTTCCAGCGGTCGAGATTGCTGGAACCAATCGAACACCACTGATCACAGAGATAGGCCTTGCTGTGATTAAAGCGCGGTTGATATTCAAACACACGCACCCCCTGCTTAAGAAGGCTGTAATAAAAACGCCGTCCGGCATGGCGCACCGCCGGGTGATCGGTATGTGGGCCGGGCAGAATCAGGCGCACATCAACACCGCGCCGGGCGGCCTTGCGCAAGGCACGCCGGATCTTCCATGACGGAACAAAATAGGCTGTGGTCAGCCAAACCCAGTGCTCAGCACTATTGAGCTGTTTGATTAACGACTGCTTGATCTCCTGGCGACTGGCGATATGGGTAATGGTCACGCGGCCAAGCTGCGGTTGACTTGCTTCAGGTTCGGCGGAGCTGCGGTGATTGAAAAGCCCCTGCTCTGATATATCCACCGGCCAGTTATCAACAAACAGCCGAGCCCAGTCATGAACGCAGGGGCCGTGGATCTCAAGCATCGTGTCATGCCAGTAAGCGTTGGGCGACGCATGCGGGTCAAAATTGTTTGTTAGCCCGGCGCCACCGACGAAGGCAACTGCATTATCGACCAACAACAGCTTGCGATGGTCGCGAAACAAAGAGCGGCGCAGCTGGCCATAGTGCGTCGGGTTATAAAAACAGAGTTTGATATTGGCATGGTCGAGACGTTGTCGATCACGTTTATTCATGCCGCGGGCACCAAAATCATCCAGCAACAAATACAGCCTTACGCCACGCCGGGCGGCGCATAAGAATGCCTCTATGAATTGATCCAGCAGGCTTCCCGACGTAACCAGATACATTTCCAGGGCAATGAAGTGTTCGGCCTGGTGAATAGCATCGAGCATGGCCGGAAAAAAGTCATCACCATCGACGCGCAGGCGAAAATGGTTGCCGCCATGCCAGGGGAATTGGTAATGAGTGGGTTTGCGAGTAATCATCACTAAGCTAGATTAAATCATCTGCCTGACCCAAGCTCGAGTAATTTCAGATAAATCAGCCAACAGCCTGCTATAGATGTGATAATTTATGGGCATGAAAAATGTCATCGACGTCTTCTGGAAGATCTGCCTTTTTAAGCTGAGGCCACAGGATTTACCTGTCTCCAGCTTTCTGCTGCTGGTGAGTACGGTTGCCTACGCCATTGTTGGAGTACTGGTTGGCTTGACCAGCCTGTCACTGGGCGAAGCCCTTATTTCTACGGTGCTTGATATTGCCCTGGTTGGCTCAATGACCCAGCTGATATTGTGGATAAAAGAGATGGGGCCGCGTTTTCAGCAGGCCTTCACTGCTTTGATGGGCACCGGCGCAATCGTGGGCTTTTTGGCACTGCCATTAGCCTTTTTACAAATGCAGGCCGGTGAAGAACCCGCCGTATTGCCATCAGTATTATTGCTGGGCCTGGTGATGTGGAGCCTTGGTATTGTTGGTCACATCCTGCGTCACACTATTTCAGCACCTTTCTTTGTCGGTGTAATGCTGGCAGTGCTATACATGTATGTCTCCATGAGCATCATGCGTTCTTTGTTTGTAACAGTAGGCTAATATGCATATTCACATCCTTGGTATCTGCGGCACCTTCATGGGTGGCATCGCCATCCTGGCCCGACAAATGGGTTATACCGTCACCGGTTCAGACGCCAACGTCTACCCACCCATGAGCACCCAGCTGGAAGAGCAGGGCATCACACTGCATCAGGGTTTTGATCCTGCGCCGCTAGACCCGGAACCTGACCTAGTGGTGATAGGCAATGCCATGTCCCGCGGCAATGCATCGGTGGAATATGTGCTGGCGCGCGGCCTGAAATATATATCCGGGCCACAGTTTCTGTCTGACTATATTCTCAAAGACCGCTGGGTACTGGCCGTCGCTGGTACCCACGGCAAGACCACCACCTCAAGCATGCTGGCCTGGATTTTGGAATACGCCAAACTGGCGCCGGGTTTTCTAATCGGCGGCATCCCGGCCAACTTCGGTATATCGGCTCGTCTGGGTGATGCACCATTCTTTGTGGTTGAGGCCGACGAATACGACACCGCCTTTTTCGACAAGCGTTCCAAGTTTGTGCACTACAAACCACGCACCGTGATATTAAATAATCTCGAATTCGATCATGCCGACATCTTCGAAGACCTGGCAGCCATCAAAAAACAGTTTCATCATCTGTTGCGCATCGTGCCCGGCAATGGTTTGATCATTGCGCCAGTGGATGATCCGAATCTGGTTGATGTAATCGAAATGGGTTGTTGGACGCCGGTTGAACAATTTGATGTCGCCGGCGTAGAACAACCCGAAACCGGTTTATGGAATACACGTGATGTGGCTGCCGATGGAAGTAAATTTTCTATCTACTGGGGTGACAAACATGTCGGCGATGTGAACTGGGACTTGATCGGCATGCACAACGTCCACAACGCTCTGGCCGCCGTGGCCGCCGCACGTCATGCAGGGGTGATTGCCCATGAAGCAGTCGCCGCACTAAATGAATTCAAGAATGTAAAACGGCGCATGGAAGTGCGCGGCGTGGTCAATGGCATAACCGTCTACGATGACTTCGCCCATCACCCAACTGCAATCAACCTGACGCTTGATGGCCTGCGTAACAAAGTTGGCCAGGCCAAGATTATTGCCATTCTTGAACCACGTTCAAACACCATGCGCATGGGTGTTCATTCGGCCACACTGGCAGCCTCGCTTGAGGCCGCCGATGATGTGTTGCTTTATAGTCCGGCTGATCTGGGCTGGGATCTACAACAGATCGCCGATGAAATTCCTGGTGCGCAGATTTTTAACTCAGTCGGCCATATTGTTTCGTATGTGATGGGTTTTGCTCGATCCGGTGATCATGTGTTGGTAATGAGCAACGGTGGTTTTGGTGGCATACATCAAAAACTATTGGAGGCCCTGGAGTGAGCGCAAGCACCAGCGGCACAAAAAACAGTATCGCCCTGGCAATGACCGGCGCATCCGGAGCCGCCTATGGTCTGCGAATATTACAGTGTTTGATAGACGCCGGTGAGCAAATTCACTTGATGATTTCCAAAGCGGCACAGATCGTTATCGCCATGGAAACCGATGTAAAGATTTCAGGCACACCAGCTGAAATGCAACAACAGCTAACACAGTTATATAAAGCAAACGAAGGTCAGTTACATGTGTGGGGCAAAGAGCAGTGGGCCTCACCGGTTGCCAGTGGTTCCGGCGCGCCACGTGCCATGGTGGTTTGCCCCTGCACCAGCGCCTTTCTATCGGCCACTGCCAATGGCACTAGTTCTGATTTAATGGAACGCGCTGCCGATGTCGCCATAAAAGAAAACAACAAATTAATTCTGGTGCACCGCGAAACACCGCTGTCAGCAATTCATTTAGAAAACAGCTTAAAACTCGCCCGCCTCGGCGTCACCATCCTACCGGCCAATCCTGGCTTTTATCAAAACCCAACATCAATACAAGACCTGGTGGATTTCGTTGTTGCCCGCATACTTGATCAACTTGATGTCGAGCATGACTTACTGCCACGCTGGGGTGAGTAATTAAATCTCTGCTGCTGGTAATAAAGCGCTGAGTGGACTAATTACTGCATTACCACCGCGATTCAATACATGCGTATAAATTTGAGTAGTCTTTACATCTTTATGGCCAAGTTGCTCTTGCACGGTGCGAATGTCGGCACCGCGCTCCAGCAAGTGTGTAGCGAATGAATGCCGCAGAGTGTGACAGCTGGCCGGTTTATTAATCCCGGCACCACGCACCGCAAACTTGATTGCTCGCTGCACAGTCTTTTCGTGCACATGATGACGTCGAATAGTACCGGTGTGTGGGTCAGGTCCACGTGCACTAGCAGGAAAAACATACTGCCAATGCCACTGCTTGGCAGCGTTAGGATATTTACGTTCAAGTGCATAAGGTAAATACACCTCGCCAAAACCATCGGCTAAATCTTTCTCATGCAGATTTTTCACATTCTGCAAGTGGCGCTTTAAAGGTATTAACAGCTGATCAGCCAGGGTGACAATACGGTCCTTACCACCCTTGCCGTTCATCACAAAGATTGCCTTGCGATCAAAGTCCAGGTTCAACACGCGCAGACGTAAACACTCCATTAACCGCAAGCCAGAACCATACATCAGGCACGCAGCTAACCAGTGTGGGCCGCTCAGCTGGCGTAGAAGATTGCTCACCTCATCATTAGTTAGCACCGTCGGCAGTTTTGTTTTTTTCTTAGCTCGCACAGCACCCTGAATATCTTCTAATGGTTGATTCAAAACATGCTTGTATAAAAACACCAGCGCATTCAAGGCCTGGTTTTGAGTGGCAGGTGAAACATTACGTTTAACCGCCAGATAAGTGAGAAACTGGCTTATCTCAACACCGCCCATTTCACGAGGATGCCGCTTGTCATGAAACAGAATAAAGCGCTTGGTCCAATCAATATAAGAACGCTCGGTTCTAATGCTGTAGTGCATCGTGCGAAAAACAGCGCGCATAGAATCAAGAAAAGGTGAAGAGTATTTGCCTGGCATATGCCCACCACATAAATATAAGCTGTGTTTATATACAGTAGCATGGCAGGTTATACAGTCAAGTTGCGATATCGCCATTTTGTCGTAATTGCCACTTTCAATATCAACGTGTCTGTAACTAAAAGTGTAATAGTCAGGAATGTAGAGTACGTCTAACTTATTGAGATTGATAGAATAAATTTATAGGGGATGTTAGTGTTTTGTGAGGCCTTATAAAAAGGATATAAACTGTGCCGAAGGAAAGACCCCAAAGTGGGGTAATTAATTACCCCACTTTGGGGTCTACTCACTGTTATGTGTAGTAGAGGTGGGAGGGTTGAAAAATGAGAAAATGGTTAATATTTTATCCCTCCCTGCCATTTTTTATGGCAGCTACTTTCTTAGTGACTGTTGCGGGATGTAACAATGGTTTGCCAAGCTTAGTAGAGAGCGCCAATGGTCAAACCTGGATACCCATTGCTGACACCGCATTCCTTATTCCAGATAAAACCTGGCTTAAGGGTTATGGTCACCGGAAAAGTGACGGATTGATAGCGCATATCAGCCTTCATGCCATGGCGCCTGATGCCCAACCATGGAGTGAAGAAGTTCAAGATCTTATGTATCCAAAAGTTGGTGGATGGGGTCGTCGAATAGTCATTTCAGTGAAAGAAATAGATCCTGACTCTAAGTTTTCTGGGCGTTTTCAAAGTTTTCCTCAAAGTTTATGGGGCGGGGGGAGGCTTGTTGAAGAATCCTCTGATCTCGAAGCACATGGTTGGCACAAGTTTAGGGAAGAGACTGGAAAGGCCGGCAAGATTAATACAGGTAGAATATTTTATGAATATCTTGAAAATGGTGTGGTTAAGTACTTCTCGTCTTGTAGTAATTCTCAAGGAAAGCCGGGGCATACTAGTTCATGTCGGTTGATATTTCCCTATGCCAATAAGTTAAGGGTGACAATGGTATTTCAAAGACTTTATATGCCTGAAGGCGCCGTTATGGCGGGTGTCATAGAAAATGAATTGGCAGAGTTTGAGGCGGCAGGCCAATCTATTTTGGCTGCTAAGTTAAAAGATAATAAACATGACCTGAAAGAAATTATTTCTAAATAAAAAGGAAAATGTTCGAGATTTTTAGTGCAGGATGAACACATAACAAGCGCGGTCAAGCGGAGAAATTTCCGCGTTGCTCATTTGTGGCGAATGCCACAAGCCTCGCAAAGCTCCAATTTCCCGCTTACCGCGAACGTTATAAGCTTTAGTGAAACAGGTTCAGTTATTAATTATGACACAGGTAACATCAACTCCAGATAACGAACTAATTGCTAATAGGTGTTATATAAATGCAGATGATTGTGAACAAGCTACGAAATATTTAAAAGCTTGTATTGAGCTTGCTGAAGAGGATAAAGAAAAAGGAATTTCATTTTATTACGACCACATTGAAGGTTTACTAGTTGCGGCAATAGTTTCTTATGGTCGTGCATTCAGAAAAAGCAAAGGCGCTAATAATTCTGCTAAATTAGTTAATGTTGATGTTTCTATTGTATTTGATGGCGATAGTAACAAGATTGAGGTTCATGAGAAAATTCTAAAATATAGAGATCAAGCTGCCGCTCATTCTGATGATGAATTTTACAGTTCTAAATTACAAAAAGTTGAAGGCAATGTATCGTACAGAAAAGGTAAAATTGTAGACTTTGTTGGCAGCATTAATGCTAAATTATTTTTGGATGTTGCCAACCAAATGTGCGGATATTTTAGAAAAAGAGGTCATGAATTCGATGTTGGCAATTAAATCTTATAACAAGGCAAATTCACGCGGACAAATTTCCGCAACGTTCGTTTGTGGCGAATGCCACAATCCTCACGTCACTCCAATTTGCCGGTGATTTGCGACGTTATGCCCAAAAGGTCAGCGAATGAGAAATATAATTTTACTGTGCACAATTTTATCGCTATCAGGTTGTGTCGAAAATTCGAATGCGGAAAGCCCATTACCAGAGACAGAAGCTCAACAGCTTAAACAAGGCTTTTATACTAATAGTGGTACTTACACAAAAAAACAATTAAAGATAATAACAAGTCAAGCTGACTATAATGAAGAACTAGCAAACTACACAAGTGATGTTCCTGCGGAAATCGATTTTGATAAAGGCAGGGTCCTATTAATGGATATGGGGCAGAGAAATACTGGGGGGTATTCTATAGGTTTGGATTCAATCGATGTTTTTGAAGCTCATATTACAGCAAATGTAAATCTTAGTAAGCCGGGCCAGAATTGCGTTGTTACTCAAGCCCTGACAAACCCCTATCAGTTTGTGTACATACCCACTGAAAGAGAGGTCTTGGTTAGTGAAAGTCTTACAATTTATACGTGTGAAGAATAATGGCATAACAAGCGCCATAAACTCGGACATTTTTCCGCGTTGTTTAAATTGGGCAAATAAAGCCTAGCCCAATTTAAACAACACTACAAAATTCCGGTTATGGCGAACGTTAGCCCCTAAATTCGTGAATTTACCAGGCGAGTTCTTAATATGGAAAAATCTATAGATTCAATTGAAACAGTATTAGAACTATTTAAAGACTCTGAGGGAGAATATAAGCGTACTCGTAACTTTGAGAAGCCAATTCTTGGGTACATAGCAACATTAGTTGCTACCCATAATAATTTGCTTTCTCACAATAGACGGTTTTTTCTTGGGGTTAGTATAGCGCTAGGAGGTTTAGCATTTGTTAAGTTTGTCGAGATATTGCCTGCTTGGATAAAAAGTTCATCTATTCCTGGCTGGGAGCATAGTGTCACGCTTCTTATGATCTCTTTAGCAGGTTTCATATGCAACACATGCTGGAAGAGAACCACCTACTATCGTGTACATCAGGTGTACTTTTTATCAATGATTCTGTGCCACCTAGAAGCTGGTAAAGAATTAAGGGAAGAGTTTGCCTCTCCGATGTCGCTTATCTGCAAAATAAATAACTCAAAATTAGCAAAAATAATTAGGTTATCCAAATCTGACCCAAATGATGATATATCAAGGTTCGTGACGGAAAATGCTGCACGAACTATATACAAGTGGTTGAGAGTGCTCCACTTATTTGGCTGGTGCCTATGTTGTTTGGTCTCGCTTAATATGATTTTTATATATGATCAGATAATGGATCTGTGTATCGTACTAAATGGTGCTTTAATTGTTGGTTCAATAGTATTTATTATTAATGAGTCAGAAGACTCAGAGAATAAGTAGTTTTAAATAGGGCTAACAAAACCAATTGAGAGGGACAAACCTCCGCGGTGCTATTTTTGTGCTGAAAGAGCTAGCACAAAAAAATCCCCACTACGGCTTGCCCCTCATTGGTGACGTTAGAGCTCAATGAGTGATAAAGAGATTATGAAATATTCAATTTATTTGATTCTTGCATTAATTGGTTTTTCTGCCAGTGCACATGATGAAGACATTCCTATCAAATACGCTATGGAATTAAAGTCATGGTGTAAAAGTGAGAGTGAAAATCACTTCGCATCAATAGAAAAAACTCCTTATAACTGGACTGCATCCTGGTGGAGTGAGGGTAATATTTTGTTTGTAGAAGGCATGTGGCGAGTAGATAGAAAAGATATTGTAGTTAAATGCAGGGTTGTAAAAGGTGCTGATAAAAAATATGCAACTTATGAGCTTGTTGATAAAGATGAGCTCTAACAAGGCAAATAAAGTTCGCTCACTCCCGTTCGCCCGACCTGCCTCCGCAGTGCTCCGGCAGGCGGCTTATTTGCGACGTTATGCGTACATGGCGTGTTGCAAATTGTTTGGGTTGTGCTCGTAATAGTTAGTGGAAATACATGAATATTGACTGGAATTTAGTATATGAATACTGGGCTATTGGGTTCGGGGTTGTTGGGGTATCGTTTTTCTCGGTGGTTATTATTTCATATCTAAGTAGCATTGCTGAAAAGGTAGAACTGTTTTGGAGAATGTTCCTGATACTTTTTATTGCTCTAACCGGAGCATCTGGATTCGTAGGCATGCTTTGGATAGTCACTCATATGCCTCATAACTTCTCTGGTGAAGGAGATGATCCATATATTTCAGTATTTATATTGGCGATGATATTAACCGGACCTGCAGCAGTAGCTATGTATAAGAACATTGAGAAATTGATAAAGCGTAACAAGTACTACGCATAACAAGGCAAATAAAGTTCGCTCACACCCGTTCGCCCGACCCACCTCCGCGGTGCTCCGGTGGTCGGCTTATTTGCGACGTTATGTGTAGTAGAGGTGGGAGGGTTGAAAAATGAGAAAATGGTTAATATTTTATCCCTCCCTGCCATTTTTTATGGCAGCTACTTTCTTAGTGACTGTTGCGGGATGTAACAATGGTTTGCCAAGCTTAGTAGAGAGCGCCAATGGTCAAACCTGGATACCCATTGCTGACACCGCATTCCTTATTCCAGATAAAACCTGGCTTAAGGGTTATGGTCACCGGAAAAGTGACGGATTGATAGCGCATATCAGCCTTCATGCCATGGCGCCTGATGCCCAACCATGGAGTGAAGAAGTTCAAGATCTTATGTATCCAAAAGTTGGTGGATGGGGTCGTCGAATAGTCATTTCAGTGAAAGAAATAGATCCTGACTCTAAGTTTTCTGGGCGTTTTCAAAGTTTTCCTCAAAGTTTATGGGGCGGGGGGAGGCTTGTTGAAGAATCCTCTGATCTCGAAGCACATGGTTGGCACAAGTTTAGGGAAGAGACTGGAAAGGCCGGCAAGATTAATACAGGTAGAATATTTTATGAATATCTTGAAAATGGTGTGGTTAAGTACTTCTCGTCTTGTAGTAATTCTCAAGGAAAGCCGGGGCATACTAGTTCATGTCGGTTGATATTTCCCTATGCCAATAAGTTAAGGGTGACAATGGTATTTCAAAGACTTTATATGCCTGAAGGCGCCGTTATGGCGGGTGTCATAGAAAATGAATTGGCAGAGTTTGAGGCGGCAGGCCAATCTATTTTGGCTGCTAAGTTAAAAGATAATAAACATGACCTGAAAGAAATTATTTCTAAATAAAAAGGAAAATGTTCGAGATTTTTAGTGCAGGATGAACACATAACAAGCGCGGTCAAGCGGAGAAATTTCCGCGTTGCTCATTTGTGGCGAATGCCACAAGCCTCGCAAAGCTCCAATTTCCCGCTTACCGCGAACGTTATAAGCTTTAGTGAAACAGGTTCAGTTATTAATTATGACACAGGTAACATCAACTCCAGATAACGAACTAATTGCTAATAGGTGTTATATAAATGCAGATGATTGTGAACAAGCTACGAAATATTTAAAAGCTTGTATTGAGCTTGCTGAAGAGGATAAAGAAAAAGGAATTTCATTTTATTACGACCACATTGAAGGTTTACTAGTTGCGGCAATAGTTTCTTATGGTCGTGCATTCAGAAAAAGCAAAGGCGCTAATAATTCTGCTAAATTAGTTAATGTTGATGTTTCTATTGTATTTGATGGCGATAGTAACAAGATTGAGGTTCATGAGAAAATTCTAAAATATAGAGATCAAGCTGCCGCTCATTCTGATGATGAATTTTACAGTTCTAAATTACAAAAAGTTGAAGGCAATGTATCGTACAGAAAAGGTAAAATTGTAGACTTTGTTGGCAGCATTAATGCTAAATTATTTTTGGATGTTGCCAACCAAATGTGCGGATATTTTAGAAAAAGAGGTCATGAATTCGATGTTGGCAATTAAATCTTATAACAAGGCAAATTCACGCGGACAAATTTCCGCAACGTTCGTTTGTGGCGAATGCCACAATCCTCACGTCACTCCAATTTGCCGGTGATTTGCGACGTTATGCCCAAAAGGTCAGCGAATGAGAAATATAATTTTACTGTGCACAATTTTATCGCTATCAGGTTGTGTCGAAAATTCGAATGCGGAAAGCCCATTACCAGAGACAGAAGCTCAACAGCTTAAACAAGGCTTTTATACTAATAGTGGTACTTACACAAAAAAACAATTAAAGATAATAACAAGTCAAGCTGACTATAATGAAGAACTAGCAAACTACACAAGTGATGTTCCTGCGGAAATCGATTTTGATAAAGGCAGGGTCCTATTAATGGATATGGGGCAGAGAAATACTGGGGGGTATTCTATAGGTTTGGATTCAATCGATGTTTTTGAAGCTCATATTACAGCAAATGTAAATCTTAGTAAGCCGGGCCAGAATTGCGTTGTTACTCAAGCCCTGACAAACCCCTATCAGTTTGTGTACATACCCACTGAAAGAGAGGTCTTGGTTAGTGAAAGTCTTACAATTTATACGTGTGAAGAATAATGGCATAACAAGCGCCATAAACTCGGACATTTTTCCGCGTTGTTTAAATTGGGCAAATAAAGCCTAGCCCAATTTAAACAACACTACAAAATTCCGGTTATGGCGAACGTTAGCCCCTAAATTCGTGAATTTACCAGGCGAGTTCTTAATATGGAAAAATCTATAGATTCAATTGAAACAGTATTAGAACTATTTAAAGACTCTGAGGGAGAATATAAGCGTACTCGTAACTTTGAGAAGCCAATTCTTGGGTACATAGCAACATTAGTTGCTACCCATAATAATTTGCTTTCTCACAATAGACGGTTTTTTCTTGGGGTTAGTATAGCGCTAGGAGGTTTAGCATTTGTTAAGTTTGTCGAGATATTGCCTGCTTGGATAAAAAGTTCATCTATTCCTGGCTGGGAGCATAGTGTCACGCTTCTTATGATCTCTTTAGCAGGTTTCATATGCAACACATGCTGGAAGAGAACCACCTACTATCGTGTACATCAGGTGTACTTTTTATCAATGATTCTGTGCCACCTAGAAGCTGGTAAAGAATTAAGGGAAGAGTTTGCCTCTCCGATGTCGCTTATCTGCAAAATAAATAACTCAAAATTAGCAAAAATAATTAGGTTATCCAAATCTGACCCAAATGATGATATATCAAGGTTCGTGACGGAAAATGCTGCACGAACTATATACAAGTGGTTGAGAGTGCTCCACTTATTTGGCTGGTGCCTATGTTGTTTGGTCTCGCTTAATATGATTTTTATATATGATCAGATAATGGATCTGTGTATCGTACTAAATGGTGCTTTAATTGTTGGTTCAATAGTATTTATTATTAATGAGTCAGAAGACTCAGAGAATAAGTAGTTTTAAATAGGGCTAACAAAACCAATTGAGAGGGACAAACCTCCGCGGTGCTATTTTTGTGCTGAAAGAGCTAGCACAAAAAAATCCCCACTACGGCTTGCCCCTCATTGGTGACGTTAGAGCTCAATGAGTGATAAAGAGATTATGAAATATTCAATTTATTTGATTCTTGCATTAATTGGTTTTTCTGCCAGTGCACATGATGAAGACATTCCTATCAAATACGCTATGGAATTAAAGTCATGGTGTAAAAGTGAGAGTGAAAATCACTTCGCATCAATAGAAAAAACTCCTTATAACTGGACTGCATCCTGGTGGAGTGAGGGTAATATTTTGTTTGTAGAAGGCATGTGGCGAGTAGATAGAAAAGATATTGTAGTTAAATGCAGGGTTGTAAAAGGTGCTGATAAAAAATATGCAACTTATGAGCTTGTTGATAAAGATGAGCTCTAACAAGGCAAATAAAGTTCGCTCACTCCCGTTCGCCCGACCTGCCTCCGCAGTGCTCCGGCAGGCGGCTTATTTGCGACGTTATGCGTACATGGCGTGTTGCAAATTGTTTGGGTTGTGCTCGTAATAGTTAGTGGAAATACATGAATATTGACTGGAATTTAGTATATGAATACTGGGCTATTGGGTTCGGGGTTGTTGGGGTATCGTTTTTCTCGGTGGTTATTATTTCATATCTAAGTAGCATTGCTGAAAAGGTAGAACTGTTTTGGAGAATGTTCCTGATACTTTTTATTGCTCTAACCGGAGCATCTGGATTCGTAGGCATGCTTTGGATAGTCACTCATATGCCTCATAACTTCTCTGGTGAAGGAGATGATCCATATATTTCAGTATTTATATTGGCGATGATATTAACCGGACCTGCAGCAGTAGCTATGTATAAGAACATTGAGAAATTGATAAAGCGTAACAAGTACTACGCATAACAAGGCAAATAAAGTTCGCTCACACCCGTTCGCCCGACCCACCTCCGCGGTGCTCCGGTGGTCGGCTTATTTGCGACGTTAGCTGCAACACAAGAACAGACGTATGAGATCTACAGAAGGTAATGTTAATAGGGAAATGAAAGCTGTCGTTGATGACAGAAATATCGCGAAAGGCGAAGGATTCCCCGTAAATTCATTCCGAGCACTTGTTGAGATTACTGCTGCTCTCGCGTACCTGAATAAAGACTACTTATTATTTTACAGAGGTCAGTCTGTAGATCACAAAAGTAAGTCGGAGAAATCAACTTTTTATCCGAGCATTTACCGAGGTGATTATTTAGCCAAGCGAGAAATAGAGCATCGCTTTGATATTCTTTCGGAGGCCTCGCATAAATTACTAGAACTACTGGCCCAAGAAAAAATTGACGGTACTCCTGAGCTGCGGCGAAAAAAATATATCCAATGGAGTATCCTTCAGCATTATGAAGTATGTGGAACGCCTCTATTAGATTTTACTCAATCACTACGAGTTGCATGTTCTTTTGCGCAGACGAAGAATAATGAAAGTGAGGCATATATTTATGTATTTGGAATGCCGTATATTACAAACAGAATTTCGATGAATTCTGAACATGACCTAGTAAATATTCGCCTTTTAAGTATATGTCCACCAGAGGCTCTAAGGCCATACTTTCAAGAAGGCTACCTAATCGGTACTACCGATATTGAGCACGAGTATGAATCTAAGTCCGAACTTGATTTTAATAGACGACTAATTGCGAAGTTCAGAATTCCAAATAATAAGCGTTTTTGGGGAGTTAATTTCAACAGCATCCCAGAGAGCGCTTTATATCCTAAGAAAGATCGATTTGAAAAAATATGTAACGAAATTAGGCTGGATGTTAGAAGGGAGTTGAAACCAGGTGAAATAGGTGAGTTCCTTTCAAAATGGGCAGGCTTAGAAGAGTTTGTGACAATGATGGGAGGCATACCAAGAGAGCATGCTACTTTCTTCAATTCATTGAAGGTGCTGAAGAATCATGAGTTCGTTGATTCCATTACATACCATAATATAGATAAATTAAGGCGGTTCAGAAATCAGATTGTACATAAGCCAAAATTGGTAGATGTAAATGAAGTTGAATCATACCTAAGTTTATTAAATGAGGTTATGCGTGATCTTAGAAATAAAAGCAGCTAACAATGGCAATTAACTCGGACATTTTTCCGCGATGCTTAAGCTGTGCTAAAAGAGCCTAGCACAGTTCAAACACCGCTACAAAATGCCGGTTATTGCTGGCGTTATGCGTTAATTACATTGATGTCCTTAACTGTTTTACACTCGTATACTCTTGACTCGTTAACTGGTGTTATTCGCATTAGACAAGCTAATAATAGAAACCTGAAATACTTAGTCGAATCTTAAGCATATTGCAATGATGATTACAAAAGCCAGACATATCTTACTATGTATTGTAGTTCTTATTTGTAGTGGTTGTTCGCCTGGATTCAATCAAGGTGCGGGAGAGATAGAGCACGAGGTTTTTCGTGAAAAGATAAGGATGGGGTATGGGTTGGTTTGTCACACGGGTCATGGGTCTTGTCCTGCGTCAACGCCTATGTTGTCTGGGTCAAGTTGCATTTGTGCGCTCATGGGTGGTGGAGCTGTTGGTACTATATATTAGCTATCTTGAAAAAGTATCAAATACTGCCTTTATATTCTTAACTTTTGTAAAGTTGTTTTTTGGAAGGGTTGTAATGTCAAGCTTAGGGGTGAGTTTACGCATAACAAAACAAATTAATCCGACCCATTTCCGCGGTGTTGCGGCTGTGGCGAATGCCACAGTCCTCACCTCTCTACAATGGTCGGCTTATTTGTGACGTTATGAGTCAAATATGAGTTTTACTAAAACAATATTTCGTATTCTTAGTTTGTTAGTCGTTGCTTTTCCAGTGGCTGCTAGTGATGCTATCGATGGCTTTATATCGTACGATGTAGCTCAAATGAGAATTAACATTGATCCTACGGGGTATGGAATAGGAATACACAAACTAGATAACTTTGAAAAGATTGTTGAGCTAGTTGATAAAGATAATGATGGAGTTATTGATTTATTAAGGTATGCAGTTCTAAATCAAAATGGGATTAAGAGTTTCGAAGTAGAAGACCATGAAATGGATGGCGTGTTGGATCAAAGAGCAGTTTATGAAAATGGAAAATTAATGTATTTCGAAATACCATTCAATGGAAAGTGGCACAAGGTAATAGGTAATGATGGTCAGAACCATATTCTAATTGAGGGCCAAAATATTCCAGTCTCTTATAGCGATGGTGTGTTCAAGCTGAATGACTCATAACAAGGCAAATAAAGTTCGCTCACTATTGTTCGCCCGACCCACCTCCGCGGTGCTCCGGTGGTCGGCTTATTTGCGACGTTAGGTGTTCGAGCCGCGAATTCTGAAAGTAGTTGTATCGCAGTATAAGGATTTATATGATTAAAAAAATTACTATATTTATTTTCGCTTTGTTTTTAGCAACGTCTTGCAAAACAATGGACCCAAAAATACAGCTTGAAAAACAGGGAGATTTAGATCGTTACAATTCCGTATATTTGGATAGGGCTAAAAATCTATACTCTTGCGGTAGCTTTTTTCGAATAGTGGGCAAGAAAAGAACCAAAATCGATGAAGTACAACGGTACGAGAAAGTATCTATAGAGGCTAAACAACTGGCGGATATTTTGGTTGCCAAAGCTGATGGTAATCCTCAAATAAAGGATATTGAACTTTCTAAAAAATATTACAAATACGGTGCAGAACAATCTATTGAAATGGTAAAAGAGATTGGTAAAGATCGTACAGGTAAAAAGTTTAAGGAAATAACAGTTTCTTGTTATCAATCAGTTGAAAAAGAAAAACTCGTTAGTGACATTAAAATACTAAATAACCGTCTAAATAAGAGCAATAAATGAAATCACACCTAACAATGGCAATTGAGAGGGACAAACTTCCGCGGTGCTTTTTTTGTGCTGAAAAGACTAGCACAAAAACAACCCCACTACGGCTTTCCCCTCATTGCTGGCGTTAGGCACCTTAAGAGTCTTCCACATATAGGTAAATTAACTTGAAAATTAGGCTGGTGGATTAAACGTAACTATAATTTATATCTATTGTCACTAATAAGTATAATAATAAAAACTTCATCACAGCTGCTAGTTCAATGTATTTGGATATCGTATGGAAAAGAAATCCACATTAACATTCGTAATATCAATAGCTAGTTCAATAACTACTTCCTCTTGTGGCAACATTCCTCATTCACCAAATCTTGACCCTATGATCTTAATATTAGATGACCAATATGAATCAAGGAAAATAACCGAGCAAAGGATTCAGAATGAACTAGATGAAATAGAGGCGAGACTAATCGATATCATGTCATTAGAGTTAAATGTCAACAAATCACAAATAGATAGTAGTTACGTTGGAGAGTTAGCAAAATCAAAGGATAAACTAATTCGATTAGTTCAAGTTGTTGAAAAATATTTTTCGATCAGTATTCCTGGACCACAAATCGAGCAAATAAATAATTTAGAGTCATTGTCTAATATTATAAGAGACAAAATAAACCCACCCTGTGAGGAGCAAGTTTCAACTTATCACGGAGAACAATACCCTAACAGCCTTTTTTATACTAGCGAAGGGCACTGGGTAAAAATTCAGGGAGATATCGCTACAATAGGACTCTCAGTATCCTATATGGATTGGGGAAATTCACTAGTGTATGCCACACAACTCCCTGAGCCAAATAAGTTGGTTAAAAAAGGGGAGGAGGTTGCTATGTTCGAATCTATAAAAGCAATATATGGAGTAAGTAGCCCTCTTTCAGGACTCGTAGTAGAAATTAATCACGAACTACGTAATTGCCCATGGCAAATAGATAACGACCCGTACAATAGTGGATGGGTTATGAAAATGGTCGTATCTGATAAGCCAGAGTTTAAGGACCTTTTAACAGCTAAAGAATATAAGGAATATTTTCAAACTCGTTAATTTATATGAGGATCTATAGAATAAATGCCTAACAATGGCAATTGAGAGGGACCTACCTTCCGCGGTGTTTGTTTGTGCTGAATAGCACAAGCCTCTCCCCACTACGGCAGGCCCCTCATTGCAGGCGTTATGTGCCATCAAGGTAAGGGTTAATTTATCCAAGAGGAGTTATTATGAATTTCAAAACACCAAGTTATATAGCATTGTTTTACCTGGTCCTATCTATGGCATGTATGAATTCGAGCTTTGCGGATAGCGGCCAGCTTCATGAAGATACCGCGAAAACGAGTAAAGAGTTTATGCAGCAACTAGGGCGTGCTATGAAAAGCGAAATGAAGAGCAATGGGCCAGTAGCTGCAATCAAAGTTTGTACTGAAATGTCCCCATCTATTGCGAGTGATATCTCTCGAAAAAACGGATGGAAAGTTACTCGTGTTGGCACACGTGTTCGTAACCCTATGTTGGCCGTTCCTGATATCTGGGAGCAAAAGGTTCTGGCTCAATTTCAGGCACGTTCCGAAAGAGGAGAATCATTGAAAAATATGAGTCACTCCGAGCTAGTGGATGAACCCAATGGAAAGTATTTCCGATTTATGCAAGCTGTCGGTGTTAAACCTGTATGCCTGACCTGTCATGGTAGTCCATCTGATATTCCAGGTGCTGTGAAAACGATACTGAGTGAACGTTATCCACACGACAAAGCTACTGACTATAAACCGGGTGATCTTCGAGGTGCTGTTAGTATTAAGCGGCCAATATCTAGCATGTAAATTATGTCTTATATTGCATTGCTATAGACTAAATCAGACCTACTATAGAGAAATTACGGCACATAACAAAAGCAATAACCGGCGTTTTTCCGCGGTGCTCGTTTGTGCTAAAAGAGCCTATACAAGCCTTTCATCGCTGCAAAACGCCGGTTATTGCTGGCGTTATGTTTTCGTGGGTAGGACCAAGGTCAGAGAATTAACCGCAGATGGATTAGCTGTAAAAACGGAGTACAGAACGCAGTGACGGACAAATACCAAAAAATCGCGACAGAGCGCCAAGCCGAGTGTGGTGAGCGGGCCACCTTTTTTGATAGCGAACTGCGGTTTTTTTCCAAGACCAACTGGATCACTGTACTAGTACCCTCTTTACTTGGGGTTGTCGCTGGATCGGCCTTATTCACAACACCCGGTTCGAGTTTTCTAGGTATCGAGGCTTCATATTGGATAGGTATCGGAACGCTTTTGGCCGCTATTTTGACGGCTATACACAAAGGTCTTGACTGCGACGCGCATCAGGCCGAGTGTCGAAGGCTCGTCCAAGTATATCGTGGGTTAGAAGTTCGCTATCGGACGCTGGCTCAAATCGAATCAACAAGTATTGTTGATGAACTACTTGCCTTAGATTCCGAACTTGGTGAACTTCGCCAAAGCCAAACGGCAACAATCAACCCGTAATGGTTGAGAAGGTGAAATCCATTAGATTGCGATCTAATGGGATGAGTCAAAATAGTTTGCTGGAATTGGGGCCAAATATTAGCGACATAAATTATTTATATGATTATTCAGAAGATGGGCAATAAAGAAATTGAAGGTGCCTGTCGACGCACAGTAAAGAGAGGTTTTTGATGGCTGAAAAGAAGAGTAATTCAAGCGCTGGACGACTTGATGCGGTGGTGGCTGAGGCGCAGCGCAATCGTGCCAGTCGTGATCAGGGCTATCGCGAGAAGTCGCTGAAGATGTATCCCTGGATTTGTGGCCGTTGTTCGCGTGAATTTACGCGTGCCAATCTGCATGAGCTGACGGTGCATCATCGTGACCATAATCATGATTACAATCCTGAGGATGGCAGTAACTGGGAGCTGTTGTGTCTCTATTGTCATGATAATGAACATTCGCGTCTAATCGATGGTGAAGGCACAACTGATTCGAAGAAACAGCAAGAGGGTGCGAGCCATAAGGCCTTTGCCGGTCTTGGTGATCTACTTAAGAAGAAATAATCTTTGAAATGCCCTAGGTGCCAATACCAACGACAGGCCTCTGATGATGTGCCTGCGTGGCAATGTCCGAACTGTGGTGTGGCCTATACCAAGGCCGGCGCTGCGGATACGCTAAGCCAGAATGTGGTCGCGTCGGGTTTGGCAACAAAAAAGGCAGCAAGCTCAGGTTTTAGTTTTAAAAAATTACGAATCTTTATTCTGCTGGTTATTCTGGCGGTAGTGGCGCTGGATAGTTGGCTGACGATTGCTCGCTCTACCGATTGGCAAGATTCGTTATGGGTGGTTGTATATCCCATTAATGCGGATGCCAGTCAGGCATCGGCTGAATATATCAATACGCTTTCTAGCGCCGGATTTTTTTCTGTGCAGGCATTCTTTGCCGCTGAGACAAGACGTTACGGAATTGATGTAAAAGACCCTGTTGAAATAAGACTTGGCCCTGTTGTGGCTGAAATGCCGCCTTTGCCGCCTGAGGATCGGTCTGTTTTAAAAACGATCTGGTGGAGTTTGCAGCTGCGCTACTGGTCGGTTGCTGCGGATGAATATGATGGTCCACGGCCGGATATTCGGGTGTTTGTGTTATTCCATCAGCCTGAAAATAATAAGCGCTTGCAGCATTCAACGGCGCTGCAAAAGGGAATGGTTAGTGTGGTGCATGCCTTTGCCGATGATAGATCTGCGCAGCAGAATAACTTTGTTATCGCCCATGAGCTGCTGCATACGCTGGGCGCTTCTGATAAATATGATTTTAATAGTTTGATGCCTGACTATCCCGATGGTTATGCCGAGCCAGCGCTTGAACCCTTGTTACCGCAGACGCTGGCCGAGATTATGGGTGGGCGGATTGCCATTTCTGCAACTGAGGCGGTGATGCCGCGGAGTCTGTCGCGGGTGTCGGTTGGTGAAAAGACGGCTGTTGAGATTGGCTGGCGTAATATTAAATAATTTTTACATTTTATATGTGTTAAATGGACCGAGTATTGAAATGGCTGGATGCGCCGATACTCTATTAGAGTATTATTTTAGGGTGCCTGATTAATGCCACACCTTTTTTTGGCTCGACAGCCAATCTATGACCGCAAGCTCGATGTATATGCCTATGAGCTACTTTATCGTGCCGCCGATGAGGCGAATGCGCCAGCAGGTATTGGTGATCAGGCCACATACACCGTTTTGATGAATGCCTTAACCGAGATCGGCCTGGACGATCTGGTTGGGCCGCATTACGCCTTTATTAATCTTACCCGTGGTTTTGTGGTTGGTGATAATCCATTGCCATTTTCTGGTAATAAGATTGTCGTCGAGGTGCTTGAGGATATTGCCGCTGACGCAGAGGTAATTGCAGGCGTTAAGCGTCTGTTGGCGCAAGGTTATATGGTTGCGTTGGATGACTTTATCTACGATGAAAGTCTGCGCGAGCTGGTTGAACTGGCTGATTTGATCAAGATTGATATTATGGCGCTTGATCGGACTCAGCTGCATGAACACGTTGAGCTACTGAAAAAATTTGACGTTAAGCTGCTGGCCGAAAAAGTAGAAACCCAGGAAGAATACGAACTATGCAAAGAGCTGGGCTTTGATTATTTTCAGGGCTATTTTTTCTGTAAACCAAAAATTCTCACACGTAAACGTGTGCCAGCAAATCAGCTGGCGGTGATGCAATTGTTGTCGAAGTTGCAAGATACTGAGGTTGATATTGAAGCGCTGGGTGAGGTGATTGGCCATGATGTATCGATGAGTTATCGTCTGTTGCGTTATGTCAATTCAGCCGCATTTTCCTTGCCAAAAAAAGTTGAGTCATTGCGCCACGCCGTTGTGTTTATGGGGCTTAAGGCGGTCAAGGAAATGGTGATGGTGTTGGTTATGTCAGGAGCCAACGACAAACCACATGAACTATTGGTGACCTCATTGGTGCGGGCAAAAATGTGTGAGTTGATGGCCGATTCATGTTCGCCGGCGAATAAAGAAGGCTGTTTTGTGGTGGGGCTATTTTCAGTGCTTGATGCCTTGCTGGATATGGATATGACTGAGTTGTTGAAGTCGTTGTCATTGTCGGATGAAATAAGTCAGGCCTTACTGCAGCGCGAAGGCGTGGCCGGTGAAGTGCTTGCTGCTGTGATTGCCTATGAGCAGGGGCAATGGGATTTGCCTGTTATGGAAAAGTTTGAAAAAGAACACCTTAATCAGTCCTATTTTGCCGCCTTGTCTTGGGCCGGTGATATTGATGCATCAATAAGCCAGGCTTGAACTCTGTAACTACATCTATGTATTGCTAATGTCGGACCTGGATCAAACAGAAACTGAGAAACAAAACCGCTGCCCTCTGTGTGGTGGCGTGAACCATTGTGCGGTTACATTGGCTAAGCCCATTGAGGATTGCTGGTGCAGCGTGCAGAATATTCCAGACGAGCTGTTGCAGAAGTTGCCTGAGGAACTGCGTATGAAGCAGTGCATCTGCCAGGCGTGTGTTAGGGCATATAATCAGTCAGACAATTAATTGGGGGAGATTAGGTACGATGGTTTTGAATGTGGCTAGGCCAAATCTGGTGGTGCGCCAGTTGATGGACAGGGATACCTGGACATATACCTATTTGCTGGTTGACCCAGAGAGTCTGCAGGGGGTATTGATTGATCCGGTGCAAGAACAACTCGATCGTGATTTATCCTTGATAAAAGAGCTGGGTGTTGAATTGTTGTATGTGCTGGAAACCCATGTGCATGCCGACCATGTCACCGCTGCAGGACAGATACGGCAAAAGACCGGGGCGAAGATTGTCTATAGCGAGGCCGCCGAGGTTAAGGCTATTGATGTCGCCATCAAGGATGCTGATACGATCCAGTTTGGCGCCTATACAATTATCGCGCTAGCAACGCCCGGACATACCAACGGCTGTGTCAGCTATGTGGTAGATGGTATGTTGTTTAGTGGTGATTCCTTGTTGATTCATGGTTGTGGTCGAACTGATTTTCAGCAGGGTAGTGCGGAGTTGTTATATGACAGCATCACCAAGAAATTATTTAGCCTGCCGGATGAGACGCTGGTTTATCCCGGCCATGATTACAGTGGCAGAACCAGTTCGACGATTGCCGAGGAAAAGCGCTGGAATCGCCGCCTTGGTGGTGGCAAGAGTAAACAAGAATTTGTGACGATTATGCACAACCTCAATCTTGATCTGCCTAAGAAGATTAACGAGGCGGTGCCAGCAAACATGGAAACAGGCATTAGTTTTGATCCAAAACGTTATTTGTCTGAAGAGTTTTCCATGCTTGATTTGCATCAGGCCTGGCAGGCAATTGCCGAAGACGAGATTGTAATTGATGTTCGTTCAACGGCAGAGTTTGAGGCCGGGCATGTTCCTGGGGCTAGAAATATTGCCTTTGGTAATGAAGGTGATTGTATTGATGAACTTAAGCCATATAAGACGGTTTATTTGTACTGCCGCTCAGGTCGTCGTGCCCAGACTGTTTTTACTAACCTGTCGATTATGGGTTTAAATAATCTTATTTGTGTTGGTCATTCCGGTATGCCGGAATGGATCAGTGCTGATTATCCGGTTGAGTAGATTTAACAATCATCACGTAGCTCATCAAGCAGTTTGTTGAGTTGGCCGATGTCAATGGGCTTGGTTAGATAGTCATAGAATCCGGCTTGTTTACCTTTTTGAATATCACGGGGCATGGCATTGGCGCTGATGGCGATAACGGGAATGTCTTTTGTTTCCGGTATGCGTTTTAAGGCGGCAAATGCCTGATAACCATCCATGTTGTCAGGCAGGCTTATGTCCATCAAAATGACGTTGGGTTGATGGCTGCGGGCCAGGTCTATCCCTATTGTTGCGGTGTGGCTGGCGATAAGCCTTGTATCTCCACGCATCTGAACAATTCTTTCCATTAATCTTAAATTTGCTGGATTGTCTTCAATGTAAAGTATGGTGTGACGGCCGGTGTCATCGCTGGGCGTGTTGTTGCTGTTTTCTTCAATGGCAAGGCTGGTAGTGTCGGGTTCGTCACAGCTGTCCAGTTCGAACCAGAAGGTTGAACCTTCTTGTAAATTGTTTTGACTGCCTATGGTTCCATTCATGGCTTCTATCAGACGCTTGCTGATGTTCAGGCCGATTCCGGTTCCCTCAATAGCTGTGTTTTCAGCATGCAGGCGCTCAAACGGTACAAAAAGCTTTTCTTTTAGTTCTGTGGGAATGCCGCTACCGGTGTCGATGATATTTACTCGTAGCTTATTCCCATCAATGTGTTCGGCGGTAATGCAGACAGAACCATTTTTACGGTTATATTTAATGGCATTTGATAACAGGTTGAGTATTACCTGTTTGGTGCGGGTGAAGTCTGATTTAACGCATAAGGATTTTTCGTGATTCAGCTGATTATCTATGCTTATATTGTGTGCCTTTGCCAAGGGCATAACCAAGGGCAGGCATTCATTTATAATTGTTTTTAGATCAAGATGTTCCATCGAGATATTGATGTTTCCAGACTCAATTTTAGAGAGGTCGAGAATGTCATTGATCAGCTCAAGCAAGTGGTTGCCGGCCTTGATTATCTCATTACAAAAATCGCGTTGGTCGTTGTTAATATCATCAATCTGTAGAATTTGCGCGAACCCGAGTATGGCATTCATGGGGGTGCGCAGTTCATGTGTCATGCTCGAAAGGAAGTTTGATTTGGCCTGGTTGGCATGTTCAGCATCATTCTTGGCTTTTAATAATTCGCCATGGGCTTTTTTCTGTTCAGTAATATCCTGAGCGATGACGATAACACGGGCAGGTTCGTTATCGGGGGCGATATATGATGCCATTAGGTTAACGGGTGTTATTGTGCCGTTTTTGTTTCTTATGCTGACTTCGAAATGTACGGAACTGTTTTTTCTGTTTATGATTTCATCAAAAATGTTTCTTACGGCGTTAATGTCGTTATTAGAGTCTATGTCAGCGGGCGTCATGGCAAGCAGCTCTTCCATGCTATAACCGGTTTGCTGTACGGCGCCATGGTTGCAGTAGATAAAACGCAGTGATTCTGGTTCGATAACAAAGACGCTGTCGTGCATCATGTCCATGGTTTTTTTAAATTGCGATAAGCCCTGTTCTGCTTTTCTGCGCACTTCAACTTCTTTTTCAAGATCGTTGGTGAATTGTTCGTTCTGCTTACATAGAGTCAAGGCCTTTGAGAAATTGTTTAGTACCGGTGCGAATATTCGGGTGAGGGGCAGACCTTGCTCATTATTTGTTTGTGATAACAGTATAAATGCACCGTGGCTGCTCACTGGTAGTATCAACGCCGTTTCATATTTAGTGTTGCCTGGAAAGCATATATCTATTAGTCCCCTGTCAGTAATTAAGCTTGATTCTGTGCTGCAAAAAATACGGGGTAATTTTATCTGTTGTCCTTCAGTCAGGCATAGCTGGCGGCTGCAGAGGGCGGTCTCGATGATGGCATCAACAGTAGTTTGGCGGCTGTTTTTAGGTTCTGGATATGAAAAAAAGATGCCGCAGGGGAATGCTGTGTGGTAGAGCAGGCGTTGGGTCATTTTGGTGAGCAGAGGCCTTACCCGAGTTTCACCCGAAACGGTTAACGCAAGATCATAGAGAACGGTGATTATTTGGTCTTGTTTCACGATTTAATCCACGGGCTGCAAACTAATGCCGCATTGTGAAACAGGGGGTAGCCACCTTGTTGTGAACTGCCAATTTCGCCAAGTGACAATGCGCCTAAGACAACCGCTGGTAAAAACTGTTGCTGCCAATATATTAGCTCGCTGGTAGCGGCATCTTTGAGATGCATGCGTCGTCCGGCACAATAAAACCCCAGCAGCATATTGTTATCTTGTTCGGGTATTTGTTTCTTTATTTGGTCGATGGTTTCCGTGCTGCCGGGGGGTATCGCATGCAGAATAGTCAGTAGTGAATTTTCAGGGATCTCGCCAACACAAAATAACGAGCCGTCATCATTCAGGGCTACGGGAATACGCACCAGCGTTTCGCCATTGGCGCGAATGATGCCGAATGGAAAGTGGACACTATGTTCGTAGAAATTTTCTTTGTTGATGTCGACGTTGTAATGGTCTTTTATGAGTTTCGAGTAGGCCTCAAAGGCTGGCTGCCAGTTGATGTTGCTAACCCGGTTGTTATCTGTGGTGGTGGCAACAAATGTTTGTTTTGGTGCACTGTAATTGTGTTCAATGACTGCGCCGGGGTGATTGGTCATTTGTATGGCTATTACGCCGTTGCCAATCAGGCGTTGATTGTCGAACAGGCATGGCATGGGCTGAAATGTTTCGCTGCCGGCATTGATGCCTGAAAAATGAAACTCATCGGTGATGTGTCTAAATAAGGTGTCGAGGAATGTGCTGATGTTGGGCAACATGCCATCAAAGATCATAAACAGGGTGCTGTTTTCTTTGTGCTCGAAACTTGCTGTAAATCTTTCTGCAATTTCATCCAGGTTTTGATCCGGGGCAGATAGATTTTCAATCAGTAAGTGGACTGGCATGTTGTCGATGCGGATTAGTATCATACCGCCATTTTTGAACTGGCTGTCGTAGATCAGCTCCGGAAATATGGCGCCGATGAGTGGCAATTGTGCTTGCCTGCATATTTTCTGAAGTGAAGGGATGTGTTCTCGATCAATTTCAGAGACTAGCGCAAAGATGCCGCAGTTTGGTAGAGAACTTTTCCACTCCTCAATGAGGATTCGGGTCTCTTCCATATTTACCGGGTCTTGATAAATGAACTCAGTATTTGTCATCGCAGTCCCGCTGGTTTGTCGTTGATTTACGGCATGTTCAGGCTATCGGTGCTGCTACAGCATATCTGAAAAGTTGAAGTTTATTAATGGCTATCTAATACCAGCGTTTCGAGTGGGGATTCTTGTGTCCGGTGGGGATTATTTTTTTGAGGCGGCTTCGGACCAGAACAGTAATGTCTCACCATGCCAGATTTGTGTTGTGGCATTGCGCTGATGAAGGCGCCAGTTGAGCAGGGCGATAAAGGGTTTGAATTGTTGCATGGGGGTGTTGAAGTCCTTGCCCTGCGAAGGCAGGTTGATAAAACTAAGATGTTTGCTTTCCAGTCTGCTGACATTGCCAAGCCAGATGCCCTGCTCTGAATTGGTTAGGCTGTGATTGCTTGGCCAGAGTTTGATGATCAGTTTTTGTTCAATCAACAGCATGGTCAATTCGGCGTGGCGGCCATCGTGTACCTGGGGCAACAGCGGCATTGATTCCAGCTCGGCATCGGGGTTGAGCCAGTGCAGGGCGTTGCTGGCAGTCAACGACCTGGGTGTTTGCCAGCCAAGTTGTTGCAGGTGGGCTTGTAATTCGCTCAGTGAGCCGGCCCATTGCAGATTCATGGGTTGGCCCTGAATGCCAAGTGTGTCGATGCGACGGCCGGCCAGTTGCTGCCAGCCTGTGTCGAGCCAATCGGCAGAATCGATTTGTATGTCATGTTGATTCAGGGCGTAACGCTGCATGTTTTGTTCATGGCTGCTGATGCTGTGCCAGCCGCCGAACAGTACCAGCACTAGTACCGGGATGGCGATCAGTCCGGCGGGTTTGATGGGGCTGGTCAGGTGACGGTTATAGGCCACCCCCAGCACAACTACCCAGATCAGGCCGAGGATCAGTCCGGCGGCAACATCCGAGAACCAGTGTGCTCCCAGATAGAGACGTGAAAAGGCGATGCTGAGAATGATCAGCATCGCTGTGGCATAACAGGGCCACCGTCTCTGCGGTTTGAGTTGCCGGGCAATCAATACCGCCAGAAAGCCAAAGCTGCAACAGGCGTAAACCACGTGGGCGCTGGGAAAGCTAAAGGCCATTGCCCCCTCGAACATTGAATTGGGTCGGGGTAGCTGCACAGTCTGTTTAAGCAGCCAGCTCATCAGCGCGGCAAACAGTGCCGCCGCCAACCAGTGGCCAGCGGCGAGGTAATGGCGTTTTGCCGCCAGCCATAACAGCAGGCTGATGACCAGGACAATGTGGACAATGCTGTCGCCCAGTTGTGAAATCAGCACCATAATCTGATCAGCCCAGGGGCTGCGCATGCCCTGAAGCAGGTGGTAGATGCTGCTATCAAAGCGAGCCAGTGGTGGGCCGGGGCTGAAGTGCTGGAACAGGCTAAAGATTAGAACGGCAAACAGGGCCAGGCCGATGGCGATGATGCTCAGCCCTTTAAGTTCAGGTTGTTGGGGATCGACGATGGCGGCAGTGAGCGGCCCCAGGTGTTTATGGTTGCGGCCCCAGCGGATTAGTTGCTCCGCAGCATCGGCGGCCTTGGGTGCCAGCAAAAGATAGAGTCGCTTGAGCAGCCAAACACTGAGCCAGGTGGAAATTAATAACATCAGCACCAGGCCCGCCAGGCGTGAGGCTACCTCGGCTGCCAGTCCCAGCGAGGCACCAAACACCATGCCCGGCAATAGATAGGCTGGCGCCCAGGCCAGGGCCGAGATGATGTTGACGCTAAAGAACTTCCACGCCGACATGCCCAGCATGCCGGCGGTGGCGGGGATGATGGGGCGCACCGGGCCGACAAAACGGCCGAACAGAATGGACTTGCCGCCATGGCGTAGAAAAAAGCTCTCACCCTTGGCGAACAGGCTCGGGTAGCGGCTAAAGGGCCACAGATCGCGCAGGTGATCCTTGAAGTGGATGCCGAGCCAAAAGCTCAGGCCATCACCGGCAATGGCCCCTGCTACCGCCAGCCAGAAGGTCGGCCAGAAGTCGATGCTGCCCAGTGCCACCAGGGTGCCAATACCAAACATCAATACCACGCCGGGCATGAACAGACCGACGATGGCTAGCGATTCGCTGAAGGCAACCAGAAACACAAACACGGCGGCCCAGCCGGGGTGCAGGTTGATCCAGTCGAGTAGGGGTTGGATAAGGTCGAGGCTCATGGTGGCGCATTATAGCGGATGCCATGCGGGCATCATTGGTTGCCGTGGCTGAAATGCGGCTGTTTTGCTTGTTTTTATAGGAATTTGATTAAAGAAACCTGCTAGATGCCCGTTATTCAAAGGCAAGAGTTGGTGCTTATTAATAAGAAAAACCATGCCAACCGATGTGAGTTTAGGGGTGAGAAGAAAACAGCAGTTAGGCGCTGCTGCTTTGCGGATCAAAAGTAATTATAAAGAGCTTCCGTGATGACATTGCCAAAACGAATATTTGTTGGATGTGAGGTTTTGTATGTTGTCATCGTCTATGTCACGCAGCGTTATTCCAAGTAATCAGGTCGGTATGAGCAGAGATCAAAATGCCCAGAATCGGTTGCTGAAACAGCGGCTGACTGATTTTATGGAAGAGGCGCGCAATAATGAGCGCAAGTTACGTCGCTTCCAAAACCTTGAGCTGAAACTGGTCAGCCTGAACTCTATTCTCGAGTTGATCGATGCCTTGCTCAATCCCGATCCATCGGCGGTGAGTTGGGATCAGGTCAGTCTGTTGTTGTTTGATCCTGAATATGAAGTGCAGCGCATGCTCAAGGATGAGGGCGTCAAGCTTGAAGAGCTGCCATCGCTGATGTTTGCCTCAAACATAGAAGAGATGGAGCAGTTTTATTCGGCATCACTGTTTCCAAGTCTGGGCGGGTATCGCTCTGGTCTGCATTCCCGTTTATTCAAACAAGGTCGCAAAAAACCAGCCAGCGTGGTGCTGTTGCCATTGGTGCGTTATGGCCGTCTGATCGGTAGCCTCAACATTGGCAGCTATGATGCGGACAAGTTTGTGCGCGGGGTGCGGACTGATTTTCTCGAACATTTCGCCGCAGTTGTCGCGATCTGCGTCGAAAATGGCATGAATCTGGAGCGACTCAAACGCCAGGGCCTGACCGATCCGCTGACGGCGATCAATAATCGTCGCTTTTTCGATCAGCGTCTTACTGAAGAGGCGGTGAATGCTGGACGCTCTGGCAAACCACTGTCTTGCATGCTGCTGGATGTGGATTTTTTCAAACGGGTTAATGATACCTATGGTCATCAGGTCGGTGATCTGGTGTTGCGTGAGGTGGCTGCGATCATCCGTGCCCAGCTCCGTAGCAGTGATGTCTTGTCGCGTTATGGCGGTGAGGAGTTCAGTGCCTTGCTGGCCAATACCTCTATCGAAGTAGCCGAAGAGGTGGCCGAACGGGTGCGGCGTGGCGTTGAAGAACGTATTTTTGATGTGCCCGACTTTGAGCCATTCAATATCACGATTTCCATCGGTGTGGCGACGCTGAAGACCGAAGTTAATACCAGCCTGAGCAAAAAGTCCGGCGATGTATTGATTGGTCAGGCCGATCGGGTGTTGTATGACGCCAAGGCCAATGGTCGCAATCGGGTGACCTGTGCGCCGGAGTCATGTCTGCTCGGGGATGAAATCAAGCCTGCTTGATGGTGATGTCCAGCGGTAGTCTGCTGACCTCGGCACCGCCGGCCTTGAGTGCGCTGCGCTGCTGCTTGTCTAGTTTGAGTTCACCTAAAACAATATTCGTCGCCTTGGCCTCATCGAACTGACAGGACATGATTTCCGCGTTAGTCAGATCGGCACCACTAAGATTGGCGCCGCTTAGATTGGCCAACCGCAGATCCGCATCCACCAACTTACAGTTGCTGAGGTTGGCGCCACGCAAATCCATCTGCACCAGATTGGCATTGCTCAGATCCTGGCCACTCAGGTCAGCCCCTTGCAGGTCGTCGGCCTCAACGCGGGCGATACAATCGAAGCCCTTGCGGTCAAAAATCTCAATCATGATGTAAACCTTCTGTTATCCGGGTTGCGGTTGTAAAAAATCCAGGCCCTGGTGACCGCACTTCTGGCCAGCCAGACGACAGGCTGATTCCAGCGCCGCGCCAAGCTCACGGCCGCTAAGCAGTGAGTCAATCAGGCCAGCGTTGAAGCTGTCGCCCGCCCCGAGGGTATCCACTAGCTGTGGCGGTGGGAAGGCCGGGCTGTGTAACTCTTGTTTGCCATCCAGGGCGCAGGCCCCCGATTCACCCCAGGCGCAGACCAGTTTGGCGCTGCCGCAGTGCGGTTGCAGGGCATTCAATAAAGAGAGTGCATTGTTATGACCACGGCCTACGGCAAAGGCCTTGGAAAACAACAGTACATCAGCCAATTCGAACAGGCTTTCGATGCCATCGCGCTGCTTTTCTATCTCGACCGAGCGTGGCAGTTGGGGGGCCTTTTGTCTGGCCCATTCCAACATCTGCCGGGTTTCAGCTACGTTGCGGCCTTCAAAGTGCAACCAATCGAACTGGCTGAGATCTATTTGCTTGAATTGGCTGAATGGATACTCGGGTAGGTCGCGATAATGGACGATGGTACGTGAGCCATTGGCCAGGTTGTGGCTGATGTAGGAAGTCGGCACCTTGCCTTCGGTCAATTGCAGCACAGCGGTGGTATCGATCCGGTGTCTTTTCAGGTCGGCTTCGATGTGGCGGGCATCCGGTTCGTCGGCCAGCACCCCGGCCCAATGACATTGATGGCCCAGCTGGCTGAGCACGGCGAGGGTATTGGTGGCATTGCCGCCGCGGCAGAGTCGCTGGCTGACGGCGCGGACTTCATCATCCTCGGCCGGATAGCCAGCGACGCTGTTGATGATGTCGAGGGTGGCGATGCCTACCGCCAGTATTTTGCTCATGGACTTTTAACCAGGATCTTTTTTCTTTAGCTGACACAGCGGTGTGAAATAGATATTTGCCAGCTCGAGTAGCACCCAGCAGATGGCCAGGTAGCCAAGATAGTGATAGCTGTGTTTGAAGTTGACCAGACCGACCCACCACATCACATTCCAGACATAGCACATAGTGAACATCATCAGCACCCAGGGAAATGCTGCAACCCTGCCACCGCACTGTTTGCAATTAACCGTGGCCCACCAGCCGAGGCGGTATTTGTCTTTCAGTGAAATGGTTTCTTCACTACAGTGAGGGCATTTAAATGCGGCCATCTGGGTACAACTCCTCAAAATAAGTGGCGAAAATTATACCTCATCATCTATTGCATACGGGGTAGAATACGGCTTTTTCCGAATCAAACTGAGGCAAGCAATGAGAAGTTGGAACAGAGCTTTGGTCGTGGCAGCGCTATCGGCGTTGTTGATGGCCTGTGACAACAACACCCCGTTGATGGAAAAGGTGGTTGATAAAGATGCCGCTGCGGTGCAGTCGATGCTGGATAGCGGTGCCGAGGTAGATGCCCGTAACAGCTATGGTTGGACGGCCTTGGCCCATGCTGCCCGTCAGGGTCACCTGGAATTGATGACCCTGCTAATAGCAAATGGTGCCGAGATCGACGCCGAGGACGATAGCGGCTGGACACCATTGCTGCGTGCGGTGATGAAGGGCCACGACGATGGCGTCAAGCTGTTGCTGGAAAAGGGTGCCAATATTCAACATGCTGACAAGTCAGGCTGGACAGCCCTGCATTGGGCGGCTCAGCGTGACAACGAATCAACCTTGCGTATCCTCCATGACGCCGGTGCCGATCTGAACGTACAGAATGCCGATGGCTGGAGCGCGCGGATGGTGGCACAGAAGGAAGGCAATACTGAGCTAGCCAACCTTCTGCATCGCTGGATGCGTAATGAGCAGGGGCTGTAGTTGTGAGCATGTGTAATCAGATAAAAAAAGTTGTCTGGCTGGGCGTGGTTTTGCTGCTGGCGGCTTGCACTAACGAACCTGCTGAGCTGACAGCTGCGCCACTGGGTGATCGGGCGGTGCTTGAATCGCTGGCGGCCTCTTACACGACTGTTTCAGATGAAAGGCTGTCTGTTAGTCCGATGAGTCTGGGCGGTGAAGAGCGCAAGAAGTTTGTTATCAAGGTGTTTGCTGATAGTGGTTACAGTTATGTCAAAACCTTGAAGCAGGCGGTCGAGACGGGCATCGATAAAACCAACAAGCTGCATGTTGATATGACCGAGTTGCTGTTGATGCCGCACCGTACCCCGCGTTCCCCGGTTGATTTGGATGCGCTTTATTCTATCGAAGAGTTGCAGGATATTGCCGTGATCGAGCGGCAGTTGAATATGTAATTGTCCGCCAAAGATGGAGATTGTTTTATTAAGGCACGGCAAACCTGCCATCGCCGAGGGCGGCAAGCTCTCATCTTCACAGTTTGGTGTCTGGGTGGCTGAATATAATCAGGCTGGCATCGATTTGGCTTTACCGCCGACAACGCAGGTGCGGGAAAAGGCGGCAGAGTGTGATTTTGTTATTTGCAGTCATCTGCCTCGCTCAATAGAGTCGGCCCAGGCGCTTGATATTGATTGTCTTGATATCAATGACTCCCTGTTCAGGGAGTTTGAAATGCCATTTGTAAATTTGACCACGCCACGGCTTTCACCCGCTACCTGGTCTGCGCTTTATCGCCTGATATGGCTGGCAGGGTTTTCGGCCAATGCCGAATCATATCGGCAGGCAAAGCAGCGTGGCATTGCCTGCGTCGAGCGTTTGCTTGAATATGCAAACAGCCATCAGCGGGTTTTATTTGTTGGCCACGGTGTCTTGCTCTGGTTTATCTGCAAGCAGCTTTTGCTGCGAGGCTGGTCGGGTCCAAAAGGCTCGCCAAGATCATACTGGGACTTTAATAGTTACAATTATTCCGCGACGTGAACAACTATCGATCGTCGCCCGCCGTGGTGGCGATGTTCCCACAGATAAACCCCCTGCCAAATTCCCAATGCCAGACGGCCCTGATCAATCGGGATGCTCAGGCTGGTGGCTGTCAGTACTGATTTGATGTGGGCGGGCATATCGTCTGGCCCTTCATCTATATGCCGGTAGATGGGGTCGTTTTCCGGTACCAGGCGGTTGAGCCAGTTTTCCAGGTCTTGTCGTGCTGAGGGATCAGCATTTTCCTGAATGATCAGGCTGGCCGAGGTGTGTTGAACAAACAGGGTGCAGAGTCCTGCGTGGATGCCGCTGTCACGTACCAGTTGATCGACCTCGCGGGTGATCATGAACAGCCCCTGATGCGGGGCGTCGATGTCTAGCTTTTTGATCATTGTTTATTTGCCTGCCATTTTGTCTGCTACAACCCAGCTAGAGCCTTGATGGCATCTAGTTCTGTCGCCGTTATGGTGCTGTCTGGTTTGCGCTCAGTGTTTATTGCATCGACTAGCTGGCGGGCCTGCTCGGCTGATAGGGCCTGAATCTTTCTGGATTGGTGCAGAATCTTGATAGCGTCGTTGTGGCCCTGCTCGGCAATTTGTTGCATTAGCTGGTTAAAGCCAGCCTGTTGCTGCAATTTGCCCAGCTCGGTTTGGTAGTACAGGGCTTCATACTTTTTTTCTTCGATATAGAAAAATAGTGCTCCAAGTCCCAGTGTCAGACCGAGCATGGTGCTGGCGGCCATGACTTTGGTTTTTGGTTTCATTGGCATGTGTTTGTCCGGTTGGTAGAGGTTGCCGAAATTCTATACCATGTTCCCTTTTTGGGTGAGGGAAATTGAATGGCTGTGACGGGAATGCGTGGTGCTGCGGTGCTGTTGGCACTTGCCTTTGCAGGCACGGTGGCGGCCGAGGAGTCGTCCCAGGATAAGCATCAGGATATGGTGTTGATTCCGGCGGGGTCGTTTCTGATGGGGGCGGAACCGCGTGATGATGATGGCAAGGCGCAGGAGTACGGTTCAATCAAGCCCTGGTATTTGGACGAGGCGCCCAAGCACCGGCAAATGGTGAAGGCCTTTTGGCTGGATAAGTTTGAGCTTAGCAACCGCCAGTATCGTGAATTTGTCATGGCCAATAACTATTTTATCCCCAACGGCTGGAAGGAAAATGGCTACCTGTTGTCGCGAGACATTTTGAGTTATGCCAGCCTGGAGCGTCTGCGAATTCTGGCGACGGATCTGTTCAAGCTGGATCTGGATGTCAGCAGCATGGAATTTGATGCCTTGCTCGATGCCCTGGTGGAACATCAACAACAACTCGATAATCTGCCGGTGACCGGTGTGACCTGGTTTCATGCCCGTGATTACTGTCAAGCTCAGGGCAAGCGCCTGCCGACTGAGGCAGAGTGGGAAAAGGCCGCCCGCGGTGATGACGGTCGTGAATATCCCTGGGGCAACGACTGGGATGAGTCGCGTTTGAATGATGGTTCGGGTGAAGGCTGGGCGCATGGCGTGGCACCGGTTGGTTCATATCCCAACGGCGTTTCGCCCTACGGTGTGCATGACATGGCCGGCAATGTGATGGAGTGGACGGCCGACTGGTATCAGCCCTATCCAGGCTCTGAGTATAAGAGCGATGATTTCGGCGAGACACTGCGGGTGGTGCGTGGCGGTGGCTGGGGTGGGCTGGGTCATTACGTGATCAGCCATTTTTACCGTGGTGCCTATCGCTTCAATCTACAGTCGACCTATACTTTTGTTGATCTGGGCTTTCGTTGTGCTCAGGATGCAAAGTAGCCGCCGAATAGCCACAGCAGGTTAAACTTGGCAGAATGACGCGACGATATATTAAAGAATTACCTTAGAGAGGGTGTATTGATGAAGGGAATGGAACGCCGCATGGCCGAGCTTAAATCGGCCATTCCAGAGGTTGAACCGGATCAGGCCCATCGGCTGATGGCCACGGGTGCCTTGCTGGTAGATGTGCGCGAGGCCGATGAAATTGCCAATGGTTCGCCTGCTGCCGCACTGCGCATGGGGCGCGGTTATCTGGAGCTGCGTATAGAAGACGCGGTGCCCGACAAAGATAAGCCACTGATTGTGATGTGTGCCGGTGGAGTGCGTTCCCTGTTTGCTGCTGAGGCGCTGCGTCAACTGGGTTATAGCGATGTCAGCTCTCTGGCTGGCGGTTTTAATAGCTGGAAGAATCAGGGCCTGGATTTCGATATTCCGCTGACATTAAGCGCCGATGCCAAAGAACGTTATTCACGTCATCTGCTATTGCCCGAGGTGGGCGAGGCGGGGCAGTTAAAACTGCTGGGTAGCAAGGTGTTGTTGATTGGTGCCGGTGGCCTGGGGTCGCCGTGTGCCTTTTATCTCGCCGCCGCTGGCGTCGGCACGATTGGTTTGGTCGATATGGATGTGGTGGATCGCAGTAATCTGCAACGCCAGATCATCCACACCGAGGCGCGGGTTGGCACATCAAAGGTGAGTTCGGCGCGCGAGGCCATTGAACAGTTGAATTCTGATGTGAAGGTGGTGGGTTACGAGACGCGCCTCGATAGCAGCAACGTCGAAGAGATTTTTTCAGATTACGATGTAATCATCGATGGCACCGATAACCTGCCGACCCGTTATCTGGTCAATGATGCCTGTGTAAAGCTGGGCAAACCCAATGTTCACGGTGCGGTGTATCGATTTGAAGGTCAGCTGACGGTGTTTTGGCCAGCCCATCCGGAAAGTCCGACGGGTTGTTATCGTTGCATGTTTCCAACCCCGCCCGATGCCAGCGCGGCGCCTTCCTGTTCCGAGATTGGTGTGCTGGGGATCTTGCCTGGTGTGATGGGGCTGCTGCAGGCCACCGAGGCCTTGAAGATTTTGCTCAATATGGGTGAGCCATTGCTGGGCAAGATGCTTTATTACGATGCCCTGCGCAGTAGCTTTGATGAATTCAAGCTGAGAAAAAATCCTGACTGCCCGCATTGCAGTGGTAAGGGGGATTTCCCAGGTTATGACGATTACGCTCAGGTCTGTTCAGCTCCTGACTAATAAGTTTCACACTAACGGCCATGGCGATCGCCATGGCCGTTGTTTCAAATATAAAAAACTTTCGCTGCCCCTCTCAAGATATCTCCGTTGCGGTCGTAAATCCTGTTGGCTTTTAATAAAAATCAATCACTTTAATGGCTAACTTAATCTAAAAGCCATATATTGAGACTCAAGTGTTCGGGGTGGACATGGAGTTCCAGGTTCTATGATAAAGACAGCGCATATTGTTGCGCTGCTTTAGCGGGGTAAAAAAAGCGTCATGGCAATAGCAAAAACAATTAAGCAGTATCTGGATGGTAAGCATATTATTTATTCGGTAATTGAGGTGTCTCGTTTCGAGTCACCCCTTGAGGCTGCGATTCAGGCAAATATTCCGCCGCGATCTTTGTATTATCCAGTAGTGATGCGTGATGCATTTGGTTTGATGATGGCAGTCATCCCGGCTTCGCATAAACTTGATTTTGATGGCCTATCTGAATTGCTGCATCGTAAGGTCAGTCCGGCCTATCAGACCCAGTTGTCTTCAGTGTTTGCCGATTGTCAGCCTGGCCATATTCCCCCGGTTGGTATTGCCTATGGTCTGCGGACTGTGATCGACGCAGCTTTGACGACACCCGATGAGGTCTACATTGTTGCTGGTGATCACAGTCGCTTGATCAAGATGTCGCGCAAGAACTTTATGCAGCTACAGACCAATGCCCTGTTGGCGAGTGATTTTGCCCAGCCGGTTGAAGGGCTTCAAGAGGCAGGTGAGGAAGTGGCCAATCTGTCCTGGAGCAGTGACCTGAGGGCGAAGATTCGCCAGCGCGTCGAGCAGACGACTGAATTGCCACCCATGCCGGAAATGGCGGCGCGTGTTTTTGAATTGCGTGCTGACCCACGCGCCGAGATTGCTGATCTGGCCAAGTTGATTGAGCAGGATCCTAGTCTGGCGGCACAGGTTATACGTTATGCCAATTCCCCTTATTTCAATTATCGAGGAGGTGTCGATAATCTTCATGATGCCATTTCCCGTGTGCTTGGTTTTGACATGGTGATGAATTTGGCGATGGGGCTGACGTTGGCTAAACCGTTCAAGATTCCTCGTCAGGGTCCGCTGGGGCTGGATCATTATTGGAAGCATGCTGTTTACAGTGCCAGTCTGATGCAGATGTTGTGTAAGGAAATTCCCAAAGAGAAACGTCCCCGTGCTGGCACCAGTTATTTGATAGGCCTGTTGCATGATTTTGGTTATCTGGTGCTGGGGCATCTGTTTCGTGAAGAGTTTGATGGTTTAAATAAACGGCTGCTCGAACAGGGGTTGGAGAATCGGATGCAGATTGAAAAAGACTATTTGGGTGTGACTCATGGTGAGCTGGGCAGCTGGTTGCTTGAAGCCTGGAATCTGCCAGATGAGTTGGTGGAATCGTCTCGTGAACATCACAGCGTAGACTACAGCGGTGCGTCTAGTATTTACGTCAATATGTCGCGCCTGACGGATCAGTTATTGGATATGTATGAGGCCGGCGAAGTGCTGGATGACGAGTTGCCGCAACAGCTATTGCAGGAACTGGGCCTGGAGCCGCAACAGGTCATCAAGGTAGTGACACAGTTGTTTGAACACGATAACAGCCTGAATGAGATGGTGCGTTTGCTGGCGGCTTAATGCTGCTGTGCCTGGTTCGACAGTTTCTCAACCAGGCTGCTGCGCAGCTTTACTAGTTGGCCATGAAAAAAGTGGCCGACCCCTTCAAAAAAGACGGTCTCGGGTGGTGTGGTGAGTTGCGCCAGCCATTCTTGCACTTTATCAAATGGGACAATCTCATCTTCAGTACCCTGGATTAGCAGCCAGGGACAGGTGGGCGGTGCCAGTCCTTCAAAGCGCAGCAGGTTCACTGCTGGTGCCACCGTAATCAGCTGTTTGATATCGCGCTGGCTGCTGGCGCGCATGGCTACATAGGCACCAAAAGAAAATCCTGCCAGCCAGATGGGCACACCATGAAAGTGGTCGTCGAGCCAATCCATTACTGCCAGCAAGTCATCGGTCTCGCCAATGCCTTGTGCATATTCTCCGTCGCTCTTGCTAACACCGCGGTAATTAAAACGCAACGTTGCCAGCCCCAACTCATGACCGGCGCGCGCCAGGCTATGCACCACTTTGTTGTCCATGCTGCCGCCATGTTGGGGGTGAGGATGACAGACAATCATGATGCCCTTATCACTATGGTCGAAGTTTTCTGCCAGGCTTTCTAGTGCGCCGCTGGGGCCATCGATAAAGAGCGATTTGTTTTCTGTAACCGACATGTAGCTGCCCCGGATTGTTTTGGCTGGAGCATGGATTCTATCACTGCTGTTTGTTTGGCAGGCTCTAAACCCATGTTTATGAAAAGGTAATGAATAATGTGTTGCCCTTGTTTGGTCGATACTTAAAGGGTGTGCAGATGAACTATGGTTATAAATATGGATGGCAAACAGGTGGAGCTTAGAATTATTGCCGCAGCGTCCGGGATTGGTGCGCCGGATCAGCGCTGTGGTCAGGGCCCCGAGGCGGTGCTGGCGGCCCTTGGGCGGCAGGCTCAGATTGTCAGGCCATCATTGATTGAGGGTAGGGCAGCGTTGGAGTCTTTTATCGCCCAGCTAGCCAATGCCGTGGCCGTCTTGTTGGCTGAGGAGCAGCGTATCGCCATTCTCAGCGGTGATCACTCCTGTGCCATTGGTAGCTGGCGTGGCGTCAGTCGGGCGGTTAGCGGGCCGCTGGGCTTGATCTGGATTGATGCCCACATGGATGCCCACACGCCTGAGAGCAGTCCTAGTGGTCACTGGCATGGCATGCCTTTAGCGGCATTGCTGGGGCAGGGGGCCTTGGGTAGCGAGGGGGCTGTGATTCGACCAGAAAACCTTTGTTTGCTCGGGGTACGCAGTTTTGAGGCCCCCGAGGCTGAGTTGTTGCAGCGGCTGGGCGTGCGGGTGATGAGCATGGATGAGGTGAACTGTGTTGGTGTGGAGGCAGCTATGGCCGAGGCACTGACAATAGCCCGGACGGGAACCGCTGCTTATGGAGTCTCTGTTGATCTTGATGGCCTTGATCCTGCCGATGCACCAGGGGTGGGTTCGCCGGTTGTGGGTGGAATCAGGGCTGCAGAGTTGTTGCCGGTGTTGGCAGGCCTAGCCCTGGATACACAATTCAGGGCCCTGGAGGTGGCTGAATTCAACCCGGTCAACGATGTTGAACAACATACCCTGCAATTGGTATTGCAGATGTTAGATCTAATTAGTGGAGTGACGCATGAATCCGATCATTGAGCTTGAAGCACAGTATTGTGCGCCGAATTACCATCCTTTACCGGTGGTGCTGGTAAAGGGCGAGGGTGTCTACGTCTGGGACGATAGCGGCAAGTGCTACCTCGATATGATGAGCGCTTATTCCGCCGTCAGTCATGGCCATAGTCATCCACGCCTGGTTAAGGCGCTGATCGAGCAGGCTGGCAAACTGGCGATTGTTTCGCGCGCCTTTCATAGTGACAAGCTGGCACCGTTGCTGGAAAAGATCTGTCAGATGACCGGCCAGGAAATGGCCTTGCCGATGAATACTGGTGCCGAGGCGGTGGAAACGGCGCTGAAGGGCGCGCGCAAGTGGGCCTATACCGTCAAGGGTGTGGCCGATGACCAGGCCGAAATCATAGTCTGTGATGGCAATTTTCATGGACGCACTATTGGTATTGTTGGTTTTTCCAGTGAGCCGCAGTATCAGGCCGGTTTTGGTCCCTTCGCCCCCGGGTTTATTTCCATACCATTTGGCAATACCGATGCCCTTGAACTGGCAATCACGCCGAATACGGCGGCTTTTTTGCTGGAGCCGATTCAGGGTGAGGGTGGCATCATCGTGCCCCCGCCGGGTTATCTGAAGCGGGTGGCCAAGATCTGTAGTGACAATAATGTCTTGCTGATCTGTGATGAGATCCAGACGGGTCTGGGCCGCAGCGGCGCTCTAATGGCCAGTGATCATGATGCGGTCAAACCGGATGGCTTGATCCTTGGCAAGGCGCTAGGGGGCGGCATGCTGCCGGTGTCGATGTTCCTGGCCCGTCGTGAGGTAATGGAGGTGTTTCAGCCAGGCGATCATGGCAGTACCTTTGGTGGTAACCCGCTTTCGGCAGCAGTGGCGCTGGAAGGATTGAAGGTGCTTGAGGAAGAGGGTTTGGTCGAGGCGGCCGCTGAAATGGGCGATTATTTCATGGCTGCCTTGGTGCAGTTGGGCAGCCCCTTGGTCAAGGAGGTGCGCGGCAGGGGCTTGTTGATTGGGGTCGAGTTTTATCCTGATCGGGTCTCGGCTCGTGAAATCTGTGAACGGCTGATGGCACGCGGCATACTCAGCAAAGAGACCCATGAAACGGTGGTGCGGTTTGCGCCACCCCTGATTATTAGTCGAGATCAAATCGACGAGGTGATCAAGCAGCTGGCTGAGGTGCTGGACGAGCTGGAGGTCTAGCAGGTTGTTAGGGGGCGTGTTTGGCCCAGATATTTGAGGTGAGCGCCACAACCAGCCTTGCAATCTGAGGCACCAAAACCGGGGGCTATGATCGTCCCCGGACAAGCTTGGTTAAGTTCGCACTCATCAGCAGCAAAGGTTCTTGTTTCGATCACCTCTGCCTGTGGCAGGCTGGTGAGATAGTCAATGTGCCAGCGTAGCGGTTTGTTCTTGCGGCAGTGGCGTGCCAGTCTGGCTTCCAGGTTGCGTTTGGCGCTGCCCGAGTAGACATAGTAACCGGCCTCAAAATCGAACTGCCCTAAGGCACCAATCTGGATCTGGCAGTGTTGTCTGAGCAGGATGATTAATTGGTAGCTGGTTGCTTTGTTTTCGCTTGGCATATGAGTCCAGTTTGAGCGGAAAAGTTGTAACGGCTTGTTTTTCGGTTAATTATAGTGAGGATTGTAGGGGTATTTTGCGATATAATTACATACAAGGGTAGGATGTGTTTTTTACGAAAAGAGGTGGTGGTTATGCCTGGAATTAGTAAACGTACCTTCGATTTCGATAAGTGGAAAGAGCTGGCGGAGAGCAACCCTGAAGCCTTTGAGTTCAATCGCCAGCGCGTGATTGAAGCCTTGCTTGCCAAAACAAAACATTCTGATCGCCTTAGACGCCTGCAATGGCGTATTGATGTTGAGCGCGACCGCTCCAAAACCCCTATCTCTGCCTGTCTTCGTTTGTCGAGCATGATGCTGGACTCAGTTTATGGTGAAACCGGCTTGGCCAATGCCTTGCATGGTAAATACCATAATAAAAACAAAACAGCCGAGGTTGTAGACCTTGCCAGTCATCGCCAGGACGGACAGGATTAGCAGGTTGGCGAATGCCACCGTTCTGTAGCAGAGCTTTTTGTGTGGCTCAACTCTTGCCGTTCACTTCACTTTAAGGCCCCAACGGCCGTTAAATAACTGTAGATTAAACCTATAGTTACGATGAGGAGGCCAGACAAGACGTTATGGCTTGGTTAGCAGGAAGCAAAACAGAAGAACGGCCCCGCACTGGTTTGATACTGGCGGGTGGTGGTGCCCGTGCCGCCTATCAAGTCGGGGTGTTGAAGGCCATTGCCCGAATGCGGGCGCCGGAAACGGCCAATCCCTTTCCTATTCTTTGTGGCACCTCCGCTGGTGCGATCAATGCCTCGGCCCTGGCCATTTATTCTCCTGATTTTCAGAATGCGGTTACCCGCCTGGTCGGTGTTTGGGCCAATTTTACTGTTGATAAGGTGTTTCGTAGCGATTTCCTCGGCATTGCCAAATCAGGGGCGCACTGGTTTTCGGCTCTGATGCTGGGGGGAATGGGCAAATACAATCCTTCTGCGCTATTTGATCGCCAACCGCTGGCGGATTTACTTGGTCGCTATATGCCATTTGAGCAAATAAGTGGCGCTATTGAAGCGGGTCATTTGCATGCCCTGAGTATTACTGCGTCGGGCTACAGCTCTGGCCAATCGGTGACCTTCTATCAATCAGCTGAGCAGATCAAGGCTTGGGACAGGGCCATCAGGGTGGGTTGTCCGACCAAGATTGGGCTTGAGCACCTTATGGCCTCGTCGGCGATTCCTTTCTTTTTTGAGGCAATCAAGATTAATCGCGAATATTTTGGTGATGGCTCAATGCGTCAGATTGCCCCTATCAGCCCCGCCCTGCACCTGGGGGCGAGCAAGGTGGTGGTAATCGGTGTGCGTGGTAATGATGATGAAGATGGTAATCGCGAAAAAGCCACTGAGTATCCGTCGCTGGCACAGATTGGTGGTCACGCCATGAACAGCATCTTTCTCGATAGCATGGAGATGGATCTGGAACGCCTGCAGCGGATTAACCGTACGCTGGAGATGGTGCCAAAGAAATATATAGAAGACGGCACGGTTTCACTTAAGCCGGTTGATGTGTTGTCTATCTCTCCAAGCCGCGATATCAGCAAAATCGCCCAGCAATATGCCCATCATCTGCCCAGGACGGTGCGGTATTTTCTGCGCGGTCTGGGGGCTCTGAATAAAGACGGAACCAGCCTGCTGAGTTATTTGTTGTTTGAAAAGGCCTTTTGCCGCGAGCTGATTGCCCTGGGCTACTCCGATACCATTAAGCGTCGTGATGAGGTGATAAGTTTTCTTGATGATGATTAATTTGCTGTTTTTTTACGGCCAGAGATAAAGTCGCGCAGGGCCATGAAAAACAGGCTGCAGCTACGATCACGAGGATCGAATTGGATGCCTGTGCGGTAAGTGGGCTGCGGTGGTGCAGTTTCTGCCCCTGAGGTGATTGGGTCGCTCCAGACGGTGGTGCCATTGACGCTAATGCTGTGGCCGCCACTGCGCAATACCAGCTTGACCGGTGTGCCGGGCTCTATTTGATCGTGGACCTGGATGCCAGTGCCGGATACCGAGATGTCATGGATGCGGTTGAGTACATAACGTCGGTCATAGACTTCAAGGTGAAAGCAGTCATTGGTGTCTTCGTAATTGACCTGCATGCGTTCATGTCTACGATCTTCAAGCACCATGTTCTTCTCCTTGGTTACAGGCCTGCCTTGCAGGTGACTGAAAAGTACCAAACCCTATTTAAAGGATAATACATTATTTATATTTGTCGATTCTAATGTGTTATCTGCCCATACGCTCGAAGCCCTTGGAGAGTAACAGACATAATTGGCAAAGTTTTTCATAGTCGGTTTGATCAAGACCATAATCATTGCCATAGCGGTCAACATATACCACCCCCAGGGCTCTGTCTTTGGCGCGAATGGTCATTATAAAAAACTGATTTGTGTCGATGAATTTGTAAAATTCCTTTGGAATCAACGGTGTTATTTTTTGTAGATTTTCTTCACGACAACGAATCGCCTGCGGTTTTTCCAGCAGGCGTTGAAATATATTGTGATTGTTGACCGGGATGCGCAGGTTACGCAGCCCGGTCTCATTGCTAAAAACGAACCTGCAGGCCAGATTTTTTCTGTCAGGTTCCAGCATAGCGAAAAAGGCACGATTGAGCTTCAGTCCGTCATGAAAGCCGCGCTTTAGCAGCCCCATGAACTCGGCAAGATTAAATTGGCCGGCCAGATGAGCCTTTATATCCTGAACAGCCTTGTCAAAGATGACATGATTGAGTGGCGAATGTGGTTCGTCGGCAGGTGCCAGGCTGGCCGGTGGTGCTTTAGTTTGTTCACGTGGCGCAGCAGAAATCTTGTTGTCGATATTTATAGTGGGGCTTGCTGCAGCCTTCTCATCATCAGGTGCGGCGGTGCTTACTGGGCTGAATGTTTGAAGTATATCTTCGTCGAGGTCTGGCAGGCTGGCGGCGGCAGGTGTTACGCCATAGAAGACTGTTTCGTCCGCTGAGTGGATGGCATTATCCCGAACCTCAAGTATTGCTTCTTCAATATCGCAGCGTAAATGCGCCGCAACCTTTTCAATCAGTATTTCCATCTCTTCGGTTTGCCAGCCCTTTTCTGCGCTCAGGGCCAGATCGCCGGCTAGCTGGATTTCGTACAGGCGTGGATTGATGCGCTCATTCTCATCTATATCGAGATCTTCCAGACTGTTAATAATGAAGCTGGATAGCTGCCAGTGTTTGGCCAGAGCTTGGGATAACTGGGCGAGGCTGAAGCCAAGCACCGCTTTTTGATTATCAACATCGTTGAGTGCGGTGCACTTGGCAAGAATGCCATCACCATGAACCAGCAGCATCAGAGCGCCAATGTCATGCAGCATGGCGGCGGTGAATAATTCCTCGGGGGCCATATCAACCCGCTCACGGGCGAAGCCGTAGGCCTGATAGGCAGCGTGATAGTCGCGAGCGACGATCTGCATGTAAAGCGATTTATTGGCTTCGTCCACCGAGTCTTCAAGAAAACGCATGGCTTCGATCGTCTTGGTCATGTCTCTAACGCCAAGTTTCATCGCTGCACCATCGACGGTGTGGATTTCATCTTGCAGGCGGCTTCTGGGCAAGGCGCAGGCCGCGCGTAATATGGTCAGGGTTAAGCCAGGGTCAGTGAGAGCGATATTGGAAAACTTGGCCATGGAGACATTTTCATACGGCCCTATTTCCTTTAGCTCCTGGCATGAGTGTTTCAACAGCGGCAATTCCAGCTCGCTGAGGCATTCCACCCATTGCTCAAGTGTTTTTCTGTCGTCCATATCCATATTTGTCAGGCAAGGCATTCCCTTACTGTCTCAATTACGGCCTTATGAGTAGAAGCTTTAATAAACAAAGGCAAACAAAACTAAGGTTAGATTTAAGGTTTAAGGAAACGAGTCTGGCGTCGATATGAAATGACGTAGGGATTAAAAACAAGGGGCAGGGTTAGCTCGAAATGTTAATTATTATCGGATTTATCATCGTTTTGGCCAGTGTCGCAGGCGGGTTTGTGCTGTCACACGGCGATCTTATGTCGTTATATCAGCCGTTTGAGTTGTTGATCATCGGTGGCGCCGCCTTTGGTGCCTTTATGGCGGCAAATCCAGGCCATGTGTTGAAGGCGGTGATAGGTGGTGTGCTGGGTGCGCTCAAGGGTTCCAAATATAAAAAGGCGCTTTATCTCGAATTACTTTCCTTGATGTATGAGTTACTACAAAAGACACGCAAGGAAGGCATGATGGCGGTTGAGGCTGACATTGAAGAACCCGCTGAGAGCCCCTTATTCAGTAAGTACCCCAAGATTGTCGCCGATCATCATATTACCGAGTTTATTTGTGATTACCTGCGTCTGATGGTGGGTGGCAATATGAACCCGTTTGAGCTGGAAAATCTAATGGATATGGAATTGGCTGCCCATCACAAGGAGGCCGAGATGCCTGGTGAGGCGGTGACCGCTGTATCGGATGCCTTGCCTGGTTTTGGTATCGTGGCAGCGGTATTGGGTATCGTAATCACCATGGGCTTCATCGGCGGAGATCCAGCAGTGCTAGGTCATCACGTTGCGGCGGCTCTGGTGGGGACCTTTCTGGGTATATTGATGGCCTACGGTTTTGTTGGGCCGCTGGCCACGGCCATGGGACACATTGCACGTGAAGAGGCCAAGTTTTACGAATGTATTAAGGTCTGTTTGTTGGCTGCAGTAAATGGCTATAACCCGCAGGTAGCGGTGGAGTTCGGCCGTAAGGTGATGTATGCCAGTGATCGGCCCAGTTTTCTCGAGCTAGAAGAACACGTCAAGAATAGCGGCGACTAGGTGTAGTCGGCGTGATCGATAAAAAACAGCCCATAATTGTAAAAAAGATAAGCCATGGTGGTCATGGTCATCATGGTGGCGCTTGGAAGGTGGCCTTTGCTGACTTTGTAACCGCGATGATGGCCTTCTTTATGTTGCTGTGGCTGATTGCCGGTACCTCTGATGAAGAGAAGGCGGCAATCTCTATGTATTTCGATAATCCCAGTATGGCAGAGGGGGTTGCTCCGGTATCAGCACCAAGCTCTGTAGAAGGACCAGGAGGTGCCAGCACCAATTTGATCAGAATCAGTGAGGAGATGTCGGTTAAGGATTACGAAAAACAAAAAGACGAAGACTTTCAAGAAAAAGTCGATATAGAAGAAAAACGCCTCAAAGAGGAAAAAGAGCTGTTTGAGGACTTGATGGAAAACCTCAAAAAGGCGGTAGAAGAAAGCGAGGCGCTGGCGCCGTATAAGGATCAACTGCTGATTGATATTACGCCAGAAGGTCTGCGCATCCAGATTATCGACAAGGCCAATCGTCCTATGTTCGACAGCGGCAAGGCCGATCTTAAGTACTACACCGTTGATATCCTGTTTGAACTGGCCAAATTTATTCGTGATGTGCCGAATCGCATCAGTCTCACTGGCCATACCGATGCCTCAAAATTTGTGGGTCGGGAACACTATAGTAACTGGGAGTTGTCCGCCGACCGGGCCAATGCGGCGCGCCGCGCCCTGGTGGATGGCGGTGTGGCAGAGGCGCAGGTTGGCCGAGTGGTTGGGCTGGCATCGTCAACCCTGTTTGATAAGGCTGATCCACTCAATCCCAGTAATCGACGTATTTCTCTCATTGTTATGAATAAGAAGACTGATGATGCGATTGGCCGTGACGAGGGCGTAAGTGATCAGGCCTTGTCTGAGCGTGACAAGGCTCAAGAGGGTGGTTTTGATGATCTGCCCATGGACGTACTTGGGGCTGATGACGTCAATATTGATATGGATGAGGGGACCGGCAAAGCGATTGATCTAAGCGAGGG
>CBFCYE010000015.1:0-62175 GCA_965602225.1 uncultured Gammaproteobacteria bacterium | reverse complement strand
GCGGAACTGGTCAAGATCGAACCCAAGGCCATCGGTGTTGGCCAGTACCAGCATGACGTCAACCAGAGCCAGCTGGCCCGCTCGCTAGAAGCAGTCATCGAAGATTGTGTGAATGCCGTCGGCGTCGATGTGAATACCGCCTCGGCCGCGCTGCTGGCCCAGATCGCCGGACTCAACACCACCCTGGCACAAAACATCGTCGACCATCGTGATCTCAACGGCGCCTTCCAAGATAGGAAGGAGCTGTTAAAAGTCACCCGCCTCGGCCCCAAGGCCTTCGAACAGGCCGCAGGCTTCCTGCGCATCATGAACGGCAACAACCCGCTCGATGCCTCAGCCGTACACCCCGAGGCCTACCCGCTGGTGCAACGCATCGCCGAGTCCAGCAGCAAGGATATCCGCGGCGTGATTGGTGACGGCGACTTCCTCAAAAAGCTCGACCCAAAACAGTTTACCGACGAGAAATTCGGTGAGCCCACCATCCGCGATATCTTAAGCGAACTGGACAAACCTGGCCGCGACCCACGCCCCGAATTCAGCACAGCAACCTTTAAAGACGGCATCGAAAAGGTCGCCGACCTGAAACAAGACATGATGCTCGAAGGCGTGGTCACCAACGTCACCAACTTCGGCGCCTTTGTCGATGTTGGCGTGCATCAGGATGGCCTGGTGCACATCTCTGAGTTGGCCGATAAATATGTCAGTGATCCACGTGAAGTAGTTAAGGCTGGTGACGTAGTCAAAGTACGGGTGCTGGACGTAGACCTGAAACGCCAGCGCGTCGCCCTGACCATGAAAAAACAATCTGACGGCGGCGAGCGCATCAAGGAAGAACGCGCAGCTGACATGCCGCGCGGTGGGCAACGAACACAAAAGCAGCGCCCGCAGGAAAAACAACAAGGCGCAATGGCAGCAGCATTTGCCAACCTGAAACGCTAATCAAGACATAAGGATTAACCATGACTCAACTCACCCAGACTCAACTCGACGCCATCAATCAGATGACGGCCGAAGAACGTTACGATTACTTCATCAGCACACTGCTTGAGCAGAAACAGGTATGGGGGCTTTCCAGTGACAGCGGCTGGCTAATCCTGCCCGATGAAGGCGAAGAGCATCTACCAGTCTGGCCACACGCAGAACTGGCACAGGCATGGGCTATGGGTGATTTTGCCGATTGCCAACCCAAAGCAATCACTCTGGATGAGTGGCTCGACAAATGGTTACCTGGAATGATTGAAGATGGTTTATTGATTGCGGCGTGCCCGGGAACAGACAATGACAGCATCATCGTTGCTGCTGACGAATTATCAGATGAGCTGCGTGAAGCGGGTGATGAGCAAGCTTGATGACTCAGATGCGGTGCAATCCCCTTGTATCCGCAGCTGCTGCTTGAATGAAGATGAGATCTGCCTCGGCTGTTTCCGCTCGATTAATGAGATCACTGGCTGGAATCATGCCGATAATGATGAGCGGTTACAGATTCTCGAAAACGCTCGCCAACGCCAACAGGGCTCCAACTAATAGTCGACCTTACGTCTAAGCGTTTTCTGTTTGCCCTGCTTGGTCTTGCTGTCCATGCGCCGCCGCTGCGAACCCCGAGTCGGTTTGGTGGCCTTGCGTTTTTTCTGTGTCACCATGGCCTGACGGATAATCTCCGCTAGTCTTTGCAGTGCATCTTCACGGTTTTTGTCCTGACTGCGGAAGCGCTGGGCCTTGATGATGACCACACCATCAGCAGTAATATGATGGTCATTAAGCACTAACAACCTTTCTTTGTAGTTTTGTGGCAGCGACGAGGCCTTAATATCAAAACGCAAATGTACTGCCGTTGAGACTTTATTGACGTTCTGCCCACCCGCACCTTGAGCGCGAATGAAACTAATATCAATCTCATCGGCGCTAATCATGACCTGATTGGAAATCTGCAGCATGGCGAAATAACCGTCCCTCATATGGCTTAAAACAAATAATACGGGATTTTATCCCTCCCATGGGGTATAGTCCCTTTGCTTGCAATGGCTCAAGCTGGCTTTCTTAGAACCACCCGAACACCTGTTTCTCGGCACCTCTCTGAACCCCTCTTTCGCGTCCATCTGCACGCTAACATTTTGTTTTAATAAAATTTTTAGGATCCAACTATGAATACTGGTACCGTTAAGTGGTTTAACGAATCAAAGGGCTTTGGCTTTATCTCTCCAAAAGATGGCAGCGATGATGTCTTTGTTCACTTCAGCGCCATTGGTGGTGACGGCTTCAAAACCCTCGCTGAAGGCCAAACTGTCAGCTACCAGGTCGAAACCGGCCCTAAAGGTTTGCAGGCAGCACAGGTTATGCCAGCTTAATAAACTGAACAACCCCGCTTACGAAGCGGGGTTGTTTTTTCGGCGCACTGATTCGGTTCGAGCTGCGCCCAACTAAATTGTCAGCCTCAAGGATCACAACCATGAAAAAACTGTTTGTTGGTAACCTGCCAGCCAGCACCAAAGACCAGGATGTTATCGAGTTGTTTTCTCAATTTGGCAAGGTGCGCTCTCTCAAACTGGCTTCTGATGTCTTTACTAGCCAATGCAAAGGTTTTGGCTTTATCGAAATGGAAGGCCATGAAGCCCGCGCCGCCATTGCCGGCCTGGATGGCAAAGACTTTAACGGCAAGCCTTTAAAGGTCAATTTTGAAGTGCCTAAAAAGGCCCGCGGACGCAGATAGTTACAACTGCCCGACCGCTTCAGAACCATAGCGCAGCAACACCCAGACACCACAACCGGTCATCACGGCCGGTTGTTTTCACTTCTTCAGCTCCATCTCGACTTAATTTCTTCCAAAAACAGCCACCTACCGCCTCAACATTAAGTCTGAGCTGGCGATATATATAATGGATACACAGCAGTACCCTCACTTATAAAGTAGTAATGCCACATCGCTATAGGTGGGTAGGCAATTCGCGGCACAGCAGGAGTAATCAGTGGCCGAACAAAGGGATCCCAGCAAAGAAATCAAGGCCTTAGAGGGCAAACGCGACGCGCTCGAGCAGGCCGTCAAGATCGCTCTCAATATTGAGCACCTGCACAAAAGCCTTGAAGCCACCCTGCTGATGGGCCAGGCCAGTGCAGACATCCCCAAAGAAGCGCTGGCCACCTTTGAAAAACTAGAAAGCTCTACTCAGGGCATGCCCCTGGCCAAACTCAAGCAAACCCTTACCTCACTTGAGCGGGCCATCAGATCCAAGCTGGATCAGATCCTCAAGATCGCTGAGATGGATAATGACGCGCTGATCGCGTCAGATTCCGGTGACGTCCACGCTCTGCTCAACAATTACCGCAAACAGGCGCAAACGGCCGTTGCCCTGCGCGTATTGCTGCACAGCCGCGGTGAAGCCACCGATGCTACCGAACTACACGTTCCCACCGAGCAGATCCGCGCCAAACTAACAGTTGTCGCACAAAAGGAAAGGGCCTATCGCAAGGTCATCAAAACAGAAATGGTCACCATGATCACCGAAACCGAACGCATGCTCACCAACCCCGGCATTTCCGATTCAATGCGCGAATTCCTGATTGCCTCAAACGATGACCTGCAAAACAATCTCGACCACCTCGATAGCGGCAAAAGCATCACCTCCATGCCGATAGCCATCGAGATGATCGAAATGAGTGAAAATGAAATCACAACACTAGACACATCACCTTCGAACACCACATCACGACCAGACGCCGTGCCTGAGGTTCAAAAACAGACCCTGTTCACACCAATGGAATCGCCCCAAGCCGTAACGCCAATGCAACAACCCGAGCAAAAGAAAAAAAGTGTTTTCAGCCGCATCTGGCAATGGGCCACCACCCCCGATGAGGTCAGCTGGAAAAAAACCCGCGACAACCACAACAAACTAAAAAGACGCAAATAATAGCGGCCCTCCGCTCTAAAACATTCCCGCCAGGCAGTTATAATAAACAACTATTAGCCTGAGAATTTTTCATATGTCGATACAAAAACTGATCCACAAAATCAAAACCCAGCCTGATGCAGTAAGCTTTAACGAAGTAATTGACTGTATTGGCAGCAACTACAATTACAGCCCCAGCCAGTTTAGCAACGGCATCACTGGTGACCAGGTAATTAACGGCGCCGGCTGCAACGAAGGCTCGTGCAAGATATTTGCCTTTGCCAAACTAAACCAGCTTGATGAACAGCAAACCCTGAACTGCTTCGGCGATTTCTATCGCAAGGATGTACTCAATCACCCAGAAGCTGACGACCACGCCAACATCCGCACATTCATGCGCCGCGGCTGGGCCGGCATCTCATTTGACCAAGAGCCACTCAGCCAAGGCAATTGATTACGGGCGAAGCGTCCAGGCAGGCTGATCATCGACATCGATCAACCCATACCCCAGCAACCACTGCCGCGCATCTTCCGCATCCTGCTCAAACCAGGCTTGGGCCGAACCTAGCCGATAGCTATATCCCCACTCATCCATGTCGGCGAACATGCGGACACGGCCGCATTCGGGGATAAAATCTGACAACAGAGTCTGTAGGTAATTGACGCCATTCTCTTCGTCATAACCGCCCCCGGCATCGGTGTGCAGACCAGCACGGCGCTGCTGATCCATGCAGATGTAGTGACAGGCCTCGTGCATGGCCGAGTGCAGCGGCGTATCACGCCGCACCAGCAGGCGATTGCCAATCAGGCCCGCCTCGCTGTCACCCCAGAAACTACCAGGGATAGGCTCGCCATCCCCGACCCACTCCAGCAACATGCCGTAACGAGCCAGCAAATCACTCAAGCCAGGCACTTCAATATCACCACACATTAAAACCACGACCCAGCTCCAGACGTTTATACCAAGCGCGCCATTTTACCCCTGTGGTTCGCGCTGACAACTGGACAAATCCGCCCCCATCCTGCATATTTCGGGGCTGTTTTGCTTTATATAGAATAGATGAGGTTTTGATGTCTGAGTCATGGGATAAAAAAGAAGGCGCTGGAGACAGCTGGGGAGGAATGGCCGAAGGCATGGATCCAATGCGGGTAATGCAGGTCGCCTCTGGTTACTGGCAGTCTTGTGCCCTGCACGCCGCCAACCGCCTGGATATTTTCAACCGCCTGGATGGTCAACCAAAAGACCTCAACACCCTGACCGAAGAGACCGAGGCTGACCGCCGCTGTCTCGGCGCCCTGCTTAGCGCACTGGTATCGATGGACTTTCTTGACCGCGACGGCGATGTTTTCAGCAACAATCAATTCAGCCAAACCTTTCTCGCCAGCTCAAGCAAACTCTATCAGGGCGGCATTGTCTACATGTTCGAGAACTGGTACGAGGCCTGGGGCGGGCTCTACGACACAGTCAAGACCGGCAAGCCCTCAGCCCTGATGCATCAGGAATACAGCGACAAAGAAACCCGCGACTACATGATGGGCATGCATAACCGCGCCCTGTCACAATCGGATGTTCTTACCGACCTGTTCGACCTGACGGGTAAAAAACAATTGATGGACGTTGGCTGTGGCCCATCTACCTTTGCAGTGAAGTTTTGCGAAAAGTACGACGGTCTCAATGCCATCGCCATGGACCGCGAGCAAAATCTAAAGATCGCCAAAGAGATCGTCGATCAATACGGCATGCAGGATAGAGTTGAACTGCGTCCGGGCGATTACAACACCGATTCACTGGGTGAAGGAAATGACGCCATGTTGCTTTCCTCCATGACCAATCAGGAGTCACCGGAGAACATCAAAAAGCTGCTGCAAAAATGTTATGACTCCATGAACAAGGATGGCGTCATCATGATTCAGGAACAGCTGTTACACGCCGACAAAAAAGGCCCGCAACTGGCTGCCCTGATTGGCGTCAACCAGGTCATCAACACGGTAGCAGGATCTTCTTATTCAACCACTGAGATGGAAGACATTCTGCGTCAAGTTGGCTTTGTCGATATCAAATCTGAGCAAATGGCACCACCCAGCCCCTTCATCATGGTCAGCGGCTACAAACGCTAACCTCATCAAGAAAAAAAGCCGCGGCCTCAACAACCGCGGCTTTTTCTTATCTCAATCATGCAACTCACATTTCATCACACCGCCCTGAGTGTCAAAGACATGCAGGCCTCTATCGACTTTTACCAGGCACTTGGATTTAAACAATTCCATAGCTGGCAAGCCGATGACGCGTCCCTGCAAATCACCCACCTAAAGCTAGAACAAATTACCTTGGAGCTGTTTTGTTATCACAACAACAAACCGGCGCCTGATCACAGCCACACAATTGAAACCGACTTGCATCACATCGGCGTCAAACACTTTGGCCTACAAACGACTGATATCCAAAAAACGAAATCGCAATTAGAACAACAAGGCCTGGCAAACAACATCCAGATCCAGCACGGCCGCACCGGTATCGATTATTTTTTCATCAAGGATCCAAACGGGATTTTATTAGAGATCGTCCAAGACGACAGGGCCAAACATGAACAAAGCCCCTCAGCAAACTTGCCATAAAAAATGGAACCCTCAAACACGAATATAGTCTATATTTAATATAAGGGCGTGGATCTGCCACGAGCTGTTATTGCATGCGAGGTAATCATCATGAATGAAACCAGCCTGGATTTTCATAGCGGTAAAATCAAAACTGAAAATGAGTGTTGCGACCTGTACGACGAGTACTGTTACCCCTGCAGCGACACTGCCGAAGAATCAGCGGGGCAACTGACTAACGACCAAGCTGATGCTGGTGCGCACAAGGTAAATAAACCGAAAGGCTAACCCCTTCACCGGGTACACCCTCTATATCAAGGCAGCCCTTGTTGCGGCTAACGATGCCATGCACGGCCGCCAACCACGTTGATTGTGTACCCACATTATCATGCGCTGTGTAGCCTAATTCTAAAATATCCGTTTGCTCCACCTCGCCATTATTCGACAACGTCATCACAACATATTCACCAGCAACCAACCCCTCTTTTGTCTGTAGCTGTTGCTGGGTCAAAACTTCATCCCTAAGCGAAAGATTGATACAACCATTTTTCTGCGCCATCGTATCAATTGCGTACAATCCAAGATTCATCACGACTTGTTGAAACTCTTGCGGCGACAAATATATTTCACAGGCATCCTCCTGCACATCAGCGTTGATCACCGCATAAGCAGGCAATACAGCTCGAAGCAAGGCAATCACCTCATGCACAGTTTTCTGCGGCATAAACACCAGCGCATCATCATAATCTTGCCTACTCAAAGTCAGTAATTGTTGTACCAGCAGCTTGGCGCGACCGGCCGCATCCAGCACCCTGGCCATATCAGCAGCCTGCTCAGACCCCTTATCCATATCGAGCAATGCCATATCGGTATAACCGACAATGGCAGACAATAGATTGTTAAAGTCATGGGCAAAACCACCGGCCATTTTCGAGACCACTTCAAATTTTTCCAGCTGCTGCAAACGCTGATCACGTGCCAATTTTTCTGTAATATCCCTACAAACACCAACAAAGCAAATCACGCCGCCATTATCATCAAGCACTGGAGAAATCGTCACCTCTTCTTCATAACTATCACCATTGCTTCTACGTGAAGTATATTGCCCACTCCAGGGCTCGCCCCCCTGCACTTTCTCAAACAAATCTACGCAACGCGGCTCATTTCGTGCCGCCATTTCAAACACTGCAGGCTTACGCCTTTCCAATTCCGACTGACTGTCACCGGTCATCACCTCGTAGGCCGGGTTTACATATTCAATACAACCTTCAACATCCGCAATAAAGATACCTTCAGCCGCACAACGCATCGCTGAAACCAGGCGCATAATCTTTTGCTCGGCCTGCTTGGCCTCACTCAAGTCACGTATCACAGCGATAAACATTCGCTCGCCACTGGCAACCACCTCGCTGACAGAAATCTCCAGCGGAAATGATTCGCCATTTTTGCGTTGCCCAAACACCTCTCGTCCAAAGCCGATGATTTTCGATTTTTTAGTTGTGACGTAATTTTCCAGATGCCGGTCATGCATCAGCGCATCGACCTTCGGCATCAACAACCTCACATTCTGACCAATCACCTCTGACGACTGATAAGAAAATATCCTTTCTGCCGCCTGATTAAATGTCTGTATCAAGCCAATCCGGTCGATGGTGACAACCCCCTCGAGCATGTTATCGAGGATTTTATTGGCCTTCTCGGTCTCTGCCAGCAGCTCCGACTGCGCCGTAAGTTTATTGCCCACTTCCTTTTTTAAGGCCTGATTCATAGTTCCGATACGCAGATTCAGACGCAGTACATAGAGCGCAAACAGCGCCAACAACAGCAACACAGACAGTGCCGCCACAGCCCAGCGCCAATGCTGCCTAACCGCATCCAGCAAACCAACCTCGCCATAGCCTTGATATTGCGCCATACGCAAATCCTTCATCAGGTTGTGCACCGACATATAGTTAAGCGGTGGCATCCAACCTGAAAGATGTGCCGCCTTGGCTGCTTCGTCACCACGGTCCATTGCCAACATGGCCATCACCACAAGTCGTACCAAATCTTTATCTACATGGTGAAGGCGGGCCAAAGGCCACTCCGGATAATGCAGGGTGCTGTGTAACAAAGGCAGTTCACGCCCTGCCGCATGCTGATGTGGCAATTTCTCATGAGACAGAACATTTAATTGATTCAGATCAAGCTGACCTTGCTTCGCCATACGTTCAAGCACCCCGGTACGCAAGGTACCGGCATCAACCTTGCCTTCAAGCACCGCGAGCACCACTGCCTCATGCGAACCAGCGAAAGCTATACTCGCCAAGTCATTAAACGGCTCGATACCAAACAAGTTCATCTGGTACCAGGCCATGGCCCAGCCACCAAACGAGGTTTCATCCACGGCCATAAATGACTTGCCCTTCAAATCAGAAAAACCACGAATATCGTCACGTTCTGATCGACTCAAAACAACACCAGCGAACTCAGACACAGCATCGCCTTCATTCAAATAACGAGCAAGGGTTAGCACAGCACTGACGCCGTGTTGGCTCTCCATTTCTACAAAGCTGGCCGGATTGGTAATAAGGAAATCAATTTCGCCACCTTTAACAGCCGGCTCAATCTGATGAAAATCTAGGGGAACAATCTTGAAAGTGTGACCAGGAATCTTGCTTTGCAGATATTCGGCCGTGGCCGGCCAGCGCTGCATGGTCAGGATTTGATTGCCCTTGGTCAGGACACCGATTTTGACTACTGCTTCAGATTCGACCGTGCGTGCAACCGCGTTGGTCATTACTCCAACGCTAATCGCTAATACGGCACAGATACGTCTAACGGCAGAAAAACCAGCCACCACACCCCCTTATAACTATTACCTACATCTAATATGGTAATACATTATATGGTTATCGACTGTTGTTGATTTTTTATTAGAGCCGTCCGCGTCGGTCCTGTAGCAGGAAGCCTTTCAAATCATTGGAAAAATTCCGCCCGATAGCCAGCACCTTGAACAGCTCGCCCATCTCGTTGGGCAAGGTCAACTTTTTGACCTGTTGGGTAACGTCCATATAGGCGCGAGTATCGGACTGATCCTGCTCCGCCAGCAGCTCACCCAAGCCCGCCGCCAACAGGAACTGGGCCTGAGACGTATAACCCAGCACGTCCATATCGGCCTCATGGGCCGCCTGAGCCAGGGCGGTGAAATCCACATGGGCGGTAATATCCTGCAAGCCCGGCAGGATCAACGGATCACCATGGGCGCGATGACGGTAGTGACACATCAGGGTGCCGGTGGTGCGATCCGTGTGGTAATACTCATGCTGCGGAAAACCATAGTCGATGATCAGGGCGACGCCCTTTTCCAGCAACGCCGCCAGGCTGTTGACCCAGGCGGTCTGGGCCAGATTGATCTCGGTCAGATAGCCGGGGCAAAACACTTCGTCATCCAGCTCATCTGATAAGGCATCGATACGTTGCTGCAACGCTGTCGAGACCAGCGCTCTGTCCTGCCAGACAAAATCACGACCGTTATGGCCAACAAAGCGCTCTAGCAAACCATCCTCTTTAAACTGCAGCAGATGCACTGGCATGGCATCGACCACCTCATTGGCCAGGATCACCCCCTGAAAGCCGGACTCGGGCAGACCATCAAGCCAACAGACCCGCTCCAACAAATGCGGCGCACGCTGCTCGATGGTTTGTTGCTGGCGCTGTTTCAGATCTGGGCTCAACTCAAGGATGAAATACTGCCCCGGCAGTGAATCAAGTCGTTCCAGCTCCAGCAATACCTCACTGGCCATGACGCCGGTGCCGGCACCAAATTCGAGGATGTCACCAAAACCAATCTCCGCCAGCACCTGCTGACATTGCCGCGCCAGGCAATGGGAAAACAATGGCGACAATTCCGGTGCGGTAATGAAATCGCCGCCGGCACCAAACTTGCGTGCCCCGGCACTGTAATAACCCAAGCCCGGCTGATACAGGGCCATCTCCATAAAGCGGGAAAAATCGATGGCACCGTCGGCGGCATCGATCTGCTGACAGATTTCTAGTTTGAGTTGATCGCTATGTTGTTGCGCCAGCTCATCTGGCAAGGGCAATTCACTTGGGGACTGCTGCATCAAAATTCCTGTTCACTAAACAATCAGTTAAAGTGTGCACAGTCTATCCGAATCGGATCTTAAACTCGATGAACACAAATCCTAAAGTCGCCCTAATCACTGGCGCCGCCCACCGTATCGGTGCCGAGATGGCACGTCAGTTACATAGTGCCGGGATGAATATCGCCCTGCATTATCGCCACTCAAAACAGCCTGCCGAGGCACTGGCGGCAGAGTTAAATAGGCAGCGTCCTGATTCAGTGACATTGATTCAGGCTGACCTGCTTGATACCAAGACACTGCCGGGAGTCATCGCCCAAGCATGCAAACCCTGGCAACGCCTGGATGTGCTAATCAATAACGCCTCAAGCTTTTATCCCACAGAAATCGGCAAGGCCACCGAAGAACATTGGGATGATCTGATCGGCAGCAATCTCAAGGCACCATTTTTTCTGGCTCAGGCAGCCGCAGGCGAACTGACTAAACAGAGTGGCTGCATCATCAACATCATCGACATCCACTCGCAGCGACCAATGAAGGGTTATCCCATTTACAGTGCCGCCAAGGCTGGCCTGGCAATGCTAACCATGTCACTGGCGCGCGAGCTTGGCCCAAATGTGCGTGTTAACGGCGTTGCCCCCGGCGCGATTCTTTGGCCAGAACATGAAATGGATGAGCAGGCCAAGGGGGAAATCCTCGACCGTACGGCCCTCAAACGCCAGGGCACAGCGGCGGATATCGCCAAAACGGCGTTGTTTCTGATTAGAGATGCAGACTACATCAGCGGTCAGATTATCAATGTTGATGGTGGCCGCACGCTGAGTTTTTAGACGAAATCATCTAAAGATCAAATAAACGTCAGTGGATCGATACCCACCTTTTGCGGCGAAACTGACTCAACGATAGCCACAGACCCCGTCGCCGCAAGATCGACATCTTCCAGCACCGTATAGCGACCACTATTGGCATTAAAGACTTGCCGCACCCTGGGGCGTAGCAGATGCGCCTCATCCTGCTCCACCACCACGGCGATCATACCCGTGCTCAGGCGCACCAGGGTGCCGACCGGGTAAATACCGACACAACGAACAAACTGGTGTGCCATCTCCTCACCAAAGTGATCCTTGCTCCACTCCAACATTTTGCCCAGGGTATGGGTTGGCTCCCAGGCCTGCTTGTAACAACGATTTGAGGTCAGAGCGTCATAGACATCAGCGATTGCCGACATCCGCCCTACCTCGCTAAGGGCATCGCCCTGTAGGCCAAACGGATAACCCGTGCCATCAATGCGCTCATGGTGCTGCATCACCACACGCATCGATACATCCGTCAGCCAACCAAAACTCGATAGGTGTTCTGCACCATATTCCACATGCCGTTTCATCTCGGCAAACTCTGCCGTGGTCAGCGCGCCCGGCTTGTTGAGTATCTCGGGCGGCACCCGCATCTTGCCCAGATCATGCAGCAGGGCACCGCTGGATATCTGCCGACTTGTGTCACTGTCGTAGCCCATGGCCCGGGCAAATGAGGCCATCAAAATGCAGACACTAATGGAATGCATGAAGGTGTATTGATCAACAGTCTTGATACGCGACAGGGTAAGCAAGGCATCCTTGTTGCGAAACACCGAGGCACTAATCTTATCCACCACCTCGTCAACAGCGGTGCTTTCTATCTGCTGACCAAAACGGGCATCCTGCATGAAGGAACGCATCGCCTTGTTGGCCTCGTAGATAACCGACTTTGCCTGCACCAGCTCCGACTCGAAGCTGACCTGTTTATCCAGACCAAGCTGTTCATCGGCGACTTGCTGTTTACTGTGATTGATTTCCTGCTGCACCACCTCAAGTGGCACAGCCATTTCAAAATCCAGACCACACTCGGTATCGATATAGACATGCTTGATACCGGCACCGATAACATCATCGACAACGGCCTGATTTTTAACCGCGAAACGGCTACTGAGAAAGGGGTGGCTCATCCATGAGGCGTCGAGGTCGTGAATATACATCCCGACCGTCAGACTCTGCGTGGCAATCTTTTTTATCATGCCCTAATCAACCCCCCCTCTGGTCTGATCAATTCTGAATTCTATAAAGCCCTGTTAACTATCCCCAGTCAAACTCAACCGGCCAGAGCGACTGACTGTCTTTGTCATAAGCCTGCCACATTGCCGCAATCGTCTGTTTGAACTGCGGATGCATCACTTCAGCGGCAACCTCGGCCAATGGCCACAGCACAAAGGCATTTTTGCTGATCTCGTCACGTGGAATATTCAGACTAGCGTCGTTAATGATGACATCGTCATACAACAACAGATCAAGGTCTATGGTGCGCGAACTGAATTTGGGGCCCTTGCGATCACGGGCGTGACTATCCTCGATATTACGCAGCTGCTGCGCTACTTCACGCACGCCCTGGTCGGTCTCAAAACCGACCACCAGGTTATAGAAATTTTCACCAGCAAAACCCACCGCTTCACTTTCATAAACGGTTGAAACGATTAAATCGGGATGATGGCTACGCAGATCCAACATCGCCGAACGAATATTCACTGCCGGCTCAATATTGCTGCCAACACTGATGTAAACCCATGCCATCTAAACCATTTCCCCACGTTCGATGATGACACCCACATCGACTGCGGCAGACACTGCTCCCTTCTTATTGAGGCGCAGACGCACCCAGGGCACACTGAACTCTTCACGGATAATTGCGACAGTCCGCTCGGCCAGGGTTTCAACCAGCTCAAATTCACTCTGTTCGACAAAATCGATCACCCGCTTGGAGACGGCCTTGTAATTGAGGGTATCGTCAATATTATCGGTTGCGGCGGCACGGCGAATATCCGTACCCATCTCCAGATCAAGAATGACCGTCTGTTTGATCTCACGCTCCCAGTCGTAAACACCAATGACGGTCTCGATCTTTAAATCACTTAAATAAATAATATCCATTTGCTCTTCTTTTATTTAGATGCGGGAATTAGCCATAACTTCTCACCACCCGATCACAACAGACCGGGCAATCCAGCCCAAATTACCGTATCATTACGCCCCGTTTACGGCTTTATTCGAATCGAAATATTATGCTTGATATCAGCCTTGTTGTGTTCGCCTATTTGTTAGGCTCAGTCTCCGCCGCCATCATTACCTGCAAGGTGATGGGGCTGCCCGACCCCCGTTCGGAAGGCTCCCGCAATCCCGGCGCCACCAATGTATTGCGCTACGGCGGCAAAAAGGCAGCGGCCATCACCCTGTTTGGCGACATGCTCAAGGGCCTGCTACCGGTTTTGCTGGGACATGCCATTGGCGTTGATGCAAGCATCTTGGCGGCCATCGCTATGGCGGCCTTCCTCGGCCACCTGTATCCGCTCTTTTTTGGTTTCAAGGGTGGTAAGGGTGTAGCCACCGCCTTTGGCGTATTACTCGGCCTGGCCTGGCCAGTAGCATTGGCCGTATTGGTCACCTGGCTGGTGATGGCCAAGGTATTCAAGGTCTCATCCCTATCGGCTCTGGTGGCGGCTTCTTTGACACCGCTATATACCTGGCTGCTAGCCCCAGTGAATGTTTATATCAGCCTCAGCTTCGCCATCTCGTTACTGTTGTTATGGCGTCACCGCAGCAACATCCAGCGTCTGCTCTCTGGCGAAGAAGGCAAAATCAAAAACTGATTAAGCCGGTTCGACCTTGAGCCACCCCGCCCCCATGTCGACGACCTTGACCTGGCTGCCAGCCGGACAGTCCTGCCCCTGAATAGTCCAGACCATCCCGTCGATATTCATACTGGAATGGCCGCTCTCAATGCCACTAACCAGATTCATCACCCTGCCGACATAACTACGATTTTTGAGAATATCCTGCTGCATTTGGATTTTTTGCATACGCTCTTTCAGGGTGGCCTGACTTATCCAGATAAAACCCGGTGCCAAAATCACTAAAATCAGGCCCTGCAGCTCAAAACCCATTCCCGGATAAATACCACTCAAGCCGCCAACCACAACTGCAGCAAAACTTACCGCCATAAGTATGAAGCGGCCGTGCATCACTTCGATAATCAACAACAATGACGCCACTGCAAACCAAAACCAGTGAAATCCAAACTCAGCAATATATTCCATTTCGGTTTCCGGTCGTTTAAACGACCACTCCTGTTAAAATAGGTTGAATTGCAGAATTATAACCCTTGTCAGCCCACAACCCACAGAAGATATGAAGCAAAATAACCTCGTCATTTTTTCTCACCAGGATATCGCTTAAGCATGCGCGCCAAGCTCATCAAGCTAATTCTGGCAGTTAGCGCCAAACTACCGCTACGCTTCAACCACTGGCTCGGCGCTGGTTTAGGCAGGCTGTTTATGCTGATCGACAATGAACAACAGCGTGTTGCCAGACGCAATCTGCAACGCTGCTTTCCTGAACTCGACCCCGAGCAACAGCAAAATCTGCTGCAAAAAAACATGCAGGAAATCGGCAAGACCTTTTTTGAAAGTGGCCGTATCTGGCTGGCCAAGCAGGCTGTTTTCTTTGACATGGTGCAAGAGGTTCACGGCGAACAATATCTGCAACAAGGGCTAGAACTGGGACACGGTGTCATCCTTAGCATTCCACACCTGGGCAACTGGGAGGTGATTGGTCTCTACTGCTCCTCGCGCTACCCCATGACCAGCCTGTATCGCCCACCCCGGCAGGCAGGCATCGACAACATGATCCGCACGGCCCGCGAGCGTTTTGGCGCCAAGCTGGTACCCACCAATGCCAAGGGCGTGCGCGCCCTCTATCAGGCACTAGCCGCAAATGAATTAGTGGCCATTCTTCCAGACCAGGATCCACGTGGCAGCGGCGGCCACTTCGCGCCCTTCTTTGGCATTCAGGCCAATACCATGACACTGCTGTCACGCCTGACGCAAAAGTCCAATGCCAGCGTGTTGTGCTGTTACGCCGAACGCCTGCCCAAAGGGCGTGGCTTTGCCATCCACTTTCTACCGGCAGATGCAGAGCTATATGAAAAGGATATGCAGACATCAGTGACCGCATTAAACCGCATGGTGGAGCAAAGCATTCGTCAAATCCCGGATCAATACCAGTGGGGCTATAAACGTTTTCGCAGCCGCACTGAAGGGGAGAAAGATTTCTACGATGAGCTTTAATTTGCACTCTCGCCTAACATTCACCTGGCCAGAACAGCAATTCAATCAATGACCAGTAGCCATTCCCCTATAGAGATACTCATCCGGCTTCGATTCCATACACAAAGAATCAAGCAATGACGGACCTTACCCGACCGTTAGTATTACAAGGCTTTTTGTTTAACTAAATCCAGAGTTCACAATCGTTATTGCGATATGCTTATCCATACTGTCTGTGGGCAGACGGCCACATAATTATTGATAGGTCTGCCGTATTCATAACAAACACTGTGTTTTAAAAGGACTCGAAGAGACAATTAACATCGCATGAGCACACGCCCAACGCTAAGTTATCGCCCAGACATTCAAGGCCTGCGCGCCATTGCCATCATACTGGTGGTACTAGCGCATGCCGGGTTCACATTCTTTTCTGGCGGCTTTGTTGGCGTCGACGTCTTTTTCGTACTCTCCGGCTACCTAATCACCGGTCTTCTGGTACGCGAACATACGCAGACTGAAGGCATTCAGCTTGCCAGGTTTATTTCCCAAAGACTGAAGCGGCTATTGCCAACGCTACTCGTAATGATAAGCCTGGTCATTTTGATCGCACCGCTGTTGATATCGAATTATGAATTCAAGCAACAAACTGCCTCGGCAGTGTACGCAAGCTCATGGACAAGCAATCTCTTTTTTGCATTCTCGGAACTCGACTACTTTGCCGAAGTGCAAACACGCGACCTATTTCTGCACACTTGGTCATTGGGGCTGGAAGAACAATTTTATTTGGCCTGGCCGCTACTTTTACTGGTCACACTCACACTCCTAACTCGACAACTAGGACGCGGCAAGCATCACACGCCGCTTCTGCTAGTGCTCAGCATACTGTTTATTGGCAGCCTTGGACTGTCCTGGTATTGGTCGGCGACGCAGCCACTGTGGTCATTTTATCTGATGCCTTCGCGTATCTGGCAATTCGCACTAGGGGCGGCTGTATTTGTGTGGTTTGACAGCCAACACCAGCACAATGCTCGTAGCCTCAAACCTATATGGAGCATATGCTGCGGAATTATCGGGATAATTCTAATCATCGCTAGCGCCGTATTTCTACACTCCAACATGACCTATCCGGGCTTCTGGGCATTACTGCCCTCACTGGGTGCAGCGCTAATAATATTAGCAGGGAGTCAAGGTAACACTCAGGGCATTAGCCGTGGGCTCTCGCATCCCATTCTGGTCTGGATCGGTGATCATTCATATTCCTGGTATATCTGGCACTGGCCAGTTCTTATCTTGGGCTTTGCTCTCGGCCTACAGCGACCAATAGAAGCTATCGGGCTGATTGCACTCTCTTTAGTGCTGGCAATACTAAGCCATCGCTGGGTCGAACTGCCTTTTTGGAAGGGCCGTCTGAGCAAGCTATCACCAGCGCAGGGAATTATAGTATCTATTCTTGCCATATTAATAGTAGCTTCTGAAGCACTAAACTATTCCAAGTTTATTGTTCATAATGACAACGAGGGAGATGTTCAGTTTGTCAATGCGGCACGCCACGATAAGCCAGTCATATATAAATACGAATGTGATACCTGGTATTACAACGCAGAGGTTCGCCCCTGTTTGATAGGTAGCCCTGGCGCACCGAAAACTGTGGTTCTCCTTGGTGACAGTATTGGTGCGCAATGGTTTTCGCTATTACCAGAAATATTCAAGACACCAGATTGGCGCATTGTGGTTTTGACCAATTCATCGTGCGCGCTAATCGATCAAGACTATTTTTACCGTCGAATCGGGAAATTTTATACCGTTTGCAGCGAGTGGCGTAATGCCACATTGGATTATCTACAATCCCTCCAGCCAGACATCATATTTGTAGGTAACGACGCGACCTATAAGTTTTCCAAGAACCAATGGATTGATGGATCTAGACGCGTGCTTGCTCGCCTGAATGCCGCTGCCGACCATATCATTGTCATCCCCGGCATACCTCAACTTTCATTTGATGGGCCCAGCTGTCTTAAGGCGCTACATGCAGAAACCGCACTGAAACGTTTTCTATCTAAAAACCCAACCTGCAGCGAAGCACTGACAACCACCCAAACCTCAGATGTAGCCCATTATCTTGAACTGGCCGCACAAGACTTCCCGAAGGCCAGATTGCTAAATCTCAATGACATGGTCTGCCCTAATAGGCACTGTGCCGCAAAAAGTTCTGATGGTCTTGTGATATTCCGGGATCAACTACACCTCACTGATTCATTTGTGCGCGCCCAAGCTCCAAAAGTGCTTTTAAAACTCGAGGAACTTGGACTAGGCCCTTTGCTAGCAGACTAATCAGCCAGCATCTTATTGCGATGTCGCTGTATAACTAGCATTGCTGGTAAATGAGCTCTCTGAACCACGCCTAAACAGGCAATATTAATTAAGCCTGCTTCTGGGCAACCAGCATCGCTTCATTTCTGAAACCCTTGCTGGTATCACCCAACAAACCTTCTTCACGATAGACCAACACCTTAAAACCGGAAAATAGACTCAGCAGTTCATTATCCGCCAGGCGAAACGCCATATTGCTCGGGCCACTCTCGCCGACGCGGGTCTGGCTAAAGGTCTGATAAAACACCAGACCACTCGGCTTAAGGCAATTAATGATAGAGCTAATGATACTGCGATCAAGAAAGTGGCTCACCACCGCCAGGTCATAATGAGCCGGTTCGGGTGGCTGCTCGACCACATCACGTGCCACTGCCGAAACGCTGATGCCTTCTGCCGCAGCGCGCTGGTTAACCTGCTCTACCGCTACCGGTGAAATATCCCAGGCATCCATTTTAAAACCCTGTCCAGCCAGGGCAAAGCTGTTTGCCGCCAGGCCACAGGCCAGTTCCAGGCCGACACCCGAGTCAGGCAACAGATGCAGATTTTCTCGTACCACAGTCGTCGCTGCGGCCACCTGCTCACGGCTTTTACTGTAAATTTTGTTCCATTTTTCCCGAGTCGGATTAGTCATAATTCATTAACCATTACTTACGCCAGAAGGCGGGGGTTAGTAGCACCAGCAAGGTGAAAATTTCCAGCCGACCAAGCAACATGGCGAAGCACAACACCCACTTGCCGACATCGTTGACGCTGGTGTAATTCATGCCTACATCCCCCAGCCCGGGACCAAGGTTATTCATGCAGGCAGCGATAGCGGAGAAGGCGGTGACAAAATCCAAACCGGTCGCCACCATAATCAGAGACATGACACAAAAGCAGACTACATAGAGTGAGAAGAAACCCCACACCGCCTCAATAACTCGATCAGACAGAGCCTTGCCGCCAACCTTGACCGGAATCTGGGCACTAGGGTGTACCAAGCGCAGAATCTCTCGCCCGCCCTGTTTCATCAACATCACCACCCGAATCACTTTCATGCCGCCACCGGTAGAACCAGCACAGCCGCCGATAAAACTCATCATCAACAGCATGATTGGCAGAAAACCTGGCCAGGTATGGTACTCCGCCACGGTAAAGCCGGCCGTGGTGCCAATAGATACGGTCTGAAATACACCGCGCAGAATTGCCTCACCCACCGTGTCAAAAGTTGCGTTCCAATAAAGATAGGCGGCAGTCAGTAACGAGGCTAGTAACAAGATGGTGGCGTAAACCTTAAATTCGGTATCTGCGAAATAATATTTTGAACTACGCGAACGCCAGGCCAAAAAATGCAGGGCAAAGTTGACCCCTGACAGGAGCATGAAGATGATCGCCACAATCTCGATCAGGGGCTGATCATTGTAGTAGCCCATGCTCAGGTCGTGGGTGGAAAAGCCGCCAATCGCCACTGTTGAGAAGGCATGGGCGAGGGCATCAAAACCTGTCATCCCCGCTGCCCAGTACGCCAGGCCACAGGCTATCGTCAGGGTCAGGTAGATATACCAAAGCGCCTTGGCCGTCTCGGTAATCCGCGGTGTCAGCTTGTTGTCTTTCATCGGCCCCGGTGTTTCAGCACGATACAGCTGCATCCCCCCGATGCCCAACATCGGCAAAACCGCCACCGCCAAAACGATAATACCCATTCCTCCCAGCCATTGCAGCTGTTGGCGATAATAGAGAATGGAACGAGGTAGAGCATCGAGCCCGGCAATCACTGTTGCCCCGGTGGTAGTCAGGCCGGACATGGATTCAAACACTGAGTCGGTAATTGAAATGACCGGCTGTGCGGACAACAGGAATGGCAAGGCACCAAACAATGCCAACACCGTCCAGAACATCACCACCACCACGAAACCATCACGAATGCGCAAATCGGAGCGATGCCGCCTGACCGGCAGCCAACACACCGTGCCGGTGATAAATGTCACCAGGAAGGCTGAGACAAATGGCAACACGGTATTTTCAGAATAAAACCATGACACCAGCAGTGGCGGCAACATGGTGAAACTGAATAGCATCAACAACAGACCGAGAATGCGCTGAATAACAAATAACTGCATCTTATTTCTCTGGTAATTGCCCGGGCGCTATAAAAAGGTCACGCCGACCTGGAACAGTTTTTCAACTTCGACAACGCGGCGCTTGTCGATCAAGAACAGGATGACGTGATCCTCGGCCTCGATCACCGTGTCATGGTGAGCCATGATAACTTCCGTGCCCCTGACTATCGCCCCAATGTTGGCACCTGGCGGCAATTTAATATCTTCAACACTACGCCCCACCACCTTAGATGAGCGCGAATCACCATGGGCAACAGCCTCAATGGCCTCGGCAGCACCGCGACGCAGAGAGTGTACCGCAGCCACATCACCTCGCCGAACATGGGCCAACAGACTACCAATCATGGCCTGGTGCGGCGACACGGCAATATCAATATCACCGCTCTCCACCAGATCAACATAAGAAGCTCGATTGATCAAAGCCAACACTTTACGCGCACCGAGGCGCTTGGCCAGCATGCAGGAAAGTATATTGGCCTCATCATCATTGGTGACAGCACAAAAGATATCGGTGCTGGCGATATTTTCTTCCAGCAACAACTCCTCATCAGCAGCATCGGCATGCAGTACAATGGTCTTATCCAGCTCTTCCGATATCTGTTTTGAACGGTCGGCATTGTGATCAATCAGCTTAACGTTGTAGTCGTTCTCCAAAGCCTGCGCCAGACCTTTACCGATGTTACCGCCCCCGGCAATGATGATACGTTTATTGGGCTTATCCAGGCGCCGCAACTCACCCATAACGGTGCGGATATCATTGCGCGCCGCAATAAAAAAGACCTCATCATCGGCCTCAATGACGGTATCGCCCTCGGGAATAATCGGCGTACCCTTACGAAAAATAGCCGCTACCCTACTCTCGACATTGGGCATGTGATCCTTGAGCAAACGTAATTCCTGGCCAACTAAAGGGCCACCGTAATAGGCCTTGACCGCTACCAACTGCACCAGCCCATCAGCAAAGTCGAGCACCTGCAAGGCACCCGGGTGGGCTATTAGCCTTTGCACATAATCGATGATCACCTGCTCGGGACTGATCATGACATCAACCGGAATTGCATCATTACCAAACAGCTTATTAAAACCCAGATAGTGACGCGAACGAATACGCGCCACCTTGGTCGGGGTGCGAAACAGGCTATGCGCTACCTGGCAGGCGATCATATTGGTTTCATCACTATTGGTGACCGCCAGTATCATATCGGCATCTTCGGCACCGGCTCGCGATAACACATCAGGATAAGAGGCCTGACCGTAGACAGTACGAATATCGAGTCTGTCCTGCAGATCAAGCAACAGCTTTCTATCCACATCCACCACAGTAATGTCGTTGGCCTCACTGGCCAGATTAGCAGCAACAGATGAACCCACCTGACCGGCACCAAGAATTATTATCTTCATATGTGTGTAACCACAGCCTTACTGCTAACGGAAAAAACCCTTTTCACTGACCACCCTCTTTCGGCTTAATCCCCAGCGCCTTCATCTTGCGATACAGATGGGTGCGCTCAATCCCGGCCAACTTGGCCACCTGCGAAACATTGCCCGCGGTTATCCGCAGTTGATGTTCGATATAGGTTTTCTCAAACTGCTCCCGTGCTTGTCTCAGCGGCAGATCAAAATCAATCCCCGCGCCCTGCACCGCCACGGGGAGGGCAGTACCCAGCACGGCATCAACCTCATCAACCTCAATGGTTTCACCCGAACCAAGAATCAACAAGCGATGGACAATGCTTTTCAGTTCGCGGACATTGCCAGGCCAGCCATAATTTCTCAAACTATTCTGCGCCGCCAGCGAAAAAGAACGATATGGCAAGGCGTCACTATCAACAAAAAAGTCGACGTAATAAGACAGCAGGTCAATGATATCTTCGCGGTGCTGTCGCAACGAGGGTACCGAAACAGGAACCACATTGAGCAGATAAAACAGGTCTTCGCGGAAGCGCCCCAACCGCATCTCTTCGTGCAGATCTTTATGGCTTGAGGCAATCACCCTGATATCGATATTGACCGCCCTTGAACCACCAACACGCACAAATGACTGTCCTTGCAGGGCACTGGCCAGACATGCCTGCAAATCGACATCCATATCGGCAACCTCGTTCAAAAACAGGGTGCCGCCATTGGCCTGTTCCAGCAGGCCATAGCGTACCGAGCCGCCTCGCTCTTCACCAAACAACTCCATCAATGCATTGGAGGGCACGATAGTGGCAACACCTACCTCAACAAGCTCACCCGCTCTTCGACTACTCAGGCTATGAATCAAACGTGCGACCAGGCGTTTACCTACTCCGGGCTCACCCAACAGCAGCACCCAGGCGTCGGTGAGCGCCACTTTCTCTGCCTGGCCACGCAAGGTTGTCATCACCGGACTTTTCCCCAGTGGCCGACTCAGCGGCTGGACCTGCCGGCGTAGCCCCATATTCTCGCGCCGCAGACTGTAATCATCCAGGGCATGACGAATAGTGAGTAACAGCTTTGCCATAGACAAAGGTTTTTCTAGAAAATCGTAGGCACCCAACCGGGTTGCTTCAACCGCCGTCTCAACCGTGCCGTGACCGGACATCACCACCACTGGCGGGGCCTGCTCATCAGCTTCATGCCACTCTTTCAGCAGGCTGATACCATCAATATCCGGCATCCAGACATCTAACAGAATCAAGTCAGGACGCCGCTCAATCAGTGCCTGGCGCGCCTCAGCACCATTGGCGGCAACGCTAACGATGTACTGCTCATCTTCAAGTATCTCTTTTACCAGCTCACGGATATCAGGTTCATCATCCACGACCAGTATATGAGAAGCACTCACGCAGTTACCCCGTTATCTATCCCACTAAATATCAAGACCAGGTTTTGCGGCATATCAGTCATCATTCTGCTCATCGTTTTTTTGAGCCACCTTTAACGGCAAACGAATCATAAACCGGGCACCGCCGGACTCAAGACTCTCTGCCCAGATTACGCCATTGTGTTCTTCCACAATCTTTTTCACAATCGCCAAACCCAGGCCACTGCCCTTGGCCTTCGAACTGATGTAAGGTTCAAAAAGTTCGATCATCATATCATCTGAAATGCCCGCGCCATTATCTTCGACCAGCAACTCCACCGCGTGCATGGCAGATGACTCGACCAAACGCGTTTCTACCCTGATCAAACCATTATCACTATCCTGCAAGGCCTCAATGGCATTCTTCACCAGATTATGCAGCAGCTGACGCAAACGGCCACTATCCGCTTCAACCAGGCCAACATGGCTATCAAGCATGATCTCAAAACTCAGCGCCTGATTCTCATGGTGATACAACTCCAGCACCTCGCTGACCAAGGCATTGAAGTCCAGTGACTGCAATCGCAACATTGGCGTGCGGGCATAATCAGAAAAGGCCTTGACCATGTCCTTCATGGTTTCAACCTGCTGAATAATGGTGTGAGTCGAGCGATCCAGCAGCTTGCTGTCCTCCTCGGCCATCATTGGTAGATATTTATGCCGTAGCCGTTCGGCTGAAAGCTGAATCGGAGTTAAGGGATTTTTGATTTCATGCGCCAGGCGTCGCGCCACCTCACCCCAAGCGGCGTCACGCTGCGCCTGCAGCAAGGCCGTCACATCATCGAACACCACTACATGGCCAGCGTCGGGCTCAGGCAAGGGCGCACCACGACACATCAACAACTGCCGCCCCTCAGCGCCAAACAGGGTCGCCTGCTCCTGCCAGCTTTCGGTCTGATTATCGATATGGGCATTCAGCATGCCGACAAACGCCTCCATGTGCGAATAACGTTCGGCCAGATCAGCCAGCCCCAGGCCGACACATGGACGCATGTCACTACCCAAAATCTGCTCGGCGGCACGATTGGCTGTGCGTAAGACGCCATCTTGATTAAAGGTCATGACGCCCGAAGAAAGATTGCCCAACACCGTTTCAAGATAGAGTTTTTGATGTTCCAAGCCCTGCTGACTGAAGCGGGCCTCTTCCTGGGCTCGGGCAATCCGCCCCATCATGGTATTAAACGACTTGACCAAAAAACCGAGTTCGTCGTTTGGCGTCACAGTTAAGGGTAAGCGACGATGATAATCACCCTGAGCGACAGCACGAGTACCGATGGCCAGCACCCGGATCGGCGCGACCAGACGGCGCGCCAGAAAGAAGGCAGCCCAAACCGCGGTAAAAATGCTCAGCAATAAAATAATCGAAAGCGTCAGGGTAAAACTGAACTTCAACGGCCCACTCAAAAATGCCAAGCGCTCATGTTGCGTATAGGCCGTCTGCACACTATCGACCAAATCATTAATGCCGGCAGGCACGGGATACAATGCCTGCAACACCCGAGGCTCGAGAAAAAATTCACTGGCCGGCACATTCACCACCAGACGGGCGTAAAGACTGCCTTCGGCCGGATCCAGACCAACATACGCCAGCCCGGTTTCCACCTGAGACAAAATAATCCTGTCCACCGGCACAGGCGACAACTTGGTGGCATCATCACTGCTAAAACTGATCACCCGGCCATTGACCGTCAACAACGCCACTTCAAACGCGCCGATCTGGTAGCGCATATCATTAAGCGATAACACCAGCTCATCCTGCTGCACATTACTCACTGTTTCAGCAACGTATTCAGCCTGACGCATCATGTCGCGCATCCGCCAGTCAAGCGCCATACGACTCAGATTGAGTGCATCATTCATGGCCTTATCAACCCTGACATCAAACCAGCTATCGATACCGTGACGGACAAAACCCAGCGAAAAGTAATACAACACCGACACCGGCCCAACCGACAAAATCACAAACAACACCACCAAACGCACCGTCAGTCGAGAACCGGTGGCATGATTGCGATATTGGCGCAGCAGACGACCGACATTGGCAATAATCAAGCCTGCCAGAATCAACAACTCCAGCATATTGACGACTAACAAGGGGATATAGAAACGATCAAACTGCTCGGAGTTTTGCGTCGCGCTGCTCATCAAATACAGTGAACCAAGCAACAAGCCAATCAATAGAATGATTGACGTCTGACCGGAGAAAAACCGTCTTATGGCAGTAACGGCCATGAATACCAGTCACTCACAAGATGCCAGTCTCCGCTGACATACGACATCAAACGCAGTGGCACAGGAAAACTTTCCCTATCAACCGAGATGCGGATTTCACCGCGATAGCTGGCATCTGCCTCAAGCAGGCTGTAATCCAGCAAGGGAAATTCATGCAGAACCGTAATTACCGCCAACAGCGATTCAAGCGTGGGAAATTGAAATATCAGATCACTATTGAGATTATTCAGGACATAGTAGTTGGTCAGCGGTTGGTAGGAAATCTGATAGCGCTGTTCAATCATCGCCACCTGTTTCGACCAGAGGTAGTTACGCTGTTTACGGATCTCGATATCTATCAGCAGATTGAGTGAGACACCATTTTGCAATGCCTCAACCAGGTCATCGCTAAATGTCAGTCCAAACAGAACGTCCAGACGCACTACGCCATCGACCAACTGCGACTCAGCTGTAAGCACCGTAAAACCAGGCTCTGACTCTAGCTCAGGCGTTGCAGGCTCTTCTGCCCATGCCTGTGACACAGCAAAACACAGCAGCACCGCCAACCAGCGTCCGATTGTGCGCATCCCCCCCATCCAATGGCTACCCTATCGTTTTCCTTTTACGCAGCGACGCATAATAGAAACCATCCATCCCTTCTTGTCCTGGCAAAATTTGACGCCCAAATTCCTGCACCAGCCCCCACTCCGCGTCGATTGGCAGATGCTCAGCATCGGCCTGTTCAGCACAAAACCGCCGCAACTGGCGCACATTCTCCTGCGGCAACACCGAACACGTAACGTACAGCAGCATACCGCCTGGCTTCAATAAGGGCCACAGGGCGCGCAAAATTTGTCCTTGCAAGGTAACCAGTTGCTCGATATCCGAGGCGCGACGTAGCAATTTAATATCGGGATGACGACGGATGACACCGGTGGCAGAACAGGGCGCATCAAGCATGATGCGATCGAATAGCTGGCCATCCCACCAATCATCCGTTCGACTGGCATCGCCGCACACCACCGTGGCCGACAACTGCAGTCGCTCAAGGTTTTGTTTCACCCGCTCAAGCCGGCCAGCATCATGATCCAGCGCCACCAGTTCGGCCAGCTGCGGTTGCCGCTCCAGCACGTGGGCGGTCTTACCACCAGGTGCGGCACAGGCATCAAGGATGCGCTCGCCCGGCTGGGCATCCAACAACCCCGCCGCCAGTTGCGCCGATGCGTCCTGCACCGAAAATTGGCCATCGACAAAACCCGGCAGCGTCTCAACATCGGCCGCTGCGGCCAACATCAAGCCTTCGTCTGAATACGGTAACTCACTGGCCTGACAATCGATGGCATTGAGCTGCGCCAGATATTCAGCGCGGCTCTGCTGTTGCGCATTAATGCGCAGATACATCGGCGGGCGCTGATTATTGGCGTCAAGCACGGCCTGCCAATCATCTGGATAGGCGGCCCGCAACTTACCCAGCAACCAGTCAGGATGGGCATACTTCACTATCGGATCCGCATCAAGCTCAGCAAACTCTGCCTCGCCCATCCGCTGGACACCGCGCAAGACGGCGTTCACCAGGGCACGCGCCCAAGGCTTTTTCAAGGCCTTGGTCGCAGACACGGTTTCCGACACGGCGGCATGATCGGGCACACGCAGATAAAGCATCTGGTACAGGCCGACAAGTATCAGGCAGCGCACATCGGTATCTTTGCTCTTGAAAGGTTTACGCAATAACTGCGCGGCAATCGCATCCAGACGGCCGAACCAGCGCGTCACACCGAAGCAGAGCTCCTGCAACAGCGCCCTATCTTTGCTCGCCACCTTGCCCTGCCATTGCGGCAAAACAGTGGTTAAAGAACGGCCCTGACGGATGACCTCATCAAGTGCCTTGGCAGCAGCTACGCGAGTATCCATAATTATAGAGTCTTTATGTTTATATTGCAGCGACCGAACCCAACCGCAGCCCCGGCTGTTTCAGTTCCTTGCGCGAATTGACTAGGTCGGCCGCCGCCATCGCCTTACCACCTGGCAACTGCGCCATCTGAATGCGCAACACCCCATCACCGCTGGCAACATCAATCCCTTCTTTATCAGCCTTGATAACACTGCCCGACGGTTGGTCAGTTGTTGCACTGTCCACAGCCTGAGCTTGCCAGATTCGCAGCATCTGGTCGAAAAATTCAGTTTGTGCCACCGGCCAGGGATTAAAACCATGCACCAGTCGCTCAATCTCGATGGCGGGGCGCTGCCAGTCAATCAGCGCCTCAGCCTTGGAGAGCTTGGCGGCATAGTTGGCCCGACTGTCGTCCTGTGGTTCCGGCTTGGCCAGACCGTCACTGAGCTGATCCAGCGCGTCAATGGCAGCAGCTGAACCAATCTCGGCTAGCCGATCATGCAATGTCGCAGCAGTATCTTCTCGCGTGATCGAACAGATACGTTTGAGCAGCATGTCACCGGTATCCAAGCCCTTATCCATCTGCATGATAGTGACACCAGTCTCGGCATCGCCCGCCAGGATGGCGCGCTGAATCGGCGCCGCCCCACGCCAGCGCGGCAGCAATGAGGCGTGGATATTGATACAACCCAAGCGCGGCGCCTCTAACACCGGCACGGGCAATAGCAGGCCATAGGCCACCACCACCATCACATCGGCATTCAAACCCACGACCTGCTGCTGCGCCTCAGAGTCTTTTAAACTGACTGGCTGATAAACATCGATGCCATGTTCCAAGGCCAGCTGTTTAACCGGGCTGGGCGTTAGCTTACGCCCCCGCCCAGCGGGTCGATCCGGTTGGGTATAAACAGCCACCACCTGGTGCTGCGACGGCAACAACGCCTTGAGCGCCTCGGCGGCAAACTCAGGCGTACCGGCAAAAATTACTTTTAAAGATTTTGACATGTAGGTTCCGAAATGGAAGGGATGTTCAAAGCGTTTGGCGACGTTGTTTTTCCATCTTCTTACGAATACGCTGCCGCTTCAAACCAGAGAGATAATCGACGAACAACTTGCCATCCAGATGATCAATCTCATGCTGAATACAAACCGCCTCCAGGCCACTCACCTCTTTTTCAAAGCTGTCGCCATTTCTGTCCAGAGCACGGACGCGAATCCACTCAGCCCGTTCAACATCTTCATAGATGCCAGGCACCGACAGACAGCCTTCCTCCATCAGTTCTGCACCACGCGTTTCCAGCAACTCGGGATTGATAAACACCTGCGGAGCGCTTTTATCTTCTGAAATATCAATTACCATCAGGCGCACATGAACATCTACCTGGGGCGCAGCCAGGCCAATACCGGGCGCCTCGTACATGGTTTCAAACATATCATCGATAAGCTTGCGGATCTTATCATCCACCTTGGCAACAGGCTGGCAAGACGTTCTCAGCCGTTCATCGGGAAAATGCAATATGGGTCTGATTGACATAACAAAAACATTAATTATTTACTTAAAGTGCCGATTATACTGCTGAACTGAAATGATAACACCGTCAACAGCACGATCTTTGCTAAGCTTTGTTGCTGCAATATCACTATATTGATTACACTCGACGCAGAACCAGATAATTTTAAGGATGACCTTATGTCAATCAGGAAAGCACTGTTAGCCCTTGTAGCCTGCTGCTGCATAAGCACCAGTCTGTTTGCCGACACCTTGGAGCTCAACCCGAACCACCCGCAACGCCACGTAGTGGTGAAAGGTGACACCCTTTGGGACATCTCTGCGACCTTTCTGCGCGACCCTTGGCGCTGGCCGGAGATCTGGCACATCAACCCTGAGATCAAAAATCCACACCTGATATATCCGGGCGACGTCATCAGCCTGGTCTATCGTGATGGCAAACCCGTGCTGGAATTAACCCGCGGCCGCCCAACCATCAAGCTTTCCCCCACAGCCCGCACTAGTCGTCTCGAAAGCGCTATCGGCGGCATCCCGGCAAATGCTATTTCTCAATTCCTGACCCGCCCACGCATCCTGACTGAGACCGAACTGAAGAATGCCGGCCATGTCAGCCACGCCGAAGATGACCACCTCATCAGCGGCACTGGCGGCAAGATTTATGTTACCGGCCTGATGCAGGACGAAAGCAAGGACTACAGCATCTATCGTATTGGCAATACCTATCGCAACCCAAAAGATCATGACGACATCCTCGGTTACGAGGCCATCCACGTCTCAGACGCCCAACTAACACTACAAGGTGAACCAGCCACGCTACGCATCATCGAAAGCTACAGAGAAACCCTGCTTGGCGATAAGGTTATGCAAACTGACGAGGAACAGATAGACAATACCTTTACCCCCCATTCTCCTGACATCACTAAAGAAGGTCAGATCATCTCTATTCTTGACGGCATGTCTCGCGCCGGACAATACCAGACCGTGGTCATCAATCTCGGCAAAAATGATGGCCTGGAACAGGGCCACGTACTGGCGGTACGCAAAAAGGGTGAAACCATGGTCGACACACAGGCTAAAAGCTTCTTTAAACCCGATATCCAGCTACCTGATGAACGCTCAGGCCTGCTAATGGTGGTCAACACCTTTGATCGCGTCAGCTATGCCCTGGTAATGAATGCCATCAAGGACATCCGCATCGGCGACCCCATTACCAAGCCATAACGGAAGTGATACTCTGACGGCATGGACGCCATCAGAGCTAACCCCTCCTCCAGCCAGGCGCCTGTCGATGAGACCTCACTAGCGGCCTGGCTGGCACTGCTACACTGCCCCGGCATTGGCCCGCGCCGCTACAGCACTCTATTAGAATATTACCACCAACCCAGCATCCTCTTAGACTCCGGGGCGAGCGAAATCAATCGCCTTGAGCTACCCAATAAAACCAAGCAGTGGTTGAAACAACCTGACTGGAGCTTGATTGAGACCGATCTGGCATGGCTCAACAGCAGCCCAGACCATCACATCATCAGCCTCAATGACCAATGCTATCCGCAACGACTGAAACAAATAGACTCAGCCCCTCCACTGCTTTTTGCCATAGGCAACACCGAACTTCTCCGAACAACCCAGCTAGGCATTGTTGGCAGCCGCAACCCCAGTGCCGGTGGCAAGGAAAACAGCTTTAATTTTGCTCAAAGCCTGAGTCAGACAGGGCTAACCATCACCAGCGGCATGGCCCTGGGTATCGATGCCGCCGCCCATAAGGGCGCATTGGCCGGCAGCGGCAAAACCATTGCCGTCACCGGTACGGGGCTTGATCGAGTCTATCCCGCCAGACATCGACAACTCGCCCATGACATCGCCGCCAGTGGCACCATAATTTCTGAATTTCCCATCGGCACCCCACCACTGCCCGACCATTTCCCGCGCCGCAATCGCATTATCAGCGGACTCAGTCTCGGCATTCTGGTGGTGGAAGCCGCCCCCAAGAGCGGCTCATTAATTTCAGCTCGTCTGGCCAACGAACAAGGCCTAGAGGTATTCGCCATCCCCGGCTCAATTCATAACCCACTGGCACGCGGCTGCCACCAACTCATCCGCCAAGGCGCCAAGCTGGTAGAAACCACGACAGACATTCTCGAAGAACTCGGCGTCCAATTTGATGATACTCCCACTTCACACACCAGCCCTGACGTGGACCTGGAACTTGATGCTAGCTCATTGAAACTACTATCAATAATCGGACATGACCCATGCAGCATCGACACCTTGATTGGCCGTAGCCAACTACCCGCGGAACAGATCAGCTCGATTCTGCTGGTATTGGAATTACGGGGAATGGTATCCTCCCTGCCAGGTGGACTCTATATAAAGGCTGCAAACCACAAATGAAAGAAAATGTACTCGACATCCTGATGTACCTGTTTGAGCACTGCCTCGACAGCGAAACAGGCGTCATGCCCGAGCAAAACGCTCTGCGCGAGCACCTCGACAGCGCCGGCTTTCCCGATCAAGATGTTGAAAAAGCCTTTAACTGGCTTGATGAACTCAGCAACGCCAGAGAAAGCTCCTTCAGCAGCCCGTTGTCAGGTCGCTCATTGCGCGTCTACTGTAGCCAGGAAGTCGCCAAAATGGATGTTGAGTGTCGTGGTTTCATGATGTTTCTAGAACAAACAGGCGTTTTAGATCCCATTGCGCGTGAACTGGTCATTGATCGCGCCATGGCCCTGGAAGCCCAGGAAATTGATCTCCCACAGCTGAAATGGGTAATTCTAATGGTATTGTTCAACCAACCAGGCCACGAAGCAGCCTTTGCCTGGATGGAAGATTTGATCTTTGACGAATTCACCGATCAACTCCACTGAGCTGCACTTGATATCGATTCAGACAGAGCCAACTAGATATTTACCACTAGACATCTAAACTCTCTGAAGTTTCGACCGCTACCTCCAGAACCACAGACAAAACAAATAATTCTTATTCATGAGCAAAAACTTAGTCATTGTAGAGTCACCGGCAAAGTGTAAAACCATCAAGAAATATCTTGGTAAAGACTTTGAGGTTCTCGCTTCTTACGGCCACGTACGCGATCTGTTGCCTAAAGAAGGCGCTGTCGACCCCGCCAACAATTTCGCCATGAAATACCAGGTCATCGAGAAAAACGCCAAGCACATCGACGCCATAGCCAAGGCTATGAAAAAGGCTGACACCCTGTATCTCGCAACTGATCCGGATAGAGAAGGCGAGGCCATCTCATGGCATGTCTGCGAACACCTGAAAGAAAAGAAACTACTCAAGAACAAAGAAGTTCACCGCGTCGTTTTTCACGAAATCACCAAGCGTGCCATTCAGGAGGCCATGAAAAACCCGCGCGCCCTGGCTGAAGACCTGGTCAATGCCCAACAAACTCGCCGCGCACTGGATTTCCTGGTTGGCTTCAACCTGTCACCGCTGCTATGGAAAAAGATTCGTCGCGGCCTCTCCGCTGGCCGAGTACAAAGCCCAGCCCTGCGGATGATCGTTGAGCGTGAGCTTGATATTGAAAAATTCGACCCGCAAGAATACTGGACCATTGAGTCCGATCTACAGAAGGATGAGAAAAGCGCTAAATTTATGGGCAAACTCACCTATCTCGAAGGTGAAAAACAAGCCCAGTTCAGTATTACTAATGACGAACAGGCACAGGCTGCCGAGCAAACCCTGAGCAAGGCCGCCGCCGGCACACTCAAAATCATCAAGGTCGACAAACGCAAACGCAAACGCAATCCGGCACCACCGTTTATCACCTCGACCCTGCAACAGGAAGCTTCGCGTAAGCTCGGTTTTACCGCCCAGCGCACCATGCGCACCGCCCAGCAACTGTATGAAGGGATTGACACCGGCAGTGGCGCGATGGGTCTGATCACCTATATGCGTACCGACTCGGTCAACCTAGCTCAAGAGGCCGTTGACGAGGTGCGTGGCTATATTCAGGATAAGTACGGTAAGGACAACCTGCCTGACACGCCCAATACCTATAAAACAAAATCGAAAAATGCTCAGGAGGCGCATGAGGCGATTCGCCCGACTTCGATCCTGTCCGAACCAAACGCCATTAATGAACACCTGAGCAAGGATCAGTTCAGGCTCTACGAACTGATATGGAAACGCACCCTGGCCTGCCAGATGATTCACGCCACCATCAATACCATGGCGGTAGACCTGGCAGCTGGTAGTGATAAGAATCTGTTTCGTGCCAATGGCTCGTCCATCCACACGCCTGGTTTTATGGCTGTCTACCAAGAAGACGTAGATGATGCCAAGGCCAGCGATGATGAAAAGATGTTGCCGCCGCTGGAAGAAGGCGACGTAATCAATCTACTAGCAATTCGCACTGAGCAACACTTTACCGAGCCACCACCACGATTCAGCGAAGCCAGCCTGGTCAAGACCCTGGAAGAACACGGCATCGGCCGCCCGTCGACCTACGCCTCAATCATCTCGACCTTGCAGGCACGCGAATATGTGACTCTGGAGAAGAAACGCTTCCGCCCTACTGACGTTGGCCGTATCGTTAACAAATTTTTGACTGCATATTTTTTCAAATACGTTGATTACGAATTTACCGCCAACCTCGAAGATGAACTCGACGCCATCTCTCGTGGTGAAAAGGAATGGCGGCCACTACTGGAATCGTTCTGGTCACCCTTCAAACAGCAGATTGATGAAACCGAGGCCAATGTCAGCCGCCAGGACGTTACCCACGAAGCCACCGATGAGAAATGCCCCAAGTGTGACAAGCCGCTTTCAATCCGACTTGGCCGCCGTGGTCGCTTTATCGGTTGTGACGGTTTTCCTGAATGTGATTACACCCGCAGCCTGGATGAAGATGGCGAATCTGCCTCTGAACCGGAAGTGGTTGAAGGTCGCACCTGTCCCGAATGTGAAGCACCGCTCATCATTCGTACCGGCCGCTATGGCAAGTTCATTGGCTGCTCGGCCTACCCCAAGTGCAAACACATCGAGCCAATCGAAAAACCGACAGACACTGGCGTCGAATGCCCCGAGTGCCACAAGGGCACCATGGTGTCGCGCAAGTCACGCTACGGCAAAATATTCTATTCCTGCTCCTGCTACCCCGATTGCAAATACGCCGTCTGGAACGAGCCTATCAACGAACCTTGCCCCAATTGCGAATGGCCGATCCTGACCTTGAAGACCACCAAACGCAAGGGCACTGAAAAGATTTGCCCGCAAAAGGATTGCGGCCACTCTGAGTCGGTTGACAGCGAAGAGGACTAAACGTCCTCTTCGCGTTTTTCCTGTCCCCGTCCCTGCATCGCCTCTTCAATCGCCACCCGCGTTAGATGTGGGGCAAACATCTCGATAAAATCATAGACATAGCGGCGTAAAAAGGCACCGCGTCGGATACCAATACGGGTAGTGCTTGGCTCAAACAGATGCGAGGCATCGATCGCCCTTAGATTGCTATCACGCACCGGATCAAAGGCCATCTTGGCCAGCACACCAACCCCCAAACCTAACTCGACATAGGTCTTGATGACATCGGAATCGATAGCGGTTAGAACCACGTTTGGCTCAAGACCGGCTTCATCAAAGGCCTTATTGATCTTGGTTCGACCTGTCATGGCAAAGTCATAGGTGACTACAGGATATTGCGCCAGCGCCTCCAGTGTCAGCGGTTGCACGTCCAGCAGCGGATGACCGGGCGGACAAACCACACAGCGATTCCATTCGTAACAAGGCATCATCACCAGATCAGGATAATCAGCAATCGCCTCAGTAGCGATAGCCACATCCACCACCCCCTTGGCGGCCAGCTCGGCGGCATGACCAGGACTGCCCTGCTGTAATTCGAGCCGCACCTCAGGATATTTTTCTTTGAACTGTTTCACCACCAACGGCAGGGCATAACGCGCCTGAGTATGGGTAGTAGCCACCGACAGGCGACCGCTAGCCTCATCCGAATACTCGCCACTGACCTTCTTGATATTGTCGATCTCCTGCAAGACGCGTTCGACAATCTCCAGAATCTGCCTGCCCGGCTCAGTCACACCCACCAGACGTTTGCCATTACGCTCAAAGATCTGCACGCTAAGCTCATCTTCCAACAAACGAACCTGACTACTAACACCAGGCTGAGCCGTATGCAGAGCATCGGCAGCTGCGGAAACATTTAAACCCCGCCGCGCCACCTCACGAATATAAACAAGCTGCTGTAGTTTCATAGCATCAATATACCTTTAACGAATACTCACAGAATATCATATTATTTTTAACAATAAAGGCGGCTTATTAATTGCCCCAAATTGTTACATAGCAGCCCATATCAAACATGGAACTGACGTTCTGGTTGCTCAAACCGATGTTGGCCGCGGCTCACTTTTGTGGCATACCTGCCAACATGCTGCCCCTAATTAGTGGGACGCCTGCCTTCAATTAAAGCCCTCTCAGCCCCCTTCAGAATTATAGCCAAACCAATGATTACCCTAGCAAAACACTTATAAATACAAAGGCAATTTGTGCTGCTATACTCGTTTGATGCCACTATCTAACGAGGGGTTATTCATGCACAGCGACAATCCAACAACACGACCCAGCAAATTTACTTGGCAGCAAATTCGCCAGCTTATTGAACAGGCAGGCGTAAAAGACGACGATGAAATTGATTGCATCGAGATCTCCTGGGGCACCAGCGATCAAATAAAGCTCAACAAAGACGAAGATTTCGGCTGGCAGATTCGCCAAAGCTGCTAACGCCCACCTCTCCCTAACCGTGCGATAGCTACACCCTAAACAGTTATTGCACGGTCGCGCTCATGTCACAGCAGTACCCAAGCTTGCATCTCAAGAATATTGTTCTAGTATTTTTCTGATCGCCTCATCGGCAGCGCCGCGGTCTATTCAGCAGTTTTCAACTCGTTTGTTCACATGCACAAATAGATTCAGGGAGAAGCAACACATGAGCAGCAATCCAGAAAAAAAAGAACTCTATCGCCGCAAAGACATCATTACCGTTTTATGCGGCCTACCCGTAGTCGCCACATTCGCCGTTTTTTGCGCTAACTTCATCACCACCTACGCCGGACTTTAAGTCCGCCGACACCGCTCTGGCAACGCCCTCAAAACCATGGGGGCGTTGTTGCATTTAAGGCAACAATAATATTAAAGTCTCAGCTCAGCCTTCCGATATATAGTGTAATGGTGGTCAACAAGACACTACATATAGGGTTGCATACTCGCAACGCGAGCCAGGAGGAAATAAAAATGCTGAGCTACATTTTCCGATTAGCCGTAGATTTTGAACGTAAACATGGTTATTGGCCCAACATGCTTTACCTGAATACCGAACACTTCCGTCACTGGCACCAAGAATTTGAAAACCCTGATGACTTCGACGAAATTAGCCGTCGCCTGCATATGGAGATCATCATCTCGGTCGACGCTCTACACCCTCACGTTGCCTGGATACCCAATCGCCACCAGGCCATCGCCAGCTAATTCCAAGTAGCTGGGGCGTCCCACCCCGGCCCCCATGGGCAGTTTGTCTCCACTGCCTGCCACCACTGCCAGCCCTGCACTCATCGGGGCTGGCATTTTTGTCCCAGCAATGCATCTTTCCCACCGCAAGCCGGCGTAGTGTTAAACTTTCGCCACTATGGACGTCACTCACATCATCGATTCACTCAACGAACCGCAGCGCACCGCGGTCACCGCCTCACAGGGCCAACAACTGGTGCTGGCTGGCGCCGGCAGCGGCAAAACCCGCGTGCTGGTACACCGCATTGCCTGGATCATGGCGGTGGAAAATGTCTCTGCCTACAACATCATGGCGGTAACCTTTACCAACAAGGCCGCCGCCGAAATGAAACACCGCATCGAGGAGCTACTCGGCCAGCCCATCGGCGGCATGTGGGTAGGCACCTTCCACAGCCTGGCACACCGTTTTCTGCGCGCCCACTGGAAAGAGGCCGGACTACCACAGGCGTTTCAGATTTTGGATTCAGACGACCAATACCGCCTGATCCGTCGCCTGCTAAAAAATATGGAGCTGGACGAGTCAAAGTGGCCACCACGTCAGGTACAGTGGTTTATTAGCGCCCGCAAGGATGAAGGCCAACGCCCCGAACACGTCGAGCACCACGGCGACCCTTACAGCAAACAAATGGTGCGTATCTATCAGGCCTATGAAGACCACTGCCGCAAGGCCGGGTTAGTGGACTTTGCCGAACTGCTGCTGCGCGCCCATGAAGTGCTACGCGACCGCGCCGACATCCTGCATCACTACCGTGAACGGTTTCGCTTTGTCCTGGTGGATGAGTTCCAGGACACCAACACCATCCAGTATGCCTGGCTCAGATTGCTGGCAGGGGAGAGCGGCAACCTGTTCATCGTTGGTGATGACGACCAATCCATCTACGGCTGGCGTGGAGCCAAGATTGAGAACATCCATCAGTTCAACCAGGATTTCCCCAAGACCGAAGTCATAAAGCTGGAGCAGAACTACCGTTCTACCGCCACCATCCTCAAGGCCGCCAACGCCCTGATCGACAACAACGATGATCGGCTTGGCAAAGAGCTGTGGACCGATGACGTTGAGGGCGAGCAAATTCAACTCTACACCGCCTTTAATGATCTGGACGAGGCGCGCTTTATCGTTGACCGCATCCGCCAGTGGGTCAACGATGGCAACGCCCGTCGCGAGGCCGCCATCCTCTACCGTTCCAACGCCCAATCGCGCGTGCTTGAGGCCGAGTTATTGCATCAAGGCGTCCCATATCGCATCTACGGCGGCCAGCGCTTTTTCGAGCGCCAGGAAATCAAAGATGCCATGGCCTACCTGCGCCTGATCGCCAACTGTCATGACGATGGCTCATTTGAACGGGTGGTCAATACGCCAACCCGTGGTATCGGTGACCGCAGCATGGCGGCGGTGCGTGATCTGGCCCGCGAACGCGGCATCACCCTGTGGCATGCAGCTGAGACCATCATCAGTGAAAAACGCCTGCCTGCGCGAGCCAGCAATGCCATCCAGGGCTTTCTCGACCTGATCGTCACCATCACCACTGAAACACATGAACTGGAGCTGGCCCAACAAACCGACCACATGCTCAACCGCAGCGGACTGGTCGATCACTACAAAAAAGATAAGGGCGAAAAGGGTCAGGCCCGGGTAGACAATCTGGAAGAGCTGGTCTCTGCTGCGCGCGAATTTGAATACGATGAAGAGACCGCCGAAGGCATGGACATGCTCACCGCCTTCCTTTCCCATGCAGCGCTGGAAGCGGGAGAAGGGCAGGGCGACCCATGGGAAGACTGCGTGCAGATGATGACCCTGCACTCAGCCAAGGGCCTGGAGTTTCCACTGGTATTTCTTTGTGGCATGGAGGAGGGGCTGTTCCCGCACAAGATGTCGATGGAAGAACCCGGCCGCCTGGCCGAAGAACGGCGCCTCTGCTATGTCGGCATCACCCGCGCCCGCCAGCTACTCTACATCACCCACGCAGAAGTCAGGCGCCTGCATGGCCAGGAACTGTTCGCCCTGCCATCACGCTTCGTCAGCGAGATCCCGGATGAACTGATACACACGGTTCGCCCCAAGGCTTCGGTCAAACGCACCAACGCATCAAGTTTCAATACTGATGACTTTGAATATAGCCAGGAAGCACCGGAAGGATTCTATGTCGGCCAACGGGTGTTTCACCAAAAGTTTGGCGAAGGGGTGTTACTCAATCATGAAGGGCAGGGCAGTAGCGCCCGAGTGCAGGTCAATTTTGATGGTGCCGGCAGCAAGTGGCTGGTAATCGCCTACGCCAATCTTAGCCCCTGTTGAATACGACCACGCAGACAACAGTAACGAATCAACTCACTCGTCAGCCAAAAGTTTTACAACCAAGGCCACAAGCTCAGCATTTTCAAACGGCTTGGCAATATATTCAGTCACACCGCCCGCCGCCAATAAAACCACATTGGCGGCATCAGGGCGTGCACTCAACATCAGAAATGGCAGTTGCTGCGTCGCCTTATTAGCACGCACCTTAGCCAAAAGTTCTTTTCCAGTGAGATGCGGCATATTCCAGTCTGAAATCAAAAGATCGTAATCCTGCTGCTGCAAACATTCCCACGCCGCCTGACCATCAGTAACGACAGTGATATTTGCGCCACCAGTCGGCTTACGCAGAACCATCTTCACCGCCAGGGCGATATTGGCATCATCTTCCGCAATCAAAATATTTTTTTGTTTAGACATTACAGCCCCCACTGCTTTACTCAAGCAACATCTGACATAAAAGTTGTTTCAAATTGCGCGGACTAAATGGCTTAACCATGAAGCTATCGGCACCAACTGCCACAGCCTTTTCCTGATCCGTAACCTGACCAAAGGCTGTCAGAATAATAATCTTCACCTTTGCAAAAGCAGCATCAGCACGCAGCTTTTCACAAACCTCAAAGCCGGTCATGCCCGGCATACCCACATCAAGCACAATCAGATCAGGCCGCAGCGCACAGGCCTTGTCATAGGCCTCAATGCCATCAACAGCCAAGACAGATTCAAAGCCTTGTTTCTCAACCACATAACGAATCGATTCACGAATATTCGGTTCATCATCACAAATCAGAATAATTTTTTTACTCGCGCCAGTCATGTGTCTCTCCCGACATTTCCAGCATTGCCCGCTGAAAACGGCAACGTAAAAACAAATCGGCTGCCTTTTCCCAGCTCACTCTCCACCCAAATACGGCCAGAATAGTGTTCAACGATATCCTTGCAAATCGCCAAACCTAGACCACTACCACCTATTTCACGCGTCGCTGAACTATTGACCTGATGAAAGCTTTCAAAGACGTTAGCTATTTCTTGTTCAGGAATACCAAGCCCGGTATCACAGACTGACACTTCAACCTCATCACCCTTGGCAACCAAGCCAACAGTCACAGAACCCAACTCAGTAAACTTCAGCGCATTGGAAAGTAGATTGGCCATAAGCTGCTTAATACGATCAACATCGACATCGACCCAAAATTCGTCAGCGGTAAGCGCCAGATCAAGCCGCAAGCCCTTGTCAGCATAGGCCTGGGTAAATAATGCTACCGACCCTTTTAACAAGACAACCAAATCAACAGACTCATCATTCCAGTCCACCTTGCCAGAATCCATCTTCTGCAAATCAAGCAGGTCATTGATCAAACGCCCAAGCCTTTCACTCTCTTCATTGATAATTGAGAGAAAATGTTTTTGTGAATCGATATCAAGTTCTTCTAGGTCATCCTGCAATATTTCAGCAAATGATTTGATTGAGGTCAGCGGCGTGCGCAATTCATGCGACACCACCGAAACAAATTCTGACTTAACCTTATTCAGGTGCAGCAGCTGGGTATTGGCCAGCTCCAGCTCAGAGGTCCTTAATTTAACCAGGTCTTCCAGGTGATCGGTCATCTGCGTAAGTGAACGCGCCTTTTTCTCCAGCTCCTGTTCAGCCTTTTTTTGCTCAGTAACATCAGTTCTAATCGCCACATACTCATACGGCACACCAGACTCATCCATGAATGGCACGATAGTGGTATTCACCCAAACCTCATCACCATGTTTTGACTTGTTAAGTATTTCGCCGTGCCAAACGCGCCCAGCAGAAATCGTCTCCCACATCGCTGCAAAAAATGCGTCGCTGTGAAAACCCGATTTGACGATGTCATGCTTTTTTCCCAGCAACTCGTCACGGCTAAAGCCAGTCACATCAACAAATTTTTGATTGGCATAGGTTATACGACCATCAACATCGGTAATGCTGACAATGGAATGTTCATCCATGGCTGACTTCTGCGTGTTCAACGCCTTAAAGGCCTGCTTGATCACAGCATCCTGTTCGAACAGATTGGCCGAGGTCTCATTCAAGGCTGTCCCCAGCTGCTCGATCTCGACTGAGCGTTTATCGACAGGAATCATTTCACCGTGTTTATTCTTTAACTGCCCGGCAAAGGTAGCCGCATCACGCAGCACACGCAGCGGCCTACGCATCACCAACAGGATCAAACCTACCAACATGACAGTCATAATTAGACCGTCTAACATGTAGTCATACAAATATTGCTCGGCAATCTCCTCAGCCTCAGCCAGGCTATAATTCAAATGCACCCAGCCAACCGCATTTGCACCAACAATAGGCTGCCAGACAATCAACAAGCCATCACGTTGCTGCAGCTGCACCGAAACAACATCTGGAACATCAAGCATCTGCAATTCATAGCGCAACACAGAGTCACCGCCTTGATCGACAAATACATCACCAATCACCCGACCAGCCATATCGACAACCTGAATCTGCTGTACACCCGGAAAGCGTGCCGAACGCAGCAACAGCTGTTCTGTCGAGGCAAAGTCCTGGGTAATAATATGTTCGATACTGGTTACGGAAATATTTTCAGTCAACGCACGAGCCTGCAGCATTGCAGAATTAACCACACGCTCAGCATTTTCATTCGCCTCATGAATGGCAAAGAACGGCACCACCATAGCCAATAGCAAGCTGACAAGCAGCATCACCTGGCGATCAAGCCGCCGCGGTAATAGCCTGTGCAACATCAGTGAACCTTGTCGAATGGCTTGATCAACTGCCTGACAACGTCATACTCGGGATCGCTGGTGGCAACAAAACCATTATAGTTTTTATCCAGCGCCTCAATCACAGCGCGATGATTCGGATTGCTCGCATCCAAGCGCAAAAAAGCCTGACGCATCTTTTCAAGCATTGCAGCAGTAACAGCACTACTGGCAGAAATATTGTAAGGCGGCAATGGTGGTGAGGCATGTAAAATACGCAAGCCTTTGCCTTGCCATTTAAGCGCGGTGGTATCTTTAAGAATACCGGCATCATAAAAGCCTCGCACAACAGCGCGGGCAATATTGTCATAATGACCAACAAACGCCTGCTTACCAAGCCTATCCAAGCCCATACCAGCGCCGACGACTGCCGCACGCTGCAACAAGGCCGCAGGGTCGCCAAATGCAAATGTTTTGCCAGCAAGATCCTCAACCGTCTTAATCAGGCTATCCTCACGCACTACAATCATCAACTGAAATGCCCCCTTACCCTGGGTAACCGTTTTGGCCACCAGCTGAGCATTGCCACGGGCATGAGCACGCAAATAGGCTACCGGGGTAAGGTAAGCCAGTTCAACTTTAGCTTCAGCCACCTCGGCAATAGCATCCTTCATATTTGCGGATAGCTTAAGTGTCACAGGCTGACCCAGCTCGCGACTTAGATACTCGGTCAACGGACTGAGTCGCCGATGCATAACCACCGGAGTATCCATTGCTACAGAACCAAAACGAATCTCAGCGCCTGCCAACGAGGCTGCCTGAGAAACACCCAGCCCAAATAGAAGAAACAAAAACAACAGCGCAGATCGTGCCATAAAAATTCGCATATCAGCACTCCAACTCGGGCTCTCGCAGCGGTAATTCAACATGAAAGACAGAGCCTTCACCCTGTCTGCTTTCCGCCCAAAGCCGACCTTGATAATGTTCAACGATATGTCTGACAACATACAAGCCCATGCCGTCAAACTTATCACCTGTAGCCATAACCATTTGCAACTGTTCCTCTGACATACCTCTGCCGCTATCGCTGACCATCAAACAAATATTTTTTCCAGACGTTGTAGCGCACAAACTGAAACTTATTTTGATGCCACCTTGCTGGGTAAACTTTAAGGCATTTGCAAGCAGATTATAGACAATCAGGCCAAGGCGATCAGCGTCAATCAGTGCCACTAAATAATCAACATCCGATTCAAAAACAAATGCTATGCCTTTTGTCTGGCACGTCACCTCAAATGGACGAACAGCCTTTGCTAACAAACTGGCAACTTCACACGCCCCATCATGCCAGTCCATCTTGCCAAGTGATATTTTCTGAAAGTCATAGGCATTAGCCAGCAAACAATCAAGATTGTCAGCCCCCGCCTTGATAATTGAAAGATACTGATGCTGACTAGCCACATCCAAGCCTGCCAAATCATTCATCATGAAATCGGCATACAACTTGATCACGGTCAGTGGAGTTTTGAAATCATGAGACAAAGAAGATACAAACTTAAGATTTGACTCTGCCAGGCGATCCAGCACCTCAGTTAATTCTCGGGGTTTTTCGATATCCGGCATATTATAACTATCTCACCCCTAGCTTAACCAAACCTTACCTGATTCAGACCGCTTAAGCCCACGGCATAGGTGCTGAAAATACAGCCCGCTAAAAGACCTGCTTCACAGCGGCCACACACTCGGCAGCCTCTTCAAGCATAGGCACCATCATTTTATTAGTCACGCCAAGCTCCGTTGCCGCTCGAGACGAAACAACATTTGCAATATCTGCCTCATCTTTAGCATAACCAATCTTGCGCACCATAAGGTTGGCCAGATATATAACCAACAATTCAAAGCTCACCTCATTCGAACTAAACGGCACATGATGGTACTTGGCAACATTCTGAAACTCATCATCATACTGCCATTCTTTAAGCAACACCGCGCCGAATTCAGAATGCAAATTTTTCATAATGTCTTTCACCGCAGCCTCATCAAAACCATCATGCGACTTAGATAGCTCATCAACCATACTAACCAAAAGCAACTTACCAATATCGTGAAACAAACCTAATAAAAACAGCCGCTCCGGTTGCGCGTTATTTAATCCTCGCGCCAGAATCTTTGCGCAGTAAGCGACCGCCAAAGAATGCCACCACAAATCTTCGAGCACCGGCTTCATAAGCTTATTATCCGAAACAAGCATGCCTTTATGCGACAAGGCGGTGACATAATTTTTGGTCTCATCCAAACCTAGCCGAGTAATTGCGTCGCCAACTGAAACACAATCCGAATGACCACGCACTAGCGGGCTATTGGCGACCTTGATCAACTGCGAGGCTATGGCCGCATCTAATTCAACCACCCTGGCCAGCTCATCAACCACGAAATCATCTCTTTCAAACAGGTTTGTTACCTTGACAACAACTTCAGGTAATGCCGGCAAATTGACAAAGCCTTGTTTGAATTTATCAATCACCAGATCAATCGGGGATCTCTCATTCCCTGCCTCAGTCTCAGTTGATTGCGCAATCCCGCTGGCGTTAAGCATGCCCTTTACCTTGGCAATAAACTCAGGCGTCTTAAAAGGTTTAACCACATATTCATTCGCACCCGCTTTTATCGCCGCCTCGTGACTGTCACGATCCCCCTTGGCGGTAAGCATCATGAACGGCGTTGCTGCGGTCGCTGCATTAGCCCTTATATCGACAAGAAACTCATCGCCATTTTTCTTTGGCATATTCCAGTCAGAGATAATCATCTGATACTCACCAGACTTGGCCTTCTCCCAGGCCTCAGCACCATTCTTGGCGTGATCAACCACGTAATCAGGAAGCCCCTTCTTCAATATCGCTTTAACTGCCACAGCGATATGAATCTCATCTTCAGCAAGCAGGATTTTTTTTATATCACTCATCTATTGAAACTTATATAACAAGACTGTCTGGATGCCTGATCGGCATCTCAATATTGAATGTTGCGCCTTCACCCAACACGCTCTCAGCCCAGGCCTGCCCATGATACCTATCAACAACACAGCTGGTTATGTACAACCCCAGCCCGGTACCTTTACCCATATTGGTTGACCCCTGAATCTGTTCAAAAGGTTGAAAAATATTTTCCAACTGGTCTTCGGCCATACCAGGACCGCTATCACTAACAGACAACCTAAAGCTTTCGCCTGCCACAGTGTTCAACCTCTTCAGGCTTACCTTGATGAAACCATCCTCGGTAAACTTGAGCGAATTTGACAACAGATTATAGACAACTTGAGCCAGCCTATCGCCATCAATAACCGTCTTAAGTTCATCCTGATCATACTCACAGATAAACTCAAGCCCTTTTGATTCAACCGAAATCCTAAATGGTTTAACACAATCTCTTATAACGTCAACGATATCAACATAGCTGTCATTCCACTGCATTTTTCCAGCTGATATTTTCTGGAAGTCCAACACATTACTAATCAGGCGACTGAGACGGTCTGTCTCGGCACTGATGATAGAGAGATACTCTTCCTGGGAAGTTTTATCAATATTCTCCAGATCATCCAGCATGATGTCAGAAAATAACTTTATGCTGGTCAGTGGCGTTCTAAGATCATGCGAAACGATAGAGACAAACTCTGACTTGGCCTCACTAAGACGTTCCAACTCCTTGTTAGCCTGTTCCAGATCCATCGTTCTATTCTTGACCTTCTCTTCCAGGCTGGAGGCCAGCTCAAACAGTTCCGCATTCATCCTTTGCAGCTTTTCTTCAGCCGCCTTAATCTCGGTGATATTGGTCAACGAACCCAACACCTGGGCCGGACCTTCATCACCATAACTCAGGGTCAACGAGTCTTGAACCCAGACATAATCACCTGCATGATTTTTTATTCGATAATCACGAACCAAACTGCCTTTCTTATACAATTCAGACATTTGTTTATTCAGAAAGCGACCATCCTCGATTTCCAGCCGGGCCAACCACTTACGTTTATCACCCAACAGTTCACTCGCATCATAACCAATCACTTTTTTTGCGTTCTCACTCACAAATGTCACATCCAAGATGGACCCCGATGAATTGGCCGTATAAATTATTGTGGGGTTATGGTCGAGCGTATATTGAAAATGGGCACGCGTCTCTTCGAGTGATGTCTCGGTCATTTCACGCTGCTCTATTTCCAGCCTTAGTAGTTGATTGTTTTCTTCTAGAACCCAACGTTGCTCATCAATCTTTTCCAAGCTTTTTTGAAACACCCGCAAGCCACCGGCTAAGGCAGTCAGTTCTTTACTGCTTGAAACAGTTGGTATCTCAATATCTTTTTTGCCATGTGAAAGTTTATCCATAACACCAATCAATGAGCCTATGTCACGCGTCAAACTCCCGGACAAATATAAACTGCTGACAAAGGCACCAAAAACTGCCGTGACAAACACCACAATCATCAAGCTGATAGTCTGACTCAATGTCTTTAGGTTTCTAGTAATATCATTATTGATATCCGCACCGATATGTTTAAGCCCCTCCTGCAGGTCAATAACCAGATGATTAAAGATCGCACTTGCCTCTAAAAGCTGCTCTTCAGCCATCAACGCATCCACTGTCGATATTTCAATAGCCGAAATTATCGTTGATTTATACTTTATGAAGTTGTTTCTAATCGGCTCATACAAATCCCCCCGTCTATACTCTGTCTGCGCCATTAGCAGACGATTTATCAACAACTCTTCAATGCCCACCAGATGTTCAATCAATGGTTTGCCTAACTCATAGACTGCTTCTTCATCTGCCCCTGCTTTTGCAGCTTGTAGTATTCTGTACACTCTTGCGTGTATGTGGGATATGCGCGCCGAGACACCTGACAACTGACCAATAATAACCAGGTCATTTTCTTTAATCTCAATCGCCCCCTCCCTTTGCTCATTCATCTTCCACAAAAACAGTGCCGACACCAACACCATCGTTGCCAGGGTAATAACCGGGGCGATCAGAAACTTGCCTCTAAATGTGGCCGAATTTAACGAGCTTGCAACTTTACTCAGCATAAACTGTATGAATGCGGTTTAATTTTCAGCAAGACCAAGCCAATAATTCGGTTTAATCATGCCGTAATATTTATAACCTGACTCTTCATTCTGATCCGGTTTGAACACCACCATCACGGCTTCAGGTTTTGGCCACACCCCTGCCGCCTCTTTCAGGTTTGAGGAATGCGAAACCAGGATGGTATTGGTACCCACCTCTGGCTGTTGTGTAAGCATAATATTTAGCAGCGTAGACAAACGCTGCGTATCTTCAGAACTCTTGGAAATAGAAAAACTAAGCTCAGTTGTAATCTCTGCCCGACCAAAGCCAAGATAGGCTGTGTCTTTGGTTCGACACCATGGGCTGGAAAGTATCTTACCTACGCTGATTTTTTTTGTCTTAAAACCGGCACCGATGGCCATGGCCTGTTGTTTACCTAATTCAGACAGATTGCGCTGTGTGCCGCAATTTTCGAGATTTTTTCGATCACTATCTTTTTGCTGCAGATCTGTTGCCGCATGACGTAGATAGACAACATAACCACCTTGTTGCAACATCTTGACCAACTCATCCGCCGTTAAATCGTTCGCTTGGACAGGATTCAGCCCCAACACCAATAGCAACGCTACTTTGGTCAAATATTGCATCTCAGCTCCTGATCGCTAAATACTCTTTATCACCCAGCACCTGCTCATCTAGCGTTACAGGTTCAACAATCTTTTGATCATTTTGACCAGCTCGTCACCATTAAACGGTTTGACAATGTATTCCACCACACCCGCATCTTGCGCCAACTTGATACTGTCAACATCAGCGCGACCCGTCAGCATCAAAAAGGGAATACCGCTGGTCTTCGGATTTGACTTCATATCCCGCAACAACTCGGCACCATTTTTTTTGGGCATATTCCAGTCAGAGATCACCAAATCGATATCTTTCTCTTGCAACAGCTGCCAGGCCTGCTCACCATCCATAGCGATAACCATCTCGTTACAATCAAACTTTTTACCAATAATTACTGAAATGCCCTTGGCCAAAAATTGCTCATCATCAACCAGCAAGATGGTTGGTTTATTGCCTATCATTTGCTCACCTCAAAACCGTTAGTTACTCAATCGTGCCAGCCAATCTCAATCAAACAATGACACTGCAAAATATGTGCTACCCACCTGAAACACATCAATTACCCCAAAGAAGCCTAAATACCATATTAGTTATTCGACCTAAACCGAGCAGACTTAAGACTCTAGTCAAAAAACCCTTTATCTCACCTAAATATAATCCAATTTTGTTCAAGCATATTTGCGCCAGCTGAGCGGGCTGAGCTACCATCCCTGCTAGCATTCACATAACAAGAATAGGGCTATCATCATGAAACGCCGTGAGTTTATTAAAAAGGCCGCCGGTGGCGCACTGCTGGCTGCCGGTGCCAGTGCAGCCGCACCTGCCATCGCCTCTCCCAAACGCTTTAACTGGAAACTGGTCACCACCTGGCCGCCCAACTTCCCTATCTTCCAAGAGGCCGTGGAGAAATTCGCCAAGGATATTGAAGAGATGAGTGGCCGCCGCCTGCGCATCAGCGTCTATGCGGCGGGTGAACTGGTGCCTGCGCTACAAACCTTTGACGCGGTTTCGCAGGGCACAGTACAGATGGGCCATGGTGCGGCCTATTACTGGTCAGGCAAGGTGCCTGCGGCGCAGTTCTTTACCGCTGTGCCATTTGGTATGAACGCTCAGGGCATGAACGCCTGGCTCTATAAAGGTGGCGGCCTCAATCTTTGGCGTGAGATCTACAAACCATTCAATCTGGTACCGTTCCCGATGGGCAATACTGGCGTGCAGATGGGCGGCTGGTTTCGCAAGGAGATCAATTCGATTGCCGATCTCAAGGGGCTGAAGATGCGCATCCCTGGCCTGGGAGGCAAGGTGATGGCCAAGGCCGGGGTTAACCCTGTGTTGTTGCCTGGCGGTGAAATCTATACCGCCCTTGAGCGCGGCACCATCGATGCGACTGAATGGGTTGGCCCATACCATGATCAACGCCTGGGGCTGCATCGTGCCGCCAAAAACTACTACTACCCTGGCTGGCATGAACCCGGCCCAGTGCTGGAGCTGACCTGTAATTCTGCTGCCTGGCAGAGTCTGCCGAAGGAGTATCAACTCATGATAGAAACGGCTGCAGCGGCGGCCAATACCTGGATGCACGCCGAGTTTGATGTCAAAAATATGCAGGCATTGCAGCAGCTGACGCAGAAGCACAAGGTTAAAATCTTAGAGTTCCCCAGTGATGTCATCAAGGAGCTCAAACGCCTGACCCACATTACACTGAAAGAAGAGGCCGCCAAGGACCCGAGTTTCCGCCAGGTTTACCAGTCCTATAAGTCATTCAGCCAGTCGAACGACGCCTGGAATGATATTTCTGATGCCGCCTACGCCAAGACTCTCAAACTCTAAACTTTAGCGCCGGGCAGAAACTGCCCGGCGCGCCTTTTTATGAGCATTCATCCACAAACAAAGCTATCCGCTTGATTTGAAACAGGGAAAATTATCCGATGGTTTTTGTACGAAATTAACCCTAAAGCTCCGCCTTCCAACCCCGATATCTAGTTAAGGCTTTATAACAAATCACCAGCCACTTATTTAGCCTACTTATATAGATAACAGGAGTAACAAGGACATGCAGTTATTTGCCCTTAGTAAGCCACGTAGTCAGCATTTTTTTCAGCATCTCAGCAAAGCACTAATACTAACCCTGAGCCTTGTTAGCTCAGCTAGCTATGCCTCCGGCGGTGGCGGTGGTGGCGCAGACATTAGCGATGGCAAGGCTAATTATTTCACCCTTGAGCCTGCCTTTGTGGTCAATATTTTAGACGGCCAAAACATGCGTTTTATGCAGCTGGCACTGGACCTGATGTCCATGGACAGCAAAGCCATCGAGGCGGTACAGGATCACCGCGCCCCGATTCGCCACGAGCTACTAATGCTATTTACCCATCGCAACATGTCTGAGGTCATTGGCCTGCAACAGCGTGAAAAGCTGCGCAAAGAAGCACTGGAGCTAATTCAGGCTACGCTAACCAAATATGCCGACATTAATTCAAACGGCAAGGCTGAGACCGAAGATGGACACAAATACAAAACCGGGATTCAGGAAGTACTATTCACCAACTTCGTGATTCAATAGCCGCCCAATTTAAATTCAGTAATCCTTCATCTCATTCATCAGATCCGGCAACCACTGCACGGTGTCGGGAAAGAGTATTATCCCTCCCAGCACTATGATCTGAATCAGAACAAATGGGATCACACCCTTGTAGATGTGCTGAATTTTGACCTCGGGTGGTGCAGCTGCCTTGAGGTAGAACAGCGAAAAGCCAAACGGCGGCGTCAGAAACGAGGTCTGTAGATTCATCGCAATCAGCACCGCAAACCAGAGCATGTTGATATCCATCGCTGCGGCAATCGGCGCCAGGATCGGTACCACGATAAAACAGATCTCGAGAAAATCGAGAAAGAAGCCCAACACAAAGATCAGCAGCATGCTGATGGCGATGAAGCCCCATTCGCCGCCGGGCAGTGCCATCATGAAATCTTCTACCACCAGATCGCCACCCATGGAACGGAACACCAGGCCAAAGGCGGTGGCACCAATCAGGATCATAAACACCATACTGGTGAGGCGGGCGGTCTGCTGCGAGGCCTGACGGATATTTTTCAGACTGAGACGCTTGTGCATGGCCGACAACAGCATTGCACCCAGGGCGCCGACGGCAGCCGATTCGGTCGGCGAGGCAACACCGAAAAATATAGAACCCAGCACTGCGAATACCAATAACAGCGGTGGCAACAGGCTCCTCAACACCTGCTTACCCAGCCCAGTGGCATCCTCTTCAACCGGCATGGCCGGTGCCATGTTTGGCTTGAGAAAGGCGATAATCAGGATGTAGATCATAAAGGCCGCTACCAGCAACAGCCCCGGCACCACGGCGGCAGCAAACAGCTCGCCCACCGGCACACCGATTACATCACCAAGCAGGATTAGGATAATACTCGGCGGGATGATCTGCCCCAGGGTGCCTGAGGCGGCGATAGTGCCTGAGGCCAGACTAGTGTCGTAACCCCGCTTAAGCATGGCGGGCAGGGCAATAATGCCCATGGTCACCACCGTCGCCCCGACCACACCGGTGGTGGCGGCGAGCAGGGCACCAACCGCAACAATAGAGACCGCCAGACCACCACGCACCCGGCCAAACAGCCGTGCCATGGTTTCAAGCAGCTCTTCTGCCAGGCCAGATTTCTCCAGCATCACCCCCATGAAGACAAACAGCGGCACCGCCAGCAAGGTGAAATTGGTCATCACCCCCCAGACCCGCATCGGCAGCAGCTGGAATTCCTGCCAACCGAGAAACCAACCACCAAAGGCCATCGCTACCGCCCCCAGGGTGAAGGCCACGGGAAAACCGATCAGCAGCAACACAATCGCCACCGCGAACATGATGATTGCCCAATATTCCATCTCCATTATTGGGCCTCCTGCGCTGAGGTCTCAGCCTTGACGATGAGTTTCAGGCTGCGAATAGACAGCGACAGCCCCTGCAAGGCCAGCAAGGCAAAACCGACCGGGATCATAGCCTTCAGCAACCAGCGATAGGGTAGACCTCCAGGATCAGGCGAATTCTCCGCCCAACCAAACGACATCTCAACAAAGGGCATGGCACTGACAATCATCAACACACAAAACGGCAGCAACATAAACAGACAACCAAACAGGTTAACCATGGCCTGCCGTCGTGGCGTCATCCGTCTGGATTGATAAAAGACATCAACCCGGACATGTTCGTCGTGTTTGAGGGTATAAGCAGCGCCGAGCAGAAAGATCAGTGCAAAGATATGCCACTCCAGCTCCTGTAAGGCCACTGACCCCGACTGAAACAGATAACGCATACTGACGTCGTAACAAACCAGCAACACCAGTGCCACCACCAACCAGGCAGTGAGGCGGCCAATCCATTCATTGAGTCGATCGATAACACCGGCCAACTTGTCGAGTTGTTGCAGCAGAGCATTCATATAATAAGGTAGCCAGAGGCAGGGGAACGCCGCGCATTCTACCGGCTCAGCCCCAGGGTTAGAAGTGAATCAGGGGGTTTTGTTGGTTTTTATTGTGAACCCTAAAAATAGAGCAAAAACCAACCCGAATAAAAACAATGAGTTAGCTAGAGCCTACCGGAATAACGCAATGGCACCCGACCATCAGAACCCGGCCGGCCCATGGCCTTCACGCCTTGCACCAGCAGTTGCTGCTGGGTGTCACGGACACTAACCGAGCCATTAAAATTATAGCCGCCATCAGATTTAAGGCTGGCCACACCACCGAGCTGCAGCGGTCCACCCTCATCCTTGACCTGGGCCCTAATTTCAATCTGGTCGCCATCAGCCTCTGTACTGAGCTGGGTAACAAACTCACCCAGAGGTTGGGCAAATGGCGAAACCAGCGCCGCCCGTTGCCAACGAACCAGGCCCTCGGCAGAGAGAACCTTTTGCCCCATCAACTTGGCACTTTGCAACTGCACAATGAACTGGCCACCCAGATCAACAGGCACTTTAAACTGAGTCGACATCTCAGCCGCGGACAAACGTAGATCAACATCCGTCAGCTGAATCGCGCCATCAGGTTGCAGACCGATACTGGCTTTGCCAGCAACATCAGCGCCATCAAGCTGAATATCAAGCTCAAGCTGACCAAACAACACACTCCAGGGTTTGAGCTGCCACCGCAGCTTTTCCAGATTCTGACCCTGTATTTGCAAAACCGAAGCCTGACCCGACCAGGCGGTGCCCGACAGGCCAGCTGCACGCAGATTTGGCAACTGCTGACTCAGCATGGCAAAGGCCCGTTCAGCCGGAAAGCTGACCAACAGAAATCCAACATAGGCCAACAGACCCAGCACAACATAGGCAACAATACGCTTCATGCCCCAGGCATCTCCAAGGTCATACGGGCATTTACGCGGCCAGCCACATCCTGCCTATCAATAGTAATGGTGGCTACGGCCAGGCCATTTTTTTGTTCCAGACTGCTGAGCCAGCGCAGCATGTCATCAAACGAGACCTGCTCCAGCCACACCTTTACCGCCGCCTGACCCTCAGGCTCAAGCCGCTTCAGGCCTGAGCCCAGACCACTTCTCTTGGCGGTTTGATCAACCACCGCCATCAGCGAACGACCATCCTGCGGCCGTAGCGCAGCACCGCTGCCACCACCCAACTGCTTGACCTCGGCTGCTGCCTGGTCCATCCAGCGTTTCACCGCCTGCTGTTCCTGCACCTGTTTTTGCAACGCCGCGACATCATCCTGGATTGGCGACCAGATGGCGAAGTAGGGCAGGATCAGCCCCAGGGCAAGCGCCCCCAGAATCAACATCCGCCGTTCGTTGGCCTGCAGACCTGCCCACCATTGTTTCATGATGCTGCCCCTTTAATTCTCAGACGCGCCTCAACCCGGTCATCCTTGGCGGTGGCCGACTGAATCTCCACCTGCATGCGAGCCTTGTCCACCAGCCGCTGCTTCAACTGATCCAGCTGCTGCAGATCCGCGATAAACAGCGCCACGTCGAGCTGGCCATTCTTGTAACTGAGGCGTTGTATGTTCAGGCTGGCAGTCTGTTTGAATTCTTCACCGGCCTGGGCCAACAGCGTGGTAAAACCATCACCGCCGCTAGCACTGCCACCGCGCATTGACTTGAGGGCACGTTCCATTTGCAGCTTGGCGTTGACCACCTTGCGCGCCTCGGGGAAGGCCTGACGATAAACCTGTTCGATCCCGGCCAGCAGCGCCGTCTTTTCTGCCGCCAGACGCTGCTGATCGACAATGCCGCTGGCAAACTGCACCACCACAAACACCGCCAGCAGGGCCGCTGCCGCCCGCCAGGGGCGCCAATATTTACTGATTCTTTCGCGCCGACTGTACTGGCCTTGCAGCAGATTAATCGCCTCTTGCTCTTTATAGGCCGCCGCCATAACCAAGACCGGCAGACCGCTAGCGGCTTCAACCTCCAGCTCCACCCCCAGCTCATGCAAAGCAAGCCCTGCCCCGGCAAAAGCCTGGCAGTTGATACGGGCAGGCCTTGCCTCACCGGCTTCGGCCAGCAGGGCCTTGAGACTAAAGGCGGCGGTATCGGCATCCAGGGCCATGCCGCTCTGTTCGCCACTGCGCAACAACAGGCGATTATTGAACTGCAATAACTGCCAGCTGTTTTCCGGCAATGGCAGGCTTAAAACATCGGCAACCATCTGGTCCGCCTCGATGCCGGCCTGCTCTAACAGCGCCAGCCACTGCTGCATCTTTTCATGACTGACCACCGCGACATTGGCCCGATCGCCACTCATAGCTCCCAGGGCAAAGTGCTGCGCCTCGACATCATCGATCAACTGCTCTTCCAGCGCATAGGGCACGGCCTGGGCCAATAGACGGCGCTTTTGTCCCGGCACCTCGGCCTGACACAGCAATACATCTTCACCCGGCACTAGCACGATAACGCGCTCGCCAGCACTGTCGATCTCGGCCAGCGGCCCCTGACCCTGCGCCTTGACCACGCCATCGGCCGCCAGTTTGACCCAGCTGGCAGATTCGGCCGATTCAAGATAGATAAACATTGGCATTAATAGGCTCCCCGACTACGCATTACCACCCGCACACCACCAGTATCGTTACGATGCACCAAACTGTGCAACTGGGCGATAGATTCGTCAAACTCGGCCATGGCATCCACCAGAAAATAACTGCTTTTAACAGCCAGCGAATCTTGCTCATTCTGAGGAATTTGATGATTCACTAAAACACTATGACCAACAACGTCCGCTATGTTAGCAAAACCATCCTCAGGGCGCGCTGCTATCAAGGCCTCGCCATCGGCGATGGCCATATTATCGGCCAGTGATGCCAATACCTCGGCCGCTGCCGTATTGACGTTGATCTTGGTGTCACGCTCAGGCAGGGCGGTAACAAACGGCGCCAACTTCTGATAACCCTCATAGTCCACCCCTTTAACCAGCAACAACTCGCTGCTGCTGGCCATCATCCCATGAGGTGTTCGATAGGGCGGGGTCTGCAACATATAATAATCATCCTCAGCGCCACCTAAGCCCGTGGGATCAATGCCCTCATTATCTACCCAATCAATTACCGCCTCAGCGATCTCCTGGTTCAGGTCGAGCAGGCGCAACAGTCGCTCAAAACGTTTCACCATCACCGCATTCCGCGCGCCATTGCCATCGAGCAGACTATTGAGATTGATGCGCCCATTCAGATCCTTTACAGACCCCGTCAACATCGCCCCCTCTACCGGCACCGCCACCTCCTGCGCCCAGTCCTCGCCCAGATGGTCGGTAGTGCTGCCAGCCTTGGTGACATCCCACTCCAGCACATTACGGGCATAGTCTTCCGCCCCCAGGGCAAACTGATAGGCGATATCGTTATTAAAAATATTGGCGCTGCGGCGTATATCGAGCTGCTGCCTTGAGGCCATCGCCACCGCCGCCGCCGTCACCAGGGCAACAATCAACACTGCGGTGATCAGGGCCACGCCCTGTTGTTGTTTTGGCAGTTGTTTTCTCACGAACCCACCACCTCGAATATTCTGCGGATCCGGCCCCAGTCTTCCAGGTCGAGGGTAATCTCCACTGCCCGCGGCATGGCCGGCGGCGGTAATGTTCCAGCTAAACTAGGCTCTGGCCATTGGGTCTGCCACTGCTTGTCCGCATTCATGAAACGCAGATCTACCGCCTTAATGCCTTCAAGCATCACCCCCTCATACGGTACGGTATCGAGAGCCCGATCCAGCACCGGCCAGACCTTTCTCAATAGCTGGTCTTCCTGCACCTCGTAACCAACCCGCTGCAGATGGCTGCGTGGCAAGGCCATGGGATTGGCACGACCAGAACGAGTCAGCCCTAGGATCGAACTGCCATAACCACCGCCGCTAATCGCTGGCAACTCATCGGCATAGTTATCGCGCACCGGCCGCTCGATGCTCTGTTCAATGTCGCGCCCAATAATCAAAAAGGCCTTTTGCAGCTGCGCCAGTCGATCGGCATGGGCGTCGGCATGGGCACGGGTATTCATTACCGAATTCAGGCCACCATAGGCCATCGCCGACATCAGGGCGAAGATGCCGATGGCAATCACCAGCTCCAACAGGGTGAAACCTTTTTGTCGTAAACACACCATCACGGCGTACCCACGTAGGCGACCATGGTGGACAGCGGCCGCTCATCATCATCGGCAGTGGTTACCGTGAGATCAACCCGATCAACATCACCGCCTTCAGTCTTTGTCACCTTAATCACCCAGCGAAACTCGCGCCCGGCCATGCTCTCATCACCCTTGATCTCACCGGAACTAGGCCGCTGGCCGCTGATGCGCAACTCTGTCAGGGCGTTCAGGCCAACCCAGTGGGCCATAGAGCGCTCTTTGAGATAGACAAGGTTGGAGACATGGCTGGTAACGGCCTTGATCGCCGCGGCCAAGGCAATGGCCAACACCGCCAGGGCGATTAGCACCTCAAGCAAGGTAAAACCCTGTTGCTGTTTGCCGCGCCTGATCATTTTTCCAACGGCCCTTCGAGCTTGAGGCCACCCATCATGTCACCCTCAAGCTGATAATACGGGCCACCTTCAAGCTTCAGAGTGATGGCGAAAGGGCTGACCTCACCGCTGGACATAATCCAGACCCGACTGGCCTCGGTTTCACCAAAGCGATCTTCTGCGGCTAACTGACCTTCCACCTCGCTGATCAGCGTGATCCCCGGCGGCAGTTCGCGCAGACGAAACTCATCCACCTCGGCCAGCGGCAGCCACTCCTCTTCAACGTAAGCAAGAAACTGATAACTATCCTGATCGAGCTCCAGCGCCATCTCGCGACTATTGAGCACCGATTCCTGGGTAGCCAGATCAATCAGAGCGGTCAGTCGTTGCGCTTCATCTTTCAAGGCTCTGGCCTCGTTGCCGCCCACCGCCAGGGTCGCCATGCTGACCACAATGCCGATGATCAGCAATACCACCAGCAGTTCGAGGATGGTAAAACCCCGCTGATGGTGTCGCTGCCGTGGCAAACTCATACCGTTTTATTGAATATTCCAGTTGCCGATATCGGCGTTGGCACCTTCACCACCATCCGCACCATCGGCGCCATAGCTGAAGATATCAATGCTGCCGTGGATGCCCGGATTGAGATACTGATAAGGCTTGCCCCAGGGATCAACCGGCATGCGCTGCAGGTAGCCACCCTCTTTCCAGGCCGGTGCGTCAGTAGGTTTGTCCACCAATGCCTCCAGGCCAAAATCGGTGCTGGGATAGCGGTGATTGTCGAGCCTATACAGCGACAGGGCGCTTTCGATGGCGCCGATGTCTGACTTGGCCTTGGCGATGCGGGCCGCATCAGGGCGGTCCATAATTTTCGGCACGATAAAGGCCGCCAGGATGCCGAGGATAACCACCACCACCATGACCTCGATCAAGGTGAAACCGCCTTGTTTGCGCTGTAACTTTGCCTTGTTCATTGTCCTTCCTATTTCACTAATTGGTTCAAATCAAAAATTGGCAGCAGGATCGCCAGCACGATCACCAGCACCGTACCGCCCATAAACAAAATCATCATTGGCTCAAAAAAGCCCATCAGCACACCGAGCAGGGTTTCCATCTCTCGTTCCTGAGCCGTAGCGGAACGCTCCAACATTTCGTCGAGGTTACCGCTGGCCTCGCCACTGGCGATCAGATGTACCGTCATGGGCGGAAAATAACCGCTATTGTCCAATGCCTTGTTAATCGCCATGCCCTCGCGTACCCGGCGCGCCGCCTCGTCCACCGCTGATCGCATTGGCAGATTGGTGACCACCTCGGCCGCAATGCGCATTGCCTCCAGCACTGGCACGCCACTACTGGCGAGAATGCTAAAGGTGCGGGCAAACCGGGCCGTATTCATGCCGCGCACCAGCCGTGAAACCAACGGCAAATGTAACAACAGCTTGTGAAACTGGCGCTTAGGCCCCTCACGGCGCAACAACCAGCCAGTCGTCATCGTGGTAATAAAAATAAAGCCCAACAACAATATCCAGTTGTTTTGCAGGAAATCACTCAGGCCAATCAGCCCCTGTGTCAGCAGTGGCAGTTCTTGCCCCATACCATCGAACACTGCCACCACCTTTGGCACTACAAAACCAACCAGGCCCACCACTACTACCACCGCTACCAAAGCGATCAGCACTGGATAGATCAACGCTAGTTGGAATTTCTGCCGTAACGCATGACGGTTTTCGGTGTAATCAGCCAGTCGCTCCAGCACAGCATCAAGGTGACCGGACTGCTCGCCCGCATCAACGGTAGCGCGATAGAGATCGTCAAAGGCATGGGGGAAATCGGCCATCGCGGCGGCCAGCGGGTGGCCTTCTTTGACCTTGGAACGCACCGCCAGCAACATATTTGCCAGACGTGGCTTTTCACTCTGGCGCGACAACGCCTGCAAGGCCTCATCAATCGGCGTGCCGGACTGTACCAATGTCGCCAACTGGCGGGTAATCAAGGACAGGTCAGCCGGCGTAAGCCCCGCTTTAATCAGGCTAAACGACTGACGCTGTTTGGCCTCGCCCTGTCTTACCTCGACCACCGCCAGCGGTGTCCAGCCCTTGTCACGCAGTTGTTGCCGGATCTGGCGCGGGGTGTCGGCCTCGAGCACACCTTTGTGCTGCTTGCCAGCGCCGTCCAGTGCTTTGTATTCAAAGGCAGACATTCAGGCTAACCCTCTCGTGTAACGCGCAACACTTCCTCTAACGAAGTATCACCCGCCAACACCCGCCGCAGACCATCATCACGAATACCGGCGGTGGCCTGACGGGCATGGCGCTCCATCTCCTGCTCACTGGCACCATCGTGGATCATGCTTTGCAGCGCTTCATCGATAATCACCAGCTCATAGATACCGGTACGGCCAACGTAACCGACCTGTTTACACTCAGGGCAGCCCTTGGCACGGTGGATCGTCGGTGGCTTGGCCTTGTCCCAGCCAAAACTTTCACATTCCGATTCAGAGGCGGGATCGGGCGCTTTGCAATGCGGGCAGAGCAGACGCACCAGCCGCTGGGCCAGCACCCCGATCAGACTCGATGACAGCAGGAACGGTTCGACCCCCATATCACGCAGGCGAGTAACGGCACCGACGGCGGTATTGGTATGCAGGGTCGACAACACCATGTGACCAGTGAGTGAGGCCTGCACCGCAATCTCGGCGGTTTCCAGGTCACGAATCTCGCCCACCATCACCACGTCCGGGTCCTGACGCAGGATGGCACGCAGACCGCGGGCGAAGGTCATATCCACCTTGGCACTGACCGCCGTCTGGGAGATGCCGTCGATGTAGTACTCGATCGGGTCTTCTACCGTCATGATGTTGCGTTTGGAATCATTGAGCCGGGCCAGGCCAGCATATAGGGTGGTGGTCTTACCTGAACCGGTCGGGCCGGTAACAAGGATAATGCCGTGGGGGCGGTTGAGCAGTTTATCCACGCCCGCCATGGCGCCAGCCTCCATACCCAGATGTTCGAGATTAAGACGACCGGCCTGTTTGTCCAGCAGACGCAGCACCACTCGTTCACCGCCCTGCCCCACAGGTAGGGTTGAGACGCGCACATCCACCGGACGACCGGCGATGCGCAACGAAATACGACCATCCTGAGGCAGGCGTTTTTCGGCGATATCAAGCCTAGCCATGACCTTGAGACGTGACACCAACAGCGGCGCCAATTGACGGTTGGGTTCCAGCACCTCGCGTAGAACGCCATCAACACGAAAGCGCACCACCATCCGGCCCTCGAAGGTATCGAGATGGATATCCGAGGCACCCTCCTTGATCGCCTGAGTCAGCACGGCATTAAGCAGGCGAATGATGGGCGCATCGTCTTCACTTTCGAGCAGGTCTTCCGGCTCATCCAGGGCCATGGCGATGGCAGACATATCATCCTCATCGCCCATACCACCCATCATTTCATAGGCCTCGGCAGAGCCGCTCTCATAGCTTGATTGCAACAGCTGGTCAAAGACGCTGTCGGCCATCAGCTCAAGCTTGAGTGGCAGACCGAAATAGCGACGCAGCTCGGCCAGCGTCCGACTGGAAACGGTCTCACGACATTGCAATTGAGCCGCTTCAGAAGTCAGCGCCGACAACAGCACGCCATGCCGCTTGGCAAAGCCAAACGGCAGGCGCTTCAGTTCGAGGGCTTCTTGAGGTGCTGCGGCTACAGCCTGTGGATCACTGGCCATCGCCACTGGTTTCGATTAGTTGAACCATTGGCTCCACCTCGGCCTGAGGCGTACTGGTTTGTGCTGGTTCATAGGGCGGCGGTAGCTCCAGGTATTCCGGCAGCAACGGTAGATCAGCATCATCAACCATCATCACACCCTTTTCATTGAAGCGCAGCTGCTCAGCCCGGATGTAATCATATTTGCCCGAGGTGATCCGGGTGGCGGTTGCTGCATCTCGAACGATCGTAGGGTGGATAAACACCAGCAGGTTCTTTTTAATCTTGGAGGTACTCTTGTTGCGAAACAAGGCGCCGAGAAATGGGATATCGCCCAGCAGTGGCACCTTCTGCACCGATTCCACCACATCATCCTGAATCAGACCACCAAGCACGATGGTACCGCCGTCATCCACCAACACACTGGTCTTTATAGAACGTGTATTTGTTATCAGATCCGCCGCCGCTTTATTTGAAGGCGCCACGCTATCGACCTTTTGTTCGATATCGAGCTTGACGGCATTGCCTTCATTGATCTGTGGCTTGACCTTAAGGGTAATACCGACATTTTCACGATTGATGGTGGTGAACGGATTGGTAGGCGAACCAGAATCACCGGTACTGGTATAACTTCCAGTTCGGAACGGCACTTCCTGGCCAACGATAATCTCAGCCTCTTCATTATCAAGCGTCATGATATTAGGTTTGGACAGTACATTAGTACGGCTGTCGCCCTGGATGGCATTGATCAGCGCAGCAAAATCTGTAGTGCCACTATTAAAACGCCCCAAACCTAGAAAGCTGATAGGCGTAGGGATGGGCGGGATATTGCCGCCACGGAAACTCCCCATGGCCCCGGCAGCACTGAAGTCATCTTTGAAATTCGTTCCAACGATCGGCCCCTTGCCATCCGGCGAGCCATCAACAAACCAGCTCACCCCAAGCTCTGCAGTTCTGTCATCATTAACTTCGGCGATCACGGCCTCAACCAACACCTGGGCACGACGCACATCCAACTTGTTGATCACCCCCTGCAAGGAACGAAATAGATCTGGCGGCGAGGTGATCACCAAGGCATTGGTGGCTTCATGGGCCTGGATGGTGATAGGTGAACGGTTAGCCTGTGCGGTGGCCTTACCACCACCAACCGCCGTCTTTTCCTGTTTATAGGTTTCGCCCAACCCGGTCAACACCGGCACCAATTCCTTGGCCTTGGCATTACGCAGGTAAATCACATGAGTATTGCCGCTTGTTTCCAGAGGTGTATCCAGGTGAGAAATGATGGCGCGGATACCCAGACGCTCGGACTTGTCACCACTGATCAAAATACTGTTGGTTCTTTCATCCGCCACCAACACCGCCTTGCCCGATGTCTGGCCTTTGGGGGCTGCGCGCTGATCTTGTTGGCGCAGGCTTTCAAGAATGCGCACCACCTCGGCAGCCGAGGCGTGTTTAAGCGGCATTACCTCAAGGTCCGAGGCGCTGGCAACATCGATACGCCCGATAATACTAAGCAGACGATCAACATTAGAGGCCGAGTCGGAGATAATCAAAACATTAGTCGCCGCATACGCGGCCATGTGGCCATGCTGAGGCACCAGCGGCCGCAGAATCGGCACCAACTGTGCCGCAGAGACATTCTCCACCTCGATGACCCGGGTGACCATTTCATCACCCTGAGCATTCCGCTTCATCATCTCGGAACCGCCAATCTGCTTGGCATTTACCGACGGTACGATCTTGATAACACTACCCATGGGTACGGCAGAAAAATTATGCACATCCAGCAGGGAAAGAAAGGTCTGATAGACCTCGTTGGCATTCATAGGCTTAGAAGAAATAACCGTCACCTTGCCCTTGACGCGCGGATCGATGATGAAGTTTTTGCCAGTGAATTCTGCCACGGTAGCGATGACGGTTCCCAACTCGGCATCTTTCAGGTTAAAGGTTATACCGGCCTCATCTTGGGCCGCAGCAGGAAAAACCCCACTCACTGCAATCAAGGCTGCTGCCAACCAAACCCGACAGCGGCTGGTGATCGCATTATTGCCGCAATGTTTTACAAAAAATCTCATCAAGCTTCCTAATGGTTCCTAATTTACCGGCAGGGTAAAACGCTGTTTTACGCCATTGCGATCAACCACCAAATCCAATGTGTCTGCCGAGGATAAATCCTTTATCAAACCAAATCCTTTAGCTGGGCTATCCAGCTCCACGCCATTGACCGAGGTCACAACATCGCCAGGCAACAAGCCATGACGAGTCAGAAAACTGGCATCACGGCCTGGCTGCAATTTGTAACCGACAAAGCGGCCATTCTGGTTGGCTGGCTGTATACGGACAAGATCGGCCACCTTTTGCGGATTATTTAATAAGGTATCACGGTACTGGCGCAACGAATAAGATTGGCGCGGCGCGGCAGTCGTCCTTGTCCTCCGCCCAGAAGATGCTGGCAGCGATGAAACAATCCCCATATCCAATGAGTCTTTTGGCAGCTTAAGGGTTTCATAACGACCACCTCGTTGAATCACGATTCTGTCGGCGTGAATTTCCTTCAGCTCGGCATTACCCGGCAATTTGTCACCCACTTTATAAAAATTTTCTTTGCCAGAAGGGTCAGCCACAATCGCTCGCGCCTCGGCCTGATTCGGCGAGGCGATCAAGCCCCGCAAAGTCAGCTTTAAATTTGTCTCCGG
>CBFCYE010000014.1:0-71890 GCA_965602225.1 uncultured Gammaproteobacteria bacterium | reverse complement strand
GGTGTCTGGGCGGTGAAAAATACGCCGTTGGATGCCATCCCTGATCTGTCCGATGTGCAGGTGATTGTCTTTACAGAATATCCAGGTCAGGCGCCACAGGTGGTGGAGGATCAGGTTACCTATCCACTCACCACCTCGATGTTGGCAGTGCCCAATGCCAAGGTGGTGCGCGGTTATTCATTCTTTGGTTACTCGTTTGTCTACATCATCTTTGAAGATGGCACTGATATGTACTGGGCCCGCTCTAGGGTGCTGGAATATCTCAACTACGCCAGTGGTCGTCTGCCCAAGGGGCTGTCACCGTCACTAGGCCCGGATGCCACCGGTGTTGGCTGGATCTACGAATATGCGCTGGTGGACAGAACTGGCCAGCATGATCTGGCCAAGCTGCGCTCGATTCAGGATTGGTATTTGAGATATCCGCTACAGACCGTTGAAGGGGTGGCTGAAGTCGCGTCGGTCGGTGGGCATGTCAAACAGTACCAAGTTGAGGTCGATCCCAATGCCTTGCTGGCGCACAATATTCCGTTGTCCAAAATCAGGCATGCCATTCAGCGCTCCAATAATGATGTCGGCGGCAAGCTGGTGGAGATGGCCGAGACCGAATACATGGTGCGTGGCCTGGGCTATATCCGATCCATCGATGACCTTAAATCCATTCCTGTGGCGGTGGGTGACAACGGTGTGCCGATTCGTCTGCAGGATGTAGCCAATATTCAATTGGGACCGGAGCTGCGTCGTGGTCTGGCCGAGCTGGATGGCGAGGGTGAGGTGGCCGGTGGCGTGGTGATCATGCGTTATGGCGAAAATGCGCTGGCCACTATCGAGCGGGTGCGAACCAAGCTGGCAGAGCTGAAGAGTGGTCTGCCTGATGGGGTGGAGATCGTGCCGGTCTATGACCGTGGCGATCTGATCCAGCGTGCTGTGACCAACCTGAAAGAGAAACTGATCGAGGAAAGCATCGTAGTCGCCCTGATTGCGATCATCTTTCTGTTGCACGCCCGTTCGGCATTGGTGGCGATTGTGTCGTTGCCGATTGGCATTCTGGCCGCCTTTATCATCATGCAATGGCAGGGTATTAACGCCAACATCATGTCGCTAGGTGGCATCGCCATCGCCATTGGGGCCATGGTCGATGGTGCCATTGTCATGATCGAAAATGCGCATAAACATCTTGAACTGGCGGCAGAAAAACTTAAGCGTGAGTTGACCAATAATGAGCGTTGGCAGGCGATTGGCGATGCCTCACGTGAAGTCGGTCCGGCGTTGTTCTTTTCTCTGCTGATCATCACTGTCTCGTTCTTGCCGGTGTTTACCCTGCAGGCGCAAGAGGGGCGTCTGTTCGCACCTTTGGCCTTTACCAAGACCTATGCCATGGCCGCGGCGGCGATGCTAGCCATTACTCTGGTGCCGGTGCTGATGGGCTATTTTATTCGTGGCAAAATCCTGCCCGAGGCTAGGAATCCGGTGAACCGTTTTCTGCATTATGTGCATGCGCCGTTGTTGGCTGGCGCGATTCGCTGGCGCTGGTCGACCCTGGGAATTGCCGGCCTGTTGTTGCTGGTAACGCTCTACCCGCTAAGCAAGCTGGGCAGTGAATTCATGCCGCCGCTGGATGAGGGTGACATTCTCTATATGCCCACCACCTATCCCGGCATCTCCATCACCAAGGCCAAGGAGGTTCTGCAACAGACCGATAAGATCCTGCGCAGTTTCCCCGAGGTCGAGCGTGTCTTCGGCAAGGCAGGTCGCGCCGATACGGCCACCGATCCGGCACCGCTGTCGATGCTGGAAACGACGGTCAAACTCAAGCCTAGGTCGGACTGGCCTGATCCCGCTAAAACAACGAAGGAGTTGATGAGCGAGATGGATGCGGCGATCCAGTTTCCCGGTCTGGCCAATGCCTGGACCATGCCGATCAAGACCCGCATCGATATGCTCTCCACCGGCATCAAAACGCCGATCGGTATCAAGGTCAGTGGCCCTGATTTGAAAGTATTAGAACAGGTGGCGGGTGATATCGAGCAGAGCTTGAAACAGCTGCCCGATACTCTCTCGGCCTTCGGTGACAAGGCGGCCGGTGGTTATTACCTCGACTTCGATATCAACCGTGAACAGGCGGCCCGTTATGGACTGACCGTGGGTGACGTGCAGGATATTATTCAGATCGCCATCGGTGGCATGAATGTCACGCAGACGATTGAGGGGCTGGAGCGTTATCCGGTCAGTCTGCGTTACCCGCGTGAGCTGCGTGACAACCTGGAACAGCTCAAACGGGTGTTGGTGCCGACACCGAATGGGGCGCAGATTCCTCTGTCGCTGGTGGCCGAACTAAAACTACGACGTGGTGCGCCGGTGATCAAGAGTGAAAACGCGCGTCCCAATGCCTGGGTCTATGTTGATATCACCACTTCGGACATTGGTGGTTATGTGGTGCAGGCGAAACAACTGGTCTCAGAACAGGTTGAGATCCCGCCCGGTTATACCCTGGTCTGGTCAGGTCAGTTCGAATACATGGAACGCGCCGCCAAGCGTTTGCAGATCGTGGTGCCGTTGACCCTGCTGATCATTTTTCTATTGTTGTTCTTTAACTTCCGCAATATCAGCGCACCGCTGGTGGTGATGTTGTCGATTCCGTTTGGTCTGATTGGCGGCTTCTGGTTGGTGTATCTGCTGGGTTTCAACCTGTCGGTAGCGGTGGTGGTGGGTTTTATTGCGCTGGCCGGGGTGGCGGCAGAGATCGGCGTGCTGGTGATGACCTTTATTGATCAGGCGATTGCCGAACTGCGTAAAGAGCATGAAGTGTTGACGGCCAAACAGATCATGCAGGCGGTGCATAAGGGCACTTCTGAAAGGGTGCGGCCCATTGCCATGACAGCTACTGCTATCACTGCTGGTCTGTTGCCCATCATGTGGGGCTCGGGTACGGGGTCTGAAGTGATGCAGCGCATTGCTGCACCGATGGTAGGTGGCATGGTCAGTGTCACTGTGTTGAGTTTATTGGTATTGCCGTTGATCTACGGTCTGGTATTGCAATGGCGTGAAAGTAGGGTGCGCACCGCGCACCATGAGTAAGTTGTTGTTTGAATAAATGGTGCGCACGGCGTTTATGCCCGCAATTTGGGTGCACCCTACATTAAATGAGGAGAAGCAAAATGAAAAAGAGTTTATTACTGGCTACATTTATTGGTGGTTTTGCATTGGCTGGCGCAAGTTATGCCAGTGGCAGTCATGCTCATAGTCACGAGCATGATGAAGGCGGTATGGAGATGTCGCACGGCAGCGAGATGAAGTTTCAGGAGCTACGCAGTGTCGATGGTTATGACGTTAGCTTTCATATAAAGAAGGCAGCGCCGGGCAAGGAAATGGGAGGCAGTCACGACTTAATGATCAAGGTGGAACAGGGCGGCAAGGTGCTTACAGATATTGTCATGAACACCAAGGTCGTGCATCCCAATGGCAAGTCAGAAACCAAAAAGGTTATGAAGATGGGTGATTGGCTAATGGCTGGTTATGACCTGGGTCACGCGGGCAAGCACCAGCTTATGATCTTGTTCAAAACAGCCGATGGTAAGAAGCACAAGTCTGGCGTGTACTACACTGAATAAAGATGTGAGCAAATAATCACAACTGAATTAACAATCAAGAGAAAAATGATGATAGAAATTATTCCCAATTGGCACCCGGTATTTGTTCACTTTACGGTTGCCCTGTTAAGTGTTTCTTTGGGGCTGTTTGTGTTGAGTCTGGTGGTTAAGTGTGATCAGGCCGTGCTGGTAGCCAAATGGAATCTGTGGATTGGTGCTGGCATTAGTCTGCTGACCTTGGCCGCGGGGTTTTATGCCTATAACACTGTTGCCCATGACACGCCTTCGCATGAGGCGATGACTGAGCATAAAAATCTGGCCTTGATTACCTTGGCTTTGCTGGTGCCTGTGGTGCTGTGGTCTGTGATCTCTCATCGCAAGGGCAAGACCTTGGGGGCGGGTTTTGTGGTTCTGTTTTTGCTGGTGGGTGGCATGTTGGCTTCGACCGCCTGGCATGGTGGTGAGGTGGTCTATCGTTATGGTTTGGGGGTGATGTCATTACCCAAGACAGACAAACATGACCATGCCGGTCATCATGGTGATGCGGTGGGCGAGGAACATGCTGATTCAGCTCATGGTCATGGCGATCATGATGTGATCGATGAAGGAAATATGTCTATGGATGAAATGGATATGGAAGACATGAGTATGGAATCCATGCCACAGGGTGACGGTCATCAAAACGATGGCCATGATCATGATCATTGATAGTGGCGTCGTACGGTTGGATTAATGGATGGATATTAAGCAGAGCGGTTATGAATAAATATATCGTCACAGCCATGCTTGCCGGTTTGTTGTCTGGCTGCGATGCATTTCAAAGCTCATCACAGACGCTGCAACAAACTGACAAGACCGGGCTGGAACGAGAAACCGACCCTGCGGTTATTGTCGCTGGTGCCAGTTTGTATCAGCGTCATTGTGCTGCATGTCATGGTGATAATGCCGAGGGCGATGCCGATTGGCGTCAGCGTGATGCTGAGGGGAAGTTTCCGCCACCACCTTTGAATGGCGCCGGCCATGCCTGGCATCACTCTACACAGAGATTGGTTGAGATGGTTGCTGAAGGGACCGAGCCTCAAGGCAAGATGCCAGGCTGGCAAGGCAAGCTTAGCCAAAAGGAAATAGAGTCGATTGTTGCCTGGCTTCAGGCCCAATGGTCAGATTTGGTTTATGACACCTGGCGTGAGAGGCAGCAGGCTAAATTGAAACGCTAATTAAGGAGAAACTTTAGTGTCTAAATACGGATTTAGTGTGCAGGTGTCTTATGGTTTTGATGAGGCAATTGAGCGGGTTACCGATGAATTGACCAAACAAGGTTTTGGGGTGCTGACGGATATTGATGTCAAGGCGACACTGAAAAAGAAGCTTGATCATGATCGCCTGCCTTACCGCATTCTGGGTGCCTGTAACCCGCCCCTGGCCAAACAGGCGATCGAGGCCGATGCCGATATTGGCCTGTTATTGCCATGCAATGTGGTGGTGCGCGAGGAAGAGGATGGTGCCATTACCGTTGCCTTCATGGATCCGGCGGCGGTGTTGCAGCTGGTGGATAAACCCGGGGTTGAAGAGTTGGCCAATACTGTGCGTGGCAAGTTGATGCAGGTGCGTGATGCCTTGGTCTGACACATTTTTCATATCCTATCTAACTGCATCTCTAATCCCTTGGTTTTGTATGGAAAAAATGAAAGAATTTTATTCCTGATTGATTCATTAAACTATCACTATGTGCCGATGAACTAGAAAGTTAGTTTAATCCTGATTTGGTGCAAGAAATGCCTGGAAACAGTTTTTTTCGCTATTCACTCGGTGTTGTATTGACCGTGCTCATCGCCATCTTTGTGTTGGGGTGGTTCGGTGCGACTTCAAAAACATATGTTAAACATCTGGAACAGCATTGGCGTATTGATAACAAACATGCCGCCGAGAGTGCTTACGCCATTAGTCGTATCCATAAAAGCTTTGGTTACGGCGGTTTCATCCATAATTTTAAAAACTTTGTTCTGCGGCGCGATAGCAGCCGTATAGCCCTCATTGACGGCAATCTTGCCGAGACCTATGAGGCGATCGAAAGCTATCAATCCCTAGCCGTTTCTCAACAGGAACATGAGCTCATTACACAGTTTCGTCGGGTAGTTGATGATTATGCGGAGAAGTATGCCCTGAGCAAACAGTTGGTAGGCCAAGGGCAGGGCTCTGACCTGATTGATAAGCAGGTGCGTGTTGATGATGGACCGGCGCTGCAGGCGCTGGAACACTTGTCCACGGCGACCCTGGAATACAGTCATGCTATTGAAGCTGAGGTCGGCCGTGATATCGCCATGACGCTAGCTTTTATGGACTGGGGTTGGCTGCTGTTGCCTCTGTTTGTTTTGATGGGCGCCATCGTTATTTTTATGTTGTTTCGCCTGACCAAGGGTAATGAGGCATTACAAAACGCCAAGCAGTATGCCGATGATGTGCTCAGGGCGACACCTGATGCGCTGATCGTGGTGAGCAAGGCCGGTGATATTTTGAGTGCCAATCTTGAGGCACAATCTATGCTTGGATACAGTCTTGATGAATTGACTGGTCTGAAGCTTGAGCTGCTGATGCCCGAACGCTTTCGTAGGCCGCATTCCAGCCATGTCAAAAAAGCCTTTGAGCGGGGGCGGCCCCTGCCGATGAGTGAGCGCAGTGAGTTGGTGGCCTTGACCAAGCAGGGTGAGGAAATTCCGATTGAGATCAGCCTCAGTTACACTTCTCAAAATGGCGAGGTCCAGTCCATTGCTGCCATCCGCAATATCAGTGTGCGCAAGCAGGCTGAGCGACACATGCGTCTGGCCCGCAAGGTGTTGGACGATACCTCTGAGGGGATTCTGGTGACAGACAGGGATACATGCATCGTCGATATGAATGCCGCTTTTTGTCAGTTGATGGGGTATGAGCGAGACGAGTTGCTGGGTCAAAGGCCTTCGATGTTGAGTTCGGGTCGACATGATCAGGCCTTTTATCAACAAATGTGGCAGCAGCTGGATAAACACGGTAACTGGAAGGGCGAGGTGTGGGATCGACGCAAGGATGGTGAGTTGATACCTAGTCTTGTCAGTATCAGTGCGGTGGCTGATGAAGCTGGTCTGGTGAGCAATTATGTCGCCGTCTTTTCAGATATGACACAGATCAAGGAGAAGGAGCAGCATCTGGAGCAGTTGGCTCATTTTGATGGCCTGACTGGGCTGGCCAATCGTATGTTGTTTCATGACCGTTTGCGGGCAGCATTGCATCGTGCCCATCGTCACAAAAATGGTTGTGCAGTGTTGTATATAGATCTGGATGGTTTTAAGCAGGTGAACGATAGGCTCGGGCACGGAGTAGGGGATGAGGTGTTGGTCAGGGTTGCCCGGCAAATAGAGCAAGCTGTTCGTGAGGATGATACTGCTGCCCGGCTAGGTGGTGATGAATTCGCTATTATCTTCAATGAGCTGTCGAATAAGGACGATGCGGATGTGCTGGCTGCTCGCGTGCTTGAGGGGCTCACCTTTGATGTGAATGTTGGTGCTGAGGCATTGCCCATCTCGGCCAGCATTGGCATTGCCCTCTACCCCGATCATGGTGATTCAGTTGAGCGCTTGTTAGATTGCGCAGACCAGGCCATGTACTACTGCAAGCATCATGGTAAAAAAGGCTATCGTCGTTTTAGTGAAGAAATGGCCGTCTCAAACAGCAAATAATTGCGCTAAAGTTCCTTCCTGATTGTATAAAATCTCGTGTTACCGTGGTCTAGAGTTATAGCGTGGTTGTGAGCGCTAGCGATTGGTTGTCATGATTCTTTCTAGGTGTATTTCTGAATGGCCAAACTTAAGTGAATAAACCGAATGTCATCAAACTCTCTGTCGGGGGGATGAGCTGTGCTGGCTGTGTTGCCGCCGTGGAAGATAGTCTTAAGGCTGTCGCCGGGGTGGAACAGGTCAGTGTTAACTTCGTCGAGCATACTGCTGACGTAACTGGTTCGATGGCGGCAGCGAGTTTGATCGATGCTGTTGTCGCGGCGGGTTATGAGGCGGCGGAATTAAAAGGCACGAATGATGAGGCTGAAGAGAAGCAGGCCACCGAGCTTATTTATTATCGCCAGTTGCTGAAAAAGGCTGTTGTCGCTGCTGTTGTTGGTGCGCCGTTGTTTGTGATGGGTGTGTTTGGATTGATGCCCGGCATGAGTGGTGGCGGGCGTCTGTTCTGGTTGCTTGTGGCTGGGCTGAGTCTGTTTGTGTTGATCTATTCGGGCGGCCGTTTTTTTAGCGGTGCCTGGAAGTCGTTCAAAAATCATAATGCCAATATGGATACCCTGATTGCGCTGGGTACCGGTACTGCCTGGATTTATTCGGTGTTGATTGTCTTAGTGCCGACCTTAGTGCCAGAGCAGGCCCAACATGTCTATTTCGAAGCGGCGGTAATCATCATTGCCTTGATTAATCTTGGCTCGGCCTTGGAGATGCGCGCCCGCGGCAAGACCTCCGAGGCAATCAAGCGCCTGATCGGCCTGCAACCAAAGACGGCACGGGTAGTCCGCAACGGTCAGGAGCTTGATGTGCCGATTGAACAGGTCGGCCTGGATGAAACGCTGCGGCTGCGCCCGGGTGAGAAGATTGCCGTTGATGGTGTCATCATCGGCGGCCATAGCAGTGTCGATGAGGCGATGCTTAGCGGTGAGCCTATGCCAGTGACAAAGCAGGTCGGTGACGAGCTGGCGGCAGGCACTATCAACAAGTCTGGCACGGTATTGTTTCGCGCTACGCGCATCGGTAAAGATACGGCGCTGGCGCGGATCATTGAAATGGTACGCCAGGCGCAGAATTCCAAGCCGGCTATAGGTCGATTGGCTGACCGGATTGCAGCGCTGTTTGTGCCGACAGTGTTGATTATTGCTGTGCTGACCTTTCTGGCCTGGTTCAACTTTGGGCCTGAACCCCGGGTTGCTTATGTGTTGGTGACCACCATGACAGTACTGATTATTGCCTGTCCCTGTGCCCTGGGTCTGGCGACACCGATTTCGATCATGGTCGGGGTGGGCAAGGCGGCGGAATACGGTGTCTTGATCCGCAATGGTGAGGCGCTGCAGCGGGCCGGGCAGTTGAGCACGGTGGTGCTGGATAAAACCGGTACGGTGACCGAAGGCCGGCCGGCAGTGACGGAGTTGGTGGCGGTTGATGGCGATCAACAGCGCCTATTGCAGTTGGCTGCCAGTCTTGAAGCCGGTTCAGAACATCCTCTGGCCGAGGCGATTATTGCAGCAGCCAAACAGCGTCATCTTGAGCTGCAGCCGGTGCAGGATTTTTCTGCCATTGCTGGTCATGGCGTGCAAGGCGAGGTGAATGGTCAGCGGCTGCTGTTGGGCAATGCAAAGCTGATGTCTGCGCAGCAGGTTGATGTCAGCGCCCATCTTGATCAGGCCCAGCGCCTGGCGGCGCAAGCGCAGACGCCGATGTTTGTCGCAGTCGATGGTCGTTATCTTGGCATTATTGCTGTGGCTGATCCTATCAAGGCGGATTCAAAACTTGCGATTGAACGGTTGCAGCGGGCGGGTCTGAAGGTGGTGATGTTGACGGGGGATAACCGCGCCACCGCCGAAGCAGTGGCACGGCAGGTTGGCGTGGATGAGGTGCTGGCCGAAGTCTTGCCAGGCGATAAAACCAATAAGGTGGCTGAGTTGCAAGGCCAAGGTGAAGTTGTAGCCATGGTTGGCGATGGCATTAATGACGCGCCAGCCCTGGCGCGGGCCGATGTTGGATTTGCCATCGGCAGCGGTACCGATGTCGCCATAGAAAGTGCCGATGTCACCCTGATGCGTGGCTCACTGCATGGCGTGGCCGATGCTATCGAGATATCCAAAGCGACAGTCCGCAACATCAAACAAAATCTGTTTGGTGCCTTTGTCTATAACAGTCTGGGAATTCCAGTTGCGGCTGGCTTGTTGTTTCCGTTCACGGGGATACTGCTCAATCCGGTGATTGCCGGTGCGGCGATGGCTATGTCTTCGCTGACAGTGGTGAGCAATGCCAATCGTTTGCGTTGGTTTGAACCAAAGGGCAAGCGTTGATGGATATGTTGATTAATTTGCTGGCCTTGGTGTTGATCGGATTTATTGTCTGGTGGTTTTGGCTGGCAAGGTCGCAGGGTGTGCAGGTCAAACAAGAAGCAGTCGATGTGATGGTCGATGGCGGTGTTTATACGCCGGCAATCATTGAAGTGAGTCGTGGTCAAACCGTTGTGCTTAATTTTATTCGTCGTGATGCCTCGCCTTGCGCTGAGCGGGTGATCTTTGCCGAGCTGGGTGTGAGTGCCGAGCTGCCGTTGACCGGATCGAGGCAGGTGGCCTTGAAACTGGATGATGAAGGTGAGTTTAATTTCAGCTGCCAGATGGGAATGTATCGCGGCAAGCTGATAGTGAAATGATTCTATTAGCTATTTCATCTCCGTTCTGACAAACAGTGTGGCGCAGGGGTATAATACCCGTCCCAGTTTTGTGTGTTATGACTCTGTTGCTGAGGCATGACTGATGTGTTTTTGAAGTTGAATAGGAAATATGTGTAATGGCGGTATCTGCAGGTAGAAAACCGGTGATGACGATCTATTCGGATAATAATTGTCCTTACAGTCATCGGGCTCGAATTGTGCTGGCAGAGAAGAATATTACCGCTGATATAATTTCCGTTGATGATCACCATTTACCTGAAGACCTGCTTGAACTGAATCCCTATAATTCTCTGCCAACCCTGATTGACCGTGACTTGGTGTTATACCATTCGCGCATCATCATGGAGTATCTGGATGACAGGTTTCCTCACCCGCCTTTGATGCCGGTTGATCCAGTGTCGTGCGCCCAGAGTCGCCTGTTTCTATATCGTGTTGAGCGTGACTGGTTTAGCCTGCTGGATGATCTGACTGGGCGGGATACCAGTAGGGCAGACAAGGCCCGAATTGTTCTGCGTGATGGTTTGATTTCTGTTGCGCCAATCTTTGAACAAAAACCATTTTTTATGAGCGACGAGTTCAGCCTGGTGGATTGTACTTTGGCCACCTTGTTGTGGCGTTTGCCCAGCTATGGCATTGAATTACCTGCTCAGGCTAAACCCTTGTTGGAATATGCCGAGCGGATTTTTAAGCGTGAAGCTTTTCAAGCTAGCCTGACTGTTGAAGAGCGGGATATTCGTAGCTAAGAATTGCCAAAGGATTTTATTGTGATTTCTTCCCGTCCCTATTTGATTCGGGCCATCTATGAGTGGATTGTCGACAACGATTTGACACCCTATTTGTTGGTTAATGCCGAGGCCCCGAATGTCACTATCCCGGAACAGTACATCCAGGATGGTCGTATTATCCTCAATGTGAGTCCTCATGCCGTGCGAGATTTGGATCTGACCAATGACTGGGTGATGTTTAATGCCCGTTTCGGTGGTGTTTCAATGGAGGTCAGCGTGCCGCCGCCAGCTGTGTTGGCCGTGTATGCCAAGGAGAATGGCCGGGGCATGGTGTTTTCTGACGATGATGAAATTCGTGATGAGGGTTATGATACGGAGCCGCCGGATGATAAACCGCCCGAGCCTCCTGTGCCACCCGGCAAGGGGCGTCCAAGTCTCAGAGTGGTGAAGTAGCTCCGAATACAGAAAGGCAGGTTTCCCCTGCCTTTTTTGCGTTTGCGGCATTGGTCTGGGATAAAAGATTTGCCTGGGATGCCGATACTGCTAAATAGCAGTCCTGAAGTGGAGAAACTAATGATCAAGCTTGTTTGTGGTGACATTACAAAACTCAAAGTCGACGCCATTGTAAATGCTGCCAATAGTGAACTGGTGCCAGGTGGTGGTGTGGACGGTGCAATTCGTCGTGCTGCCGGGCATGAGTTGAATGAGGCCTGCGAGCGTCTTGATGGTTGTCCAGTAGGCGAGGTGCGTTTGACCTTGGGTTTTCATTTGCCAGCAAGGTATGTGATTCATACCGTTGGTCCAGTCTGGCAGGGGGGAGATCACGGCGAGGCTGAGTTGTTGCATCATTGTTATCACGAGAGCTTTAAACTGGCGATGGACAGGGATCTGCGCAGTATTGCCTTTCCTTGCATCAGCACAGGCGTCTATGGCTATCCGAAACAGCAGGCAGCAGTTATTGCTTTAGAAGAGATGAAGATCTTTGAGAATCGCTTTGCTGAAATTGTCGCCTGTTGTCACTCGGAAGAAGACGAAAAGATTTATTCCATGCTCCTGGGTTTGTCGTGACCTGTCTTAAACTTAGCTGGAATGGGGCTGATGTACCGGGCACAAGTCCTCGGTGTTGCGAACCCGCAGAATAATTGCAATCGGGATCAGCAATATTGCTGCAACGATGCCTTGAAGCATTACCGAATCAAGCACGTAGATAGAAATGGTACCTGAGCAGAGGATGGTGGTGATGGCCATGATCTTGGCGCGTTTGGGCATGGAGCGGGTGGTTTGCCACTGGTTGATCATGGGGCCAAAGATGCTGCTGGCCAGCAGCCAGTTATAAAAACGCGGCGATGATTTGGCAAAGCAGGCCGCCGCCATCAGCACAAAACAGGTGGTCGGCATAACAGGCAAAATTGCGCCTAGAACGGCCAAGCCAAGACAAAAAAATCCAAGCGCTGTCAAAAAGGGTTTCATCTGTGTTTCGATCCTGTTTTTTCGGTTACCTATTCCTGTATCGGTCTTTTCTTGGGCAATCTGTAGCCTGCGAGCTTATTTTTTATCGGCAAGCCGGCGCATTAAAACAGCATGAATTGTTGGGGAATGGTTTTGGCGGGTGGTGATTTCTGCTTGAAAAGCAGTTGCTTGTGGGTGTTGGCGGGTGATAAAGAGGGGGTTATGGCTGAGTTTTTGTCTGACGAGGGGGCAGCTTCTTATCTGCATTGAGGATGTTGTTGGGATCAAACTGGATCCTGATGTTGTGCATTAGTTCAAGGGTGGCGGCATCAATTTCGCGGCTGACAAAGTCACGTTTGACCAAACCAACTCCATGTTCGCCGGAGATGCTGCCATTGAGTTCCAATACCAGGCTGAATACCTCGTCCAGGCATTGATCGGCACGTTGCATTTGTTTGGGGTCGTCAGGGTCGACCAGCAAATTGACGTGGATGTTGCCATTGCCGGCATGGCCAAAATTGACGATGGTGATGTCGTGCTTTTTTGCCAAGTCTGTCAGACCGTTGATCAGGGTCGGTATTTCTGAGACAGGTACCACTACGTCTTCGTTGATCTTTTTCGGTGCTATGTTGCGCAGCGCTGGGGACAGGGCCTTGCGGGTGTCCCAGAGTTGCTGCACTTCCTGTTTGCTCTTGGCCAGGGTGACACTCAGTGCGCCATCGTTGCGGGCGGCGGCGGCGACGGTTTCGGCGGCCTGATCCAGGCCTGCTTCCAGACCATCGACCTCTATCATCAGCATGGCGCCAGCCCCTTGCGGTAACTCAGCTTTAGAGTAGTCGCGGATCATTTCAATTGCTTGACCATCAATAAATTCCAGTGCGCAAGGAGTGACCGGTTGGGCCATGATGGCCGAGACCGCCTTGGCGGCACTGTCCATATCTTTATAGATGGCTTGCAGGGTGCGCTTGGCCTCTGGCAGTGGGGTCAGTTTGAGGTTGGCCTCGGTGATAATGGCCAGTGTTCCTTCTGAGCCGATCAGCAGACGGGTCAGGTCGTAGCCGACCACGCCCTTGCTGGTGTAGACGCCAGTGCGGATTTCTTTGCCCGCACCGGTGATGGCACGCAGACCGAGTACATTATCGCGGGTCGAGCCATATTTAACGGTGCGTGGTCCGGCCGAGTTATAGGCCAGGTTGCCACCAACACTGCAAAAGGCAGCGCTGGTCGGGTCGGGTGACCAGAAGAAGCCATGTTCTTTGGCGGCATCCTGCACCTCCTGGTTGGTGACGCCGGGTTCAACCACCATGACACGATTGGCCGGATCTATCTTGATGATACGGTTCATGCGTTCCAGCGACAGGACAATGCCGCCATGGATGGGGACGGTGGCGCCGGTGGTGCCGGTGCCGCGACCGCGGGCAATCAAGGGGATTTGTTTCTGGTTGCAGAGTTCTACCAGTGGTTGGATTTGTTCGTGGCAGGTTGCCAGTACCACGGCGTCGGGCATGGCCTGGAGGCGGCTGTTGTCGTAGCCGTAGGGCCAACAGTCGGAGGCTTCTGTCAGCAGGTTTTTCGAACCAACGATTTCGCTTAGGCGCGCCAGTGTTTCGTTCGTTATTTTCACTGACTGTTTTCTTGGTATTCAAACAATTTGATGATCTGTTTGACATCATTAACCTGGCGCACGGCATTGGCGGCAATATCACCTTCTGCGCGTGTTACTAGCCCGAGCAGGTAGACGACCTGGTTTTCAGTCACCACCTTAAAGTGCAGGCCGTTGATCTTTTTCTCTGCCAGCAGGGCCGACTTTACCTTGGTGGTAAGCCAGGTGTCCTGGCGGCGTGATTTAAAGTCCGAGGCCGGTGCAACAATGGTTTCATTGTGTATCTGTTTTATTTTGGCGACGTGCTGGGCATGACGAACGACGACATTGCGCATCTCTGTGGTTGGTATTTCGCCAGTCAGCAACACCACACCGTTGTAGCTGGTGACGTTGACATGGATGTGGCGCCTGATGCTGTCATCGGTATAGATCTTTTCCTCTATCTTGAGCTGGATGTTGTTGTCATCGACGATGGTTCTGGTGTCACGGCGATCGGCAGCGGTTGCGCCGGCTATTGCTCCACCGGCCATGATGGCGGGTGCGGCACAACCCGAGACAAGCACGGCGCTGATCAGGGCAATGGAAAATGAACGAAATAGTCTGGACATGGGTTAATCCTTTTGCCCGAAGATTTGCAAGTCAATCTGTTCGCAGAGGCAGTGAATCACCAGTAGGTGTACTTCCTGGATTCTGGCGGTTGAGTCGGATGGCACACGGATTTCGACGTCATCGTCTTCGAGGTGTGCAGGAATCTCGCCACCATCACGGCCAGACAGGGCAACCACTTTGACGCCGCGTTCATGGGCGGCATTGATGGCGTTGATGATGCTGGGTGAGCGGCCGCTGGTGGATATGGCCAGTAGTACGTCACCGTCTTGTCCGAGGGCGCGAATCTGTTTGGCAAAGACCTCTTCGTAACGATAATCGTTGGCGATGGAGGTTACCGTTGAGCTGTCGGTGGTCAGGGCGATGGCGGGTAGGCCGGGACGTTCCATCTCGAAACGGTTCAACAGTTCAGATGAAAAGTGTTGCGCATCAGCGGCTGAACCGCCATTGCCACAGCTGAGGATCTTGTGGCCGCCGAGCAGTTGCTGCACCAATAAAGTGGCGGCATCGGCAATTGCCGGCGCCATTATCTTAGCCGCTTCAAGCTTGGTGTTGGCGCTCTCATTAAACACTTGTTGAATGCGTGAAACTGCATCCATAGGTAGATTCCTTTTGGTATGTATGTGGTTCGAAGTTTAACCTTATGTCACCTGAAACGCATCCTGAATCCAGTTAATAACGGTTTCGTTGCCCTGCGGTGACATAGATACAACATCAAAGCGGGCTGGCTGTTGGGCTAAATTGCTGTGCTGCTGCAGATAGTGTGAAGCAGTGGTGATGATCTTACGTTGTTTACGTTGGTCGACGCTTTCGGCGGCTGAGCCAAAACCACTGTTGCGGCGATAGCGTACTTCGACAAAGACGGTGTAGTTGCCATCCTGCATGATCAGGTCAATCTCGCCCTGACGGCAGTGGTAGTTGCGTTCAATCAGTTGCAGGCCATGTTGTTGCAAATGCTCACAGGCCGTTGCTTCGGCAGCCTGGCCGGTTTGCTGTTTGCTGTCAGGATTCATGAAGGCTTGTTATACAGGGTGGTCGTTGCATCGATAAGCTGTGGTTTGCCTGACCTGAACCGTGCCCAGAGTAGCTGGCGGTGAATGCGGTTGTTTGTATCCAGATAGAGATTGCCTGTTTCAGCGCTGACATGGTTTTGCTGATTGTTGCGCATGTTATTCAATTGGCTGATCAGGCGATAGGAATCAATGCCCATGGCATAGAGGCGCTTAAAGGGCGCGGCATTGCTCGGCCAGGTGTCGGTAAACAGCTGCCAGTCGGGTTGATGGCCTTTACCATCGGTGAAGACCCAGGGCATGTCGCTAAAGGTGATGCCATCCATATCTCTATCTTGAGTGGTGTCGGCTTCGCCGCTAAAGGCATGCGAGGTGCTGTAGATAGGCAGGTTGGCGGCGTAATAAAACTTCAGTTGTGGCCGGATTTGGCGCGCCTGATTGGGGAAGGCGGCGACGTAGATAAAATCGACATCCTGGCGTCGGCGTGGTTCAAATTCGAGCTTCAGTCCGGTCAGTTGTTGCAGTTCATTTTTGCGCTGTCTGCTTTCGTCAATATTGAGTAGGTTGATAACAGGGGCAGCGAAGTCATGCAGTGCCGGATTGTAGCGCTGCACTTCGACCGTGTTGCCATCCAGCTGTTGCCAGTGTTGTTGGAAGGTGTTGAGCATGCGGTCGCCCCATTCACCTTCTGGCGCTAACACCAGAGCCTTGTTATGGCCATCCAGCCAGGCGCGTTCAGCTACCTGGCGGGCTTCATCTTCCGGCAGTAGGCCGTACTGAAAAAAGTTGTCTGCCACCAGGAACTCTTCGCTGAGATAGTTTAAGGCCAGCGTTTTGACAGGTATTTCGTCTAGTGCGGCGACGGCTTCCAGCAGTGGCTTGTGCAGCGGCCCAATGATCATGTCGGCACCGTTATCGATGGCTTGTTGATAGACCTCTATACCAATCATGACCTCATCGCTGGGGTCATAGATGCGAATTTCAGGTGAGTAGCGCTGATTGCTGCGGCTATAGTAGGCCGCCAGAAAACCATCCCTGATGGCTCTGGCTGGGGTGGCAAAGCTGCCGCTGAGAGGCAACAGCAAGGCAATCTGTTTGGGACGATCCAGCTGGATGTCCTGATAGGTCAGCAGTTCATCGATAAACTGATCGGCGGCGGGGTGGTTTGGATAGTTTGCCAGCCAGGTCTGTAACTGGTTATGCAGGTGGTCAGGCAGATCGACTGATGCCTTGTAGAGATAACCGAGTTCAAGCCAGCCACTGACAACATCAGGTGCCGGCTCGGTGCGCAGTGCCAGTATGGCGGTGCTGCTTAGCTGGCTTAATGATTGCCAGATTTGTTGGTGATTGCGGTGGACCTCGGCGCTACTGTCGAGATAGGTTTCCAGGGCGATGTGTTCACGCATGGATCCAAGATGATTTCCGCTCATGGCGTAGGCATCGGCACGCAGTGTGTGCCAGGTTTGGATTTCTATCAGTGGAATGTTGTTGCTTGGCAGGCGCAGTTGTTCGAGGGCGGCTTCCGGCTGTTGTTCATACAGGGCAATGCGTGCTCGGGTAAAACGATACTGGATCTGGTCCCTTGGTCTGAGCGTGGCAGGATTGATTTGTGCCAAAACATTGTTGGCGTGATCGATGTGCTGGCCACGTGCCAGGATTGCGGCGGCGGTTAGCAGGTATGTTTGCTGTTCGCTAGTGCTGCCTTGTTGCGCCAGTTGCAGATAGGTTTGTGCTGCGCTGACATAGCTGCCCCTGGCGCTGGAGTCTTCAGCCTGTTCGAGCAATAGGTTTGGTGTCAATGGCTGGCTGCTGCTGGGTTGTTCGGGCGCTGTGCTGCAGCCATTCAACAGGGCGATAATTACCAGAAGTCCGAGGTAGACCAGGCGCTTGTTTTGCGTAGCAGGCTGCGGCATATAAGGTTATGAATCTAGTGTGAATTATTAATGTCTGAAAACGATTTCGGGCAGTATATCATGGCATGCTACCCTGTATCCCGCATAGCAGATAGGCTGAAAGTAATGGTAAATCAAGGGCAACTTTACGTGGTCCCCACCCCGATTGGTAATCTCGGTGATATGACGCCGCGGGCGATTGAAATATTGAATCAGGTTGATGTAATCGCGGCGGAAGATACCCGTCATAGTGCCCGGTTGTTGCAGCACTTTGGTATTAAAACTTCGGCTCTGGCTTATCATGAGCATAACGAGCGGCAGCTGTGCCACAAGCTGGTTGAGCGGATTTTGTTGGGAGATAGCGTGGCCTTGATTTCTGATGCCGGCACGCCGCTGGTTAGCGACCCCGGTTATCACCTGGTGCGTGCTGCCCGCGAAGCCGGTGTGCAGGTGGTGCCTCTGCCGGGTGCCAGCGCCATGATTACTGCCTTGTCGGCCTCGGGCCTGGCCTCTGATCGATTTGTGTTTGAAGGTTTTCTGCCTGCCAAGTCAGCGGCCCGCCGTCAGCGTTTGCAGGCCCTGGCAGATGATTCTCGAACATCGATCTTTTATGAGTCTACTCATCGTATTCAGGCATCGCTGGCGGATATGGCCGCTGTGTTTGGCGAAGACCGCCAGGCAGTGATTGCGCGTGAATTGAGTAAACGCTTTGAAACCATTCATGGTGATAGCCTGTCGGCCTTGCAGGTTTGGCTTGAGGCTGATGCGAATCAGTGCCGGGGTGAGTTTGTGGTGCTGGTGCAGGGGGCGACTGAGGTTGAGGATGAGGCTGTTGATGCCGAAGCTAAAAAGGTGCTGACCATTCTGATGCAAGAATTGCCGCTCAAACAGGCCGCTGCGCTGGCGGCCAAGATTTCGGGTTTGAAGAAAAATGACCTGTACCGGCTGGGGCTGAGTCTGGCGGAAAAATAGTCGCATCGTTGTTGTCTTTGGTGGAATCAATAACGAATGATTTGTTGCTGGTTGTTTTGGTGCGCGGTTGATTGGCTAGGTTTTAGAGTGCGCGCCTATCTATGGATAAGGTGAAGGCTGGATTACCTAAATGGGTCGTGGAGTTTTTAACCGCCAGCTGTTATCTTTGCGCCCGGAGTCGGCCAGGCAATCGCTATATCTGGATTTATTCAGGTGTGGAGGAAAGTCCGGGCTCCATAGGGCAGAGTGCCAGGTAACGCCTGGGGGGCGTGAGCCTACGGAAAAAAGTGCAGCAGAAAATATACCGCCTAAGTCTTCGGACCGGTAAGGTTGAAATGGTGCGGTAAGAGCGCACCGCGTCGGTGGTAACATTCGACGGCTTGGTAAACCCCACTCGGAGCAAGACCAAATAGGGGAACGATGGTGTGGCCCGCACTGTTCCCGGGTAGGTTGCTTGAGGTGTGCGGTGACGCACATCCCAGATGAATGATTGCCCACGACAGAACCCGGCTTATCGGCCGACTCCATTTTTTTAGTTCCCTCCAAAATTTCCTGATTTACCCTCTGAATCGACCCGAACTTAAAGTAAAGCTTTAGGTTCTGCGGTCAACATTTTGATTACAAAATCGATTGTTTTTGGATTGATTTTGAAACCTCTCCCACTTTGTTGTCATCACGCCTAAGTTATTGTCCTGAAAGAAAGAATTGCCATTTTGAAAGCCTGCTTTTGCTTGACACAGAGGCTATGGAATACCTATAGTGTCAAGAAGTGGGGGAAAGTGGTCGATAGTGGGTTAAGGGTGGTTTAAAACACCAAAGGGAGAATGCAGTTGTTCAAAGGGGTAAGCCCTATCAATGTCGATGCCAAGGGTCGCATGGCGATGCCGGCAAAATACCGTGAGCGCCTGCGGGAGCTTTGTGACGGACGTTTGGTGTTGACTGTTGATTTTAGTGGCTGCCTGATGCTTTTCCCTGAAGCCGATTGGGAGCAGCTTGAGCGTAAGTTGGCTCGCCTGCCTGACCTTAATTCCAAGGCCCGTAGCCTGAAGCGTTTGCTGATGGGGTATGCCAGTGAGTGTGAGCTTGACGGTAACGGCCGTATCTTGCTGCCGAGTGTGTTGCGTGACTACGCCAAACTCGATAAGCGCATCGTCTTGGTTGGTCAGGGCAATAAATTTGAAATCTGGGATGAAGAAACCTGGAACGGCAGTCGTGATGAGTGGCTTGCTGAGGTGGCGTCTGGTGAAGGATCGCTGCCGGAAGAATTGGAAAGTCTGTCGTTTTGAATGAAGTAAACAGCGAATTTAGCCACCGCCCGGTATTGCTGGATGAGTGTCTTGAGGCCTTGAGGATTAAGCCGGAAGGCGTCTATGTGGATGCCACCTTTGGGCGCGGCGGACACGCGGCGGCGATTTTGGAGCGACTCGGGCCCGATGGCCGGTTGCTGGGTCTGGATAAGGATCCGCAAGCAATTGCAGAGGCGCAACAAAAATTCGGGGCTGAGCCCCGTTTTAGTATCCATCACGGCAGTTTTGCCGAGTTGAAGCAGGTGCTGGTTGAAGAGGGTTTGCTGGGCAAGGTGGATGGCGTGTTGATGGATTTGGGTGTTTCGTCACCGCAACTGGATGACGCGGGTCGTGGTTTTAGTTTTATGCGCGACGGCCCTCTGGATATGCGGATGGACAACAGTCGTGGTGTTTCGGCGGCCGAGTGGCTAGCTTCAGCCAAAGAGGCTGATATTGCCAAGGTGTTGAAAGAATACGGTGAAGAGCGTTTTTCCAAGCGCGTTGCGCGGGTCATTGTTGAGGCGCGCCAAGAGGCGCCGATTGAAACCACTGCGCAATTGACGGCGATAATTAAGGCGGTAATGCCGCGGCAGCGTGAGCAGGACAAACATCCGGCGACACGCAGTTTTCAGGGGATCAGGATCTTTGTCAATCGCGAGTTGGAAGATTTGAGTCTTTGTCTGGGGCAGATGCTGGATGTGTTGAATAAGGACGGTCGTTTGGCTGTGATTAGTTTTCACTCGCTGGAGGATCGGATTGTTAAACGATTTATGCGTGATCTGGCGCGTGGAGATGATTTTCCATCAGACCTGCCAGTGACCGTGGACCAGTTAAATCCGCAGATGCGTCTGGTGAGTAAGGCAATCCACGCTACGCGGGACGAAATTAATATGAATCCGCGCTCACGTAGCGCGGTATTACGTGTGGCGGAGAAACTCTGACGTGGCTGAGAGGATTCAGCATCAAGCCGTTTCAGATCAGACCCTGCAGGCAGGGCTTGTTGCAGTGCTAAGCCTGGCGGTGGTGTTGTCGGCATTAGCGGTGGTTTATGCCAAGTTTCAGAGCCGCGTTTTGTTTACAGAGTTACAGGGTTTGAACAAGGCGCAGGACAGAATGGATATTGAGTGGGGGCAGCTGCAATTGGAGCAAAGCACTTGGGCGGCCCATGGACGAATTGAGCGCGTGGCGCATAAGCAGTTACAGATGGTATTGCCTGAGTCAGGCCAGATAGTGGTGGTCAGTCCGTGAAAGAGTGGGATGCCCGCTTGATTGCAGCGCGGCGCTGGTTGTTGTTGGGAGTGTTGTTGTTGGCTGCGGTTGTGCTTGGTTGGCGCGCGGTTTATCTGCAGTGGGTCGAGCAGGATTTTTTACAGGGCGAGGGTGATGCTCGCCATTTGCGGGTAATGGATTTGGCTGCTAACCGCGGTGTAATTATGGATCGAAATGGTGAGCCGGTGGCGATTAGTACGCCGGTTGATTCGGTTTGGGTGAACCCCCAAGTCTATTTGGTCAATGAGGGTGACACGAAAGTGGCGCAACTGGCAAAAGTGCTGAAACTAAAGGTGAAAGGGTTGCGGCAGCGTATAACAACACGCTCGGGCCGTGAATTCGTTTATCTCAAGCGTCATGTTTCGCCTGAATTGGCAGATGAAGTTATGGCTCTGGCTATACCGGGTGTGGCCTTGCAGCGTGAATATCGTCGTTATTACCCCATGGCTGAGGTGATGGGGCATGTGGTTGGTTTTACCGATATTGATGACCTGGGTCAGGAAGGGATTGAGTTGGCTTTGAATGACCGTTTACATGGTGTTAAAGGCGGTAAGCGGGTTTTGAAAAACAATATGGGTGAAGTGGTTGAGGATGTGGAAAGCATCTCAGAGCCCCAGCCTGGTAAAGATGTTGTGCTTAGTATCGATAAACGCCTGCAGTATTTGGCTTACCGTGAATTGAAGCGAGCGGTTAAAACCAATCGTGCCCGTTCGGCCTCAGCAGTGATCCTGGATGTAAAGACAGGTGAGGTGTTGGCGATGGTGAATCAGCCTAGCTTTAATCCGAATAATCGAGCCAGTTTTGAGTCCGCTAATTATCGCAATCGCGCCGTGACCGATGTGTTTGAGCCGGGTTCAACCATGAAGTCGTTCACGGTTGCTGCAGCGCTGGAGCTGGGCAAGATTAAATCATCAACTGTGATTAAAACTTCGCCTGGCCACATGCGTATTGGTAACAACACTATCCGTGATGCAGCCAACTATGGCGATATGGATATCACCAAGATCCTGCAGAAATCCAGCAATATCGGCGCCACCAAGATTGCCCTGTCGATGACGGCGGAAGAGATGTGGAAGTCATTGGATAAATTTGGTTTTGGGTTAAGTACGAATAGTCGTTTTCCAGGTGAAGCCGACGGCAAAATTGGTGACTACTGGCGCTGGAGTCCTATGCAGCAGGCCAGTCGTGCCTATGGTTATGGTATGCAGGTGAGCGCACTGCAATTGGCGCGCGCCTATTCGGTTTTGGCTAATGATGGCCTGTTGAAGCCAATTTCATTTCTCAAACTTGATCAAACCCCAGATGGTGAGCGGGTGATATCGGCACGTGTTGCGTCTCAAGTAAGAACTATGTTGGAGAGCGTCATTTCAGATAAGGGCACTGGTAAACATGCCAAGGTTGATGGTTATCGCATTGCTGGCAAGACCGGTACCGTGCATAAGAGTAGTCGTGATGGCTACTCGGAAGATCGATATGTAGCTGTGTTTGCCGGTATCGCCCCAGCGTCAAAGCCACGCCTGGCAATGGTGGTGGTGGTGAATGATCCGATGCTAGGTGATTACCACGGTGGTCAGGTGGCGGCGCCCGTTTTTGCAAAGGTGATGGATGGCGCGTTGCGCCTGATGAATATTCCGCCGGATGACATGCAGGCGATCAAGTTACGTCAAGCGGCCAATGATGCCTATTTGTTGCATGTTGCAGGGGGAGCTAACTAATGGCTGCTGCTAAGGCTATCCAATTGCGCGAACTGTTGCAGGATGTGATCGATGTGGTTGATGTCGATGTCGCTGTTTCCGGTTTGAGGCTTGATAGTCGCGAAGTGGTTGCTGGTGATTTGTTTATTGCCTTGTCGGGTATGCGCGAACAGGGGCATAAATATGTGTCTGCTGCCATCGAAGGTGGTGCGGTTGCGGTGCTGGTTGATGAGTCGGTAGCTGGCGATTTGATTGATGTCGCTGTGCCATGTCTTGCAGTATCAGATCTTAAGAAAAAGCTGGGTCTGATTGCGGAACGTTTTTATGGTTTTCCATCGCGGCAGATGTTTGTGGTTGGTGTCACTGGCACCAATGGTAAAACATCTTGTAGCCACTTTATCGCTCAAGTATTGAATACAGAGGCAGTGCCGGTAGCGCTGATTGGAACCTTAGGCAACGGTTTGGTCGGACAATTGCAATCGGCTAGCCACACCACGCCGGATGCCATTAGCCTGCATCGTTTGATGCGTGAATTTGTCGATTCTGGTGCCAAGTGTCTGGTGATGGAAGTGTCTTCGCATGGTCTGGAGCAGAGACGAGTCGCCGGTGTTGGATTTGATCTGGCGCTGTTTACCAACCTGACGCGTGACCATCTCGACTATCACGGCGACATGGCTGCCTATGGCCGGGCCAAGGCGGGTTTGTTTGAAATGCCAGGGCTGCGTTTTGCCGTAATCAACGCCGATGATGAATTTGGTCGCAGCTTGTTATTGAGCTTGCCAGCGGCTGTAGAGCGGATTGCCTTTACCCAGACAGAAAATCATAGCGAAGAAAATCTAGTGCGCGGCCAGCTGATTAGTCAGGGCCATGATGGCATGTTGTTGGATGTGCAGACCCCTTATGGTGATGGACGCATCCATAGCGAACTGTTGGGTCAGTTTAATGCCAGCAACCTGCTGGCAGTGCTGTCGGTGGTGTTGCTGAGTGGAATGGGGATTGATACGGCGCTGCAAAAAATATCTCAGCTCAAAACTGTACCGGGACGGGTTGAACGTTTTGGTGGAGTGGCTGGGCAGCCGTTGGTGGTGGTGGACTATGCCCACACACCAGATGCGCTAGAGCAAGTATTGTTGAGTCTGCGTCAGCATTGTGCGGCGCAACTTTGGTGTGTGTTTGGTTGTGGTGGTGAACGTGACAAGGGCAAACGCGCACAAATGGGTAGCATTGCAACGCAGTATGCGGATCAGATCGTGCTGACCGACGACAATCCACGCAATGAAAATCCTGATGCAATTATTGAAGACATTCTTTCTGGAACTCAGTCAGAAAGCATGATTGTGTTGCGTGATCGAGCCGCAGCAATTCGACATGCTGTGACTAGCGCTGCTGCTGATGATGTGGTCTTGGTCGCAGGCAAGGGACACGAAGATTATCAGCAGATTGGCGAGCAAAAAATTCCTTTTAGCGATAGCCAGCAAGTGCAGCAGGCACTGGGAGTGGCGGCATGACTATGATGACGCTGCAACAGGCGGCCAAGATTCTTGATGCTGAATTGATTGGTGAAGCGCAGATCAGTTTTGATGCGGTTTCAATTGATAGTCGCAAGATTGCCGCAGGTGATTTGTTTGTCGCCTTGCAAGGCCCCAATTTTGACGGCCATAAGTTTGTTGCCGTTGCTACTGATCAGGGCGCGGTGGCAGCTGTTGTGAGTAAACAAGTTGAAAGCGATCTGCCGCAACTGATTGTGTCCGATACGCGCCTGGCCCTCGGGCGCCTGGCTGCTGCGTGGCGGTCGAAGTTTCAGGGGCGAGTGATTGGTGTGACTGGTAGCAACGGCAAGACCACGGTCAAAGAAATGTTGGCGCGCATCATGGGTCAACAGGGTGTGGTGTTGGCCACTGAGGGGAATCTTAATAATGATATTGGCGTACCGCTGATGTTGTTGCGCCTCAATCCTGAACAGCATCAAACCGCCGTGATTGAAATGGGTGCCAACCATGCCGGTGAAATAGCCTATCTCACTAGTCTGGTGCAGCCCGATGTGGCTGTTGTGACCAATGCGGCAAGCGCCCATTTGGAAGGTTTCGGTACGCTGGAAGGTGTGGCGCGCGCTAAGGCTGAAATTTGGCAGGGTTTACGCGAAGCAGGCACCGCAGTGGTTAATCAGGATGATGAGTTTACTGGTTACTGGACTGAGCTGGTCACCGACTACAAGAGTCTTGGGTTTGGCATGCTACCAACTGCCGACGTTAGTCTGGCTGATGGTGGTGTGCATTGGGAGATTTCTGCCAGCGGTTATAAAAGCCGCTTCAAGATGCAAACGCCGGCGGGAATGATTGATGTCGCAATGAATCTGGCCGGCAGACATAACGTCATGAATGCCCTGGCTGCCACGGCTTCGGCCCTGGCTGCGGGCGCGAGTGCTGCCGAGGTTCAGGCTGGCCTGGAAAGTATGGCGCCAGTTAAGGGGCGCTTGCGGCCCAAGGTGACGGGCCACGGGCAATTGCTGATCGATGATAGTTACAACGCCAACCCGCATTCGTTCCGCGCGGCAATGGACGTGTTGCTGCAGGCACCGGGTGAAAAGATTCTGGTGATGGGTGACATGGCAGAGTTGGGCAAAACTGCTGGTCAGCATCATTTTAGTGTCGGTGAGGAAGCGCGACAGAAGGGCATTAATTTGTTGTTGGCCTCAGGCAGTCATTGTCAGGAGGCAGTAAAAGGCTTTGGCGAAGGTGCGACATGTTTTGCGACGCAGCAAGATCTGATTGAAAGTTTGTCTGAGATGCTGGCTGAGCCGGATCATCAACATGCGGTGTTGTTGGTGAAGGGGTCACGCGGTTCGTCCATGGACAAAGTGGTGGATGCGCTGGTAGCGGGAGGTCAAGGCTGATGTTGATGTCGTTGGCTGATTATCTGACCCAGTTTAACAGTGGCTTTGCTGTGTTTCAGTACATCACCTTGCGTGCAATCCTGGGTGTGCTGACTGCGCTGACCATCAGTTTTATTGTCGGTCCGGTGATGATACGCAAGCTGAGTTTATATAAGGTTGGTCAGCCGATTCGTGAGCTGGGTCCAGAGACCCATTTTTCCAAGGCTGGCACACCAACCATGGGCGGAGCCCTGATTTTGGTAGCGATTGCCGTTAGCACGCTGTTGTGGGCTGACCTGGAAAGTCGTTACATCTGGGTGGTGTTGTTGACTACCCTGGCCTTTGGTGTGATTGGTTTCTACGACGATTACAAAAAACTGGTGCTGCAAGATCCGAAGGGGATGTCGAGCAAGGCCAAGTACTTCTGGCAGTCACTGTTTGGCATGATAATCGCGGTATACCTTTATAAAACTGCTGTCTCACCAGCTGAAACACAACTGTTCGTACCCTTCTTTAAAGACATCGCCATCGACATGGGTTTGATGTTCATCGTGCTGACCTACTTTGTGGTTGTTGGTACCAGCAATGCGGTTAATCTTACCGACGGCCTGGATGGTTTGGCTATCCTGCCTACAGTGATGGTTGCCGGTGCACTGGGTGTGTTTGCCTACGCTCACGGTCATGCCGGCTTTGCTGAATATCTGGGCATACCCTATATAAAAGGTGTTGGTGAGGTGATGATCTTCTGCGCCACCATCTGCGGTGCTGGTCTTGGTTTTCTCTGGTTTAACACTTATCCCGCTCAAGTCTTTATGGGTGACGTTGGCGCCCTGGCGCTTGGTGCTGCACTGGGCATTGTTGCGGTGGTGGTACGTCAGGAACTGGTGCTAGTCATCATGGGCGGCGTGTTTGTGATGGAGACCGTTTCGGTAATCCTGCAAGTCGTGTCTTACAAATTGACGGGGCGCCGCATCTTTCGCATGGCGCCACTGCATCATCATTTTGAATTAAAGGGTTGGCCGGAGCCACGTGTGATTGTCCGTTTCTGGATAGTGACAGTGATTCTGGTTTTGGTTGGTTTAGCTACCTTGAAGCTGCGTTAGGCAATAACAATGGGACTGGCACAGTTGAAACAGACTGACACCACAGCGCAGCACAAGACCATTATTGTCGGTTTGGGCAAGAGCGGTTTGGCGTGCGCGCGTTTTCTGTTGCGCCAAGGTGTTGATGTGGTGGTGGTAGACAGTCGCGCCACGCCACCTGCTGAGCAGCAGCTGCACAATGAGTTTCCCAAGGTTGAAACGCGCCTTGGCGAATTTGATGTCGAGCTGTTTGAGCAGGCCGAAATGTTAGTTGTTAGCCCAGGTGTTTCATTGTTTGATCCAGCCATCATCGCAGCCATCGAGGCCGGCGTTGAAGTGGTTGGTGATGTTGAATTGTTTGCCCGTCATGCCAAGGCACCAGTGATTGCCATTACCGGTTCAAACGGTAAGAGCACGGTGACTACCATGGTTGGTGAGATGGCCAAGGCAGCTAGCAGGGATGTTCGTGTCGGCGGCAATATCGGTATACCGGCCCTAGATCTGCTGCAAGAAAATGAACCAGACCTGTATGTGTTGGAACTTTCCAGTTTTCAGCTGGAGACCACCGCGAGTCTCAAACCTGCGGCAGCGGTAGTATTGAATGTCAGTCAGGATCACCTCGATCGTTACCGTGACATGCAGGATTATGCCTTCACCAAAAAACGTATCTATGACGGTGCGGCAATCAAGCTGGTTAATCTGGATGATGCGCTGGTGGCAAGTTGGTGTGGTGAAGATAAAAGCTGGATACGTTTTTCGTTAAACCAACCACAACGAGATAATGACTTTGGTGTGACACAACAAGATGGTCAGTCATGGCTGGCTAAAGGCGAACAGCTGCTGATGTCTGTCTCAGAGTTGAAAGTGGCTGGCAAACACAATGTTGCCAACGCCCTGGCTGCACTGGCGCTGGGTGAGAGTGTTGGCTTGCCAATGGAAGTGATGCTTGAAACATTGCGTCGTTTTGCTGGACTACCGCATCGCTGTCAGTGGCTGGCAGAAAAAAATTCCGTCAATTGGTACAACGATTCAAAGGCAACCAATGTCGGTGCTGCTGTAGCAGCAATAAAAGGTATGGCGGACAAGGTGGTATTGCTGGCTGGTGGCGAAGCCAAGGCGCAGGATTTTTCAGAGCTGCGTGACGCGATGGCGGCTAAGGGCCGAGCGGCAGTGTTGTTTGGTGTTGATGCCGATCAGATTGCTGTTGCATTGAATGGTGTGGTGCAGATAGAGCGTGTGGCTGACTTGCATGCCGCGGTAGAGGTGGCTCAAAAACTGGCGCAAGCCAGTGATGCGGTGTTGCTGGCGCCAGCCTGTGCCAGCTTCGACATGTTTTCCGGTTATGAAGATCGTGGCAATCAGTTTGCTGTCGCTGTGGCGGAGGTGTTGGCATGAGCATTGTTGCCATCAAGTCAGAGCCAGCGATGGGTAAGTTGATGTTCGACCCCTTGTTGGTCGGTGCTGTGGCTCTGTTGTTGATGCTGGGGTTTGTGATGGTGGCTTCGGCCTCGTTGCATATCGCTGCAGAGACGTATGGCCAACCCTGGTTTTATACCATTCGTCAGATCATCTTTATTGGCATGGGACTGGTTGCGGGTCTGATGGCCTTTAAGATCCCTGTTGCTGTTTGGCAGCGTTTGGGGCCTTGGTTGTTGTTGGCAGGCCTGGCGTTGCTGTTATTGGTCCTGATCCCTGGTGTTGGCCGTACGGTCAATGGTGCCACGCGCTGGATCAATCTGGGTGTTTTTAATATGCAGGTATCTGAGTTGATGAAGTTGTTTGTCATCATCTACATGGCCGGTTATCTGGTACGTCGCGGCGATGAAGTGCGGACAAGTTTTAGCGGCTTTCTCAAACCAATGGCAATGTTGTCTTTAGTGGCATTGTTGTTATTGCTAGAGCCGGATTTTGGTTCTTCGGTTGTAATCTTTAGTACCGCCTTGGCGATGATGTTTATTGCCGGAGTGCGGTTGTGGCAGTTCGGTTTGCTGGTGGCCCTGGTCGCCTCGGCAATGGCGGTGTTGGCAATCACCTCACCGTATCGCATGGAGCGTTTGACTACCTTTCTTAATCCCTGGGCAGATCCCTTTAATAGTGGCTTTCAGTTGACTCAGGCCTTGATCGCGATTGGTCGTGGTGAGATCTGGGGTGTCGGTCTGGGTAGCGGTGTGCAAAAGCTATTTTATCTGCCTGAGGCGCATACGGATTTCCTGTTTGCGGTGATGGCGGAAGAGTTTGGTTTGATTGGCTCGTTTCTGTTGATTGGCCTGTTTGTGGTGTTGGTGGTACGAGCTTTTGCCATTGCCCGTCAGGCCGAACAGAAGGGGCAGCAGTTTGCTGCTTACATGGCTTATGGCTTGGGTTTATGGATTGGCATGCAGGCCTTTATCAATATCGGCGTCAATATGGGTGTGTTGCCTACCAAGGGTTTGACCTTGCCGCTAATGAGTTATGGCGGCAGTAGTATTGTTGTTTGTTGTGTCGCGGTGGCCTTGTTGCTGCGGGTGGATTTTGAACAACGCCGCAGTTCTGTTCAGGCCGAGCGTCGTGTCGGTAACCCCGATGTCCGTAACAGAAAACGCGAGCGGAGGGCTGCAGCATGACGGCTCGAATCATGATCATGGCGGGTGGTACTGGCGGGCATGTCTTCCCGGCCCTGGCCGTGGCGGATGAGTTGCGTGCCCGTGGTGCCGAGGTGTTTTGGCTTGGTACCCGTAATGGTATGGAAGCAGAGTTGGTGCCACAGGCTGGTATCGAGATGGAGTGGATTTCCATTTCCGGTCTGCGTGGTAAGGGTTTGCTGGGCTGGTTGCTGGCGCCACTGCGTTTGCTCAAGGCTACATTTCAGTCGTTGGAAGTGATTATGCGCAGACGGCCGATGGCAATCCTGGGTATGGGCGGTTTTGTCGCCGGACCTGGTGGTCTGGTGAGCTGGTTGCTGCAAAAACCATTGTTGATTCACGAGCAGAATGCCATTGCCGGTCTGACCAATAAACTGTTGGCGCGTGTGGCCAGCAAGGTGATGCAGGCCTTTCCCAATACCTTTGAAAAATCTGATCGGGTGGTGGATTGTGGTAATCCCGTTAGACAGGAAATTATTGCTCTGGCTGAGCCGGCGCAGCGTTTTAGCAATCGCGATGGAGGTTTGCGTCTGCTGGTCCTGGGCGGCAGTCTTGGTGCGCAGGCCTTGAATGAAACAGTGCCTGAGGCGCTGGCCATGCTGCCTTTAGAGCAGCGCCCCGATGTTTGGCATCAGGCCGGTAAACGTAATATTGATGCTGCACAACAGGCCTATAAAGATTCCAGTGTAGGTGCGCGGATAGAACCTTTCATAGCCGACATGGCAGAGGCCTACGCTTGGGCTGATGTGGTCTTGTGTCGCGCTGGAGCCTTAACTATTTCCGAATTGGCGGCTGCCGGTGTCGGTGCCATGTTGGTTCCTTTCCCGTTTGCAGTTGATGATCACCAGACTGCCAATGCGCGTTATCTGTCAGACAATGGTGCCGCCTTGTTGTTGCCGCAGGCAGAATTGAGCGCGGCGCGACTAAAAGAAATTTTGACTGGTTTTGTGCGCGACTGTCGCGAAAATAATCGTAGCGAGTTGTTGCAGATGGCCAGCAGTGCCCGCGCCCTGGCCAAACCGTTGGCGGTAAAACAGGTAGCCGATTTGTGCATGGAGGCAAGCAATGCTTAATTCAGCGATGCGTCGGATTAAACATCTGCACTTCGTCGGCATTGGCGGTGCAGGCATGGGTGGTATTGCCGAGGTGTTGCATAACCTGGGTTATCAGGTCAGCGGTTCTGATCTGGGTAATAACGCCATGACACAACGTTTGTCATCGCTGGGCATCAAGATCGATCATGATCATGTGGCTGAGAATGTGCAGTGTTGTGATGCGCTGGTGATTTCATCAGCGGTGCAGCAGGATAATCCAGAAGTGGTTGCGGCACACGAACGTCGAATTCCGGTAGTCCCCAGGGCTGAGATGTTGGCTGAGCTGATGCGGTTTAGATTTGGTATCGCGGTAGCGGGCACTCACGGCAAGACCACTACCACCAGCCTGATTGCCAGTCTGTTGGCTGAGGCCGATCTGGACCCGACTTTCGTCATTGGTGGCAAGCTCAATAGCGCTGGTACCAATGCCCGTTTGGGTGCCGGTGAATACCTGGTGGCAGAAGCGGATGAGAGCGATGCCTCGTTTTTATATCTGCAACCGATGCTGGCAGTGGTGACGAATGTTGATGTCGATCACATGTCCACCTATGGTGGTGACTACAACAAGCTGCGTCAGACCTTTATTGAGTTTCTGCATCATCTACCTTTTTATGGGCTGGCGGTGGTTTGTGTTGATGATGCCGGTGTGCGCGAAGTGATGGCCGAGTGTACGCGTCCCATGTTGACCTATGGCTTTACGGAAGAGGCTGATCTGCGAGCCAGCAATGTTCGTCAACAGGGCAACACTACCGTGTTTGATGTCACGCGCGTGGGGCATGAAGGTGTGCTTGAGGTCAGTCTGAATATGGGCGGTCGTCACAATGTTTTGAATGCCCTGGCAGCGATCGCTGTGGCACAGGAGCTGGACGTCAAGGATGACTTTATTGTCCGTGCCTTGGCTGGCTTCGAAGGTATCGGCCGACGTTTTCAGATCAATGGCGAAGTCGACACGGCCAAAGGCAAAATAATGTTGGTTGATGACTATGGTCATCATCCGCGTGAAGTGGCGGCCATCGTTTCTGCTATTCGTGACGGTTGGCCCGGACGGCGTTTGGTTGTCGCCTTCCAACCGCATCGTTATAGCCGTACCCGTGACCTGTTTGAAGATTTTGCGATGACACTATCTGAGGTCGATGTGCTGGTGTTGATGGAAGTCTATGCCGCTGGTGAAGAGCCGATTGCTGGCGCTGATTCACGCAGTCTGGCCCGTGCCATTCGTACTCGCGGCCAGGTTGATCCCGTCTTTATTGAAACCATTGATGATTTGCCCCACACACTCGAAGGTGTGATTCAGGATGGCGATATTGTCCTGACCCTCGGTGCGGGCAACGTTGGTGTGGCTGCGGCAAACTTGCTGCAGCAGTGGCAGGGGGAGTCGGCATGATGGCGGCAATCCAGCAGACATTGCGTGGCAGATTGAAACTGAATGAGTCGATGGCGCGTCATACGTCCTGGCGTGTTGGTGGTCCGGCTGAACGTTATTACGAGCCCGCTGACCTTGATGACCTGGCTGAGTTTCTGTCGCAACAAAATGAAAACGAGCCGCTGATGTGGTTGGGTTTGGGCAGTAATCTGCTGGTGCGCGACGGTGGTATTCGCGGCACAGTAATCATTACTTCCGGCCTGTTAAACGAGATTAAATTGCTGGATGAAGGACTAGTCAGGGCTGAGGCCGGTGTGGCCTGTGCCAAGGTTGCCCGTTTTTGTGCGCGGAAGCAGCTGGTTGGGGTTGAATTCCTGGCCGGTATTCCCGGCACCATGGGCGGCGCGTTGGCGATGAATGCCGGGGCCTTTGGTGGTGAGACCTGGCAGCATGTCGCGGCAGTAGAAACTATCGATCTGCATGGTCAACGGCATCTGCGCAAGCCGGATGAATTTATTATTGCCTACCGTCATGTCACTGGGGTGAGTGGCGAGTGGTTTGTTGCGGCTCACTTGAGATTGCAACAAGGCGATAGTGAAACAGCGACGACACACATTAAAAAGCTGTTGGAACGACGTAATACCACTCAGCCTATCGGTCTGCCCAGTTGTGGTTCGGTATTTAGAAATCCCTTGAATGACCATGCCGCTCGCTTGATCGAAGCTTGTGGTTTGAAAGGTGCGTGTATCGGCGGCGCCTGTGTTTCAGAGAAACACGCCAACTTCATTATCAATACCGGTACTGCCACAGCGGCAGATGTTGAAGCGCTGATTGCAAGAGTTGCGGCCGAGGTGGAGTCGCAGCACGGCGTGCAATTGATTCGAGAAGTCCACATTGTCGGGGAGGCTGTATAGATGAGTCTGCCACAGCAAAAAATCACTGAGCCAAAGGCCTTCGGTAAGGTGGCGGTGTTGATGGGTGGCCGTTCAGCTGAACGTGAGGTTTCGCTTAACAGTGGTGCTGCGGTGTTGAAGGCGTTGCAAGCCAAGGGTGTCGATGCCCATGGGCTGGATGTGTCAGACAACGTCTTGATGGATTTGCAGGCAGCCAAGTTTGATCGTGTCTTTATTATTCTGCATGGCCGTGGTGGTGAAGATGGTGTCATGCAAGGTGCACTTGAAACAATTGGCATGCCTTATACGGGCAGTGGTGTGTTGGGTTCGGCCTTGGGTATGGACAAGCTGCGTTGTAAGCAGTTGTGGCAAGGGGCGGGAATGCCAACACCTAAATATGTTAAGGCAGATGAGGCGAGTGATTTTGCTGCGCTGATTGAAGAGTTGGGTTTGCCTTTGATGGTCAAGCCCGCCTGTGAAGGTTCCAGTATCGGTATGAGCAAGGTGGTTGATCCGTCACAGCTTGCGCATGCAGTGCGTGAAGCGGCAGCCAGTGATGACAGTGTGCTGGTTGAACAGTGGATAACTGGTGCGGAATACACGGTGGCTGTGTTGAATGGTAAGGCGTTGCCTGCCATTCGCTTGCAAACTCCGCATGAGTTTTATGATTACGATGCCAAGTATCAGGCCAATGACACTGCTTATCACTGTCCTTGTGGTTTGTCTGAAGATACAGAGGCGCAGTTGCAGCAGCTTGCTGTGAAGGCATTTAACCTGGTCGGCGCGCATGGCTGGGGCCGAGTGGATTTTATGGCGGATGAGGCGGGCAGGTTTTATCTGCTTGAAGTTAATACTGTGCCGGGTATGACAGATCATAGTCTGGTGCCGATGGCGGCGAAGGCTGCTGGTTTGAGTTTTGAAGGGCTCGTTTGGCAGGTGCTTGAAACAAGTTTTGGTAAGGAGGCAGATCAATGAAGCTTCCATGGCAACAAACAACGCCAAAGAAAAAGGCTAATCGTCGCCTGAATCAAGAGAAGACCAAGGCCGCTGTTCATTTGTGGCAATGGGATTTTAATCCGCGTCTGATGATGCAGGCCGGTGTGGTTTTGTTGTTGATGGTTGTTGCTTATGCGGTATGGCTGAAATTGATGGATCCGCAGACCTTACCTTTGCAGCAAGTGAGACTTGAGGCGCCATTTGAAAAGGTTTCAAAAGAACAGCTGCATCAGATTGTTAGCGAGCAAATCAATGGCGGTTTTTTTAGTGTTGATGTTACAGCTGTAACTGATTCTGTTAGGGCCTTGCCTTGGGTGGATACGGTTGAGGTGCGTCGTGTTTGGCCTGATGCCTTGCATGTGATTGTCAAGGAACAGTTGGCATTAGCGCGTTGGCGTGATCAGGCGCTGGTGAATGTGCGGGGTGAGTTGTTTTATCCACTTGCCGAGAGCTTTCCCGCAGGAATGGTAGAGCTGCATGGGCCAGACAAAAGTGTTGCCAATATGGCGCTTCAATTCAGTCTGTTTAATCAGTCGCTTCAAAAGGCGGGCTTGAATATGAAACGCATTGTTTTGTCGGAAAGGCGTGCCTGGGAATTGGAGCTGAACGACAACATGATTATTGTGTTGGGTCGCAGTGATATGGACGTGCGTTTACAACGTTTTGTGCAGTTTTATCCGCAACTATTGGCCAAGGCTGAAAATGTGCAGCGGATAGATATGCGTTACACCAATGGCTTTGCCGTGCAGTGGCGAGTTTAGTGCTGATGAGTGCTGAAGAGAGAGTTATTTAGATGTCAAAGAAGACTGAAAAAAATCTGATAGTTGGTCTGGATATTGGCACCTCCAAGGTGGTGGCGATTGTCGCCGAAGTATCGGTTGAATGTGGCATGGAAATAATTGGTATTGGTTCGCATCCTTCTCGCGGTTTGAAGAAGGGGGTGGTGGTCAATATTGAATCAACTGTGCAATCAATTCAGCGTGCTATTGAAGAGGCTGAGTTGATGGCTGGCTGCCAGATTCATTCAGTCTATGCCGGTATCGCAGGAAGTCATATTCGCAGTCTTAATTCGCACGGCATTGTTGCTATTCGAGATAGTGAGGTGAATCAGGCTGATGTGGATAGAGTGATTGATGCTGCGCGCGCAGTGGCGATTCCTGCCGATCAAAAGATCCTGCATATCCTGCCACAAGAGTTTGTTATTGATAAACAGGAAGGTATTCGTGAGCCAGTAGGTATGTCCGGTGTCCGCTTGGAAGCAAAGGTGCATATGGTGACCGGTGCTGTGAGTGCTGCACAAAACATTATTAAGTGTGTGCGCCGCTGTGGTCTGGAGGTTGATGACATTATTCTCGAGCAACTGGCGTCAAGTTATTCGGTATTGACTGACGATGAAAAAGAGCTGGGCGTATGTCTGGTGGATATTGGTGGCGGCACCACGGATATTGCTGTTTTTACCGATGGCGCGATTAGTCATACCGCAGTCATTCCGATTGCTGGTGACCAGGTCACTAACGACATCGCTGTGGCCCTGCGTACACCGACGCAACACGCTGAAGAGATCAAGATTAAATACGCCTGCGCGCTGACACAGTTGGCCAGCCCAGAGGAAACCATTGAGGTGCCTAGTGTGGGTGAACGTCCGCCACGGCGTTTGGCGCGTCAGACGCTGGCTGAAGTGGTTGAGCCACGTTATGAAGAATTGCTGAGTCTGGTTCAGGCCGAGTTACGCAGGAGTGGCTTTGAAAATTTGATTGCGGCCGGGATCGTGATGACTGGCGGTAGTTCAAAAATGGAAGGTGTGATTGAGTTGGCTGAAGAAATATTCCACATGCCGGTGCGCTTGGGTTCTCCCCAGTATGTCACTGGTTTAGTGGATGTGGTGCGAAATCCTATTTATGCCACAGGCGTGGGGCTGTTGTTGTTTGGGAATCAACATCGGAATGATCGCGGCAGTGAATCGGCGGCAGGGGGAAGTGCAAAGGGTGTTTGGGAACGGATGAAGAACTGGTTTAAGGGCAATTTTTAAAAAGTATTTATTTTTCGGTAATTGAGGAGATTAGACATGTTTGAGTTAATGGATACCTATACGCAAAACGCTGTTATTAAAGTGCTGGGAGTAGGCGGTGGCGGCGGTAATGCTGTTGAACATATGGTGGCGGGCAATATTGAAGGTGTAGATTTTATTGCGGCCAATACCGATGCTCAGGCGTTGAAAAAATCATCAGCTAAGACTGTGTTGCAGTTGGGATCAAGTTTTACCAAGGGTTTGGGTGCGGGTGCTGATCCTGAGATTGGTCGTAAGTCAGCGCTGGAAGATCGTGAACGCATTATGGAAATGATTGACGGCGCTGATATGTTGTTTATCACGGCTGGCATGGGTGGTGGTACAGGCACGGGTGCTGCGCCTGTCGTTGCTCAGATTGCTAAAGAAATGGGAATACTGACGGTGGCTGTTGTTACGCGTCCATTTTCTTTCGAAGGCAACAAACGTAATACTATTGCTGCTGCCGGGATTGCCGAACTGGGCGAGCATGTTGATTCATTGATTACGATTCCAAATGAAAAGCTGCTGCAGGTGCTGGGTAAGAATGTTTCCCTGTTGCAGGCCTTTGCTTCTGCCAACGATGTTCTGTTGGGTGCGGTGCAGGGAATTGCCGAGTTGATTACTCGTCCTGGTCTAATCAATGTTGACTTTGCTGATGTTCGCACTGTGATGTCTGAAATGGGTATGGCAATGATGGGTTCTGGCAAGGCGAGTGGTGAAGATCGTGCTCGCGTAGCAGCTGAGACCGCTGTGGCTAGTCCATTGCTGGAAGATATTGATCTGGCTGGTGCTCGTGGGATTCTGGTAAATGTTACCGCTGGCCTGGATATGACGATCGGTGAGTTTGAAGAAGTCGGTAATACCATTAAAGAATTTGCTTCTGAAAATGCAACGGTTGTGGTTGGTACTGTCATTGATCCTGATATGGTTGATGAGCTTCGTGTAACCGTGGTTGCAACAGGTTTGGGTCAGGCTCAGGCGGCTGTCACTGACGCGCCAGTTAAGCTGGTTTATCAGAGCGCGCAAAGCAGCCAGCAGCCGGTGGCTAAGGAAACAAAATACGAAGATTTGGATCGCCCAACTGTAATGCGCGCCCAGAAGACTGCTTCAGGAGCCGGTGTGGCCTCAGCAGAAGACACAAGTCTGGATTATCTGGATATCCCAGCTTTCCTGCGTCGTCAAGCGGATTGATAGAAATCAGGCTTGGGTCACAGGAATGGGCTTGTGATCCGTCGCGGTTCGGGGGTATTTATGCTATTCTTTGCCGCAATATGGCCAGCCCGTTGTCTGGGGGTGGCAGTTGTAGCAAGAATTTTGGAGTGAATGGTCAGTAATGATTAGGCAGCGTACCCTGAAAAATGTCATCCGCGCCACTGGCGTCGGTTTGCATACTGGCGAGAAGATCTATCTGACTCTTCGCCCTGCGCCGGTTGATTCAGGGATTGTGTTTCGTCGCGTCGACCTTGATCCTGTGGTTGAGATTGCTGCTCGGGCAGAAAATGTCGGTGACACCCGTTTATCGACGACCTTGATTCAGGATGGTGTGCGTATATCCACAGTTGAGCACTTGCTTTCAGCTATGGCTGGCTTGGGTATCGATAATGCCTGTATTGATCTGAGTGCTCCAGAAGTGCCTATTATGGATGGCAGTGCAGGGCCGTTTGTGTTTTTACTGCAATCTGCCGGGGTTGAAGAGCAGGATGCGCCGAAGCGTTTTATTCGCATAAAACGACCGATAGTGGTTGAAGATGGAGACAAGTGGGCGAAGTTCGAGCCATTTGAGGGTTTTAAAGTCTCTTTTGCTATAGATTTTGATCATCCCGCCTTCCACGGTCGATCCAAGGAAGCCTGTATAGACTTCTCGACAACGTCGTTTGTAAAAGAGATTAGCCGGGCGCGTACCTTTGGTTTTATGCGGGATATCGAGGCGCTACGGGCCAAAAATCTAGCTCTGGGTGGCAGTATGGAGAATGCGGTGGTTGTTGATGATTATCGTATTCTCAATGATGACGGGCTGCGCTATGAAGACGAGTTTGTTAAACACAAGGTTCTCGATGCTATTGGTGACCTTTATCTGCTTGGTCGTAGCCTGATTGGTGCATTTAGTGGTCATAAATCTGGCCATGCCCTGAATAATCAGCTGCTTCGCACATTGATGGCTCAGGAAGATGCTTGGGAACTGGTTACGTTTGAAGGTGGTGAACCAGCACCCATCTCCTTTATGCAGCCCTTGCTGCTGGCGACATAGCTCAATTAGATTTTAGACGTTCGTCGCAGTTTTCAATTAAACTTCCAAATTTGGCGTCAAGCTAGTCTATGCCGGGCCGATAAGAATAGTAAGCGGGCCAAGTTAAGAGGTGTTTTTGGTGCGCTGGGAGAGACGTTGGAGTGCCTGTTTTAATTTTGGGTCTTCTGTTACTTCTGCTAGTTCAATCAATAGCTTAGATGTTTGTTGTGACATTGCTGCGGCTGGTTTTAAGGGTTTTTCAGTGTCGTTATTAGCGTTGGCTGGTGCGATTTGGATGGTTAGTGAATGAACCTGATAATCCTGAAAACTTTTGATGATTTTGGCTTGATGTAATCGTAGGCGTGTAGCCCACGCAGATGATGAGCATAATATAATGAGCGCGCCCTGTTCGATGGTAGCTATTTTATAGTGTTGCACGATAGGGGTGGGTAAAAGCCCGGCGAGGCGGTGATTGAGCCTTTGTAAATTATTGACCTGCTGTATTAGGCGTTGTGTAGTAGGCTTGGAGTTTAGAATTTTTTTTAGTGGAGTCGGTGTTTTCAAGTTGATTTCCGGCTGACTGTTATTCATAGATTGATTTAAGGGCGAAATAAAGTATGGCCATTATACTATTACCCCAAAACTCAAAGGGCGTTGCGCGACGTATTAGTCGTCGTGCAGTCTTTTCAAGTTTAGCAGTAATAGTGCTGTTGGTTCCTGTTGTTTCCTTATTTACAGGCTACTCAATGGGGGTTAATGACGCCGTGGCTCAGAAGGAGCGTTTGGCCTCAAGTTTGCGTGCAGAGCTAGAGCTGCAACGTCAGGATATTAATAATGCAGAGCAGGGGGCACAAGAAAATATCAATGCCCTAACCCTACGTTTGGCGGAATTGCAATCACGTGTAGTGCGCCTAGACGCCCTCGGCGAGCGTTTGACTGAGATGGCGGACCTCGAAAAGGGTGAATTCGATTTTAATAGTGCTCCCGCTCAGGGTGGTCCAGCCGCAGCGGCTGATGGTTTGCCTGAAGCAGAATTAAATGATTTTATGGTTTCATTCGCTGGTTTGAGCACTCAGCTGGATGATCGTGAGCAGCAGCTTGCGGTGCTGGAATCACTGTTGATGTCAAAAAATCTTCAGGATGAGGTCTTTCCGGCCGGTTTTCCTGCGGAAAAAGGCTGGTTGTCTTCATTTTTTGGTACGCGAACAGATCCATTTACGGGTCGACCAGCCCAGCATAATGGAGTTGATATTGCCGGTAAGCTGGGTACTAAGATTTTGGCTGTGGCAGCCGGTGTTGTGACCTGGTCTGGTGATCGTTATGGCTACGGCACTATGGTGGAAATCAATCATGGCAATGGCTATGTGACGCGCTACGCTCACAATAGTGAAAACCTGGTGGACGTGGGTGATACAGTCAAAAAAGGCCAGGCACTTGGCTTGATGGGATCGAGTGGCCGCTCAACTGGTCCGCATGTGCATTTTGAAGTGTTGCGCCACGGTCGAGTGGTTGATCCAGTCAAATATGTCCGTACTGCCCGCAGTTAGAATCGTTTTTCCTTCTTGATATAGCCCTATTTGTTTTCTAAATGGGGTGATTTGCTTTATTATCGTCCATCTATGCGCAAGCCAGCGTGAATGTGTTTTCTAGCGAAGAATTCTAAAGACCAATGGTTACTAAGTTATTGAAAAAAGTCTTTGGCAGCCGTAATGAGCGGGTGCTGAAGAAGATGCATAAGGTTGTTGCTCAGATCACTTCTCAGGAAGAGGCCTTTGCTGCGCTTTCAGATGATGAGCTCAGGACAAAAACCTTTGAGTTTCGCCAGCGCTTGGCAGATGGGGCAACGCTGGAATCAATTCTTCCCGAGGCCTTTGTCGTGGTACGTGAAGGCGGCAAGCGTGGGCTGAAAATGCGCCACTATGATGTGCAGATGGTTGGTGCCATGGTGTTAAATGATGGCAAGATTGCCGAAATGCGCACCGGTGAAGGTAAGACCCTGGTGGCAACGCTGGCTGTCTATTTGAATGCCCTGGAAGGTAGGGGCGTGCATGTGATCACAGTGAATGACTATCTGGCCCAGCGTGACGCCAAGTGGATGGGGCAATTGTATGAATTCTTGGGGTTAAGCGTCGGCGTGATTCTATCCGGCCAGGATCCAGAAGAAAAGCGTGCCGCCTACGCTGCTGATATTACCTACGGTACCAATAACGAATTCGGTTTCGATTACCTGCGGGACAATATGGCCTTCCGCGCCGATGACAAAATGCAGCGAGAGCTAAACTTTGCTGTGGTCGATGAAGTTGATTCGATCCTCATCGATGAGGCCCGTACGCCGCTGATTATCTCTGGTCCAACCGATGATAATTCAGAGCTCTATGGCAAAATGAATACGCTGATTCCCCGGCTTGAAAGGCAGCAGGTAGAGGGTGAAGATGGTGCTGAGGGCGATGGTGATTATTCGGTTGATGAAAAGGCCAAACAAGTCTTTTTGACAGAGGCCGGGCATCAAAAGCTTGAAGAGATGCTGGTGGAAAATGGCCTGTTGCAAGAGGGCGAGAGCCTTTACGACGCCACTAACATTGCATTAATGCATCATATGAATGCCGCACTGCGAGCCCATGCCTTGTACCAAAGTGACGTGGACTACATTGTCCAGAACAACGAAATTGTTATTGTCGATGAGTTTACCGGTCGCACCATGCCTGGTCGACGTTGGTCTGAGGGCTTGCATCAGGCCGTTGAGGCCAAGGAAGGGGTGAAGGTTCAGAGCGAGAGCCAGACCTTGGCCTCCATCACTTTTCAGAATTACTTCCGTCTTTACAATAAGTTGTCTGGGATGACCGGTACTGCGGACACTGAGGCATATGAGTTTCAGGAAATCTATAGTCTTGAAGTGCTAGTGATTCCGCCCAACAAACCAACGACCCGCAAAGATATGGGTGATCTGGTTTACCTGAATCAGCAAGATAAATTTAAAGCCGTACTCGAAGATATTAAGGATTGTAATGGTCGTGGTCAGCCGGTGCTGGTTGGCACAACCTCAATCGAAGTGTCTGAGTTGTTGTCGGATTTTCTGAAAAAGGGCGGCATCAAGCATGAAGTCCTGAATGCTAAGCAGCATGCCCGCGAGGCGGAAATTATCGCCCAGGCAGGCCGTGCAGGTGCGGTGACTATTGCTACCAATATGGCCGGTCGTGGTACCGATATCGTACTCGGTGGAAGTCTTGACGCAGACCTTGATGGTATTGATCCAAATGATGAGGTCGCTGTTCAGCGGATTCGTTCTGAATGGCACGAACGTCATGAGCAGGTTTTGGTTGCAGGTGGTTTGCACATAATTGGTACCGAGCGGCATGAATCTCGTCGTGTTGATAACCAGCTGCGTGGCCGTGCCGGTCGTCAGGGTGATGCGGGTTCATCACGTTTTTACCTGTCGCTGGAAGATAGTCTGATGCGTATTTTTGCCTCGGATCGTGTCGCCGCAATCATGCAAAAATTGGGTATGGAAGAGGGTGAGGCGATTGAGCATCCCTGGGTCAGCAAGGCCATCGAGAATGCCCAGCGCAAGGTGGAAGGTCATAACTTTGATGTGCGTAAGCAGCTTCTTGAATTTGATGACGTTGCCAACGACCAGCGTAAAGTAATCTACGAGCAGCGTAACGAACTGATGAGCATGGATGATATCTCTGACGCCATCAAGGGGATTCGTGCCGATGTGGTTAATAATGTTATCAATGAATTTATTCCCCCTCAGAGTTTGGAAGAGCAGTGGGACGTACCAGGCCTGGAGGCCGGGCTGGAACATGAGTTTGCTCAGGTCATGCCTGTGCAACAGTGGCTTGATGCCGATGATGCACTGCACGAAGAAAACCTACGTACGCGCATTATGGAAGAGCTAGAGGCAGGCTATCAAACCAAGGAAGAACTGGCTGGTAGTGAAGTGTTACGTCACTTTGAAAAGGCTGTGATGCTGCAGGTGCTTGATACCCAGTGGAAGGAACACCTGGCGGCGATGGATTATTTACGTCAAGGGATTCATCTGCGCGGTTATGCACAAAAGAACCCCAAGCAGGAATACAAGCGTGAAGCCTTTGAAATGTTTACTGAGATGCTGGATCGCATCAAACACGAAGTAATAGCTATTATTTCCAAGGTGCAGGTACAGGACCAGACTGATGTTGATGCGGTGGATGAGCAACGTCGTAGTCAAGGTAGTATGGAATTTCAGCATGACGATGTCTCTGCCATGTCAGAGGGTGATGCTGATGCCGAGCAGGTTGAGCCATTTGTGCGTGACGGCCGCAAGGTCGGTCGTAACGAGCCATGTCCATGTGGTTCAGGTAAAAAGTTCAAACAGTGTCACGGTAAACTGGGCTAGCCATGCCGGTAGGTTTGTTTGAGCCAGAGGTTTTGTTGCCGATAGCTGGTGTGCGCTGGGGGATAGCCGCAGCGGGGATTAAGTATGCCAATCGCAATGATCTGGCATTGATGGAAATCAACACAGGCGCAGCAACTGCCGCTGTCTATACCCGCAACGCCTTTTGTGCTGCGCCAGTGATACTGGCCCGCCAGCACGGTGCGGCTGCCGCAACACGTTATTTGCTGATCAACAGTGGTAACGCCAATGCCGGCACTGGTGAGCCAGGTATGAAGGCGGCGCTTGATTCATGTGCTGTTGTGGCTGAAGTGGCTACCTGCAAGATAGATGAGGTTCTGCCGTTTTCAACCGGTGTTATTGGTGAGTTACTACCATCTGAAAAAATACATAATGCCTTGCCTCAAGCTTATGCTGACCTGTCGGCTGACAACTGGCTGAAGGCCGCTCGGGCGATCATGACGACCGACATTTTGGCTAAGGGTGTTTCGCGTCAGATCGAAATAAACGGCAAGACTGTCACCATTACAGGCATTACCAAGGGCTCAGGCATGATTCGTCCAGATATGGCGACCATGCTGGCTTATGTGGCGACAGATGCGAAAGCGGCTCCCGCTTTGTTGCAACAGTTGTTGCAGCAGGCCGTTGATGGTTCGTTTAATAGCATTACTGTTGATGGCGATACCTCGACCAATGATGCCTGTGTTTTAGTGGCTAGTGGGCAGGCCGGTGTTGCGTTTGTTTCCGAGTCAGATGCCGGTTACGTCGAATTTGCCGCAGCCGTAACCGAGGTGCTTCAATTGCTGGCTCAGGCCATTATTCGTGATGGTGAGGGGGCAACCAAGTTTATTACTATTGATGTTCAGGGTGGGGCTGATGAGGCTGAGTGTCGCCAGGTCGCCTACACTGTAGCCCACTCACCGTTGGTGAAGACCGCACTATTTGCCTCTGATCCGAACTGGGGCCGTATTCTTGCTGCTGTAGGGCGAGCAGGTGTTGAGAGTCTTGATGTTGCCAAGATCACAATCCATCTGGGTGATGTCCGCATCGTCTGCGATGGTGGCCGTGATGCTGCATATACCGAAGCAGCCGGTCAGGCGGTGATGGATGAAGAAGAAATAACCATCAGAATAGATCTTGGTCGAGGTTCAGCGCAGGCGCAGATCTGGACGACCGACCTTTCATATGATTACGTCAAAATAAACGCTGAATATAGAAGCTGATCCAGCTTTAATGCGACAGGGAGAGTTCTTTCTCTGTTGTCTTCTAAATAAACGCAAAAAATAACCGGTTTGGTATGATAAATAATTTTGTCTACTTTGTTGTGTTGTTGCACCTTAATTCAAGTCGTATGAGCTTGTAGTCCGGTCTAAGTAATTTTTTTAGATGGGATTTTTAATTTTTCTTTCCCGATATCCTTACGTATAAATCAAAAGGGAAGTATCTTTCTTTGCAGGCTGTGTTGATGGGGGCAGCTAACAAATTAACACTATCGTTCAAAGAGTTGCGCATTCTGCCTGCGCGCCATATTGCCCTGGGGCTTGATGGTTTTTTCCCGGCTGAAGATGAGTTCGAGCATTTTCTATTGAAGCCGGGTGACAGAGTGTTGGTGTATAGCGATGGTTTAACCGAAAGCCGTAATGCTGATGGTGAAGAGTTTGGTGAACAACGCCTGAATGAAGTGATTGATGCTAATGCCGATGTAGGAACGGTGTTTGATCAGATTGTTTCTGCCTCGGAAGAGTTTTCCCAGGGTTGCCCGCAGCATGATGATATTACTGTTGTCGAAATTCCTTTTATCGAGGCGGTGTTGGGAATCTTGGGGCATGTCGAGAATCAGCCGAGCATGGAAATGTCTGAGCTGATGTTTGATGATCAGGCTGTTGATAGCTTTAAAACAAGCCTGGCATTACAAGGCAAGCGTTTGGCGCAAGTTGAGATGATTCCCCTGCTTATGAATGAGCTGCAAGAGAACCAGTTGTCGCAAGATGTTTTGTCTGAGGTTTACACCGTTTTAGCTGAACTTCATGCCAATGCTTTGGATCATGGCGTGCTTGGTTTGGATTCTGCTATGAAACAGGGTGAAGATGGCTTTATGGAATATTTTTCTGAGCGTGAACGCCGTTTGTCCGAACTACAGGAAGGTCATGTCAGTATTGATATTCAAATTTATTGGCATGCGAATGGCGGGCGCATGATCATTAAAGTCGAGGATAGTGGCGCTGGTTTTGCGCTGAATCATGTAGGTGTTGCTGGACAGGATGACGCTGCCGAACATGGTAGGGGGCTCGGCCTGGTTAGGGCGTTGTGTCACTCTCTCCGCTATGAAGAGCCAGGCAATAAGGTCGAGGCGGTGTACACGTGGACGGAATGATTAAAATTTTCGGGTCGAATTATGCTTCGTATTGCCCGCGTTATCTCGATTGGTGGAGTTGCAGGAGGTGTTTGCCCTATTGGAGCAACAACTGGTTTGATGCGGAGCTTTAATGAATTTATCTCAGATATAAAAAAACCCGCCAAGGCGGGTTTTTTTATTGAGGCAAGCTAGATCAGTAATTACTTGATCTTGCCTTCCTTATACATCACATGCTGACGAACAACAGGATCAAATTTTTTGATCTCCATCTTTTCAGGCATGTTACGTTTGTTTTTGTCAGTAGTGTAGAAGTGACCGGTGCCGGCACTTGAGACTAATCTGATTTTTTCGCGTGCACTTTTAGCCATGATTCAGTCTCCTTAAACCTTTTCGCCACGAGCGCGGATGTCAGCCAGAACCGTGCTGATGCCACACTTGTCGATGATGCGCATTCCGTGTGTAGAGACGCGTAATTTTACCCAGCGATTTTCGCCTTCAACCCAAAAACGATGGCTGTGAAGGTTAGGCAGAAAACGGCGCCTAGTTCTATTGTTGGCGTGGGAAACATTGTTTCCTACCATCGGGCCTTTGCCCGTTACCTGACATACTCTAGACATGAGTCTTTCTCCAAAAATCAATTCTTTATCCGCGCCCCAGCGCAGGAAGGGCGAATTTATACCAGATTCGGGGGCTGGGCTCAAGTAAAAACGGCCCTGTTTGCATAATAATATGAAAGTGGGGCAGCCTTGTTGGAGCGATGCGTATTGTAAAACAATAGCTTAGCTTATAATAGCCCGCGTTCCGCAAATGAGGTCAGTTCGCCATCACCAACCACAAAATGATCCAGCATGCGGATGTCGACCAGACCTAGGGCATCGCGCAGTCGCTGGGTGATGTGTTGGTCGGCCTGGCTGGGTTCGGCAATGCCGGAAGGGTGGTTGTGGGCCAGGATTACCGCCGCAGCATTGTGGTGCAGGGCGCGTTTGACCACCTCACGTGGATGCACCGAGGCACCATCGATGGTGCCAGTGAATAGTTCCTCAAACTGGATGACGCGATGGCGATTGTCGAGAAACAGGCAGGCGAAGACCTCGTGCTGGTAGTCGCGTAGGCGAGCACTGATAAAGCGGCGGGTGTCGTGCGGGTTGGTCAGAGCGTCGCCGCGGCGCATGCGTTCATCGAGATGGCGGCGGCCCATCTCCAGCGTTGCCTGTAGTTGTACGTATTTAGCGGGTCCCAGACCTTTGCTCAGGCAAAACTGCTTTTGATCGGCATCAAGCAGGGCGCGCAGGCTGCCGTGTTCGTCCAGCAGTTCGCGGGCTAGGTCGACAGCGGTCTTGCCGACGATGCCAGTGCGCAGAAAGATCGCCAGCAGTTCAGCGTCCGAGAGTGCGGCCGGGCCGCGTTGCAGAAGTTTTTCGCGTGGCCGCTCGTCCGCCGGCCAATCGGTAATTGCCATGCCTACTCCTTGTCGAATGTCACATCCGTGTTTCGATTTATGCCCCCAAGAATGGTATGTTACCCCTCTTATTATTTATAAATCCACGGGAGAGTTTGTGGCCGCAGCTGCAGGAGTGAGAGGTCGTCGAATCGTCATCGGTGTGACGGGGGGTATTGCCGCCTATAAGAGCGCCGAGCTGGTTCGCTGCCTGCGTAAGCAGGGCGCTGAGGTGCGGGTGGTGATGACCTCATCTGCCAGCGAATTTATTACGCCTTTAACCATGCAGGCCCTGTCAGGCAATCCCGTTCATACCTCTTTATTAGATAGCTCGGCTGAAGCTGCGATGGGCCATATCGAACTGGCGCGCTGGGCCGATGCGGTGCTGGTGGCACCGGCCAGTGCCAACTTTCTTGCGCGGATGACTCATGGTCTGGCCGATGACCTGCTTACCACTCTATGTCTGGCCACCGAGGCGCTGGTGTTTGTCGCCCCGGCCATGAATAGGGTGATGTGGGCGCATTCCGCAACTCAGTCCAACTGTCAGGTCTTACAGCAACGCGGTGTCACTCTGCTGGGGCCTGCGGAGGGTGAGCAGGCCTGTGGCGAGACTGGTGCCGGCCGCATGCTTGAAGCCGAACAATTAATGAATGCATTGGCTAGGCATTGGCAACAAGGGCCATTGGCTGGTTTGCGGGTGTTGTTGACGGCGGGTCCGACCCGCGAGGCCATCGACCCGGTACGCTACATCAGTAATCATAGCTCCGGTAAAATGGGTTATGCCTTGGCCGAGGCGGCCTCTGCCGCCGGTGCCGAGGTGGTGCTGGTGAGCGGCCCGACTGCGCTTGTCTGCCCCAATGGTGTCGAGCGAGTGCTGGTGGAAACTGCCGCTGAGATGAGTGTTGCGGTCAAGGCTCATGCTGGACAGAGCCAGATCTTTATCGCAGCAGCGGCGGTGGCCGATTATCGTCCGGCCGCGGTGCAGGACAAAAAGATGAAAAAGGATGCCGCTGGATTATCGCTGGCGTTGGAGCGTACCGAGGACATCTTGGCCCAGGTGGCGTTGTCCACAGAGTCCGCAGACAAGGTGTTTTGTGTTGGTTTTGCGGCTGAAACAAACGACCTGGAAAAATATGCTCAGGATAAAATGCAGCGCAAGGGTCTGGATATGATTGCCGCCAATCTGGTCGGCGATGGTCTGGGTTTTAATGCCGATGACAACGCCCTGACGGTGTTGTGGCCAGGCAGAAAAAAACAAATAACACGTGCCGATAAATCCATCGTGGCGCGGGAATTAATCACGTTAATTGCAGAGAGATATAATGCACAAAGTACAAGTTAAGGTTATGGATAAACGCATTGGCAATGAGTTTCCGTTGCCGAACTATGCCACCGGTGGCGCGGCGGGTATGGATCTGCGTGCCTGTCTGGACGAGTCTATTATATTGCAGCCGGGTGAGACTCAGCTGATACCAACGGGTATTGCGATTCACCTGGGAGATCCAGGTCTGGCAGCGGTGATTTTGCCGCGTTCAGGACTGGGCCATAAACACGGCATTGTCTTGGGCAACTTAGTAGGTTTGATTGATTCTGATTATCAGGGGCAGTTGTTTGTCTCTTGTTGGAATCGTGGCAGTGAGCCGTTTGAAGTGAATATCGGTGAACGCATTGCCCAATTGGTGTTTGTGCCCGTGGTCCAGGCTAGCTTTGAAGTGGTTGATGAATTTGAAGAGAGCCATCGTGGTGAAGGTGGTTTTGGCCATACTGGCCGTCATTAGGTTCGAGTGATGCAGGCAGTGATAGTGGCTGGGAATCAGGATGTTTAAAAACAAACAAACAGAGGTTGGGCGGGGCATGCAGCAGCAAGCATCATTGCCGGCTATCGCTGGTAGGGCGATTCTGGCGGGTGTGGCAGCGTTATTTGTGCTGACACTGGTGGTGTATTTTTTGCTGGCATCACTGCAGCAGGAAAAGATGGCTCAGCACGCTGAAGTTGAAAAAACCAGGCTTAACCTTGAGGTTGATGCTCTGCTTAAACGTTATGTCGAGCGAGTTAATTTACTGGCGGCAGACCCAAATTTGTTTGAACTGCTGAGTTACCCCGATAGCCGTAAGGTGCGCGAGGCCGATTTGGCAGCGATGATTGATGCCAGTCAGGTGATGATGTTTGCTAAGGGTGAAGAAAAGCAGCTCGCCGGTCAGTATCCACTACTGAGTTTTTCTGAACTGGATCTGATTTATGAGGCAGATAAGGGGCTTCAGGCCCGGCTTGAATATCACAAACTGGAGGATGGCAGTCGTCACCTCGATATCGTTCGTCCGTTTAAGCAGGGACAAAACCTTATTGGCTATGTGTTGGTGCGATTTGATTCAGCGGTTCTGGATGCAGCGATTAAGCAGCTTGTGATTAATGATGCTCGGCTTGAGTTGGGCCAGGTGCTGAGTAACGGTTCGGTAGAGCAGTTTATTGGCCGAGGTGATGAGGCCGTCAAGACGGCTGCCCAGGAGTTTAATAGTGATTTTGCGGATGCACATTGGCGCTTGTCCTATTGGGAAAAACCAAAAGTTTGGCAGATTATGGGGCTGGATTGGCGCGTGCTTTTTTGGTCAGGCTATGTGCTTGTGGCGATTATTCTGGCATTGATGATGATGGTTTTCTCCCGGGTGATGGATAAGAGCATGGTTGCCAGTGCCAATGTTTTATACGGCTATGTTCGAGACCGCCTTGCCGGTCAATGGATGGGTAAGGATTACAATGCTGGTTTGGTTGAATTGCAACCGACCCTGAATAATCTGCAAACATTGAACTGGTCGCTGTTGCCACAGACTGCGGTAGCGGCAGCAGCTGAGACAGTAGTAAAACGCAGCGCCGCTGAGGAATCTGAGGCGGGACGCAAGGATTTCGAAAATTCATATGTGAATATTCTCTATCAGAATGAGTCAGCTATCGAGATAAAAGAAGAGGAACTGCCAGCGGTAGAGCAAGTTGAAAACAAGCCAGACGCCATCTCAGAACCGGTTGCAGATGAGGCTGGTGTTGTGTCCGCATCTATTTTTCGTGCCTATGATATTCGTGGCGTTGTTGGTAAGACCCTGACCCCAGCGGTTGTTCGCCAGATAGGTCGTGCCTTTGGTACTGAGGCCTGGCAACGGGGTGAGCAGGCGATTGTTGTCGGCCGTGATGGGCGGCTTTCGAGCCAGGAAATGGCGGATGCCTTGATTAAGGGCTTGTGTGAAAGTGGCCGTGATGTCATTGACCTGGGAATGGTGCCGACGCCAGTGGTTTATTTTGCCACTCACTATCTTAATGCCCGTTCGGCCGTGATGGTCACAGGCAGTCACAATCCGGCGGACTATAACGGTTTCAAAATGGTCTTGCAGGGTGAGTCGCTTACTGAAGAGGCGATTCAGAAAATCTATCAACGCATTTTGTCGGAAGATTTTTCTGTCGGTGAAGGTAGTTATACCGAGCAGAAGTTGGTTGCTGATTATTCTGCCCGGCTTCAAGCCGATGTCAAGATTGAGCGTAAGTTTAAGGTGGTGGTTGATTGTGGTAACGGTGTTTCCGGAACCGTCGTGCCGGCGCTGCTACGCAGTATTGGTTGTGATGTGACTGAGCTTTATTGTGATGTGGATGGCAGTTTTCCTTATCACCATCCTGATCCTAGCCAGCCGGTCAATCTACAGGCCCTGATCGCGACAGTGAAAAAGACCAGTGCCGATATTGGTCTGGCCTTTGATGGTGATGGCGACCGCCTCGGTGTGGTGGATTCCCAAGGGAATATTATCTGGCCGGATCGGCAGTTGATGTTGTATGCCCTGGACGTGTTGAAGCATCAGCCTGGGGCAAAGATTATTTATGATGTTAAATGCAGTCGTCACCTGCATCGAGTGATTGAACAGGCTGGTGGTCAGGCGGTGATGGGCAAGGCGGGCCATTCGCTGATGAAGGCCAAGCTGAAAGAGACTGGTGCGGCACTAGCGGGTGAGATGAGCGGCCACGTGTTTTTTAATGATCGTTGGTATGGCTTTGATGATGGACTGTATACGGCGTTGCGGCTGTTGGAAATCTTATCAAAAGGTAAGCGCGCCAGTGCAGAGGTGTTTGCTGAGCTGCCAGACGCATTTAGTACTCCAGAACTGATGTTGCCTTTGGCAGAAGGTGAACACTTTAAGTTGATGCAACGTCTGCAACAAGAGCTTGAATTGCCGGATGCTCAGTTGATTACTATTGATGGCATACGGGCGGAATTTAAACACGGCTGGGGGCTGGTTAGGGCTTCAAATACAACGCCGTGTTTGATGTTCCGTTTTGAAGCCGATGGTGAGCAGGAGTTGGAACACATTAAGATGCTTTTTAGATTGCAGCTGCGAAAGCTGGCGCCTGATTTAGAATTGCCCTTTTAGTTAAGGAGCCTCTGATTAATTCATGAACTGTTCGCTAATGGCTAAATTTCTCCATTTCAGCGTTGCAAATCTTGGCAATAGTTCCGCTATTACCTGCGATTTTCGCCTTGAGCTGAAAAAATTCATTTCATTATCGATTCAGTCCAGAATCTATCAGAGGCCCCTAAAGAATTTTTTAGACGGAAACAGTAATGACATTAAATAAAGATGCAGCCATGAATGTTGCTCAGGTCTTAACTGAGGCCTTGCCATACATACAACGTTTTGCCGGCAAGACTCTGGTGATCAAGTATGGTGGTAATGCCATGGTCGATGAAGAGTTGAAAAACAGTTTTGCCCGTGATGTGGTGTTGATGAAACTGGTGGGGATTAATCCGATTATTGTCCATGGTGGCGGTCCACAGATTGGCAAGTTGCTGGAGCGGATTGGTATAGAGAGTAAGTTTTTTCAGGGCATGCGGGTGACCGACAGTGAGACCATGGATGTGGTTGAAATGGTGCTCGGTGGTTTGGTTAATAAAGAGATTGTGAATCTCATCAATCAACATGGTGGTCGGGCGGTAGGTTTGACGGGTAAGGATGGTGACCTAATCCGAGCGCGCAAACTTAAGTTTGAACAGAATGCCCCTGAGATGAATGCCCCCGAGATTATTGATATTGGTCATGTCGGTGAGGTGGCCTCTATCGACAGTGGTGTGCTTGATATGCTGGTGAATAGTGACTTTATTCCTGTCATCGCCCCGATTGGTGTCGGTGAAAATGGCCAGTCCTATAATATTAATGCTGATCTTGTGGCTGGCAAACTGGCCGAAGTGTTACAGGCTGAGAAGCTGATCTTGCTGACCAATACCGGCGGCATTCTCGATAAAGAGGACAATGTGCTGACTGGCCTGGGGGCTGAGCAGGTTAAAGCCTTGATTGCTGATGGCACCATTTATGGTGGCATGTTGCCCAAGATTAAGTGCGCTATGGATGCGGCCCAGGGTGGGGTACGTGCGGTTCATATCATCGATGGTCGGATAAAACATGCCGTATTATTAGAGCTGTTTACCGATCAGGGCATAGGTACGCTGATTCGGGCTTAGGCTTTTTATTCGACCTTATCCATAACACTTTTGAGTTGACGGTAACGCTGTAGCGTTTCGTCAAACGCTTGCTTGATATTTGATATGTCGCTGGCTCCTTGTCCGAGCTTGGTTTGATGTTTTTCCATTTTTCTTCTGGTATTGGAAATCTGGCTCAACAATGATTCAGGGATTGGCTTCCCCCGTTTTTCAAAATCGCTAGCCTCTTTTGCCAGTTGACGAAATTGTGTTTCAAGCAGGGAAATTGTCTCCTGGGTTAAATCCAGCATTGCCTGGGTATCGGCGAGTTTTCTATCGCGGGTAGCGATGATTTCGTCTTCGTTGCTATAGGTCATCAATAAGCGTTGATCTTCAAGGGCCTGCTGCTTGGGAATCTCTGGTGTGCTTGGTGCCCGGCTGCTTTCTATATCACTGGTTGACCTTATGGTGCGGATGGTTAGTCCTTGTTCACTGATAACGCGATAGCCTTCTTTGAGATATTCGGGTGGCACCTGATCAGTGTAATGGGTCTTGCCTTGTTCATCCTGCCAGCGAAACAGATCGGCAGCATAGGCTGATGAGGTTGTTGTCAGTGCAGCCAAAACGTATGCAAGTGAATTTGAAAGAATTGATTTTCGATGGCGGTAAGACATAAATAACATCCATTAATATGATTTCTTATTACCCATATCGGCAAGTCAGAAGTAACCTTCATTATTATGATTTTTTATTGGCCATTGTAGCCCGGAAAGGATAGCGATTGAATTGGGAGCAGCATCTGTTGTTGTTTTTCGTCTCGCTGGTGGCCAATGCCTTTTCTGCCTTGGCTGGTGGTGGTGCCGGCTTGCTTCAGCTACCGGCCTTGATCTTTCTTGGTTTGCCATTTTCTGTTGCCTTGGCAACCCACAAGGTGGCCAGTGTCGCCCTCGGAGTTGGTGCCACCACACGGCATTGGCGTGAGCGGAATATTGATTACCGTTTCGCGCTGTTTATCCTGGCGACGGGGCTGCCCGGGGTGGTATTGGGCGCCAGTATTATTTTGGCTGTGCCTGATCGTATCGCCGAGGTGGCCTTGGGGATGCTGACTATTGCACTGGGGGTGTATTCATTTCTTAAGCCCGAGCTGGGTTCTGAGCAGCAGCTGCGGCATCGCAATGTCTCGGGATATCTGGTTGGTGGTGCGGTGTTGTTGCTGATTGGTGTGCTGAACGGGTCTCTGACCTCAGGTACTGGCTTGTTTGTCACCCTGTGGCTGGTGCACTGGTTTGGTTTAGATTATAAGCGGGCGGTGGCCTATACGCTGATCCTGGTCGGTATGTTCTGGAATGGCGCAGGTGCCCTGACTTTGGGCATGCTGGGTGAGATACAGTGGGACTGGCTGCCAGCCTTGTTGCTGGGCTCACTGCTAGGAGGTTATCTTGGCGCACACTATGCCATAGTGAAGGGCAACCGCCTCATCAAACGTGTCTTTGAGGTGGTTACCCTATTGATGGGGGTTAGCCTGATCTGGGCCTAGTCGCTAACGCCGTATTGCTCGCGGTAGGCGCTGACGTTGTTGAGGGCCGTGGCCATCTCGGGTTTTTCCGCTAGATAGCTGATCAGATCGTCTAACTTGACGATGCTGGCGACCGGGAAGTCGTACTGCTGTTCCACTTCTTGGATGGCTGAACGTTCGTCCTGGCCCTTCTCCTGGCGATCCAGGGCAATAACGACCCCGGTTGTGGTGGCGCCAGCAGCCTTGATCATGTCAATAGACTCGCGCACCGAGGTGCCGGCTGAGATTACATCATCAATGATCAGCACCTTGCCTGCTAGTGCTGCACCGACGATAGTGCCGCCTTCGCCGTGATCCTTGGCCTCTTTGCGGTTAAAGGCATAGGGCAGGTCGCGGTCGTGGTGGTCGGCCAGGGCGATGGCAGCACTGGTGGCCAGCGGGATGCCTTTGTAGGCCGGGCCAAAGATCATGTCGTATTCTATGTCGGAATTTTCGATGGCGGCGGCATAATAGCGCCCCAGCTTGGCGATAGACGAGCCGGTGTTGAACAGGCCACTATTGAAAAAATAGGGACTGACACGGCCCGACTTGAGGGTGAACTCACCAAAGCGCAATACATCGGTGGCGATAACAAAATCCAGAAATTCGCGTTGATAAGCGTGCATAGTCATTCCGTGGCCTATTCCGTACCAGATAAATAAAGGCTAGTATTTTACGCCGTATGTGGCCTGTGGGCCAATCGTTAAACAACAAAGAGTTTTATATGAGAATTATTTCAGCCAATTTAAATGGTATTCGCTCTGCTGAGCGCAAAGGCTTTTTTGCCTGGATGTTGAAGCAGGATGTCGATGTGCTTTGCATTCAGGAGACCAAGGCGCAGGAAGACCAGCTGTCGCCAGAGCTGCATTACCCTGAGGGATACCATGCCTATTTCTTCGATGCTGAGAAGAAGGGCTATTCCGGTGTGGCGATTTACTGCAAACAGAAACCGGATCAGGTGACCTGTGGTCTGGGTGAGGGGTTTGAGGATATGGACGCCGAAGGCCGTTATATCCAGGCCGATTTTGGCAAACTGTCGGTGGCCTCTCTATATCTGCCTTCCGGTTCAGCCAAGGAAGAACGGCAGCAGATCAAATACAGTTTTATGGATCGCTACAGCGAACGCCTGAAAAAGATGTCTCGGCAAAAACGTGAGTTCATTATCTGCGGTGACTGGAACATCGTTCACAAAGAGATCGATATTAAAAACTGGAAAAGCAATCAGAAGAATTCAGGCTGTCTGCCGGAAGAGCGGGCCTGGCTGGATCAGCTGTTCGGGCCGATGGGTTATGTCGATGCCTTTCGTGAAGTAAATCAGGAGGCTGGCCAATATACCTGGTGGTCAAACCGGGGCCAGTCCTGGGCCAATAATGTTGGTTGGCGTATAGATTATCAGGTGATTACGTCCGGTCTGAAAGACAAGGTAAAGAGTGTCTCGGTTTATAAAGATGAACGCTTTTCTGATCATGCGCCATTGATTGTCGATTATGACGGTGAGTTGTAGTTTGCCTGAATAAAAAAGCCCCGCTTAAAGCGAGGCCCTGTTTTTCGAGTTGATCGTTCTGCTGCTAGGCGTTGGCGGCCCTTTGGGGGTCGCTGTCTGCCTGAGTACCGATGGGGTTTTGTAGTTTTTTGTGCATACCGTCCAGGGTGGCATGTTGCTCGGCCAGTTTGCGGCATTGGCCTTCCAGCTCTGCAGTCTTTGAGGCAATGTTGTCTTTGGACTCATTGATCTTGTAGAGGGTTTCCATGTGCTGTTCTAGCAGTTGTTTATGCTCGGTAACATGTTTTGCCAGCGGAATCATGATGTCTTTGAACCAAGTTTCTGCTTCCTGGTTGGCCTGAAAAAATATGTCACGAGCATGGCTGACCAGGGAGATGAAAAACTTTTTCACCACGAAGTTTTGTTCGGTCATGGTGGTGACAGGACTGGAACGAAATTCTTCAGCCTGTTCATACAGCTTTTGTATTTCAGCATCGTATTTATCAGTTGAGAAAGGCTTGGGAGCAAGTGCCTCAAGCTCAATTTCTTTCTCGAACTTTTGATAAATTTGGATGATTTGCTGGTGTGTTTCATCGGCATGTCGGGTGGATATCTGCATGGTTTCGCGAATACCATCAAACAGTGTCTTCATGCCATTTTTTAGGCCGCCGGTGGTCCAGCTATCAGTCATCTGTTTGCGCGCGGTGGCGGCAACATTATCAAATTTTTTCAGGCTCAATTCATTCAATAAAAGTTTGGCGTGTTGATTTAGTGAACGACGACTAGATTGGAAATATTCCATGTTGTCGTTATATGCCGCCTGTTTTTCGCGTGCTTTGCGCATCAAGTGCTGAATCAGATGCGTGTTTTTACCACTGGCTGATTTTAGGTCATCAAGTTGTGATTTGATCTGTTTGTATTGGCCGGCAACGGCATTGCGTTCGGAATTGATCAGCGTGCCGATTTCGCCAACGATATTGTCGCGGATAATGCCTTGTTTGGCCGGAATGATTTCATTGGCAAGATAACGCTCCAATTCCATTAGGCGGCTCTTTTCCAGCAGCTCTTGATCATCTTTTGTTTTTGCCAGCAGGCCCTTTTGTGCGGAAACAGGAAAGACGTTGCCGGCATCAATGGCTAGTGAATTGGCGACATCTTGTCGCTGTGCCTCGATGGATACGGTGACTTCGTCATCGCTCTTCATTTCATCCCAGAGGGTATCAATTTTGTTTAGTGCTGCAACCAGCCCTTTGTCACCGCTGGCGCGATGTTCCTTGATGTAATACTCCCATACGTCCAGGTCGCTACGGGTAGTGCCGGTGTCTGCCGCCAGTACGAATAACACAGCATGGGCATTCGGCAACATGTTATAGGTCAGTTCTGGTTCGGTACCCAGCGCATTCAGGCCGGGGGTATCGAGTATCGCCAGACCCTGTTGCAGCAAGGGGTGAGGAAAGCTGATCATGGCATGACGCCACTGTGGCACTTCAATCTCTTCTGGTGGCGGCTCATCGGTCTTGCGTCGCCGTGGTGAATCATCGCTGTACAAGCCAAGATCGATGGCTTGCTGTAATGGTACGTTTTTGGTGGTAATCACTTCCTTCATGGCTTCAACCATCTGGTCGGACGAGTTGACGTCCAGGTTGATGGTCTTCCATTGATCGAGATCTTTTTTCAGTTCGGAAATGCTTTTTTCCTGCAGCCGCGTTTCAATCGGCAACAGTCGAATATAGGCTTGATTCTCTTCGTGATCATAGAAGAGTTCGGTTGGGCACATGGTAGTGCGGCCAGCTTCTGATGGTAGCAGGCGACGTTTATAGTCGGCGAAGAAGATGGCGTTAATCAGTTCGGTCTTGCCGCGGGAAAACTCGGCGACAAAGGCAATGGTTAGGCGATCGGACTTGAGCGATTCGATGACATCGAAAAGCCGAACATTGATATCAGCGGTACCCTTGCCCTGGGTTTCAAGCCAGTGATGATAATCCTGAATAACCTGGATGAGTTCAGCTTTCCAGCGGTCGAAGGCCCGCATCTGCTGTTTGAAAAGATCTTCCTCCATAATCCCTATGATATCCATTCCTGTTGGGTTGAACTAAGTTGTTGTTTCTATAGCCCTGCCAGCGAGTTTTTGCTCGATGCCAACTAGTTATCGGTCACACTTTTGCAAGCCTTTAGTGGTTTTATTTTTTCTCTGGTTTGGGTGGTGATTTTAGACTGTTGGATTGATTAATCTCTGTGGTTGCTGATTGTTTTGAAAACTGTTCTGTATTTATGCCAGGCTGCTGCCCAGATCAAGCAGCGGGCTGACAATCAAGATTTTTAAAAGGCCAATACCGAGAAACACCAGGATTGGTGACAGGTCGATGCCTGACATCGGTGGCAGGATTTTTCGGGCTGGCCGCATTACCGGTTCATTAATAGAGTAAAGAATGCCTGTTAGCGGGTTGTGGCCGCCAGGGCTAACCCAGCTAAGAACGATTTGGATCAGGATGCTGAACATATATACGTTTAGCACTAGGGCGATTAGCTCGGCGATGGATAATACTGCCAGCCCGACCACTGATAGCATTACGCCAGCTGCCAGGGTGATTAGCGTCAGCTTGGCCATTTGCAGTAAAAATAGCAGTACTACTGAAGCCATGTCGATACCGGCGATGCCAGGGATGATACGGCGCAAAGGTTTAAGCGGTGGGTTAGTGACCTTAACGATGAACTGGCTCAGCGGATTATAAAAATCTGCTCTCACTGTCTGCAGCATCAAGCGCAGCAGCACGATCAGCATGTAGAGGCCAAACACCGTTTCAATTAGAAGGGTGGCGGCGGAGGAAAAATAGCCAGTCATTACTTGTCTTCTCCGAGAAGTTGGGCCAGTTCCTGTGATCGATCAGCTGCGGCAGTGGTTGCTTGCTTAATCAGTTGGCGCAGCCCGCCTTGTTCAAATGTATTCAGGGCCTGCTCGGTGGTGCCGCCAGGGGAGGTGACCCGTTGGCGTAGGGTGGCGCAGTCTTCACTGCTTTCCAGTGCCATCTTGGTGGCGCCAACGGCGGTTTGTAATGTTAATAGGCGTGCTGTTTCAGCATCTAGCCCCAGTTCCTGCCCAGCGGCCTGCATGGCTTCCATGAACAAAAAATAATAGGCCGGAGCACTGCCGGCGATGGCGGTGACGGCATCCATTTGCTGTTCGTTATCAACCCATACAGCAACGCCAACGGCACGCATGATGGTCTCGGCGATATTGCGTTGTTCGTCAGTAACCTTGTTGTTGGCATACAGGCCTGAGGCACCAGCTTGAATCAGCGACGGAGTGTTAGGCATGGTGCGGACAATGGCAACGTTATTGCCGAGCCAGCGGTTGATGTCTTTTTCCTGCACACCGGCGGCAATTGAGATGATTAGGGGGTGTCTGCGCTGCACGGTTTCACGGATCTCTTCGGCGACCTGTTTCAGCCCTTGAGGTTTAACGGCCAGAACCAGAATGTCAGCAGCCTCAGTGGCGGCGTTGTTTGATTGGCAGACGGTCACAGCAAAACGTTGTTGCAATGCGCTGAGTTGATCTGGATTGGTGTCGGCAATGTGGATGTTTGCCGGGGTCTTGCTATCTGCCAGCAGACCACCGATGAGACTGCTGGCCATGTTGCCGGCACCTATAAAACTGATCTTGAGTTTTTCCATTTGTTTGCTTTCATCGCTGCTATTGAATTATTAACAGCGAGTGTACCGCAATCAGTTGTTTCGCCCAATCATGCCTGGGGCGGATAGTTACGCGAGCCGAAAATTGCCGTGCCAACACGGACGATGGTGGCGCCCTCGGCGATAGCAGCTTCCATGTCGCCAGACATTCCCATGGATAGGGTGTCGAGTTCCATGCCCTGTTTAACCAATTGTTGTTGCAGTGTCGTGACCAGGCGGAAGGTGGCCCGCTGTTGTTCGAAGTTATCGCTGGGGGCGGGGATGGCCATTAGACCGCGTAGCTTAAGGTTTGGCAGTTGACTGATTTGTTCGGCAATCTCAGGTATTTCGCTAGCGAGAAAACCTGATTTGCTTGGTTCATTGTCGATATTGACCTGTAGGCAGATATTTAGTGGGGGCAGCTCGGTCGGTCGTTGTTCACTCAGCCGTTTTGCCAGTTTGAAGCGGTCGACACTGTGAACCCAGTCAAAGCACGTCGCAATCTCGCGAGATTTGTTTGATTGCAGGTGGCCGATGAAGTGCCACTCAAGCTTCTCCGCACAGTCGTCAATTTTGGTGATGGATTCCTGGACATAGTTTTCGCCAAAACAGGATTGCCCTGCGGCAGCGGCTTCAAGAACATCTTCCAGCGGCCAGGTTTTGCTCACAGCTAATAGCTTTACCGAGCCGCGTGGTCGTTGGTATTTATCTTCAGCGGCGTGAATTTGATCCAGTACCAGGTTGAGACGTTGCTGTATGTTGGTCATGCTGATTGCCCGTGCAGTAATGGGGCGTTATTGTATCAGCTTGGCAGTGGCAGCTTGATGCATTAAGAAGTCGATAACTATGCCGTTAATGATAGGGAATCATCTCCGCGAAACACAAACAAGAGATTACGAAAGGGGAATGCCATGGATATAGCCGAACTGCTGGCTTTTAGTGTTAAAAATGCCGCGTCGGATCTGCACTTGTCGGCGGGCTTGCCGCCGATGATTCGTGTTGACGGCGATATACGCCGCATCAATGTGCCGCCGATGGATAACAAGGCTGTGCACAATATGCTTTACGATATTATGAATGACCGCCAGCGTAAGGACTTTGAGGAGTTCTTTGAAACCGATTTCTCATTTGAGATTCCTGGTCTGGCCCGTTTTCGTGTCAATGCCTTTAATCACAATCGTGGTGTTGGTGGGGTGTTCCGTACCATCCCTTCGAATATTCTGTCGTTGGAAGACTTGAAGTGTCCGGCGGTATTTAAAGATATTTCTAATAATCCGCGTGGTCTGGTGCTGGTGACAGGGCCGACCGGTTCGGGTAAATCAACCACCCTGGCGGCGATGGTGGATTACAAAAACAATACCGAGTTTGGTCATATCCTTACCATCGAGGATCCAATCGAGTTTGTGCATCAGAGTAAAAAGTGTCTGGTGAATCAGCGTGAGGTGCATAGAGACACATTGGGTTTCAGTGAGTCGCTGCGTTCCGCCTTGCGTGAAGATCCGGATATTATTCTGGTGGGTGAAATGCGTGACCCGGAAACCATCCGTCTGGCACTGACGGCAGCTGAAACCGGCCATCTGGTGTTTGGTACCCTGCATACCAGTTCGGCAGCCAAGACCATCGACCGTATTATCGACGTCTTTCCGGCGGCAGAAAAAGACATGATGCGCTCCATGTTGTCGGAGTCGTTGCGGGCGGTAATTTCGCAGACCCTGTTGAAGCGTGTTGGTGGTGGTCGTGTTGCTGCGCATGAAATCATGATTGGCACGCCGGCTATTCGTAACCTGATTCGTGAAAATAAAGTGCCGCAGATGTATTCGGCTATTCAGACCGGTCAGGGCCTGGGGATGCAGACTCTGGATCAGTGTCTGGTTGAGTTGGTGCGCCAGGGCGTTATCAGCAAACATGATGCCCAGCTCCGCGCGACAAACAAAGATAGCTTTCTGTAGTTTTAAATCGATGTGTCAGGGGTGGCAATGCCACCCCTTTTTTTTGTTTCTAGTCCCTGAGACTGATGCTGTCCCAGCCCTTGGCTGCGGCGTGTTGCATCAGGGTGTCATCGGCATCAACGGCGATGGGGTGGGTGACCATTTCCAGTAGTGGTAGGTCGTTATGTGAGTCGGAATAAAACCAGCTTGAGGCCAGGTTGTAGCCATTCTTTTCCAGCCAGGTGCCGAGCCGTTCCACTTTGCCTTCACGAAATGAGGGGGTGCCGCTGACCTCGCCGGTGTATTGGCCGTCCTTGAATTCCGGGTCGGTGCCGATCAGGTTGTCGATCCCCAGGGCCTCAGCGATGGGCTGGGTGACGAATGTGTTTGTTGCGGTAATGATTAATAAAACATGGCCTTGGTCACGGTGTTTTTGCAGTAGTTTGCGGGCCTTGGGCAAGATGATGGGATCAATGCTTGATTCTATAAATTTCTGTCGTAAGGTCAGCATGGTTTCTAGCTTGTTATCTGCCAGGGGACGTAGGGAAAAACGCAGAAATTCAAAGATGTTTAGGGTGCCAGCCTTGTATTCGTCATAAAAGCGCTGGTTTTCACGTTCATAGAAATCGCTATCGACAATCCCCTCGGTGGCCAGAAAGCGGCCCCACAGATAGTCACTGTCACCATTTAACAGGGTGTTGTCGAGGTCGAAAATTGCCAGATTCACAGGGTTCTCCACAGCTTTTTGCAAAACGGCTAAGAATAGGCGCTTAAGGGGCAAAGGTAAATGCTGAACAATAAGAGACGGTGAATGTCCAATTGATCAGAGTGGTCAGTTTATGGAACAATGGTTCGTATATATTCATAATTTTAAACAGGTTTTAAGTGATTGATTCGGATGGATATCGGCCAAATGTCGGGATTATTCTAAGCAACGGCGACGGTAAGTTGTTTTGGGCTCGACGGGTAGGACAGGATGCGTGGCAATTTCCGCAGGGTGGTATTCGCACCGACGAAACCCCTGAGGAGGCGATGTATCGCGAGCTGACCGAAGAGGTTGGTCTGTCAGCTGAGCATGTTGAGATCATGGGTGTCACCCGTGGTTGGCTGCGTTATCGGCTGCCCAAACGGTTGATTCGTCACAATAGTAAGCCGGTCTGCATTGGTCAGAAACAAGTCTGGTTTATGTTACGTCTGCTGGCTGAAGAATCCGAAGTGCGTTTTGATACCACGCCTATGCCTGAATTTGATCATTGGCGCTGGGTTGATTACTGGCGCCCGGTTAAAGATGTGGTGCACTTTAAACGTGAGGTTTATAGCCGCGCCTTACAAGAGCTGGCTCATCTGTTGGGATACGATAAGCAGGAATTGTCGCTGCAACAGGATATCTCAAGGCGTTAATTGATTATGCTGGCGATACTACAACGCATCATTCAGGAAGTTAGTCAGGCCGGCGATATTGAGCAGGCCCTGTCGATTATCGTCCAGCGTGTCAAAGAGGCAATGCAGGTGGATGTCTGTTCTGCCTATCTCGCCAACCAACAGCAACAACGTCATATCCTGATGGCCACTGACGGCCTCAACCCCCGTGCGGTTGGCCAGGCTGGACTGGCCTTTGGTGAGGGTTTGGTCAGCTTGGTGGCTGAGCGTGCCGAGCAGGTCAATCTTGATAATGCTCCGGATCATCCGCGCTTTCACTTTCTCTCTGATACCGATGAACAGGCGTTTCATGCCTTTCTTGGCGTGCCTATTATTCATCATCGTCAGGTATTGGGGGTGTTGGTATTGCAGCAACGTGCCCGGCGTCGCTTTGAGGAAGACGAGACGGCCTTTCTGCAAACGGTGGCGGCTCAGCTGGCGGGGGCGATTGCCCATGCCGAGGTCAGTGGTGGCATTGCCCGACTGGTGACAAACGCCAATGAAGGTGTTGCTTTGAAAGGTTTGCCGGGTTCGCCTGGGGTGGGTATTGGTACTGGTCTGGTTATTTATCCACCTGCTGATCTGGATGCGGTGCCTGACAGGCAGATTGAAGATGTCGAGGCTGAGGTTGAGGTGTTTGAAGATGCGGTGGATTTGGCCAAGTCTGATATTCGTGGTCTGCAGGCGCGTCTGAGCGTTGCCCTGACGCAGGATGATCAGGCCTTGTTTGATGCCTATCTGCAAATGCTTAGCAGTACCAGTCTGATCGATCAGGTAAAGCGTCGGATTCGCGAGGGCAGCTGGGCATCAGGTGCCTTGCGCGCCACCATCAATGAGCACGTGCAGATGTTCTCAGCGATGGAAGACCCTTATATGCGTGAGCGGGCTGAGGATATCCGTGATCTTGGTCGACGTATTTTGCGTTTTATTCAAAAGGGTCGGCACAAGCCGCCGCCCTATCCGGAAAAGACCATTCTGGTTGGTGATGAGATCACCGCCACTATGCTGGCCGAGGCACCGTTGGATCGTTTGGTCGGGGTAATTTCAGCCAAGGGTTCGTCATCATCCCATGTGGCGATTTTGGCCCGAGCCTTGGGGATTCCAGCCGTTGTTGGTTTGAAAGATCTGCCGGTTGCGCGGATGGAAGGCCAGTCACTGATTACCGATGGTTATAACGGCCGGGTCTATGTCTCGCCATCAGACAATGTGCGCGATGAGTATGTGCGTCTTGCCAATGAAGAGGCGCAGATGACAGCCGAGCTGGCTGAGCTGCGTGATGAGCCGGCCCAGACGCCCGATGGTTTTCGTATCCCTTTATATGCAAACTCCGGCCTGTTGTCAGATATCACTCCGTCGCTGTTGAGTGGTGCCGAAGGTATTGGCTTGTATCGCACCGAGTTTCCATTCATGGTGCGTGATCGCTTTCCTACCGAGGACGAGCAGGTCGGTATTTATCGTCAGGTCATCGATGCCTTCGCCACCAAACCAGTGGTGTTGCGTACACTCGATATCGGTGGCGACAAGAGTCTGTCTTATTTCCCAATAAGGGAAGAGAACCCCTTTCTTGGTTGGCGTGGAATTCGTGTCACGCTGGATCATCCCGAGCTGTTTTTGGCCCAGATACGGGCGATGATGCGAGCCAGTATTGGTTATGACAATCTCAGTATTCTGTTGCCAATGATTACCAATATCAGCGAGCTGGATGAGGCGCTGACACTGATTGAACAGGGCTATAAGGAATTGCTGGAAGAGGGTGAACCGCTAGCAAAGCCGCGTCTTGGTGCCATGATAGAAGTGCCGTCGTTGGTCTATCAGATTGAGGCTGTCGCCAAACGGGTCGATTTTGTTTCGGTCGGTAGCAATGACTTAACTCAATATCTGCTGGCTGTTGATCGTAATAACGGCAGCGTTGCCGAGCTTTACGACAGTTTGAGTCCGGCAGTAATCATGGCCATCAAATATGTTATTGACGGCGCGGCGCGACATGACTGTGCTGTTAGTGTCTGTGGCGAAATGGCTGGTAATCCGCGCGCTGCTCTATTGCTGTTGGCAATGGGGGTGGACAGCCTGAGCATGAGTGCCTCCAGTCTGTTACGGGTCAAGTGGGTGATTCGACAGGTGAGTCGCAGTCGTGCCCAACAGCTACTTGAAGATGTTTTAAAGATGGAAACCGCAACCGAGATAGGTCAGCACCTGGGCCACGCCTTGGTTGAAGAAGGCCTGGGCGGGCTGATCCGGGCGGGTTATAACTAACCGCCTAACAGCTGTTTGATAAACACCTTGGATTTGCGCTGATAGTTGTAGAGTGACTGGCGCTCGACCGGCAGGACTTCCAGTTCGGCCTTGTCATAACCCCGCTCCTGAAACCAGTGCGCCGTGTGGGTGGTCAGCACAAAAACCCTGTCGATATTTTGTTGCTTGCACAGCTTCTCGGTATAGGCCAGCAGTTCACCGCCGCGGTTGGCGTTGCGATAATCCGGGTGCACCGCCAGGCAGGCCAGCTCAGCTAGGTCTTCATTGGCGCAGGGGTATAAAGCCGCGCAGGCGACAATGGTGCCGTCGCGTTCGACCACGATGAAATGTTCGATCTCCAATTCCAGCTGTTCGCGTGAACGTCGTACCAGCATGCCATCTTCTTCTAGCGGTTGAATCAGTTTGATAATGCCGCCGACATCATCGATGTTGGCCTGACGTGTCTCTTCAAACAGGCCCGAGGTAATCAAGGTGCCAATACCATCGCGGCTGAATAGTTCCTGCAGCAGACAGCCATCAATGTGACGGTCGATCAGGTGAGTGCGTGCAACACCATGCTGGCAGGCCTGAATGGCATGACGCAAGTACTGCAGTTCATCGGCAGTGTTTTGCTGACGCATCAGCAGCTGCTGCGCTTGGTCTGTGTTTAGCTCGCGTAGAAGTTGGTTTTCGGTATTGTGAATGCCATTCTCTTCTGTCAAAAATAGCAGCTTGTCTGCCTGTAACGCCTCTGCGATTGCGGCGGCAACTTCATTGGCGGTCAGGTTGAAGATTTCACCGGTGGGGGAGTAACCCAGGGGGGAGGCTAGCACGATGGCATTATCATCAAGCCGCTGTTTAATCGCCTCACTATCAATTCGACGCACCTCACCAGTGTGGCAATAATCCACACCGTCACGTACGCCTAGAGGCTGGGCAGTCACATAGTTACCCGAGGCAACGCGGATACCAGCACCGGCCATGGGTGAGTTAGCCAGGCCCATCGATAATTGCGCTTCAATCTCGACGCGAACACTGCCAACTGCCTGTTTGACGCAGTCCAGGGCGATGTCATCGGTAATCCGCAGACCATTCACATAGTCGAACTTGGTGTTTTTTTCCTGTAGGCGTTTTTCAATCTGTGGCCGAGCGCCATGCACCAGTACCAGGCGAATGCCAAGGCTGTTGAGCAGGGCGATGTCGTGAATCAGACCGGGAAAGTTCTCGTCGGCAACGGCGGCACCATCAAATGCCAAAACAAATGTGCGGCCGCGAAAGGCATGAATATAGGGTGACGACTGGCGAAACCAGTGAACGAACTGTTGATTGTTATTGTTTGTCTCGTTATTCACGCTAGCTTTATTCCTGACTTGTTTTATAAGCCTTTGAATTCATAGATGAGTTTCAATCTTACTGTAAATGATTGTCGCTTTATTTCATTTTTTTTGCACCTGTCTATGTGGCGGTCAAAGCCCATGTTCTCAGTGTTGATAAAAAACCCTATAGTTATCAACGACTTTAATCTTGACTTTTTTAGTAAATAATACTTGAAAATATCCCAAGTAGTTTGCTAAGGTACTTTCCAGCCGTTACGGGATTGTCCGGGCGGGTAGGTTGGGGAACCTACATTCAATACTAAAATCTGAGGAGATTTATCATGGAAAAGACTTTTGGAGCAGTTATGGGTGTCCTGGGTATTGTTGTTTCTGTTGCGCTGTTCGCAACTGAATTGATGGCTTAACTCTGTCCTGAATTCCCTAGGGGGAACACCATGTATAGAGAAATCAAAAAACCCGTGATGGAACACACGCTTTCGCTATTGATTGGCGGCCTAGGTGTGGTTATCTCGTTGTCGCTGGTCTCAGGGCAGTTGATGGTGTAGTTGAGAGACAAGAGTGTTCCGGCCTCGGTTGGAAGAGTCAAAAAAGGGGAGTAGACATTGTCTACTCCCCTTTTTCTTTGCTTGTAGCTTCTAGAAAGGGTCGGCCTGGGGTGTGTTGCTAGTTTCGTCGCCCACTTGTCGACGTTGTTGTTCCAGGTTTTTGAAATCCCAGTGGCGTTGATCCATTAGCTGGCTTGGTTGCACGGCTTGCAAGGCATGCAGCATATTGCTGGGGATGTTGTCATTTTCTCCGGCCAGGCTGTTGATCAGCTTCTTGATTCGTTGTCTTGCCAGATTGTCCTGTGAGCCGCATAGGTTGCAGGGGATGATAGGGAATTCCATTAGTTCGGCGAAGGCGGCAATATCTTTCTCCTGGCAGTAGGCTAAAGGGCGAACCAGGATGTGATCTTTGTTGTCAGTGAGTAGTTTGGGTGGCATCGACTTGATCTCACCGTTATAGAGAATCGACATCATCAGGCTCTGGATCATGTCATCACGGTGGTGGCCCAGAGCAATCTTGGTGTAACCATGTTTGGCGGCATAGGTATAAATAGAGCCGCGGCGCAGGCGTGAACACAGTGAGCAATAGGTCTTGTTCTCCGGCACCTTGTCGATTACGACAGAGTAGGTGTCCTGTTTATAGATTTCGTAAGGAATGTCTTGAGTATCCATCCATGCGCGCAGCTTGGAATCATCCCAACCCGGCTGGCCCTGATCGAGGGTGAAGGAAAATAGTTCAAACTTGTTGTTGCTGCGAATGCGCAATTGATTGAGTAGATGGAGCAGGGTAAAGCTATCCTTGCCGCCAGACAGGCACAGCATTACCCGGTCACCCTCCTGAATCATATCGAAATCAGCAATGGCCTTGCCTGTGTGGTGCAATAGTCTCTTTTCCAGTTTGGCCAGTTGATTGTTGGGGGCGGTCATGGGGATGCTCCAGAGCGTGTACTTCAAAGGGGGGCGATTTTACGATATTTCTGCTGGCAAGGGGTTAATTCAGACAAAAATGGGTTTGCTCGCCCGACGGGGCTTCATTTCAGTCGGCAGCCTTGCTAAGTTTACTAGCAATAAACATTTAATCGTATACGGAGTGTGTGATGGGTAGTGGTTCAAAAGCGGGAAGCGTATTCGATAGCCTGGAGCAGGTTGGTGGTGGCGCATCTTTTAGCGATGAAATTTGCCGGATGATGGAGCGGAGCGAGATGTTTCGCGATCTTGAGCATCAAGAAATTGTGCAGATTGCACCGTATATCTCTGCATATAAGGCCAGCAAGGGTGCCAAGGTCATGGTTGAAGATGATCGTGAGAGTTATATGTTTATCCTCGTTTCCGGTCGGCTACAGATTAATAAACGTGATGAGGTTGATGCGGACAAGAAGCTTGCCACCGTCCGCGAAGGTAAGAGTATTGGCGAAATGTCAGTGGTGGATGGGATGCATCACTCGGCCACGGCAGTGGCGCTGCAAGATAGTGAGTTGTTGTTATTGACCAAACACAATTTCGATATGTTGTTGGATAGAAATCCAACGGTGGGTCTGGTGATGATGCGTAAGATTGCCAACCTGATGAGTTTGCGGTTGCGGCAGACGAGTGGCGTGTTGGTGGATTATTTGGACGAGTAGAAGATTGCGGCCATTCTTCGTCCGTCATTCCGGTGTAGGCGGGAATCCAGGTTTTGTATCGCAGCTGCGATGGGTTTCATTTTGATGTGGGCTTCCGCGCCCACACTGCGGATTCATTTCTTTTGCACGGCCAAAAGAAACGAATCAAAGAAAAAGCCGCCCGGATACCTTGCCTGATTAATAAAAAGCATTAATCAGGTTCCCTGTGCTCCTCGGCCATAGCGGCGCACATTACAACTCGCACAAAAAAAACGTGCTCAAACAGTAATGCGCTTAACCCGCTACGGCCTGCGGTGCTCGGCTGCGGCATATGGGGATAAAGTCAAAACCGGCGGTTTCGTTCTGTATTGGATTCCGGCCTGCGCCGGAATGACGAAAGGCTGGCATCGCGCCCAGCCCTCAAATTTGCTATCTTTACCCCCTTTTCAAATTAAGCAGAACCAGAGGTTTATTCCCATGCCTGAATACCGCTCCCGTACCTCTACCGGCGGCCGCAATATGGCCGGTGCCCGTGCCTTGTGGCGTGCCACTGGCATGACGGATGATGATTTCGGTAAGCCGATTATCGCGGTGGCCAATTCCTTTACCCAGTTTGTCCCGGGTCATGTTCATCTTAAAGATATGGGGCAGCTGGTGGCGCGTGAGATCGAGAAGGCCGGTGGGGTGGCGAAGGAGTTCAATACCATCGCCATCGATGACGGCATCGCCATGGGCCATAGCGGCATGTTGTATTCGCTGCCATCGCGCGAGTTGATCGCTGATTCGGTAGAGTACATGGTCAACGCCCATTGCGCCGATGCCATCGTCTGTATCTCTAACTGCGACAAGATCACGCCGGGGATGTTGAATGCCTCGCTACGCCTGAATGTTCCAGTGATATTTGTTTCTGGTGGGCCGATGGAGTCGGGTAAGGCGATTATCCAGGGTAAAGAGGTGCATCTGGATCTGGTTGATGCCATGGTCTCGGCGGCTGATCCGAATAAGTCTGACGACGATGTGGCGATCATGGAACGTTCGGCTTGTCCGACCTGTGGTTCTTGCTCTGGCATGTTTACCGCCAATTCCATGAACTGTTTGACTGAGGCGCTGGGCCTGTCTTTGCCGGGCAATGGTTCGATGCTGGCGACTCATGCGGATCGCGAGGCGTTGTTTCTGAGCGCGGGTCGATTGATTGTTGATTTGGCCAAGCGTTATTACGAGCAGGATGATGCCTCGGTGTTGCCGCGTTCGATTGCCAGCAAGGCGGCGTTTGAGAATGCCATGTCTTTAGATATCGCCATGGGTGGTTCGACCAATACCATTCTGCATTTGCTGGCAGCGGCGCAAGAGGCTGAGGTGGATTTTACCGTTGAGGATATTGATAGGCTGTCGCGTAAGGTGCCGCAGCTGTGCAAAGTTGCACCGTCGACCCAGCTTTATCATATGGAGGATGTGCATCGCGCTGGTGGGGTGATGGGGATTCTGGGTGAGCTGGATCGTGGTGGCTTGCTGCATCGTGATGCAAAAATGGTGCATGCCCCAAGTTTGGTTGATGCCCTGGATAAGTGGGATGTCTGCCGTTCTGATGCGTCGGAGGTGGAGCAATTCTTTAAGGCGGCGCCGGGGAATGTGCCGACCCAGCAGGCCTTTAGTCAGGCCAAGCGTTGGCCTACGCTGGATGTGGATCGTGCTAATGGTTGTATCCGCGATATGGCTCATGCCTTCAGTACCGAAGGTGGTCTGGCGGTGCTGTTCGGTAATATCGCCGAGGATGGCTGTGTGGTGAAGACCGCAGGGGTGGATGATGCCAATCTTAAGTTTTCAGGTCCGGCGCGTATCTTCGAGAGTCAGGATGATGCCGTTGCAGCAATTCTGGGGGACAAGATCAAAGAAGGCGATGTGCTTATCATTCGCTACGAAGGGCCGCGCGGTGGACCGGGGATGCAGGAGATGCTTTACCCAACTAGCTACCTGAAATCCAAAGGTCTGGGTAAGGCCTGTGCGCTGATTACTGACGGTCGTTTTTCTGGTGGTACTTCTGGGTTGTCGATTGGTCATGTCTCGCCGGAAGCGGCTGAGGGTGGTGCGATTGGTCTGGTACAGGAGGGGGATGCAATCGAGATCGATATCCCAAATCGCAGCATTAATGTAAGCCTGTCTGCGGAGGATCTGGCTGGGCGGCGTCAGGCGATGGATGCAGGGTTGGGTTGGCAGCCCTTGAATCGTCAGCGTCAGGTCAGTGCGGCCTTGCAGGCCTATGCTGCGATGGCGACCAGTGCGTCGCGTGGGGCGGTAAGAGATGTAGGTCAACTGCAACGCAAGTAAAGGCGCGGCAACAACAAAAAAGGCCCCGCTGAGCGGGGCCTTTTTTGTTGTGGGTTCATTCCGGCCGAAGCAAGATGAGGTGCCCTATAGTTCATTCCACTTGGATTTGGGTTTGACTCGCATCCTTGGTACCAGCAGGCCAATCAGTATGCCAATGATAGTGATGATGGTGCCGGTGATGAACCAGTCACGGGCGCTACGATCTTTTAATACTGAGTTTTGTTGTTCCATTGCCTGTAGGTCTGTATCGAGACGGATAATCTTTTCGCGCAGTTTTGTGTTGTCTTCACTGATAGCGATGGCGTTGCGGGAGGTCTCTTTTATCTGAGTCAGCTCTGTGGAAAGTTGTTTATTGGATTTTTCCAGTTGGCTGGAGGTTTTATCCAGTGAGCTGTGTTTGGCGCTGGTTTCTTTAAGGTCGCTGCGCAGTTTTGATAGTTGTTTGTTGAGCCGTTTGATTTTTTTGTTGGCAGTTTCCAGGCGTTGCTTGGCTGCCGGTTGGTCGGTTAGGAAGCGTGTCAGTACCCAGCCTTCTGTGCCATCCTCTGTGCGGGCGAAGGAGAAGCCGGTGTCTTTGTGGGTTTCACTAACCTCCAGTTTTGTGCCGCTGGTCAAGGTGCGGATGATCTGGTGTTGGGTGCTCTCACCGCGACGCATGGTAATGGTGAGTTCGTCGTTGACGTAGTAGACCTCCTGGGCGGCTGCGCTGCCTGAGAGTAGCAATCCTCCGATCAATGCCGTGGCCAGTTTTTTCACAATAACATCCTGTTTTTATTGGTTTATGAGCTGAGTGTAGCGAATTTGCGGAAAGTCTGCATGTCAGCCTCGGAAATCATTTTGATGTAGCTTGCGCTCCCAGTCGAGTGAGGTTTTGATGATTTGTTCAAGGTTGTCGTGTTGTGGCTGCCAGCCCAAGGTGCTACGGATGCGGCTGGCATCCGCGATTAGCTGCGGTGGGTCGCCGGCACGGCGCGGTAATTCTTTTATGTTTAGTGGCTTGCCGTCGACCTTGGCGACCATGTCCAGCACTTCGCGGACACTATAGCCGTGGCCATAGCCGCAGTTGAAGGCGTTGGATTTGCCGCCTTGCTCGAGATAATCCAGTGCCATCAGGTGGGCATTGGCCAAATCTTCGACATGGATGTAGTCGCGTACACCGGTGCCATCTGTGGTGGGATAGTCGGTGCCGAAGATGGCGACATGGTCGCGAATGCCCAGGGCTGCCTCGCAGGCAACCTTGGTTAGTAGGGTGGCTTTGCGGGTGGACTGGCCGATGCGGCCCTGAGGGTCGGAGCCGGCAACATTGAAATAGCGCAGTACTACGTGGCTTAGGTCGGTGACGGCGGAAAGGTCGCGCAACATCCATTCGCTCATCAGCTTAGATGTGCCGTAGGGATTGATTGGGCTGAGGGGTGAGTCTTCTCGCACCGAGCCTTCGCTGGGCTCGCCATAAACTGCGGCGGTAGATGAGAAAATAATGTGTTTTACGCCATTTTCGGCGCAACACTCCAATAAGTTGCGAGTGCAGCAAGTATTGTTGCCGTAGTATTTAAGTGGGTTTGATACCGACTCAGGCACGATGGTGTGGGCGGCAAAATGCAGCACAGCAGTGATGTTGTGCTCTTTAAGTATTTGATTGACGAGTTCTTTATTGCCAGTGTCACCGATAATGAGCTTGCTGTTAAGGGTGGCTTGTTTGAAGCCGGTTGAAAGATTGTCAAGAATGACTGTATCTCTGTTTTTGCTGTGTAGTTGTTGGACTACGTGGCTGCCAATATAGCCAGCGCCACCGGTAACGAGAATATTGCCCATGTTGCCCTCTATCTCTATTTATTGTGGTTTTCTTCATGATAGCAGCATGAAAACTCAGGGGTAAATATAGATTTTGTGGTTAAAAGTGGGTATCAGGCTGATTATTAGATGTTTATCTCTGAATTTGTGTTGACAGGGATGGATCCCTAATACAAAATAGCCGCCTTGTTTTTGGAGGGGTTCCCGAGTGGCCAAAGGGATCAGACTGTAAATCTGACGGCTCAGCCTTCGGAGGTTCGAATCCTCCCCCCTCCACCAGTTTTTATGCGGCGGATGAACGGCCAATCTGTCTCGCCGAAGTTGGCGTTAGGCGGGTGTAGTTCAATGGTAGAACGTCAGCCTTCCAAGCTGAACACGTGGGTTCGATTCCCATCACCCGCTCCATTTTATGTGAAGTGAGTTGGGCGACACTCTTTAAGTATGTCGCAGTTTAAAGGGATATCGCCCATGTAGCTCAGGGGTAGAGCACTTCCTTGGTAAGGAAGAGGTCCCCGGTTCAAATCCGGGCATGGGCTCCAGATTTTGTTGTTATTTTGTTTATTGGATCTGTCTTTGTTAAGAGGGTACATCAATGTCCAAAGAAAAGTTTGAACGTAATAAGCCGCACGTAAACGTGGGCACTATTGG
>CBFCYE010000013.1:0-72038 GCA_965602225.1 uncultured Gammaproteobacteria bacterium | reverse complement strand
TTTGGTTCGTTTCTTTTGGCCGTGCAAAAGAAATGATCCCGCAGTGTGGGCGCGGGAAGCCCACATCAAAATCAATCATCGCGATAGCGATACAAAACAAAAAGGCCTGCAATAAATACAGGCCTTTAATGAAGAACCAAAATTCCGGCATACGCCGGAATGACGGCTAAAGATTAATGCTCCCGCGTAGAATGAAACTCCACTTCAGGATATCGCTCCTGCGCCAACTGCAAATTCACCCGCGTCGGTGCGATATAAACCAACTGATTGCCACCATCCCAGGCCAGATTATCCGCCGCCTTCGTCTTAAACAAATCAAAGGCCTTTTCATCCGCACAGGTCACCCAACGAGCCGTTGCCACCTGCACCGGTTGAAACAAACACTCAACTTTATATTCATCCTGAAGCCGTTGCGCCACTACCTCAAACTGCAACACACCCACTGCACCTAGAATCAGTTCGTTGTTATTGAACGGTTTATACAACTGCGTTGCACCCTCTTCACACAACTGCTGCAAACCTTTTTGCAGCGCCTTCATCTTCATTGGATCTTTCAACTGGGCACGACGAAATAGATCCGGGGCAAAGTTAGGAATGCCACTAAATTTGAGTTCTTCGCCAACGGTAAAGGTGTCACCAATCTGGATCGTGCCGTGATTATGCAGACCAATGATGTCGCCAGGATAAGCCTCGTCGACATGATCACGATCACTGGCCATGAAGGTGATGGCGTTGGAGATCTGCACGTCACGGGCAATGCGCACGTGACGCATCTTCATGCCTTTTTTATAACTACCTGAACAAACACGCATGAAAGCAACACGGTCGCGATGTTGCGGGTCCATGTTAGCCTGAATCTTAAAGATAAAACCGCTAAAGGCATCTTCCGCAGGTTCAACCTTACGGGTTTTGGTTTCACGTGGCTGTGGCTCGGGCGCCCATTCAGCGAAGGCATCAAGCAGCTCACGAATACCGAAGTTATTGATGGCTGAACCGAAGAACACTGGCGTCAGCTCACCCTTGAGATAGGCATCAATATCAAATTCATGCGAAGCGCCACGCACCAGCTCAATCTCTTCGCGTATCTCTTCGGCCATGCTGCCCCACAGTTCATCCAGACGCGGATTATCCAAGCCCTGGATTATCTCGCCTTCATTGATCTTGCCACCGTGAGTGGCGCTGAACAAATGGATGTTGTCGTTGTAAAGATCAAACACACCCTTGAAGCGTTTGCCCATGCCTATGGGCCAGGTGATCGGCGCACATTTAATCTTGAGAATATCTTCCACCTCATCCAGCAGCTCGATGGGATCACGGCCTTCACGGTCAAGCTTGTTTACGAAGGAGATGATCGGCGTATCACGCAGGCGACAGACCTCCATCAGCTTGATGGTGCGATCTTCTACACCCTTGGCGCAGTCAATCACCATCAAGGCCGAATCCACCGCTGTCAGGGTGCGGTAGGTATCTTCCGAGAAGTCTTCATGGCCCGGTGTGTCGAGCAGGTTCATGATCTTGTCGCGATGCGGGAACTGCATCACCGAAGTGGTAACCGAGATGCCGCGCTGTTTCTCCATCTCCATCCAGTCAGAGGTGGCATGGCGAGCAGCCTTGCGTCCTTTAACGGTACCGGCCATCTGGATGGCTCCCCCGAACAACAACAGTTTTTCGGTCAGGGTGGTCTTACCAGCATCGGGATGCGAGATGATGGCAAAGGTACGGCGACGAGCCGTATTGTCATTAAGCTGGGACATAAATAGGGTCTATTTCAGCGAATTAAATGCGGCTGATTTTACCCTTTTTTACTCATCTGCGCCTGCTTTTATGTTTGACAGACCTGATCTGGACAGCTAATAATGCATTTGTAGTACATTTTTAACTTAAGCCCTTAAATAAACACGTTTACTGCCGACAACATTGTGCGGGGCTTAATCCGCAGCCAATAATTACAAAACTTTGATTAGGAGATAACAAATGAGTGAAAGCCTTTTTGATCGTATCGGTGGCGAAGCAGCCGTTGACGCAGCGGTAGACCTTTTTTATCGCAAAGTACTGGCCGACGATCGCATTAACAAGTGGTTTGAAGGTACCGACATGGTAAGACAGCACGCCAAGCAAAAGGCCTTCCTGACCATGGCCCTGGGTGGCCCTAACAACTACACAGGCATGGACATGCGTGTAGGCCATGCTCATCTGGTAGAAAAAGGCCTGAACGACTCGCATTTTGATGCAGTAATAGAAAACCTGGGCGCTACCCTGACTGAGCTGGGTGTACCTGCCGAGCTGATCGGTGAAGCAGCTGCGATTGCCGAAAGCACTCGCAACGACGTACTCGGTAAATAGGACACAAAGCTTCACACTATGGCGAAGATTACATATTCAGATCAAACGTTTGATTGTCAAAACGACGAATCAGTACTGGAATGTTTAAGCCGACATGGTGTGGAGCTATCCTCCTCCTGTCGTGCGGGCGTATGCCAAAGTTGCGTAGTCAAGGCAACAGAAGGTACACCCCCTGCAGAAGCACAAGCTGGACTCAAACCCCAGCTACAGAAACAGGGCTATTTTCTGGCCTGTATCTGCAAACCAGAGCAGGACCTAAGTTTTGCAAATCCGGATGACAATGCCCTGCCACAGATAGCGGCAACCGTGGTCAACAAGACCCGCTTTAATGACAGCATCACCCGTCTACGCCTAAAACCTGAATCCGAATTCGATTTCCAACCAGGCCAGTTTCTCAACATCCATCGAGAAGACGGCCTGACCCGCAGTTACTCCATCGCCAGCCTACCCAAAGAAGGCTATCTCGAATTGCATGTCGAGCTTGTCGACAATGGCAAGATGAGTAACTGGTTACACAATCAAGTCGCCATGGGCGGCAAGCTCAATGTCGACGGTCCACATGGTGACTGTTTTTATATTGATGACAAACCCGAACAAAACCTGCTGTTGATTGGCACCGGCACCGGACTAGCGCCACTATGGGGCATTGCCCGCGACGCCCTCAGCCAGGGTCACAAGGGCGAGATCCATCTATTCCATGGCAGCCGTAGCACAGACAAGATTTATCTGGTTGATGAGCTTAAACAACTGGCTAAACTGCACAGCAACTTTTTCTATACCGCCTGCATTTCCGGTGATGATAACCAGGGCTACACAGCCGGGCGCGCCAATGAAGTTGCCTTAAGTGAAATTCCAAAACTTGATGGCTGGCGGGTCTATCTATGCGGTCATCCTGAGATGGTTAATGGCACCAAGAAAAAGGCCTTTCTCGCTGGCGCATCACTCAATGATATTCACGCCGACGCCTTTACCCTTAGTAACAGTTAAAACAAAGCTCTAAACTATTTATCGATATCATCAGGCTTCAGCGGATATGAGCTACCCGGTATGGCATTATTAATCAGCATTGCCGCCACGAACATGATCAATACATTCAAACCTACGGGCACCAACACGTATAAATAACCCAGCGCCTGAATGCTTTCACCACCAATCACCGCCACCAAAGCAGCAGCCCCACCAGGCGGATGCAAAGAGCGAGTCATATGCATTGCCAAGATGGCACCACTAACGGCAACAGCACTGGCAAGCGCCAGATCAGGAATGAATTTGGCACAACTCACACCGACCACGGCAGAAATGAGATGCCCCATAAACAAAGGCCAGGGCTGCGACATGGTGCTGCGTGGTGCTGCGTATAGTAACACCCCGGCGGCCCCCATAGAGGCAACCATTAACGGCAGGTCATAACCTCGCAGCACCAAGCTACTGAGCCAATAGATCAGATATATAGCAACAAACGAACCGACCGTAGAGGTGATGATTTCGCGTCTGCTACGGCTAGGCAATACCCCGACAGAGAACAATCGTCTCTTGTCTGAATTTGTTGATTTATCACTATTATTCAAAAACTAAAACCCTGCTTCATATAACAAATCTAAAATTAATAACATTGTTGAATCTATCGGCCACCAGGCTCTTTTCATAAAAAAATATATCCATTATTACCCTAAAGTTTTAGCTAAAAATTCCGCTTACATTATCTAAGGTTATAGCTATGAATACACAAAACATATATATTAAATATCATTTATATGTGCACCGAGCAAGCTATGAAGTTTGTATTCAAAAATAAACATAAAAACAAATTAATTTAGGAACACCGAGTAGAAATGAATAGCAGTCTCAGTTTTTTATTCAAACCAGCAATAGCATTAATCAAGATCCTCGGCTGCAGCCGCAGCCTTGTCTCATTTGCTGTTGTGCTGTTGGCGTTTTCAATCTGCCTTACCTATCTCGCTTTATCTGTAACACAACAACATAGCCTGATTACAAACACAGACCTTATCCTCTTTAGTTCACTTGCAACCTTTTTGTTGATCTATTTTTTATTTGGTTTTCTCATTTATATGAAATCACGAGTGCAAACATTAAACACCAGTGCTCATGACATCATTTCAGGCAACTTCACTACCTCACCCTTTTCTACTGAGTGTGATGACCTGGCCAAAATACAAAACAATATGGCCCACATCGCCAAAGAGTTCGATCGCCTACTAAAACGCATCGCTGAATCTGTCTCTGAAGCCCATAGCGCGGCAGGGGCCGAGTCAGAGATTGCTAACCGCACCTCAACCAGCTCATCACAACAGGCCGATGCCGTCGCCAGTATTTCAGCCGCGATTGAGCAGATGTCCACTAGCATCGCCAGCGTCGCAGAGCAGATCAAGGACACTGAACAGGCAACGATTCAAACTCAGGGCCTGGCAGAGCGCGGCACAACGGTAGTCAAAAATACCATCAGCAGCATTCAGAACATTTCATCATCTGTAAATCAGGCAGTCACACTTATTGACAGCCTTGGCAAACGCTCAGATGAGATCAGTCAGATTATCAGTGTCATCGAAGCAATTGCCTCTCAAACCAATCTGCTCGCCCTCAATGCAGCCATCGAGGCAGCCCGTGCCGGCGAACATGGGCGTGGCTTTGCGGTTGTCTCTGATGAGGTCAGGCAACTTGCCATTCGCACCCACGATGCCACTGAACAAGTCAGTGGCATGATCACTGGCGTTCAAACCGAGGTCAAAGCCATCATCAGTAGCATTGGCGAGGTCAACAATGAAGTCAGCAAGAGTGTAGAAGAGAGCGAGAAGGTCAACCAGAGCCTTACTGAAATCATGGAGGGTGCAAACAACACTGTCGCAATCATGCATGTTGTTGCCTCTTCCGTTCATGAACAAAACGCCGTCTGCGAAGACATTGCCAAGAGTGTTGAAACTGTCAACCGTATGGCTGAAACCAACAGCGAAGATGCTGATGAGACCAAAAATACAGCCATCTATCTCGAGACACTGTCTGAACGGGTGCAAACAATGCTGCCTTCAAATACGGCCAATTAAGAATGATATACAGCGCATCACTAATATTGCTTTGTCTGGCTGTTTGCCCCTGGCTTATCGTCATCAACAACAACAAGTGGCTCAAGCATATGCTCTTAATGGAACATGGCCTGAGCTATATCACCCAGGTACGCAAAGCGCTTGAACACTTGCCAGTACATCGCGGCATGGCTAATGCTTTCCTCAGTGGCGATCATAGCTTTCAAGAAAAAATGAATACTATGCAAGTAAATATTGTCAATGACATAACCGCCGTTGACGAATATATGACCGGCTACCCGCTACCTCAAACACTCATTTCTCGCTGGCAGCTGATAAAAAACAACTGGCACAGCCTGAAAACTGACATCAACTCAATCTCACCCAACGAAAGCTTTGAGCGGCATACCGTAATAATCTCAGACATACTTAGTCTGATCAGCGACAGCGCCGATGACATGCGCATTAGTGCACACCCAGACGATGACCTGCAACAAATAGCCAAGACTGTCTTCAACCTGTTACCCACCACCATCGAAGTAATAGGTCAATCCAGGGGTATCGGCACTGGCGCAGCGGCGAAAGGAACCGTTGTTACTGCAGCAAGAATTAAACTGCAGTTTCTATACGACAGACTTACCAAGACACTTGCGACAACTCAACAATCTATCGATATCTGCCTGCAAGGTAGTAACTCTCAATTCGATATAAAACAGCAGACCGTCAACAATAGCTTTTCAGATACCCAACTGTTTCTCAACAGCATAGCTGAGAACATGCTAACAAACGGAAAACCCCAGATATCCGCAGAAGAATATTTTTCAATCGGCAGCAAGGCCTTTGATAGCAATATCCAGCTGTTTGATACGATTAGCACAGCTCTGGGCGAAGACCTGAAACAGAGAATTCCTCAGCTAAAAAACAAACTCAGGCTATCAGTTGTCGGCAGTGTTGTTGTTCTGATTTCCTCACTTATTATCTGGCAGCAGTTTATATTCACCTAGGCCTCCGCACATAAACCGCAGATATTAACGAACAGCCAGATATCTGCCATACTAGCCCCGGCCTGCGGGGCTTTAGAATAGTCCTGTCAATCCGATCTAGTTCTCAACGCCGCCCACATTGAAAGAGAGAAAGGTATGACTGATATTATCGAGCTACCGTTACCCCCGCTCAGTGACCGGGAAAAGTCTCCGATTCTGATCAACACCCCCACCACCATCTTTTATATCAATGGTCGGCGCACGGATGGCAAACTCAAAGCCTTCAATGTTGAAGAAGGCAGCATCAGCATCACCAAGGGTCAGAGTGATGAAGAACTCACAATCCTGATGTACGACATCAAGGCTTTGCATCTTTCCACACCCTTGCAATGGTTGCAGGACGAAGCTTTACTTAACAGCAAAAACGCCAATATTAAAAGCTCTGGTGATATCCAGGAATTCATCATCACCTTTAAAGACCGAACCAAGCTACGCGGCAAGACCTATGGCACACGCGTCGACAAAAATGGCATACATCTTTTTAAAGAACACGGCAGCAATCAATACCTGCGCCAGTACATCCACATATTTATCCCCAGGACATCAATTGAGAGCAACCTGATTGGCGATCAGATTGGTGAGATCCTGGCCCGGGAAAACAACATCTCCCCCGAACAGATTGAACAGGCAGTCAAAGAGCAACAGGCCTCACGTTCAAGGCCCCTGGGCGAGTTTCTGGTTGAAAACAAGATAGTTAATGCGGATCAACTTGAGCAGGCACTAAAACGCCAAAAGAGCATGCCCAATCTCAAACTGGGTGAAATCCTGATCAGCGAAAGCCTGATTAGCGAAGAAGAGCTTGATGACGCACTGGAACACCAAAAACGTGACCGTCAAAAACCCCTGGGAGAAATCCTGGTCGACAAAGGTATTATTGGTCGCGATCAGATCCAGCAGGCACTAGCGACAAAACTGGGCATCCCCTTTGTCCATATTCAAGAATTCAAAATCGAATCAAACATCATCAACCAGATTCCAGCTGAGCTGGCCTTCAAACACAAAGTCATCCCGCTGTCGTTGAGCGAAGGTAAGCTGATTGTCGCCATCGACAATCCGATGGACTGGACTGCACTTGACGCCTTGCGCTTCAACACCAACAAATATGTTGAGCCGGTGATGGCCAGCGCCGAAGACATCAACTGGGCATTGCAGTTTCACTACACCTCGGATGACATCCTTCACACCATCGATGATATCGATGACGAACTCAATAACGATGACGACAAATACAGCGACACGCTTGCCTTCAATGAAGATACAGAAGTCTCTGAAAATATCATCGTCAAAATCATTAACAAAATTATTATTGATGCCCATCAACAATCAGCCTCAGATATTCATATCGAACCTAACCCGGGCAAGACCAAGGTGGTGGTGCGCTTCAGAAAAGATGGTGCCCTCCATATCTACCATAAATTCCCATCTCAATATCGCAGCGCCTTGATATCACGCATCAAGGTTATGGCACGACTGGACATCTCTGAAAAACGCAAACCCCAAGATGGCAAGATCAGTTTCAAGCAATTTGGCCCGGCCAACATCGAGCTGCGTGTCGCCACATTACCAACGGCCAACGACCTTGAAGACGTCGTCATGCGCATTCTCACCAGTGGCAAAAATATCCCCGTCAACGCCCTGGGACTGAGCCTCAACAACCGCGATCGGATGCTGGATGCAATATCCAAACCTTATGGTCTGTTTCTGGTCTGCGGCCCAACTGGCTCGGGTAAAACCACCACCCTGCACTCGGCACTCGGACACCTCAACAACTCAGACAAAAAGATCTGGACAGCAGAAGACCCAATTGAAATCACTCAGCCTGGCCTGCGCCAGGTGCAGATCAACACCAAGATTGGGCTCGACTTTGCCGCCGCCATGCGCGCCTTTTTACGTTGCGACCCAGACATCATCATGGTGGGTGAAATGCGCGACAGCGAAACCGCCGGGGTAGGTATCGAGGCATCACTTACCGGCCATCTGGTGTTATCCACCCTGCATACCAACAGCGCCGCTGAAAGTATTACTCGGCTGCTCGACATGGATATGGACCCATTTAACTTTGCCGATGCATTGATCGGTATCCTGGCTCAACGTCTAGCAAAAACACTCTGCCCTAACTGCAAACGTTCGTTTCAACCCGATGACTCCGAAGTATTGCAGCTGGCCCATATATACATGGCCGACATGCTGCCACCGGATATCAGTGATGTTGAACAGAAACCTTATGTTGACGCCCTGATTGAAGAGTGGCGTAAAAGCTTTGGTAACCAGAGAAAGCAATTTACCCTCTATAAATCAACCGGCTGCCAGGAATGCAACGACACAGGCTATCGCGGCCGTATAGGCCTGCATGAATTGCTGATCGCCACGCCCAAGATCAAACAGCTAATTCTAACTCACTCACCCGCGACCGAGATTCACCGCGAAGCACTCAGCTCGGGTATGCGCACCCTGAAACAGGATGGCATCGAGAAGATACTGCAAGGCTATCTCGACCTGCCAAATGTCAGAGCTGTTTGCATCAAATAATCATTAACGGACAGTCCGTGATCAGCGGACTCTCCAACCAAGCTTATAAAACTAATGTGGAATAAAATATTCAGCGTCATTCTTTTTAGCGCCATGCTGGCAACGACGGACATCAGTATGGCGGCGCAAAACTCTGCCGTGGCGCTGATGTACCACCACTTTGGTGAATCACGCCACCCCAGCACTAATATTCGTATCGAGCAGTTTGAACAACAGCTAGAATTTCTCGATCAAAATGGTTTCCAGGTACTGCCCCTTAATAGCGTGCTCAATGCGATACAAAACAACCAGGCCTTACCGGACAAAAGCGTCGTCATTACTATGGATGATGCCTATCGCAGTATCTACAGCGAAGCCTATCCACGCCTAAAACAACGCGGCTGGCCGTTTACCGTATTTGTCTCCAGCGATTACATCGACAAAAACTATTCCAACTACATGACCTGGCAACAAATGCGAGAGATGGAGCAACACGGTGCCAGCTTCGGCAACCACTCTCGCAGCCACACCTACCTGATTCGCCATCTCGAAAACGAAACGGAACTGGCCTGGCAACAACGCATCCATGATGACATTAGCTACGCCCAGCAGCGCCTGGGCGATGAATTTAAAAACCCCGTCAATGTTATCGCCTACCCCTATGGTGAATACAACCTGACCGTCGCCAATATCACTCAGCAACTTGGTTTGATCGGCATGGGCCAACACTCTGGCGCCATTGGCCCGGCATCTGATTTTCGCTTTCTACCGCGCTTTCCTATGAATGAGGATTTTGGCGAAATGGATGGATTTAAAAACAAGATAATGAGCCTGGCCATGCCTTTAATAGAAACACCGCAGATCGATCCAGTGATCACAGAAACACAACCCACACTTAGCGTGAAGCTCAGCCAACCACTAACACAACTGGCCTGCTATGCCAGTGGCCAGGGGGAAATCCAGGTCCAGAGGCAGGATGAAACAAACTTCACCGTACAAGCCAACAGTGACCTGCCCGCCGGCCGCAGCCGTTACAATTGCACCGCCCCCTCAACAGAAACAGGACGCTATTACTGGTTTAGTCAGTTATGGATCAGACCGGGTGGGATAGAAGCCGAAAACTAAACAACGAATAGTTAATATTCACAGATCAAATTACGTGATTCATAAAACATATTCGCAAACCTGATCATAGTGAAAAACAAGCCGTTATAACTCATGACTATATGTTCAACGTGTTAAGAGTGTAGCGATGGCTCCCAGAAGCTCATCAGTAACAACTGGCTTTTTCAGAAACACAGAAATACCCAGCTGCTGTGCACTCGCTTCATCAACACTCTCGCTATAGCCGGTACAGAGTATTACAGGAAGCTTGGCGCGCAACGACAATAATTCCTGCACCAGTTCGACACCGGTCAAATTTGGCATTGTTTGGTCGGTGATAACTAAATCGATTGAATCAGGGGCCGACTTAAATGCCTCCAGCGCAGCCAAAGAATCATTAAACGCACGCACCTGATAACCCGCACCGCTGAGTAACTCCGTAAGAAAACTGGATATACCTACCTCATCATCGACAACCAAAATGCACTTGTTTGTATTTACAGGGACTGCAGCTGCTGGCCGATTCCCAGCGGCATCAGCAATATCCTTTAAAGCGGGTTGAAGCAGCAATCGAAATGTAGAACCTATACCTTGAGCCGTTTCAACCAGGATGTGGCCGCCGCATTGATGCAGTATGCCATCCACCATTGGCAAGCCCATACCACTGCCCTTACCAATCTCCTTGGTGGTAAAAAATGGTTCAAAGATATGGTCGATCTGATTTTTCGGGATTCCTTGACCATTGTCACGGACGCTGATTTCAATGAATTCACCAGAAAACCGCTGATGACAACTGCTGCACACGCCCTCTAACTGTTGAACCTCGCGTAGTCCCAGCTCTATTTTGCCGTGCTCTCCAACAGCATGATGTGCATTAATCACCAGATTGGTTATTACTTGATGTAGTTGCGCTGGATCGCCCAATAGCGGGACAGTTTCATCGGCAATATTAATTTCAAATACCAGGCTTGAGGGTAAGGTCGAGCCGAGCATTTCTGTTACATCTTTAATAAGTAAGGCACCATCAACTGCTTGTAGCTCTGTAGAGCTGACACGCCCAAATGCAAGCATCTTTGCGACAAGGTCACGACCCCGTTCTCCGGCATGCAGTATTTCGTGTAAATATTGAGACAGTTTGCCTTCTGCGTCAGAGGCAAAACGGCTAATGGATAACTCGCTATAACCAATGATGGCAGCAAGTATATTATTGAAATCATGTGCTATGCCACCGGTCAGCTGACCAATAGATTCCATTTTCTGGGCTTGCTGCAACTGTTTTTGTAAATAGCCTTTTTCTTGCTCTGCCTGTTTTCTTTCGCTGATATCCGTATGCGTTCCACACATTCTCAGTGGACGCCCCTCAGCATCACGCCTGACAATTTTCGCCTGATCCAGCACCCAAACAAAACTGCCGCTCTTGGTGAGCATGCGATATTCAATTTCATAGGAGGGCGAACGCCCTTCCAGGTGATCATTAATTGCTGCCCAGGCAGCGTCACGATCGTCTGGGTAAATGCTGTCTGTCCAGGTGTCTGTATTAGCTTCGAAATCTTCAATCGTCGAATAACCAAGCATCTCTGCCCAACGCTGATTCCGCCGCACTTCGCCTGTTTCTATATTCCAGTCCCAGAACCCCTGTCGACTCCCCTCCAACACCATCGCCAGGCGTTCTTCACTGACTTGCGAAGCTGCATTCGCCTCTTTCAGTCGTTGATATGGGGCACGAACATTGTCGGAAAAAATACTTTTATAAATAAAACCATAGGCAATGATTTTGTAAATATGGCCAAGCAGATTGAAAATATCATTGACGCTGGAGTAAAGAGTAAAAAACACCTCACTCATCGCCATCAAACTGACAGCGGCAAACAGCCCCACCACATCATAGGGTTGTGGCGTTCGCATATTAAAAAGAAATCGCAATGCCGCAGCCACATACAATGTACTAAGCACATACTCAGACATTACTTTGAATCTGGTCAGGCCTTGACCTTCAACAAACGTAGCCGGCATCAGTTCCTGATAAAACAAACCTATCCATGCCACGATCACGACCAACAATAGGGTTACTGCCAGACCCAGCCAACGGATACCCACAGAATACAATGGTCGCCATGGCAGCAGCGCGACAGCAAGCAACCCTAAGGCAGCCAGTAGCCGTGCAACCAGCCAGAAATCAATGGCCTTTTCCGGGCTGTTGGCCGTAACAAAATCAGGCATACCTGGAAAGGAGAGAAGATGCAGAAAATCAATCAGCGCTACAGCTAAAAAGACACAGCCAAGCAACAGGAAATTGCCGGCGCGCTGCTTAGCATTGCTGTCCCAGCAAATACTAAAAACCAACATGGCGACGATAATAGAAATGGTTTCAAGAAAGGTGTGCAGCGGAGCATAACCCGCGACCCCTTCTAATAATTCAAACTGCGGCGTGAAGCCACTGATACCCAGAATTACAATCATGCACGACAGAAACCAAACTGTCGGTATTAATCTGCCCCTCAAGCTTTGATCAATAAAACTCATAACCCCAACACTATATTATTAGTTTTGCTAAAAGGAAAATTACTATATATACGTAATCTAATAACGAGTATTTAACAGATTCATATATGACCCGTATCTCGCCGTAAACACAGCCTTCGAGGCACTAATCTAACAATCATCCTGTGCAGATAGTGTTCAAAAAGATTATCGGTAATTACAAAACTGATAGCCAGCGGCTGGCGGTTATTTCAATGTTGTTGAGTCCGACCCAATTTACATTTGTTAACATTTAGCTTTGCTTGATAAACAGCCGTTTGTTACTGAGTTACTGCGGCAAGAGTTGCATGAGAGCCTCTATACTTAACTTTGCAGCATCTATATTGAAATCGTTCAAAGCATCCTCCAAAGCCTTCACTTGAGCGGCATAGACCTCACCACTAAGCCGCCGTTTCAATATTTTGAAACAGGCCTGTGCCTCACCTAAGTCCGCATCTAAATAGGTAGATAGCTGCTCTAGCAAAATCCTTAGCTGTGCTGGATCATCATTTCCCTCCGTAGCTGTTATATCCTCAACAGTCACTTCATCCTGTTCCAGCACCCCAAGTCCGCTTATTACTATTTGTAATTGTGCACTTAACTCATAGAGTTTAGTCGCGGACAGATCAGCATTGCGGTCATCACAAGCCTGCTCTAGCTGTGTCGCTATTTTGTAAAGCTCGTGTGCGCCGATGTTGCCAGCACTACCTTTAAGCGTGTGCGCCAAGCCCGCAGCTTCGACCCACTCCTGCTTTTCGATATGCGCAGCAATAACCTCTGCCGTATCAACCTGCTTGTTGCGGAAGCTACACAAGATTCGTTGATATGCAGCCCAATTACCACGCAGGCGTTGCAGGCCATCAGCCACATCGATGCCCGGCAAGTCAGGTAAGCTCGCCATTGTGACAGCCTCGGTTTGCCCGGCTGTCTCGACTGATTTTTCACTTGGCTTAACCCAGCTAGATAGTTTTTTAAACAAGGCATCGGGATCGAAGGGTTTGGTCACATGGGCATTCATGCCTGCCGCCAGACTCTTGTCGGCGTCGCCGCTAAGGGCATGGGCGGTCATGGCTATGATCGGTAGGTTTGCGTAACCATCACCGAGAGAACGGATCTTCTGTGTTGCCTCAAGGCCATCCATTATTGGCATCTGTATGTCCATCAATACAAGGTCATAGCTGTTGTCTTGCACTGCTTTTACAGCGTCGGCACCGTTATCACAGATATCAACCTCAAAGCCCGCCCCTGTAAGGATCTCCTGCGCCACCTGCTGGTTGACCTGATTGTCTTCCACCAATAACAGCTTACGGCCTCCGAACCACCAGTCTTGGCCTGCGGCTGGTATGTGGGCTACTGCCTGCTGAGTGTTTCCCAACAACGTCAATAGACAGTTATACAGGTCAGATTGTAATACTGGCTTGGTCAACCAGGCGTCTACCTCTGGCACTGCTTTGTCCTGAATGACCGCGCTAAGAATCATCAAGGTCATATCATTCAGCGTCGCATCGGCACGGATGGTGCGTGCTAATTCCAAACCGTTCATACCCGGCATATTCATATCCAGCACGGCTATGTCATAGGCTTCGTTAGCCGCGGCGGCATGGCGCAATTGTTCCAGGGCATCGGCACCATTTTCAGCCAAGCCTATCTGCACAACCTCCCAGCTCTCAAGGATATTTTTCATCAGCTCCCTCAAAGTGGGGTTGTCATCCACCACCAGGAAACGCTGCTTGGACAATGAGGTCGACGCTTTAAATTGAAGTGCATCATCGTTAACTACCTCCAGCGATAAATCGAAGTTGAAATCCGTCCCCAGGCCCGGCGCGCTGGCTACGCGTATGCTACCGCCCATGGCCGTGACCAGTTTCTGGGAGATCGCCAGTCCAAGGCCGGTACCACCAAATTTTCGGGTATGGGAGCTGTCGACCTGGCTGAAGGCCTTGAATAACAATTGCTGCTGCGCGTCAGTCATCCCTATCCCTGTGTCTCTCACACCTAGATGGATGCTGCCGTCATTAAGCATGCTGGCATACAGCACGACGTCGCCATTCTCAGTGAACTTGATGGCGTTATTAAGCAGGTTGGTCAGCACCTGACGTAAGCGGGTAGGATCGCCTTTAACCTGGTGTGGCACCTCGGGATCCACCGAACAGAGCAGTTCCAGGCCTTTCTCATGCGCTTCTTTGGCTAACAACGCCACACATTGCTCCAGCAAGCTAGAGAGTTCAAACGAGATGAATTCCAGCTCCAGCTTGTTCGCCTCCAGCTTGGAAAAATCGAGGATGTCGTTAATCACTGTCATCAGCATCTTGCCTGAACTGATGGCGGTATCAACGAAGCGCCGCTGCTTGGAAATCAGTTCGGTCTTGCTCAACAAATGAAGCATGCCCAGCACACCATTCATGGGGGTGCGGATCTCATGGCTCATGGTGGCGAGGAACTCCGACTTGGCCTGATTGGCTTGTTCCGCTTCCACTTGGGCCTGTTTTCGCTCCACCATTTCCTGCGACAGATGGCTGTTGGTCTCACTAAGCTCTTTGGTACGCCAATCGACCATTATTTCTAACTGCTGGTTATTGACATGCAACTCGTGGGTAGACTTTTGGATATCTTCAGCCATTGAATTGAAGGACTCACCAAGCAGGCCAACTTCATCGTTGCTGTTGATTTTTACCCGAACATCGTAGTCACCCTTTTTCAACTGTTTGGTGGCATCAGATAATTGGTTTATAGGCTCGATGATCACTTTTTTAATCATGAAAAAGAGTAACAGGGTAATAGAAATCAGCATCGCCAGACCGATGATGGTCATGATTTTCCCTATGCTGCTAAAAAGGGTGAGAATCTCATCCTTGTTTTGCTCAACGACTATCGTCCATTTCATATCAAAGATGCACATGGACGCGCCGCCGACCTCTACGCCGTCGTAATTGAGATAAAACTCCTGCGCCTCTCGCACAGGAAGGGATTCATCGACACAACGCTGCCAGGGTAGGGTTTTGGATTGCTGTTTTAAGATAGTATCCCTTTCTCCCATGAGCCCTTTGGACTGGGTGATCATGTAACCTTCTTTGTTGATCATGTAGAAATCAGTGGAAGGCGTATAGCCGGAAAAAAATAGTTTTCCGCCAATCTGATTACCAAGGTCTCCAGTAACCAGGTCGCTCAAAAAGTCAGTATTGGTCTTGATAACGACAACACCCATAAAATCATTATCAAAGTGTGCCAGGTCTTGACCTTCACCCTGGTGGGATATGGGGGCGGCGATGGCCATGGCGGTGTTACCAACCCTGTCTTCATAGACATCCTTAAAAAAAATGTCTTTTCTGCCATTTTCAAACAGATCGGTACCCGTCATGTCGATTCCAATATTGTCCTTACTAGTGGAACTGATGACCTTGCCGTCACGGCCAACAAGGATAATTTCATGGTGACGGTAGAGGCGTTTATCCAGGCGATACATGTCCCACTTTACCTCCCTGCCAAACACCTGCCGCAAGGATATGCCAGCTTCTTTGTCCTGCTTCATGGCATGCCAGTCGAGTTGCGAATCTTCCTTCAAGCGCTCTAAATAGGACTGAATATTATGCAGAGCGGCATTCTTTTCCTGTTCCGAGAATCTGTCTTGATCGCCGTAAATATGTTGAAGTTGTTCATGAATGAAGTGGTTTTCACTTAGAGTCACAGTGCTTAGTTTTTTCTGTTTCATAAAATCTAGAACATGTATATATCTTGCATCGATAATGTTCATCAGATCGTTAAGCTTGGTGAAAGCAACATTCGCAGCTATTTCTCTATAAAGGATCATGCTTCCGGCGAAGGCGGGCAGCAGAATTGCTAACAGGGTGATGAGAATGAGTTTTCTGCTAATAGACCACTTCATTTTCCAGCTTCCAGTAATGCATTGTGCTCAACCAGTCGCCGACCACATCTGTTCAGTGTGTCTGCGCTGCAGAGGACGGCCAGACTCATCAATAAAAAAGAGGTAATAAAAATAAACATCATGCTATGCGTTATAAAAATGGTCACCGAGAATTGAAATACCAACTTGCACTAGCTGATGAATGACTGAATTCGATAAATTTATCGTTGATCAATCTGTTATCGATTTCTTCATCACCTTTCTATTTCAGTATCGACTGCCTGTTACATTATTGAACCGTTAAAATCCAATGGAAATACAGCCTTAATCAGTGCTTTATCGTGACAAGCAACTGTTCTGGTCTCCATACCTGTAGTGACGACAATGGTGTTAGAACACTAGGCATAAACGTAATTCTACGTAGTGACTTGGGGATAGATGAAACAGTTCTGAGAAAACAGTGAAACTAAGCAAGATAGAAGATGATTTTCGCTAAAGCGAAATCAAAATTATTGGAAGATAAATTAAAGAAATATTCGCGGCAGAAACTTAACTGATTCACAGCCTTGCATGAGATTAAATAGCCACCGCCATACGACTGATAACTAAATATTCACTGACCGGAAACAGCTGTTTGATGTCTAAAAATTGTTTTCTAAAAACCAACAAGATGTTGTGCTAGTTAAGCAGCGTGCGGGCATTTAATTTAAGAGGGGCGTGAAGCTGGAGAATGAAAAATAAAATCAAACGCTATCTATTGAGTTAAACCGAAACGATTACAAAAACCGAACAAACATATTGTTTCATGAACCACGTTTTAAGCTTAGCGACTGCAACACTGTCAACAATTTATTGATGCGCATCATCGCCTGCAGTTCAGTTATATATTCTTCACCGCGAGCAGAATAAGCCATCAAACCAGTGGCCAGCACATGACTGTCCAGCGCCTCACCTTTGTCACGCATCTGCTGTCGCAACTGACGTAATTCAGCATAGGCGTTATTGCTGTTAATGTTCTGGATATAGGCGCGCACCGAGGCATCAATACTGGAAAAGGCGCGCACGGCATAGGTTGCTCCCTCTGGCCGACCTAAAGGCACAATCCCTTCCGACTGACGATAAGTCCACTGACCAAACATATTGTTACCCTGACGGGCAAAACGCGACGTGCCCCAGGCACTTTCATTGGCAGCCTGGGCCAATACCAGGGCAGGCGGCACCACATCGACACGACTCAATAATTTACGCTGAATCCGCACATCGCTAATACTGCCTTTAACCTTGTGTTGCAGGGCGATGGTTTCCAGCCAGCGCTTCTCTGCCTTAGTCAGTTGCAACACACCCTTTTTCAGCAATGCGGAGATATGACTGCGTAGCTCGGCAACCTTTTCATTTTCTGCCAACACGATTGGTAACAGGCTACGGAAAAACAGAGACTTTTTCAGTTTCACATTCTGCACCTGGGCCAAGTCAGAAGGTAAGGTAGTCAACTCAATAGCAGGAATAGAGTCACCAGCTTGCAGCGGCCAAGCATAGGCAAGTTCGTTAAAGGCCTGCTCCAGCTCAGCGGCTGAATCAACATTCAGTCGTTCGAGTTGCAAACGCGCATCCACGCTCTGCTGCGCCGGAATAAAACCAGTCAACAACAACGCAACCAGTAAAGGGAAAACCACCGCCAGGGATTTTTGCATCACACTACTCATCACAACCTACCTACACCTACTTCGACCCGGCAAAAGGATTATTTACCCTAACCAGACTCTGGCATTGCGGAACATACGCAGCCATGGACCATCTTCACCCCAGCCTGCAGGTCGAGATGAATATTGCACTGCACGGAAGACACGCTCTGGATGCGGCATCATGATGCTAAAGCGACCATCAGTGTTTGTCAGCCCCGTCACACCTAAAGGCGAACCATTGGGGTTGGCAGGATAAGACTCGGTGGCGTTGCCGTAGTTATCAACATAACGTAGCCCCACTACACCGGCATCCAACGCTGCTTGTGCGCCATTGGCAGAAGCAAACTCGGCTCGGCCTTCACCATGGGCAACAGCAATCGGCAGGCGTGAACCTTCCATGCCCTGCAGAAAGATCGATGCCGACTTCATGATTTCAACCTGCGAGAAACGCGCTTCAAACTGTTCTGAAACATTACGCACAAAGTGCGGCCACAGCTCGCTGCCTGGAATCAGCTCACGCAGATTGGACATCATCTGACAGCCATTACAGATGCCTAGACTGAAACTATCATCACGCTGGAAAAAGGCCTCGAACTCATCACGGGCGCGTGGGTTAAAGAGGATGGATTTGGCCCAACCTTCACCGGCACCCAACACGTCACCGTAGGAAAAACCACCGCAGGCCACCAGACCATTAAAATCTTTCAGCGACACACGACCACTGATGACATCACTCATGTGCACATCGATGCTATCGAAACCGGCACGATCAAAGGCAGCGGCCATTTCCACCTGACCATTGACACCCTGCTCGCGCAGCACTGCCATGCGTGGACGCGCGCCTGTGGCAATCCCAGGTTTGATCAGGGCCGCGGCAACATCCGCGTTTTGATCAAAGCTTAAAACAGGCTGGATGCCAGGATCGGTTTCATCCAACAGACGGGCAAACTCTTGCTGGGCGCAGTCGGAGTTATCACGGATAGACTGGATCTGGTAAGAGGTCTCAGACCAGGCTCGTTGCAGCTCAATACGCGACTCGCTCAGGATCAGCTCACCATTGGCCAGCACCTCGACCACATCGTCGCCATTGAGACTGCCAATCACATGACTGTAATGGCCCAGCCCGACATCGTGCAGCAGCTTTTGCACTGTCTCAGTATCAGACTGGCGCACCTGAATCACTGCCCCCAGTTCTTCACTGAAAAGGGCCGCAATATTATCCACCCCCAAGTCATCTAATTTAATAGTGACACCGGTATGGGCCGCAAAGGCCATCTCGGTAATGGTTGCCAGCAGGCCACCATCGGAACGGTCGTGATAAGCGGTAATCAGACCCTGTTCGTTCAACGACTGAATCACGTTAAAGAATGCCTTCAAGGCTTGGGCATCATCGACGTCCGGGGCATGATGACCAATCTGTTTATAGACCTGGGCCAGACAGGAACCAGCCATGCGGTTAGCGCCTTTACCCAGATCAATCAGAATCAGATCCGTCTCACCCAGATCGGTCTTTAATTCCGGTGTCAGGGTCTTGCGAATATCAGTCACCGGCGCAAAGGCAGAGATGACCAGCGACAGCGGTGAGGTGACCGATTTGTCTTCACCATCCTCGGTCCAGACCGTCTTCATGGACATGGAGTCCTTACCCACTGGAATACAGATACCCAGCTCAGGACACAACTCTTCACCCACCGCCTTCACCGCTTCATACAAACCCGCGTCTTCACCCGGGTGGCCAGCCGGGGCCATCCAGTTAGCCGACAACACCACCCGGCCCAACTCAGTCACACGGGCAGCGGCCAGATTGGTCAGCGCCTCACCCACCGCCATACGCGCCGAGGCGGCGTGGTGCACCAGGGCAATCGGGGTACGTTCACCCATGGCCATGGCCTCACCGGTATTGACATCAAAACTGGTAGCCGTAACAGCAACATCGGCCACCGGCACCTGCCATGGACCAACAAACTGGTCACGCGCCACCAGCCCTGTTACCGAGCGGTCACCAATGGTGATTAGAAAGCTCTTATTGGCGACAGTGGGCAGACGCAGCACACGATAGGTCGCCTCTTTAATATCAATGTCTGAGGTATCAAATTCCTGCTTCTGGAACGACTTGTGCTGCACATCGCGCAACATCTTGGGTGGTTTGCCCAACAGTACTTCCAGCGGCATGTCCACCGGGCTATTGTCAAAGTGGCCATCACCAACAATCAGCTGCTGCTCTTCGGTGGCTTCACCGATGACAGCAAACGGCGCGCGTTCACGTTCACACATGGCCGTAAACCGGGCCATATCTTCTGGCATCACCGCCATCACGTAACGCTCTTGCGATTCGTTACACCAGATCTCTACCGGTGACATACCCGGCTCATCGTTGGGCACGGCACGCAGCTCAAACTTGGCACCACGGCCGGCATCGTTGACCAGTTCCGGCATGGCATTAGAGATACCACCGGCACCGACATCATGGATAGAGACGATAGGATTGTCTTTGCCCAGCTGCCAGCAACGGTCAATGACCTCCTGACAGCGGCGCTCCATTTCAGGATTGCCACGTTGCACCGAGGCGAAGTCCAGGTTTTCTGTTGAAGAACCGGTCTCCATCGATGAGGCAGCCCCCCCACCCAGACCAATCAACATCGCCGGGCCACCCAGCACAACCAGCTGCGCGCCGGGTGGGATGATGTGTTTCTCAACATGTTCGGTACTAATGCTGCCCAGACCACCGGCCAGCATGATCGGTTTGTGATAACCACGCACCTCATCACCCTCAGGGCCTGGCACAGACTCTTCATAGGTGCGGAAATAGCCGTTGATGTTGGGGCGACCAAATTCATTATTAAATGCCGCCGAGCCAATCGGCCCGTCGAGCATAATATCCAGGGCTGAGACGATGCGACCGGGTTTGCCATGATCGGTCTCCCAGGGCTGCTCGGCACCGGGAATGCGCAGGTTGGAAACACTAAAACCTGACAGACCGGCCTTGGGCTTGGAACCGCGCCCGGTGGCACCTTCATCGCGAATCTCACCACCAGAACCGGTGGCCGCACCAGAAAAAGGCGAAATGGCAGTGGGGTGATTATGGGTCTCGACCTTCATCAGGATGGCGATATCTTGTTCGTTATAACCATACTGTTTGGTTTCTGGATCAGGATAGAAGCGACCGGCCCTGGCACCCTCAATCACCGACGAATTATCAGAATAGGCAGTCAACACCCCTTCTGGATGCAGCTCATGGGTATTGCGGATCATCTTGAACAGGGATTTGTCCTGCGCCTTGCCGTCAATGACCCAGTCGGCATTAAAGATCTTATGGCGACAATGTTCAGAGTTGGCCTGGGCAAACATCATCAACTCGATGTCATTGGGATTGCGGCCCAAGGTGGTGAAGTTCTCCACCAGGTAATCGATCTCGTCCTCGGCCAGGGCCAGGCCCAGTTCCCGATTGGCTACGGCCAGGGCATCACGGCCACCACCGAGAATATCGACACTGCGCATGGGGCGGGGATCTTCAACCCGGAACAGGCCTTCGGCCTCATCCAGACTGAAAGATACAGCCTCAGTCATACGATCATGCAGCAGCGGCAAGATGGCATTCAACTCGCCATCATTCAGCGCTACGCCATCACTCTTGGCCAGGTAATAGACCACACCGCGTTCCAGACGACGGATACCCGTCAAACCACAGTTATGGGCAATATCGGTGGCTTTGGAGGCCCAGGGCGAAATCGTGCCCGGACGCGGTAAAACCAACAGCAAATCACCCTCAGGCGCTTCAACTTCCAGTTTGGGACCATACTCCAGCAGACGGCCCAACAAGGTCTCTTCTTCTGCACTAAGCCTTTGTTCCACATCGGCAAAATGGACAAACTCGGCATAGACATGGGCCACCCCAGGCAGCTGGGCCTGAATGGTTTCAGTCAGCTTTTGCAGACGAAATGGGGATAAAGCTGGATTACCGCGCAGTTGAAGCATTGCCAATTCCTGAATCAGTGACTGAGAAAGGCGGCCATTTTACTTGATTCGGGGAGGCAGAGCGAATCAAAACCGACCACCACAGCGAGCCACTTCACAAGCACTGCAGATTGTCGCATTATGATCGGATATCAATCTGAAACACCTGCCATGGAACGGGGATCAGAAAGCGACAGATGAACCAGCCAGAATCCAAGATAAAGGCATTTCTGCCACTAAGCCGGGGCAAAAAACTGCTGTTGGCAGGTCTGCTGCTGGTGTCGGCGCTGCTCACCCTGTTGCCAATCGCAATCAAACACCTGGGCATCAGCCTGCTCAAAGATCAGGGCATCAGCCAGATCGAAATTGCCGATGTTGATCTCAACCTCTTCAGCGGTGAATTTGGTCTCAGTGGCGTTCGACTCAGCGGTAATGGTCAGGGGCGCGCCAGCCTGTCGCGGCTCTATATCAACCTTTCCATGCTGGCCCTGCTCAGCAAACGCATTGAGTTTGAACAGTTTGAATTATCAGGACTGGAGCTGGATCTAGACAACACCATCACTGGCGACTGGATAATTGCCGGCACCCTACCGCCCCCCGCCTCAGCAACCGCCGAACCGGAACCAGAAAAATCCCCCTGGGGAATAGGCATCAGGCAATCCAAACTGGACGCTATCAGCGTGCATCTGAGCAGCCCCAAACTACAAACCGACCTGCATATCGATTCGCTGCAACTGAGCCGGCTTGCCAGCTGGCTGCCGCAACAAACCAGTAACTATCAGGCACAGTTACGCATCGGTCAGGCACCACTGCAATTGAACGGACAAATGCAGCCATTCAAACCAGCACCTGAATTTAACGGCCAGATTCAATTGCAACAACTGCCCCTGTCACTTGCTGCAGCATTTGCCGAAACTGCCGGCATCAACAGACTCAACGGCGAGTTAAACCTGCAAAGCGAGTTTTCAGCCAAGCTGGAGGCAGGTCAGCCACAAGTGGAAAGCCAAACCCATATCAGCCTAAGCAAACTAAATTTGGAACAAGGACAGTACCAACTTTCAAACCAGCAGCTGGACTGGGACGGTCAGCTGAATTACCAAGCACCAGACAATGATCAAGATTTAGGTTTAAGACTCAATGGCACAGTGACAGTCAAACAATTCGTGCTACAAGACACACAAGCGAATCTGCAGCTGGCCTTGTTTGAACAGTTACAGCTGAACAATATTCAACTGGCGACAGCACAACAACTGAGCATCAAACAAATAGACCTCAACCAACTAACACTGCTGCACAAGCAACAGGATGAAATGGTGAAACTAGCCAAGGCAACGCTGAGCACGCTGGCCTTTGATGGCAAACAAATACTTAGCATCAACAGGGTTGACCTCGATGGACTGACAGCCAAAATTAAAATAATGGCTGACGGCAAGATCCAGCTGCTGGATCAATTACAGTCCAGCACTTCAACTCAGGCAGACAAGCCCGCAGAAACTCCAGAGTCGGCACCTATTGAAGAGGTCACCTCAAAACCTTTTCAGATCAAGCTGGCGAAACTGAACATTGCCAATAACAACCAAATCATTTTTGCTGATGAGAGCGTAAGGCCTGCCTTTCATGCCGAGATCAAACCCATGAGTCTGAGCATTGCCAATATTGATAGTTCGAAACCTCATCAGGATGCCCTGTTCAAACTTCAAGCCAGCATCAATCAGCACAGCAAACTCAAGCTGGATGCCCAGATAAGGCCGTTTGGCCCCAAGCTAAACATGTCTGCCAAGGGCAATATCAGCGCACTGGAACTGCCGCCAGCCTCTCCCTACGCCAACAAACAGATGGGCTATTATCTCAAGCGGGGCCAACTAAACTCTTCCATAGATGCAACAGTGAAAGACGACCAACTCGACGCCAACATTCACATCAAACTCAATAAATTCAATATTGAAGAAGGCGACCCTGGTCAGTCGAAGAAATTCTCAGAAAATCTAAGCATGCCGCTGGATGCCGCACTCGAGCTGTTGCGTGATAAACATGACAACATCGAACTTGATATCAAGATCGATGGCGATATTAACGACCCTCAATTCGACGTCAGCAAGGTCATCAACAAGGCCTTGGCCAAGGCCACCGGCATGGCCGTCACCGGATATCTGAAATTCATGCTGCAGCCCTGGGGGGCAATGCTGATGGTTGCGGAGCTGGTGGGCCAGCCAGGCAGCGTCAATCTCGAACCGCTAGTGTTTGCTGCCGCTGAGACCCGTCTAAGCGATGAACATCAACAATACCTGAATAAAATCGCCGCACTGCTGCAAGAACGTCCCAACATTGAACTCAATATCTGTGGCCTTGCTTCAGAGACAGACCGCCAGGCCTTGTTAGCTACACAGCAAACCGAAGAAGATACTGCCAAACAGGAAGCGCCATCAGAAACAGAAGTCGTCAGCGTTACCAACGAACAGTTGTTGGAACTGGCCAGCGAACGTAGCCGACTGATAAAAGAGCTGTTAATTGAGCAAGGCATCGATGCCGGACGCCTGTTCAGCTGCCACCCCAACATGGAGGCTGCTGAAACAAATCCGGCCCAGGTGTTGCTCACGATCTGAGCCAGCAGCGGCCAATCAAATCAGCAGTTTCTATAGCAATTATTGCAGCAAGCCCAAGGAACACACTTTTTAATGAAAGTTAGCCGCATCTGGGATCAGTCTGAATACAACGCCTTTACCGACCTGATTCGTTATCAGGGTCGTTGGCTGTGTGTGTTGCGCGAAGGCACTGCCCATGCCGGTGATGAAGGTGTGTTACGCATCATCACAACCGATGATGGTGAAAACTGGCACTCACTTGCCGGCCTGAAGTTTGAGGGACGAGACCTGCGTGACGCCAAGTTCAGCATCGCTCCAGATGGGCAGTTGATGTTAAACAGCTATCTTGCCTATAAAAGTAAAGAGCAGCCTAGCCAGTCTGTCAGCTATTTTTCCAATGATGCCGTTCACTGGCACGGCCCTCATCAAATCGGCGAACCTGGCTTTTGGCTCTGGCGCACGGATTGGCACAAACAACATGGCTACAGCATCGGCTACGGCCATGCACCAGAACGCATGGTCCGGCTCTATCGCAGCCACGATGGCAAACACTATGAAACTCTGGTTGAAAACCTATACGACCAAAACGGCCCCAGCGAATATGCATTGGTGTTCCGTGACGATGACACCTGCTTGTGTCTATTACGACGCGACAATCTCAAGGGCTTTGGTGATGACAATGGCCTGCTCGGCAGGGCCAAGCCACCCTACACCGACTGGCAATGGCAGGATCTTGGCTGCCGCATTGGCGGGCCGGAAATGATCTCACTCGCTGATGGCCGACTCATCGCCGCTGTGCGCAAATATGAATTCACGACTGAAGGGCACTACATCAGGGAGTGGCTGGAACTATGCTGGGTAGATGAACAACAAGGACGGCTCGAAACCATTACCGAACTACCCTCAGGGGGTGATTGCAGTTATGCCGGCATGGTGATCCATGAGGCAGAGCTGTGGATCAGTTATTATTCCAGCCACGAAGAAAAACCCTGCATCTACCTGGCCCGCGAACAGTTATCCAACTTATAGCCGACTATCAGCCACTGCCACCCCAACCCACCACGGCCGTCAGAGTTGCAACACACAAGCCATGGTTTTATTGAGTAAAAAACTCATCTATTCTTATCTCGAATCTGATGAATCGGTTCAACCTGGGGAGGAAGACACTATCAACATGAGGGGAGCAACACTATGGAAGAAGAACCAACGTTTGGCGCACGAGAAATCGTATCGGTAGTTATGCTTGCAGTTTTACTGCTGGCTTTCATTATTTAGCCCAAACAAAAACGGAGGCCTTCGGCCTCCGTTTTTCATTCATATAACTAAATGTTAGTTATTTTTTGCACCTTGTTCTATCCAGGCCTTGATCACCCTTACTTCGTCATCCGACAACGGAGGTGCGCCAAAAGGCATTCTCAGGTGATCTTTACGGGTCACCATCACCATAAAACTACTGGTAGTCGGTGAGCCTGGCACAATCAAATTTCCACCCTGGCTGGTACCTGCCATCAAGGCGTCATAGCTGGTCAGATTCAAACCGCTCTTGTCCGAACCTTCACCACCAACGGCATGGCATGAGACACAGCGCCACTGAATGACTGGCTCGATATCTCTGGCATAGCTAGCCTCACCACGGCCAGATTTTTTCAATGATGCAAAATAGGCCGCCAGATCTTTCAGGTCTTCATCACTGAACTTGGCCAGTTGCAACCCCATGATTGAGGATTTTTTCTTCTTAAAGGTCTCAAGTTCAGCAAGCAACTCAGCCCCATCCCGGCCGGCCAGGCCCGCCAACGTGTTGGTACCCATGCCGTTGTAACCATGACAACCGGTACAATAAAACGCCTTAGCCGAGCCTTTATGGGCTGAGCCAATTTCTGCCGACGCAGTTGTAATTCCGCTCATTGCCGTTAGGGCCGCCACCAGTACAAACAGCATTTTCTTCATTTTTCTTGCCTCTCAATTCGATCACAATCCAGACTAAATCTATGCCGAAATGCATGAACAACTTATTAATATGATAAGGATTTAACCTTAGTCAGCGCAAAACGACCACTCTATTCTAGCGCGTTTATCTGACCGAAACAGCAGAATAATTGAATTTTTTTAGGGTCTTTTAACCATTCATTGCGAATGGTCTTTGACGATGTTATTTAACGCCTGTTGCTAGCAACCTAAGCACCATCCCCAGCCCTGGCCCTACATGACATAACCTCGTTAAGCTCAACCACGTTTTCCTGGCATAAACCTATATCGTTTGAAGACTAACCCTGCACCAGCAGCGCAGCCAAATTTCAGGCTGCATGCCCGTTATCTCATCTGATTACTGTTTAGCGTAATAAGCCGCAATCGCCTTAATCTCAAGCAGGCTGAGTACACCGGCCATAGCCACCATGCTCTTGTCTTTACGCAATCCAGCCTGATATTCCTTCATCGCAAGAACGATGTAAGACTCGATTTGTCCGGCCAGCCGCGGCACACCGGGCATGTCGCTATAACCACGATCACCATGACACCGGTTGCAACGTTCCTCTACCAGACGGGCTGGATCATCAGGCAAATAGGTTTCCACCTGCTGTGCTGTCTGAGCAGAATAATAGGCGGCCAGGGCTTTTATCTCCTGATCACTGAGCTTCTGCGCTACATCTTGCATGCCATCGTGCTGACGCTCGCCACTGGCATAAGCTCTGGTTGCGGCAACTAGATAGACTTCATCCTGCCCGGCCAGGCTTGGGGTTGCCGCAGGATCGGCACTGACACCCTGCTCACCATGACAATTACTGCAACCGGCACTGAGCTGTTCACCCGCTTCCAGATTGGCCTCGCTGTTATCATCCTCTGGCTCAGGTGTTTGCATAGCATAATAGTAGGCCGCCTTTTCCATATCGGTATCGCTATAAAACGAGACAATGTTTTGCATACCCGAATGCTGACGTTGACCGTGTTGGTAGGCCTGAGTCGCCCTGACAATATATTTCACATGCATGCCGGTCAGCTTAGGCACGCCCGCCTTGCGGTTATTGCCGTGACAACTATTACAAGAGGCCGCTATCTGCTGCCCGTCTGCCAGAGGATCAAAGGCCTTTGGCGACGAAATGTCCGTATGTAACTGTGACCGGGGCTGTTGCTGACTATAATAGGCGGCGAGATTAATAATCGTATTGTCTGATAAACGTTGCAGCGGCGCCTGCATCAATTGCGACTGACGCGCGCCATCGCGATAGTCCTTGCCGGCCTTAACCAGATAACGAAAAGACTGCCCGGCGAGATTAGGTATATGAGGATTGAGGCTGTTGCCATCATAACCATGACAACCAGCACAGGCACGGGCGGCGATCTTGCCATTGACCGGATCACCCTTTGTCGGCGGTTGTGATTTCTGTGGCGCACGAGCAGCAAAATAAGCCGCTAGATTATAGATATCCTTGTCACTTAACCGGCTCTTAAAATTGGCCATGATTTCGTTGTGACGACCACCAGAGACATAGCTTTTCAGGGTCGGAATAAAATACTCAGCAGGCATGCCATCCAGATTGGGGATGGCCTCTTTTTTCTGAAAGCGATTCACCTGGCTGTGACAGGAACGACAACTATCAACAATATGTTGCGCCTCACTGCGGGCCTTGTCATCCCATAAAATCGAGCGTGACTGCTGACCAGCCACCGCACCCTGCCAAGCCGTTTCTAAACTGGCATAATAGGCCGTTACATCTGCCAGGGCGATGGTATTAAGCGCTTCACTGACCAGCTTCATATCGGCATGGTTACGAGCACCGTTGCGATAGGCCAGCATAGAACGGATCAGGTATTCCTGCTCAAGTCCGGCGATAAATGGTGCGCCACTACTAGCACTGGCGCCATCCTGGCCATGACACTCGGCACACTGTTTAGCCAGCTGCCAACCCTTGCTGGTATCACCCACCAATGGCAGTTTGGCAACAGGCTTTTCTACACTGGCTTCTGCCACGGCATTGCTGAAGACACTAGTCTGATCACACCCCACCAGGGCCAGCAACAGCACGGCAAAACTAATATTACGCATCACTTCAATACACCTCAGGCTGAAATCCAAACTAAAACCTAGTTATTGTCGTCTTCAACCGAGCAATAAAACCTCAGATGCACATCCTCAGGCAGCTTGTAAAACCACATCTGATAGATAGAGATAAAAAACTGCAAGACAAAACAGAGCCCCATCAGGGCGCCACTGCCGATCACCACCCAGGCAAAAGGTTCAAACACCTTGGTGATATACCAGGACGCCACATCGACAATGATTGAGACAAACGGAATCACAATGATGGCGATCTTGAGCCACTCCTGACGGATATAGGAATGGATAAAAATACCGGCAACCATAAAGAAGATAAAGGTCAAACCGAACAGATGGATATGTGACACCCGCACCAGGGTAAACATATCTGCACCATGATCCTCCTCGGCAGTATGCGTCACCCCCTGATAATCCTCGAGGCTGGGCAGGTGCGGATTACGATTGTTATGACAGGTGATGCAGCGATTATCAAAGATCGTCTTAACGCTGTCCTCATACTCTTTTTGACTGGCACCACTGCGCACCCAGTCGATAATTTTCAGGTTTTCATCCGCCGGCAACATGCCAGACATTGGCCCCATCAATGCCGACTCCAGCTTGGTACCGCTCTTGGTACCGCTATAGGCAATCGCAATATCCTTCACCGTCAACATCGGATTGCCATCGCGACCATGATGCGAGGCAAAAATATGGATCATGGCAAAGAGATAGCCCAGACCAAGCACACACAAGGCGCAGGTATAGAGAACGCGTTGCACCAATGGCAGGTGCGAAAAGTGGAGTGAAAAACGCTGAGACATGTTGAACCTTCAGGGATTGTTACTGGAAAACCATCGACTAATGCGACTCATTCTTACAGGGGTTTGTTTAAGTTTGGTGACTTACCAAACCTCCGCTCATTATCTCACAATTCAGCTAGAAGAGCTCTAATAAAAGCCGCCGCAAATATCACAAAACTTTCATTCAAACCGCCATTTGAAAGCATCCGCCAAAAGGCGCATTATTTTCCCAGGCAGAAAACAACTGCAGTGTCTTGCCACCATTAACCAGGGAGCGGTCTAATGCGAGTAGCCACATTTAATATCGAAAACCTGGATGAAACACGTTCACCGACACTGGCAGAACGTATCCCAATCCTCAGACCAGGACTGTTACGCCTAAATGCCGACATCCTTTGCCTGCAAGAAGTGCACGGCCAGGAACGTGACGGCCAGCCCCGCGGCCTGTGGGCCTTGCAGGCATTGATCGATGGCACCCCCTACGAAGAATTTCACATCAGCCATACCGAAACCAGTGCCGATGAGGCTTATGACAAACGCAATCTGGTGGTCCTGTCACGCCACCCCATTATTGAAAGCCGTCAGGTGCGCAATGAATACGTGGGGGATTTAATGTATCGGCGAATGACAGCCTCGCCTCACGAAGCTGAGGCCAAGCAGATCAACTGGCAACGGCCACTGCTCTACACCAAGATAGACCATCCTCAGGGGCCAATTCATCTGATCAACATCCACCTTAAATCACGTCTGCCCTCATCCGTGCCCGGCCAAAAAGAAGGTTTCGGTTATCGCAGTGTTGCCGGCTGGGCCGAAGGCTATTTCATCTCATCGATGAAACGGGTTGGCCAGGCGCTGGAAGTGCGCATGCTGATCGATGAAATCTTCGATGCCGATATAGAGGCCAGGATCATCGTCTGTGGTGACTTCAATGCCGAACCGGGCCAGGTGCCGGTCGAAGCCATTGCCGGCCGAGTAGAAAACACAGGCAATGCCGCCCTGGCCCCGCGTCAACTACTGCCATGCAGCAACTCGATTCCGAAAGAAGCGCGCTATTCCCATTTGCACGAAGGCCAGGGCAACCTGCTCGACCACATGCTTATTTCACGCAGCCTTTTAGCCCACTATCAAACTGCCGAGATTCACAACGAAGTTTTACATGACGAATCGATTGCCTTTGCCACAGACAAAAAATACCCGGAATCGGATCACGCACCGTTTGTGGCAACCTTTTCAATCTAAAAGTACCTGCCATAAAAAAAGCCCCATCCATATGGATGGGGCTTTTTATCCGAGGGCTAACCTCGATTTGCAAATAATTAATTTGATCCTACGGATAAACCTTCTGAGTACAAAACTTCCGTACCCGTTGGTTTTGCCAACATGCCATGGTCGGTAAAGGTGGGCACTGTTGCCAGATCAACATCGTCCGCAGAGGTAATGTCTAGACCACTAGCAATAGCGGTACCACTTGCCACTTCAGCTAAGAACACACTAATTTCCAGCGGTTTGATGTAGTAGTCATTTGTACCATCACTTACTGCTGTACCAGCAGGGATGTTGATAACCTTAGAACTAAGATCCGCAGTCATCTGCCAGTTGTTCTTGGCCAGCTCATGATACATATCAGGCAGACCATGCATCCAACCATCAAACTGCAGAGACAGAGTCTTATCGTTGACCGTGTCACCATCTGTATCTATATCAAATGGACTCAGCATGATTGGGTTATCAAGCAGCTGAAAATTTGCTGCCACACTACAATCTGGCGAGCAAAGGAATTGCTGTGAACCCCAACCACCGGTTGAATACTCCCAGTTAAACTCAACAGGTCGATCGCCACTTTGCAGAATGCCAAAACCATCTACGTCGGCCGCAGTCCCATCAGCCAGCAGTGCTTGGTTTGAGACATTAAAAGGTTGCAGTCCCCACTGACCACTAGTTAACACAGTACCTGTTTCATCAACATCCTGAGTATTTTCATCATCAGTCAGATAAACCAGCTTCATATAATTGACATTAACTGCACTGGTCACTAACTGATAACGCAACTCTGGCTGCCATGGCGTTGCCAGATAACTGGTATTCGCTGGCAGAATAGATGACACATTGACAGGGTTAGCCGCTGACTGCAGTTCGGTAAATACATCATAATCATCTGCAGCAGTGCCAGTATTATTCTTACGCTTCACAACAAAGCTGGCGCCTTGATTATTGATGTAATATTCACCACCCAGCTCGGGCTCAAAGGCAATATCACTAGCATCATCAAATGTTGGGGTCCAGGTTTGCTGATCAAAATTGGTCAGCGTTTTTTGCACCCAAGATGTACCGTCAAACTCAATGTAAATCGAACCACCAACATTCACAAAAAGATTGTCACCATCTGCTGGAGTATAAAGTTGGAGTGGATCTTTCAATTGTATCTGTGGACCGTGATTACCTTGTACCTCTTCGGCTTCGTAGAAGCCAGCACCACTGCCACCAGCAGGATTACCGTAGAGATAATTAATATTGACGCTGTTAGTATTATCCCAACGACCAACATTGACATGTTTACGATCACCCGCCGCAACGATCAAACTATCAAAGTCAGTGAAATCAGAAACCGCTAGAGTGCTATTGTCAACAAAACTTTTACAGGTTGGTGGGTATGTTTGCCAATCTAGCCAACCTTCACAAAACTTCCATTTGCCAGCAGCATTATCCCAACGCAGGTCGTAATTTTTATTAATAAAGGTCTCGACCGGAATGTTCTGAATATCTGCTAACGCACCATCAACCAAGGCACGCTTGGTCAGAGTGCCATTGAATTTTTCAGAAACAACATAGGTTACTACTGGAGCATCAGAGCCACGGTCATCGCGTGTAACTGTTGTACCAGCGGCAATACCATTTTCATTACCACTCCAGAGTTCATGACGGCCTTGCCAAGCACCATAATAGGCGTGCTGGCCAACACTGTTAGCAACAAACTTGACTGGAAAACCGAATGAAGTGTGTTTCTCCACATCATCACCAGCAGCAACACCGTTAGGAATTGGAGCCTCATCATAAAACAGGCCGTAACGATGAGTCATTTCTACGGCATTGGCTAGATCACGGTCTTTATATACAGCATCACCGACACCATTTGCAGTGTCATCATCAACGGCGAGATAGGCTGCATTATAGGCGTATTGCGCCTCTTTTACTGGTGGCGGATTATTTTCATCACAGCCATTACTACCGCCTGTCCAGCAAGACTCATAATCAGGATAAGAGACTTTACCGTGGCCTGAAGCACCTGAGCGCACTAAAACTCCCTTCATCTCGCCATCATATTCACCCATACCTTTTTCATGCAATTTAATTGTATTCACAGTTCCATCAATGGTGGATGAGGCTGCAAAAAAGTTATTGACTGAATCATTAAAACTGACATTCAAGTCCCATATTCCATAGTCAGAAAAAGAGCCATCTGCATTGGTAGTAGCTGCTTGGTAAATCAAGAATTCGGCTTTTACGAGCTGTGTCTGGCCCGGATTTTGATGATCAGGTTCTTCAATCCATGCCAAGACCTTATTAACATCCGCGCCATTTACAAGAATCATGCGAGAATCAACCACCCACGGTTCGAGAGTTTTTACTTCACGGCCATCCTGGTCATCAGTCCAAGCCACCATAGCCGTATAAGCACCTTGATTAATAACTGCTGGCTCAGCATAGTTGGTCTGAGCGACTGCGCCCAATACTTCCTCGATTATTTCGAACTGTTCCAAGGCGCGCTCTTCAACAAACTTTTTGGTTTGAGCCTTGCCGTAATCTGAAGTCGAACTCAGAGCGCCTGCTGCTCGACTAAATGAGCGCAAGGCCCCATGAAAACTTTTCAATGAGGCTGCATTGTTGGTGGTATTGGCTGGCACTGCTGATATCTCTGACGGCAGGCTGAAACCCGTGGTAACGGCAGAAAGGGTTTCACCTGAGGAATTGGTCAAACCGGAGCTTGAGCTTGAAGAAGACGCGCCACCACCGCCACAACCCGCCAGGGCCAAGGCAACCGCAGCAGCGACACTGCTTAGTAAAAATCGTTTGTTCATGAGTGCTCCTGAATAGAATATCTTAAAAAACTCTACGGAATGACGCATCCAGCTCTACCGCAAACCTTTGAGTATTTACCTATCCATGGCGCACTCAGACGTCAAATCTACAAACTTCGTAAGAACTATATCGACAGGAACTAAAACTCTTTAAGTAAAACAGCCAAAAAACCTTTTATAAAAAAGCCTTATAAAACAATATGAAAAACAGATAAATAGACTGGCAAAAAAATTTAAAAGGTAATCAATCAGATACAAAGGACTGTGAACTGGTCGACAAAACCAGCATTACATTTCGGGAAGAAATCTAAAGCACAAAGATAAGCAGGTGTTTTAAGTTAAGCTCTTACGCGTAGCCAGCTTTAACAGCAAACGTGTTAGTGGCGTACCGCGCAGAAACAAGTCAGCGATATCAATCAGTTGAACTGGCTCAGCGGTTGGTTTTTGTCACAAATGTGGTGCTATGGGTGCCAGAGATTAGGCGATTGCGACAATGGCGAGTAGCGGCAAGGGGACTATTCAGCCAGGCAATGACTCTTTTTTCTAAACGTGGCTAATAAATAAAAAAGGCCGTTCGTATGAACGGCCTTTTAAAGCAGCAAACACCCTGATCAGCTAAGGCAACGCCATCCCCAGTCGTTTGGCCACCTCTTCATAGGCCTCAACCACGCCACCCAGGCCTTGGCGGAAACGGTCCTTGTCCAGCTTTTCACGTGTCTCGGCATCCCAGAGACGGCAGCCATCCGGACTGAATTCATCACCCAGCACCACCTCACCATGAAACAGGCCGAATTCCAGCTTGTAATCCACCAGCAACATACCGGCATCGGCGAACAGCTTTTTCAGTACATCGTTGACCTGATAGGTCAGCTGTTTCATTTTCGCCAAATCATCCGATTTGGCCCAGCCAAAGGTTTCCACATGTGATTCGTTGATCATGGGGTCATGCAGGGCATCATTTTTTAGAAACAGTTCGTAGGTTGGCGGATTCAGATCCAGCCCCTCTTCCACACCCAGGCGTCGACAGATGCTGCCGGCAGCGATGTTACGCACCACACACTCGACCGGCATCATGTCGAGTTTTTTGACCACCACCTCTTTATCCGACAGCAGTTTTTCAACGTGTACAGGAATACCGGCTTCGGCCAGTTTATTCATGATAAAGACATTGAAGTGGTTGTTGACCATGCCCTTGCGCGCCAGCTGCTCAACCTTTTCGCCATCAAAGGCCGAGGTATCATCGCGGAACTCCAGAATCAGGCGATCCGGATCATCGGTCAAATAAACAGATTTGGCCTTACCGGCATAGAGTTCTTCGCGTTTTTCCATTGTCCTAAAACCTCTTAATAATAATGCGGCACATTCCAGACTCAGCAGTTGAACATGATACAGAGTGCGTCAGATTGTGCCGAATAACGTAGCAAAATCATGAGGCCAATGGTCATTCTATTGGCGAATGGTTTTGCATAGTCAGACGGTGCAAGATGGCGTGCTATGTATCATGGAGCGGCTTAGCCTTCAGCAGCGAGCAATTTTCTCACAATCTCCGACACAAGAAAAACAAATCACAAGCACCCAGGAGCGTTCAACTGCTGAGTCTGGAATTATACTACTTCACGCCATTCCAGGCCTGCATCCTGTTCGGCAATGCCTATCCAATCCGTTTCACAGCCCAGCACATCCGCCAGGGCCTGTTGCGCCAGCTGAGGCTGATTATTTTCCTCGCTCAGGTGGGCCATCACCAGATGCTGTAGTTTGCTATTGTCCAAGCGCCCCAGCAACTCAGCTGATTGGGCATTGCTCAGGTGGCCCTGCCGTCCACCGACACGCCGTTTCAAGGATGGCGGATAACTACCCCGCTGCAGCATTTCCACATCATGATTACACTCCAGCAGCAAGGCATCACAGCCACTTAGTTGTTGTTCGATATGGGGGGTCCAGCAGCCAACGTCGGTGAGCACACCGAAACGGCGGGCACCATCACTAAACACAAACTGAGCCGGCTCCATGGCATCATGCGGCACCGGATAGGGTATTAATTCCAGAGCATCGATGGCAAACGCTGCGTGGCTATTGAATAAACACAGCTCGGGCAACTTGCCAAGACGTTGATGTCGGGCCGTGCCGGGTGTCATCCATACAGGAAGGTTGTAGCGCCGAGCCAACGGCCCAACACCCTTGATGTGATCGCCATGTTCATGGGTGACAACAATGGCACTCAGATCCGCAGGGGTCATACCCAGCCGCGCCATGCGCTGTTCCACTTGGACGATGGGGAAACCACAATCCAGCAACACCAGGGTGTCATCAACTTCAACAAGGGTGCCATTACCACGACTACCGCTGCCAATTGAGGCAAATCGCATAGCGATTATTCGGCCTGATCAGCGCCCTGTGGTGTCGTCAACAACTCCTCGGGCAGATTAACGGGAGGAGTAATATCAAGCGGTTCCAAGGTCTCGACCTGAAGCACTGGCAACATGTCTTTACCCTGCGGCTGTTGCAGGCCGGCGGGGATTTTCAGTGGTTCAACAATCTGGCTCTGGCGATAGAGTTGGCGTTTTTCTTCCGCCACGCTACAGCCCAGCGATAACAGCGCAACTGATAGCAACACCGCCATGCCGATCTTAGATTGATTTAACATCATAAGGATTAAATAGCTCCAGCCTGGCGCATGGCCTCACGCAGGATTTCGTGATGCTGTTCAGACAATTTGGTCAGCGGTAGGCGAATGCCATAGCCCATCAGTCCCATCTCGGCCATCGCCCATTTAACCGGGATCGGATTGGCCTCGAGGAATAAATATTCATGCAAGCCAGCCAGCGGCGCATCCAAGGCTTCAGCCTTTTCACGCTCACCAGCAATCGCCGCAGCACACATCTCGTGCATGGCGCGCGGAGCAACATTTGAGGTGACCGATATCACCCCCTTACCGCCCATCAACATCAACTCACGGGCAGTGGCGTCATCACCACCATAGATATCAAGACTGTCACCACAGGCATCAAGAATCTCCTGGGCGCGCTGCAAGTCACCAGTCGCCTCTTTGATGCCAACGATATTAGAGATTTTGGACAGGCGTTCAACCGTCTCTGGCAACAGGTCACAGGCAGTACGACCCGGGACATTGTAGAGAATCTGCGGCATGGCCACCGCTTCGGCGACGGCCTTGTAGTGCAGATACAGACCTTCCTGGGTCGGCTTATTATAATAAGGTGTCACTAGCAGGCTGGCATCAGCGCCGGCTTCCATTGCCGCCATGGTCAGATCAATGGCTTCACGAGTGCAGTTTGAGCCGGTACCGGCAATTACGGGCATACGGCCACGCACCAGATCCACCGTCTTGCGGATCACAGTACAGTGGTCTTTATCATTTAGTGTTGGTGATTCACCCGTTGTACCCACTGAAACAATGGCATCAGTGCTGTTCTCAACATGGAATTCCACCAGGCGCTCAAGGGCCTCAAAATCAAGGCTGCCATCGTCCTGCATAGGTGTTACCAGGGCCACCATGCTGCCGTGAAACATAGACAGTTCTCCGCACTACAAAAAACGCCCATGGTACTTCTGGGCAGGACATAAGACAAGCCCGTTCCCCCCTCTGGCAATCTGGCGTATGATTATTTTTAGCTTGTAAATTAATCATTGAAAGTAGTCATATCCTATGTCAAAACAACTAGTAATTACCGCAGTTGGCGACGACCGTCCCGGCATCATCAACGACCTTACCAAACACATCCTCGAGTCTGGCTGCAATGTTGCTGATAGCCGTATGAGCATCCTCGGCGGTGAATTTGCCCTGATCCTGTTGCTAACCGGCAATTGGAGCTCCATTGCCAAGATTGAAGAGATACTTCCCAAACTAGGCGACTCACTAGGCTTAAGCATCACCCTCAAGCGCACTGAACCACGTTCGCAACAGGGCAACCTGCTCAATTACCATGTCGATGCCCTGGCAATGGATCAACCCGGCCTGGTCCACAAGGTCACGGAGTTCTTTTCCAGCCGCAGCATCAATATCGAGAGTCTCAACAGTGATTCCTATAACGCAGCTCACACCGGCACAGCAATGTTTTCTATCACAATGACGGTCAACATACCGGCTGATCAATCCATTTCCCAGATCAGAGAACAATATATGGACTTCTGTGACTCTATGAATATGGATGGCATGATTGAGCCCGCTCGCAGCTAGTCGCATTAAAGAAAGAAGGAAGATTCAAAATGAGTACAGTTGAAATTGGTAAAAAAGTACCCGACTTTGAGCTGCCAGCAACAGGCGACCAGAACATTAAGCTTTCTGATCTCAAGGGAAAAAATGTTGTCATCTACTTCTACCCCAAGGACAGCACCCCAGGCTGCACCAAAGAGGGACAGGCCTTTCGCGATGATCACCGTAAATTTGCCCGCGCCAAGACTATTATTTTAGGCGTCTCACGCGACAGCATAAAATCACACGAAAACTTCAAGGCCAAACAGGAGCTCCCCTTCGATCTACTCTCAGACCGAGAAGAACAACTCTGCGGCCTGTTTGAGGTAATCAAAATGAAAAACATGTACGGCAAACAGGTTAGGGGAATCGAACGCAGCACCTTCCTGATAGATGCCAAGGGAGTGCTGCAACATGAGTGGCGCAAGATCAAGGTCGATGGCCACGCAGAAGACGTTTTGACTGCCGCAAAGGCACTCAATAAATAATCCACATAGCAGGAGACAGCAGAGTTTATGCCTAACAAACCTATACGTGATCAAAGCGCAAAACGTTTCTTTGTTTTAGATACCAACGTCCTAATGCACGACCCGAGCTGTCTCTATCGCTTCCAAGAGCACGACATCTTTCTACCGATGGTGGTTTTGGAGGAGCTTGATAAAAATAAGCGCGGCCACTCTGAAGTCGCCCGCAACGCCCGCCAAGCTAGCCGAGTAATGGAAGAACTGATTGTCGGTGCCCAGAAAAAAGACATCGAAAAAGGCATCAAACTACCAGAGCCAGCCAACAGTAGCTTTGTTAGCGGACATGTTTATTTCCAGACGCAAAACCTTTCATATAATCTGCCCGACAGCCTGCCAGGCAACATCGTTGATAACAACATCCTAGGGACTGCACTGGCACTACAAAAATCACGTTCCGATACCAAAGTAATCATGGTCTCAAAAGACATCAACCTGCGCATCAAGGCTGCTGCCTTAGGCATACTTGCTGAAGATTACCAGGACGACCAGGTGTTGGAAGACCTGAGTCTGCTATATACCGGTAAAGCAGAACTTGACGCGGACTTTTGGGATGAACATGGCGACAACTTGACCTCATGGAAAGACGACGGCAAAACCTTTTATAAAGTCTCCGGTGAAGACCTGGAAAACTGGTATCCAAATCAATTGGTGTATGACTCTGCAAAACATGGCATTGAAGCCAGCGTGCGTGAGATTGATAACAATGTGGCAACCCTTGAGCTGAACAAAAACTTTTACAGTTCACATCATTCAGTCTGGGGTGTTCATGCTCGCAACCGCGAACAAAACTTTGCACTGAATCTGCTGATGGATCCAGAGGTAGACTTTGTTAGCCTGCTTGGTCAGGCAGGAACCGGCAAGACGCTGCTTACCCTGGCGGCAGGTCTATCACAGGTTCTGGATGAGCAGCGTTACCATGACATTATCGTCACCCGTGCAACCGTTCCAATGGGCGACGACATTGGTTTTCTGCCCGGCACTGAAGAAGAAAAAATGGCGCCATGGATGGGGGCACTGATGGACAATATGGAAGTGCTCTCTAGCGGCGAAGGCGGCGAATGGGGCCGCGCGGCCACCAATGATCTGCTCCGCAACCGCATCAAGATCCATTCAATGAACTTCATGCGCGGCCGCACATTCCTGAAGAAATTTGTAATTATTGACGAGGCACAAAACCTGACATCTAAACAGATGAAGTCACTCATCACTCGCGCAGGCCCCGGAACCAAGGTAGTCTGCCTAGGCAATATCGCCCAGATCGATACACCTTATCTGACAGAAACCACCTCAGGGCTAACCTTTGCGGTCGATCGCTTTAAAAATTGGGAAAACAGCGGCCACATCACCCTAATCAGCGGTGAGCGGTCACGCCTGGCAGACTTTGCCGCAAAAAACCTATAACTATCACACCTGGCTGGTTGGCGGTGTTGCCACATCGTCAACCACCTTAGGCCAGGCATCAATAACCGCCTTAACCAAAGTTGCCAACGGGATAGCAAAAAATACTCCCCAAAAACCCCACATACCGCCAAATATTAGGATTGCGATAATAATTGCTATTGGGTGCAGGTTTACCGCTTCGGAAAATAGCCACGGCACCAACACATTGCCATCTATTCCTTGGATGATCAGATAGGCAAGCGCCAAATAGGCAAAGTCACCACTCCAACCCCATTGAAAGAAACCAATCAACAACACTGGCGCCGTGACAACTACGGCACCAATGTATGGAACCACTACAGACAAGCCAACTGCAGCACCAAGCAGACTGGCGTAATTAAGTCCCATAAAGGCAAACACAACATACGAGATAATACCAACAACCATGATCTCAACAAACTTGCCGCGCACGTAATTGCCAATCTGCCGATCCATCTCGCGCCACACTCGTAGCGAAACACCACGCTCCTTAGGCATATAGCGAGTAATCCAGGCCACAATGGTGGTTTTATCCTTCATAAAGAAAAACACCAGCACTGGCAGCAACACAATATAAACCAGCATAGTAAAAAGGGTGGAAAGTGAAGCCAGGGAAAATGACAAAATTCCCTGCCCCATTTCGGTTAAGCCTGAGCGAATTGCTGTCATGACATCTTTCAATTGAGCTTCACTAAACATGTGCGGATACAACTCCGTCAGACGTAATAGTGAACGCTGCCCCTCACCAACCATATTTGGGATTTCATGAACCAGCTGGGCGACCTGTTTCGAAAGGAGTGGCACCAAACCAAAAAACACGAATAACAGAAACGTTACAAAAATAAGGAACACCAATAAAACTGCAAGAAATCGTTTTACGCCTCTATTTTCAAGCCGCCCGACAAAACCCTCAAGCAGATATGCAATCACAACACTAGCTAAAACAGGAGCCAGCATGTCACCAAAAAAGATTACAACAGTAAAACCAAGAATCAGCAGAACCGCAAGAATCACCCCTTCCGGATCAGTAAAGTATTTTTTGAACCAGCGACCTAGTAAATTTTCCATCTAGCATTTAACTCAACAAAAATATGATATGAAATCTAAAAACAGTAAACCTGAAAACGACACGTAATTATAGTTAAGACAAATCAGTAACAAGCTTTATTTCATCACCAATTACCAGGCCAATTTTAGCTGTAGCACTTCCACGATTCATAGCCACCTCAACCAAACCAACCGAGTTTTCGTACCAGAATAATTCTCCTTTAGAGACCTCGGCGAAAGTATTAGCATAACGCAGCTCAAAGCCATTAACCTGCAACACTGAAGATTGGCTAATTGAGCAAACACGAATACCTGTGACAGCATTGCCATAATCATCAATATAGACAATTTCAAAAAGGTCTTCTGGCACATCTTCAACAGTAAAAGTTCTTGCTGGTGCTAGATGGTCATCTGAACACTGACCGAGAGATAAATACCCAGCAATTGGTGCAAAAAGGTCACGACCGTGAAAAGTGTGTGACAAATGATCTGGGCGCCATAATATTTCGCTAATTAAACCGATTTCAGCCTGTTTTGCCACGACATCAAAAAGTCCATTGTTTGGACCGACATAAAATCGCCCATCAATCTCAGCGACAACGGGTTCTCGCTGATCAGTACCAACACCCGGATCAACAACACAGACAAAAATGGTACCCGGAGGAAAATAGTGGCTGTGTGCGGCCAACAAATAACTGCTTGCCCATGGATTAAACCCTGGCGCATTAGAAAAAAGATCAACAATTGTTGCAGCAGAGTTAACTTGATAGATAGCTGCTTTCATCTGCCCAACATAGGGCCCGCAGCAACCAAAGTCCGTAAACAGAACAAGCATAAATAACCGCCTTCAAAAATATTCTTTCTGTTGGCCACATAATAAAAAAGCCGGGCTTAGCCCGGCTTTTTTATTGATACTTTAAAGTGCTAAGCTTATTCAGCTGCAGCAGCTTCTGGACGATCAACAAGCTCAACAATAGCCATAGGTGCTTTATCACCAGGGCGATAACCGCATTTCAGAATACGAAGATAACCACCTGGACGGGCCTTATAACGAGGACCAAGTTCATTGAATAGTTTACCAACAGCTTGATCACTGCGCAGACGACTGAAAGCCAAACGACGTTTAGATGCGCTATCTTCCTTAGCCATAGTAATCAGAGGCTCAGCATGACGGCGAAGCTCTTTTGCCTTTGGCAAAGTAGTCTTTATAACCTCATGCTCAATAAGAGAAGCAGTAAGATTTTTGAACATCGCCTTACGATGACTACTGTTACGTCCTAACTGACGACCACTTTTGCGGTGACGCATTACTTAATTCCTTATGGTTTCAAACTACCAACAACTTTTGACCACTCTCTGCTTATGCAGATGCCTGTTCGTCTTGTTTCAGACTCGCTGGCGGCCAGTTTTCCAAACGCATACCCAGTGACAACTCATGAGTAGCTAAAATGTCTTTGATTTCGGTCAGCGATTTTTTACCCAGATTTGGAGTCTTTAACAACTCAACTTCTGTACGCTGAATTAAATCACCTATGTAATAAATATTCTCTGCCTTTAGGCAGTTAGCTGAACGAACCGTCAATTCCAGATCATCTACCGGACGTAACAAGACTGGATCAATCTCAGCCTCCTGAGGAACAGCAACCATTTCTTCAGTACCCTTCAGGTCAACAAAGATTGAAAGCTGATCACGAAGAATATTAGCTGCACGACGAATTGCTTCTTCTGGATCAATCGCACCATTTGTTTCCAGGTCGATAATCAGTTTATCCAAGTCAGTGCGCTGTTCTACACGGGCACGCTCAACTGCATAGGCAACACGACGAACAGGACTGAAAGATGCGTCTAAGCGCAAATTACCAATTGGACGAGTCTCTTCAGCTTCATCACGTGCTGTGGCAGGAACATAACCACGACCCAGCTTTACCTTAAGAGTAGCGTTGAGTTTACCGGCGTCAGTCAAGTTGGCAATAACATGATCAGGATTCACGATTTCAACATTGTGTGGCAGTTGAATGTCACTTGCCAAAACCGGACCAGCACCACTCTTACTAATTGTAAGAGTGGCTTCAGTTCCTTCATGCATGCGTACAGAAAGCTCTTTCAGGTTAAGCAGAATTTCAATTACGTCTTCTTGAACACCTTCAATACTTGTGTATTCATGAAGAACACCTTCAATTTCGGCCTCAACAACAGCCGCACCAGGCATCGAAGACAACAGGATACGACGTATCGCATTACCCAAGGTATGACCAAAACCAAGCTCCAGAGGCTCAAGAATAACCTTTGCATGATTACTGCTGATTTCCTGAACATCAACAACTCGGGGTTTCAAAAACTCAGTTACTGAGCTTTGCATATGCCGTCCTCTTTATAAAACTGTGAGCTAAAAAAATACCTAAACAACAATTACTTAGAATACAACTCAACAACCAAGCTTTCGTTAATTTCAGCAGGCAGATCACTACGCTCAGGTACAGATTTGAATACACCAGCCATTTTGCTAGCATCCACATCAATCCAGTCAACCAGACCGCGTTGCTGTGCAAATTCAATTGCAGCCTTAATTCGCAATTGACTTTTAGCTTTTTCACTAACAGCAACTGAATCATTCGCTTTTACTTGGTAGCTAGGAATATTAACCTTAGCACCGTTTACAACTATGCCTTTGTGTCGAACCAGCTGACGAGCTTCAGTACGTGAAGCTGCAAAACCCATGCGGTAAACAACATTATCCAGACGTCCTTCCAAAAGCTTGAGCAGGTTTTCACCTGTAGAGCCCTTGCGACGATCAGCTTCTTTATAGTAAGAGCGAAACTGAGCTTCCAGAATGCCGTAAATACGACGCATCTTTTGTTTTTCGCGCAACTGCACACCATAGTCAGTCAAACGACTGCGGCGCTGGCCATGCTGACCTGGCGGAAAAGCACGATTCTCAATAGCACATTTTGAGGTGTAGCACTTTTCGCCTTTCAGGAAAAGTTTCTCACCTTCACGGCGACATAACCGACATTTTGAGCCTATATATCTAGCCACAACAGTTCTCCGAACTAAACTCTACGTTTCTTAGGTGGGCGACAGCCATTATGTGGAATTGGCGTCACATCCGTAATGCTATTAATCTTGAAGCCACTCAAGTTGAGTGCACGTACTGCAGACTCACGACCAGGACCTGGGCCCTTTACCATGACATCCATATTCTTCATGCCGAATTCTTTTACAACAGCACCGGCACGCTCTGCAGCAACCTGGGCTGCAAAAGGTGTGCTCTTTCGTGAACCACGAAAACCAGAGCCACCAGCAGTTGCCCAAGCAAGGGTATTTCCTTGGCGGTCAGTAATAGTGATGATGGTGTTATTAAACGACGCGTGAACGTGCGCTATTCCATCGACCACATCTTTTTTAACGCGCTTACGCGTACGTGTTGTGCTTGGCTTTGCCATATCCTAATCCAGTTATCTCTTAATTGGCTTACGTGGGCCCTTACGGGTCCGGGCATTCGTACGAGTACGTTGGCCACGCAGCGGAAGACCACGACGATGACGGATGCCACGAAAGCAACCCAGATCCATCAGACGTTTAATATTCATAGACACTTCACGACGAAGATCACCTTCGACTGTGAATTTGGCGACTTCTCCACGAAGTGCCTCAATTTCTGATTCCGGCAGATCCTTGATCTTTGTAGCAGGGTTAATCCCCACTACCGCACACAATTGACGTGCACGAGTACGACCAACGCCATAAATTGCTGTCAAAGCAATTTCAGCATGTTTATTTACCGGAATGTTGATACCTGCAATACGAGCCATCTCAGGCAACTCCTTTACTCTGGCCAGCTGGCCATATCGGAAAACGCGAAATTTTAGCCTCGAACGCTATTTAAATCAAGTGTTCGAGATCTAATCAGAATGAAAACTCTCGTTTTTTAACCTTGACGCTGCTTATGACGGGCTTCTTTACAAATTACCCGAATAACGCCTTTTCGCTTAATAACCTTACAGTTACGGCAAATCTTCTTAACAGAAGCACGAACCTTCATTGCAACATCTCCAAAATCAAAAGGGGGATTACCCCTCGAAAAAAGTGAGGCGAATTATACCCCAGCCACCGCCAAATCCCAAGCAAAATCTTAGTTTTAAGGCAAAAGACTAGCGAACGAGACCGTTTCCGCCATACCCTTTAAGATTGGCCTTCTTCATCACCCCATCATATTGATGGGAAGTTAAATGGGCCTGCATTTGAGCCATGAAATCCATGACCACAACAACGATAATCAACAAAGAAGTACCACCAAAATAAAATGGGACATTCCAGTTAACTATTAGAAACTCTGGCAACAAACACACCAGCGTAATGTAAATCGCACCAGCCACTGTCAGCCGCGTCATAACAGTATCGATATATCGCGCAGTCTGTTCACCAGGACGTATCCCAGGAATGAAAGCGCCCGACTTCTTCAAATTGTCGGCAGTATCTCTCGGATTGAACTGTAATGCGGTGTAAAAGAAGCAAAAGAAGACAATTGCAAGCGCATACATCATCACATAAATAGGCTGTCCTGGTGACAGCATTGTCGCAACATCCTGCAACCATGACAGGTTTTCATTGCCCTGGCCAAACATTCCAGCAACCGTGGCAGGAAATAAAATAATACTTGAAGCAAATATTGGCGGTATTACCCCAGCCATATTCAACTTAAGCGGCAGATGACTAGTGTGACCACCATACATCTTTTTACCCTGCTGACGTTTGGCGTAATTGACTGTAATTCGTCTTTGGCCACGTTCAACAAAAACAACGAAGAAGGTAACCGCAACAGCCAATACCATGAAAAAGAAAATCATGAATAGACTTAATTCGCCAGTACTACCAAGCTCTAATGTGCCACCAATTGCCGAAGGCAAACCAGCCACAATACCTGCAAAAATGATGATAGAGATACCGTTTCCAATACCACGTTCAGTAACCTGCTCACCCAGCCACATCAAAAACATTGTGCCAGCAACAAGTGTGGCTATAGCCGTGAACATAAAGGCTGGGCCAGGTTCAATTACCACTGGCATTCCACCAAACTGTTGGCTTTGCAGGGCATACGCAACACCACCTGCCTGAATAGTGGCCAATACAACTGTAAAATAACGCGTATATTGCGATATTTTACGTCGACCAGCCTCACCTTCTTTCTTCAACTGCTCGAGCTTCGGTAAAACCGATGTCAGCAACTGCATAATAATAGAAGCCGAAATATACGGCATGATACCAATCGCAAACACAGTAAATCGCGATAACGCACCACCAGAGAACATGTTAAACATGTCAATGATTGTGCCTTTCTGCTGATTAAACAGCTCAGCCAGCGCTATTGGGTCTACACCTGGAACAGGGATATGAGCACCAATACGGAACACAATGATTGCGCCCAGCACAAAAAACAAACGGCGCTTCAGCTCACTAAAGCGCCCTGCTGCGGCCTTGCCGCCAACTTGTCCTGCACCTGGTAAAGCCACTTAGTCTTCGACCTTTCCACCAGCAGCTTCAATTGCTACGCGAGCACCTTTAGTGACAGTAATACCTTTTACTGTAACTGCACGCTCAACGGCACCTGAAACCATGATCTTGGCACGCTCAATATGCTGACCAATAACATTTGCCGCTTTCAGTGACAGCAGATCAATCACATCACCGTCAACTTTAGCCAGCTCACTCAAACGAACTTCAGCAGTTTTAAAGCTGATGCGCGAGGTAAAACCAACCTTAGGAAGACGACGCTGCAAAGGCATTTGACCACCTTCAAAACCGACCTTATGAAAACCACCGGAACGTGAACTCTGTCCTTTGTGACCACGACCACAGGTTTTACCAAAACCTGAACCGATACCACGACCTACACGCTTAGCAGATGTTTTAGAGCCCGCACCCGGCTTGATTGTATTTAAGCGCATATTCAGCCTTCCTCAATCTTGACCATGTAATAAACTTTATTGATCATGCCGCGCACACTTGGAGTATCTTCCACTTCAACTGTCTGGTGCATACGACGCAATCCCAAACCAGATACACAAGCTTTATGAGAGGCCAACCGACCATTCGCGCTGCGTACCAATTTAACTTTTAACTTTTTATCAGCCATGGAATTAACCCATAATTTCTTTTACAGTTTTGCCACGTTTGGCAGCAACCGACTCTGGATCAGCCATGTTATCCAAACCCTTAATGGTAGCCTGAACAACATTTATCGGATTACTTGAACCAATACACTTGGCAAGAACATTATGAACACCAACAACCTCAAATACTGCGCGCATCGCGCCACCAGCAATGATACCTGTACCTTGTGAGGCAGGCTGCATATAGACCTTTGCAGCACCATGAACACCATTCAGCGCATGCTGAAGAGTTCCTTCATTCAGGTTGACGTTAACCATGTTTTTGCGTGCAGCTTCCATCGCTTTCTGAATTGCTGCAGGAACTTCACGCGCCTTGCCAGTACCGTATCCGACACGACCATTCCCATCACCAACAACAGTCAGTGCAGAAAAGCCGAAGATACGACCACCTTTTACTACTTTGGCTACGCGGCGTACAGATACAAGTTTTTCTTGCAGGCCATCGCCAGTCGCTTTTTCAAAATTTGCCACAGTCAGTTCCTTTAGAATTCAAGACCATTTTCACGGGCAGCATCAGCTAGCGCCTTAATGCGACCATGATATTTAAAACCTGAGCGATCAAATGCGACCTTGGTCACACCAGCTGTTTTTGCCCGCTCTGCAACAGCACGACCGACAGCTTTAGCAGCATCAGAATTACCTGAATATGAAGAGTCTTTCTTCACTTCAGCGTCCAAAGTTGATGCGCTTGCCAACACTTCGCTACCATTTGGCGCAATAACCTGCGCATAAATATGACGAGGCGTGCGAGTAACGGTCAGGCGGTAAACGCCTAATTCACGAATTTTGGCACGTGCACGGCGTGCACGACGCAAACGAGATGTCTTCTTATCCATAGCCATATCCAATAATTATTTCTTCTTGGCCTCTTTACGGACCACATGTTCATCAGCGTAACGGACACCTTTACCTTTGTAAGGCTCTGGTGGACGATAAGCACGAATCTCGGCAGCAACCTGACCAACCTTCTGCTTGTCGATACCTTTTACAACAATTTCAGTTTGACTAGGGGTTTCAGCCGTAACACCCTCTGGCAACGCATAGTTAACCGGATGAGAGAAGCCAAGAGTAAGATTAAGAACCTTACCTTGAGCTTGGGCACGATAACCAACACCAATCAGTTGAAGCTTCTTCTCAAAACCAGCACTAACACCGATAACGAGATTGTTAATCAATGCACGAGTAGTCCCTGCCATAGTCCATGAAGATTTAGTCTCTTCACAAACAGTGACAACAACATCATTCGCATCATTGCGAGCAACCTTAACAAGGTCGTTCACAACTTGTTGCATCTGACCCTTTGCACCTTTTACGGTAACAACCTGACCATCAATACTGACATCAACACCAGAAGGGACGGGAACAGGATTTTTAGCAATTCTAGACATCGCAGATCACCAATTACGATACATAACAGATTACTTCGCCACCTACACCGGCAGAACGTGCAGCACGATCTGTCATAACACCTTTAGGCGTAGAGACAATAGCAATACCCAAGCCAGCATCAACCTTTGGCAGATCATCTGTAGGTTTGTACATACGTACACCTGGACGACTTGCGCGTTGAATTTTGGCAATAACCGGCTTACCTTCATAATATTTCAGGTCAACCACAAGAACAGGCTTAACGCTGTCATCGCTAACTTTAAAGTCAACGATATAGCCTTCACTTTTCAAAACTTCTGCAACAGAAATCTTGAGCTTTGATGACGGCATAGACACCTCTGCCTTATCGGCAGCCTGACCATTTCGAATCCGGGTCAACATGTCAGCGATTGGATCACTCATGCTCATTTATGTTTTACTCCAAAGTCTGTTCTTTGAGGGCTAACACAATTAGCCCTCATCTTAATATTCTTACCAGCTAGCCTTAACCAGTCCAGGAACATCACCGCGCATCGCAGCTTCACGCAACTTATTACGAGCCAAGCCAAATTTACGATAATAGCCGTGCGGACGACCAGTTATAGCACAACGGTTACGCTGACGAACTGGACTAGCATCACGTGGCAGCGCGTGGAACTTACGCTGCGCATCTTCACGCTCTTCTGGACTCAAGTTCAAATCAAACATATTGCTTTTTAATTCAGCACGCTTAACTGCATACTTAGCAACCATACGCGTACGTTTGATTTCACGGTTAACCATGGACGTCTTAGCCATAATCCTTAACCCTTAAATGGAAATTTAAATGCAGCCAGCAAAGCGCGGCCTTCGTCATTATTTTTCGCAGTAGTGGTAATAGTTATATCCATACCACGTAGTGCATCAATCTTATCGTAATCAATCTCAGGAAAGATAATCTGTTCTTGAATACCCATACTGAAATTGCCGTGACCATCAAAAGACTTTGCACTTACGCCACGAAAATCACGGATACGAGGTATCGCAATACTGATCAAACGATCAAGAAATTCGTACATTTGCGTACTACGCATTGTAACTTTGCAGCCAATTGGCCAGTTATCACGAATTTTAAAACCCGCGATTGATTTGCGAGATAGAGTAACGACTGCCTTTTGACCTGCAATCTTTTCCATATCACCAACTGCATTCTGGACAACCTTCTTATCACCAACTGCCTCACCCAAACCCATATTTAGAGTGATCTTAGTGATGCGCGGAACTTCCATTACGCTGCCATAGTTGAACTGCTCCATGAGCTGTTTAACTACAGTTTCTTTATAATATTCTGACAATCTAGCCATTACTAAAAACCTTACGCTTAAATATCAACTACTTCGTCATTCGACTTGAAGTAACGTACCTTACGACCGTCTTCCAAAACACGAAAACCAACACGATCAGCCTTTTTTGTCGCTGGATTGAACAAAGCAACGTTAGAAAGATTTAGTGAAGCTTCTTTCTCTACGATTCCACCAGCAACACCACGCTGAGGATTTGCTTTTGTATGACGCTTAACCATGTTGACATTGTCAACAAACACACGGTCATCAGCGGTCACACTCAGAACATTTCCGCGCTTACCTTTATCTTTACCTGTCAGGACGATTACATCATCGCCTTTTTTGATCTTACGCATCGTTATTTACCTAGTTTCAATCCGCAATAACTCTTAAAGCACTTCAGGTGCAAGAGACACAATCTTCATAAACTGCTCAGTACGCAGCTCACGTGTCACAGGCCCAAAGATACGAGTACCAATTGGTTGCAGGTTAGCATTCAGCAATACAGCAGCATTGCCATCAAAGCGGATCAATGATCCATCGCTGCGACGCACACCCTTGCGAGTACGGACAACAACAGCGTTATAAACGTCGCCCTTTTTTACCTTGCCGCGAGGAATTGCTTCCTTAATACTTACCTTAATAATATCGCCGATACCGGCATAGCGGCGTTTTGAGCCACCCAGTACCTTAATGCACTGTAGACGGCGAGCACCACTATTGTCCGCCACGTCTAAATTTGACTGCATTTGAATCATGTTTCGTCTCCGCTAACTCTTTAGAGTGCTGTCGTAATCAATCGTGACTTAAGCGATTTCTGGCGCTCGTTCATCAATTCGAACCAATGTCCATGATTTCGTTTTAGACAAAGGACGGCTCTGCGAAATTGTAACAAGGTCACCCTCATTACACTGATTAGTCTCATCGTGAGCATGGAATTTTGTTGAGCGTTTGATGTATTTTTTATACATCGGGTGCTTAACACGACGCTCTACCATTACAGTAATTGTCTTATCCATCTTGTTACTGACTACACGCCCATTAACTTCACGTGCAGTTTTATTATCTTCACTCATGATCAGCCACTCGCCTTCTGATTCAAAACGGTTTTGACTCGCGCAATATTGCGACGATTCGACCTAAGCAGATGATTCTGTGCCATTTGCCCAGAACCCAGCTGCATACGCAGATTAAACCCTTCACGCAACAAATCTTCGAGTTCTTTATTCAACTCGTCGACATTCTTATCTTTCATTTCACTCGTCTTCATTACATCACGCTCCGAGACACGAATGTTGTTTTAAGCGGCAGTTTGGCAGATGCTAAACGAAATGCTTCGCGGGCAACTTCTTCAGTTACACCTTCCATTTCATACAACATACGACCAGGTTGAATCTCAGCCACCCAATATTCAACGTTACCTTTACCCTTACCCATACGAACTTCCAAAGGCTTGTTAGTAATAGGTTTATCAGGAAAAATACGAATCCAAATACGACCACCACGTTTAACGTGACGAGTCATGGCACGACGAGCGGCCTCAATCTGGCGAGCAGTGATACGGCCACGAGCTACCGCCTTAAGACCAAACTCACCAAAGCTGACCTTGTTTCCGCGACTTGCAAGACCACAATTACGGCCTTTATGCATCTTACGGAACTTCGTTTTTTTAGGTTGCAGCATTCTATCAATTCCTATTACTTAGCAGCAGCTTTTCCTTGAGCTTCAGCGCTTTCAGCATCGCCAAAGACTTCACCCTTGAAAAGCCAAACCTTGATTCCGATTACTCCAGATGGCGTATGCGCAGACGCAACACCATAATCAATATCAGCACGCAGAGTATGAAGAGGTACACGACCTTCACGGTACCACTCAGTACGTGCGATTTCAGCGCCATTCAAACGCCCTGAAACCTGAATTTTTATACCCAAAGCACCCAAACGCATCGAGTTTGTAACTGCACGCTTCATAGCGCGACGAAACATAATACGGCGTTCAAGCTGCTGAGCCACACTTTGAGCAACCAGAGTTGCATCCAACTCTGGCTTACGAATCTCTTCGATATTTAGGTGTACTGCAGCTGCAGGCAGCTCCATCATCTTGGCAACCTTCTTACGAAGCTTGTCAATATCCTCACCCTTCTTACCAATCACAATACCTGGACGAGCTGTATGAATAGTAATACGCGCATTTCGTGCAGGACGTTCGATCTGGATAAGGCTTACCGATGCCTGAGCCAGTTCCTTCTGCAAGAACTCACGAACCCTAAGATCACTAAGAAGAAAACCACCAAAATCTTTGGTACCTGCATACCATTTGGAGTTCCAGTCTTTAACAATCCCAAGACGTATACCCGTTGGATGAACTTTTTGTCCCATAATAGTCTCTCTTACTTCTCAGCAACAGCCACAGTAATGTGGCTAGTGCGTTTCAGAATTCGGTTTGCACGGCCTTTGGCACGAGCACGGATACGTTTGTGAGTTGCCGCTTCATCAACAAACACTGTTGATACCTTCAGCTCATCAATGTCCAGACCATCGTTGTGCTCAGCATTAGCAATAGCTGACTCAAGCAGCTTCTTCATAATTTCAGCAGCTTTTTTAGTACTGAATTGAAGAGTCTGCAGAGCTGGCTCAACACGCATTCCGCGAATTTGATCTGCGACCAAACGGACCTTCTGTGCTGAAATGCGAGCATTTCTCAAAGTTGCAGTCGTTTCCATTATTTAGACTCCGTTACCTTGATTTCTTATCTGCAACATGGCCTCTGTAGGTACGAGTCGATGAAAACTCACCCAACTTGTGACCAACCATGTTTTCGTTGATCAGAACAGGCACATGCTGACGACCATTATGTATAGCAATAGTTAAACCAACCATTTGTGGCATAACCATTGAACGACGCGACCAAGTTTTGACTGGACGACGATCATTTTTTTCGACTGCAGCATCAACCTTTTTCAGGAGATGAGCATCAATAAATGGACCTTTTTTGACTGAACGTGGCACGTTTCTAGCCCTCTACTTTAAATTACTTACGACGACGAACAATTAATTTGTCCGTACGTTTGTTGCTGCGAGTCTTATAGCCCTTAGTCGGCACACCCCATGGAGTTACAGGATGACGACCACCTGAGGAACGACCTTCACCACCACCATGCGGGTGATCAACTGGATTCATTGCACAACCACGAACCGTTGGACGCTTACCACGCCAGCGATTAGCACCGGCTTTACCCAGTGAGCGCAGACCATGTTCAGAGTTACCGACTTCACCAATGGTAGCTCGACAATCCGCTAGAACCTTGCGCATCTCACCAGAACGAAGACGCAATGTTGCGTGCGCACCTTCTTTAGCAACCAGCTGCACTGCAGCACCAGCACTGCGAGCAATCTGCGCACCCTTACCAGCTTTCATCTCAATACAGTGAATCGTTGTTCCCACTGGAATATTACGAAGCGGCAAACAGCTACCTGGCTTAATTGGCGCATCAATACCTGCGGCAATTGCGTCACCAGCTACCAGACCTTTAGGCGCAATGATATAACGACGCTCACCATCAGAAAACAGAATCAGAGCCAAGTGTGCGCTACGATTTGGATCGTATTCTAAACGTTCTATGCGCGCAGGAATACCATCTTTATCATTACGACGAAAATCAACTACGCGATAGTGTTGTTTATGGCCACCACCACGACGACGAACAGTAATTCGACCAGCATTGTTACGACCTGAAGACTTGATTTTTTTCTCAAGCAGAGGCGCATAAGGCGCACCCTTGTGAAGCTCAGGCGTCACAACCTTAACAACAAACCTTCGGCCTGCTGAAGTCGGCTTTGTTTTTACTAATGCCATGACTATAAAATCCTTATACTCGCTCGCCTAACGCTTATTGCGCACCCATGAAATCAATATCTTGACCAGGCATCAGCTTAACGTAGGCCTTTTTCCAATTAACGCGGCGACCAGCAATCTGACCAACGCGCTTTGACTTACCTTTTACATTCAACACTTGAACTGCATCGACTTTTACATCAAACATCAGCTCAACCGCCTTTTTAATCTCAAGCTTGTTTGCATCAGGAACAACCTTGAATACAAACTGCTGATTAGTATCAGCAACTGTTGTCGACTTTTCAGAGATGTGAGGAGCAAGAAGCACCTTCATTAAACGCTCTTTTTTCATGCGAACATCTCCTCTACTTGTTTGATGGCATCAGCTGTCATCAAAATCTTATCAAAGCGAACCAGGCTAACCGGATCAACACTACGAGCCTCAGTAACATCAACATTCATCAAGTTACGAGCAGCCAATGATAAAGAGATATCTTCAGCCGCAGTAACCATCAAAACACGACCTTCCAAACCCATCGCTTTTAGCTTTTCATTCAATTCTTTAGTCTTCGGCGCATCCAGCTTAATGCTGTCGATTGCTACCAGACGACCCTGGCGAACAAGTTCAGACAAAATCGAGCGCATTGCGCCGCGATACATCTTCTTATTCACCTTCTGCGAGTGATCCTGTGGTACAGCCGCGAAGGTTACACCACCTGTCCGCCACAACGGGGAGCGTATTGTACCAGCTCTTGCGCGTCCTGTCCCCTTTTGTCTCCAAGGTTTTGCACCACCACCTCGAACTTCAGAACGGGTTTTTTGTGCGCGAGTACCAGCACGAGCGCCAGCCATATAGGCAGTCACTACCTGATGGACCAGAGCTTCATTATATTCTTTACCGAAAGTATCATCCGAAAGAGTCACGCTCTTGGTTGATTCTTTGCCAGTTTTTGTGACCAGTTTCAGTTCCATTTACCCAACTCCTTACGAACGCGCTTTAACAGACGGACGAATCACAACATCACCGCCTTTAGCACCAGGAACCGCACCCCTGATTAAGAGCAGATTGCGTTCTGCATCAACACGGACAATTTCAAGATTCTGCGTGGTTGTTTGGGCTGCACCCATATGACCAGACATTTTCTTACCTTTGAATACGCGACCCGGAGTCTGACAATGACCAATCGAACCCGGCGCACGATGAGACAGCGAGTTACCATGAGTAGCATCCTGCATGGCGAAATTGTAGCGCTTGATTACACCTTGAAAGCCCTTACCAATGCTCTTGCCTGCAACATCAACCTTCTGGCCAACCTCAAAGACATCAACCTTAATTTCATTACCTACAGCAATCTCTTCACCCTCACCGTCAGCAAGGCGAAACTCCCACAAACCGCGACCAGCCTCAACACCAGCTTTGGCATAGTGGCCTGCCGCAGGCTTAGTAACACGACTCGCTTTGCGCGAACCCGAAGTTACCTGATAAGCACGATAACCATCACGCTCTAAATCACGCACCTGAGTAACACGATTAGGATCAACTTCAACCACAGTCACCGGAATTGAGTCACCAGCATCAGTAAAGACACGTGTCATTCCAACTTTACGACCTACAACAGCAATCGCCATTTTCAAACTCCTAGCTTCTCAGCTATCAACGGCGGCATAGTGCCGCACGCTAAAACCCTTTATGTCAATTTAATCTGGACGTCAACGCCAGCAGCCAAATCCAACTTCATTAACGCATCAACAGTTTTATCAGTAGGATCTACGATATCCATCAAACGCTTATGTGTACGAATTTCGTATTGGTCACGAGCATCCTTATTTACGTGCGGTGAAATCAACACAGTAAAACGCTCTTTTTTGGTAGGCAAAGGAATCGGACCTTTTACCTGAGCACCAGTACGCTTGGCTGTTTCAACAATTTCGCGTGCAGATTGATCAATCAAACGATAATCAAACGCTTTCAAACGGATACGTATTTTCTGATTCGCACTCATATATTTTACTCAACAACCTTAGCAACAACACCCGCACCAACAGTACGACCACCTTCGCGAATCGCGAAACGCAGACCTTCTTCCATCGCAACCGGTGCGATCAGGCTAACTGTCATGGCAACATTGTCACCAGGCATAACCATTTCAACACCTTCTGGCAGATCACATGCGCCAGTTACGTCAGTGGTACGAAAGAAGAACTGTGGACGATAGCCGTTGAAAAATGGTGTGTGACGACCACCTTCATCTTTGCCCAACACGTACACTTCTGCCTCGAACTTGGTGTGTGGCTTGATTGAACCTGGCTTACACAATACCTGGCCACGCTCAACATCTTCACGCTTGGTGCCACGCAGCAGTACGCCGACATTATCACCCGCTTCACCCTGATCCAGTAGCTTGCGGAACATTTCAACACCAGTACAAGTGGTCTTGACAGTGTCTTTAATGCCTACGATTTCAATTTCTTCGCCGACTTTAACCACACCACGTTCGATACGACCGGTAACTACTGTTCCGCGACCTGAGATTGAGAACACATCTTCAACAGGCATCAGGAAGTCACCATCAATGGCACGTTCTGGCATTGGAATATATGTATCCAAAGCTTCGATCAGCTTGTCGATAGCCGGAGTACCAATTGGGCTAGTATCACCTTCAAGCGCTTTCAGCGCTGAACCGATGATTACTGGCGTGTCGTCGCCTGGAAAGTCATAAGAAGAGAGCAGTTCGCGCACTTCCATTTCAACCAGCTCAAGCAGCTCTTCATCATCTACCATGTCTGCCTTATTCAGGAAGACAACCAGGTAAGGTACGCCAACCTGACGGGCCAACAAGATGTGCTCGCGAGTCTGAGGCATCGGGCCATCAGCTGCTGAACATACCAGTATCGCGCCATCCATCTGTGCCGCACCAGTGATCATGTTCTTTACATAATCAGCATGTCCTGGACAATCTACGTGAGCGTAGTGACGAGTATCTGATTCATACTCAACATGAGCAGTTGAGATGGTGATACCACGAGCGCGTTCTTCTGGCGCTGAATCGATCTGATCGTAACCTTTTACGTCACCACCATATTTCTTCGCCTGCGTCACGGTCAATGCCGCTGTCAGTGTCGTTTTACCATGGTCAACGTGACCAATAGTGCCCACGTTTACGTGCGGCTTATTACGTTCAAACTTTTCTTTGGACACGACTTAAACCCTCTCTATTAAAACTCATTTAACTATCTGTTATGCCGACTTCATCATCACCACATCGGCGATCTTTGAAGGTGTTTCAGCATACTTCTCAAATTCCATACTATAAGTCGCACGCCCCTGGGACATTGAGCGCAACGACGTGGCATAACCAAACATCTCTGCTAGCGGCAACTCAGCTGTAACCAGCTTACCCACCAGCGAATCATCCATCCCCAGAACCAGGCCACGGCGGCGATTAAGATCGCCAATCACGTCACCCATATACTCTTCTGGCGTCTCCACCTCAACCTTCATCAAAGGTTCAAGCAGGACAGGATTAGAACCCATAAAACCTTGCCTAAAGCCAATCGAGCCGGCAATTTTAAACGCATTTTCGTTAGAGTCAACATCATGATAAGACCCATCGAACAAAGTCACCTTGACGTCCACTACCGGGTACCCCGCCATGACTCCGCTGACCATGGTCTCCTGTATACCCTTATCTACCGAAGAGATATATTCGCGTGGTACAGACCCGCCAACAATCGCATCTTCAAATAGATAGCCCGCACCTCGTTCACGAGCCTCCAACCGGAGCCACACATGACCATACTGGCCGCGCCCACCCGACTGACGAATAAACTTACCTTCCACCTCAATGCTGCCGCGTATCGTTTCACGGTATGCAACCTGAGGCGCGCCCACATTGGCGCCAACCTTAAATTCACGCAGAAGACGATCAATAATAATCTCAAGGTGAAGCTCACCCATACCAGAGATAATCATCTGACCCGACTCTTCATCGGTACGAACACGAAAAGAAGGATCTTCCTGCGCCAATTTACTCAACGCTAAACCTATCTTTTCGTAATCACCCTGCGTCTTAGGCTCGATCGCTACAGATATCACTGGCTCTGGAAAATCCATCCGCTCCAGAGCTATTATATCTGAGGGGGCGCAAAGTGTATCACCAGTTGTTACGTCTTTCAATCCCACAACAGCAGCAATATCACCTGCAAACACCATTTTTATTTCTTCGCGACTATTGGCGTGCATCTGCACAAGACGACCAATCCGCTCTTTTTTCCCTTTAACAGGATTAAAGACAGTATCACCAATCTTGACGACACCCGAATAGCAACGCAAAAAGGTTAGCGTGCCAACAAACGGGTCTGTCGCAATCTTAAAAGCAAGCGCCGCGAATGGCTCAGCATCATCACTATGACGCTCAGCCTCAACACCAACCTCGTCCACCCCCATAATCGCAGGAACATCTACAGGGGACGGCATATAATTAACAACAGCGTCCAACATCGCCTGCACACCCTTATTTTTAAAGGCGCTACCGCAGAGCGTTGGAATAATCTCATTACTAATAGTACGTATCCGCAAACCCTGATGAATCTCACTCTCGGACAAATCACCTCCTTCAAGGTATTTCTCCATCAATTCATCAGAAGCCTCGGCCGCAGCTTCAATCATTTTTTCGCGACATTTTCGCGCCAACTCTAACAATTCAGCAGGAATTTCACTAGCTACATAGCTTGCACCCATGTCAGCCTCACTCCAATAAATTGCCTTCATTCGCACCAGATCAACAACACCCTCAAAACCCTCTTCAGCACCAATAGGAATTACAACCGGAACAGGGCTACAACAGAGACGTTCTTCTATCTGGGTTACTACACGAAAAAAATCCGCACCTTGACGATCCATCTTATTAATGAACGCCATGCGTGGGACTTGATATTTAGTGGCTTGACGCCATACGGTTTCGGACTGTGGCTGAACACCACCAACCGCACAAAAAACAGCACAAGCACCGTCCAGCACACGCAACGATCGCTCTACTTCAATCGTAAAGTCCACGTGGCCAGGGGTGTCAATGATGTTAATTCGGTGTTCAGGGAACTGCTTATCCATTCCAAACCAGAAGCAAGTAGTCGCCGCAGAGGTAATAGTAATACCTCGCTCCTGCTCCTGCTCCATCCAGTCCATAGTGGCGGCACCATCATGCACCTCACCAATCTTGTGTGAGATACCAGTGTAAAACAGTATTCTTTCGGTCGTCGTTGTCTTGCCAGCATCAATGTGAGCCATGATGCCGATATTACGATAACGCTCGATTGGTGTTTTACGCGCCACCTAAAGCTTCCCTTACTAACCGAATTATAAAAGAACTAAATCAGATGGCGCCATCTAGGGCGCCACCTGTTAAAAACTACCAGCGATAATGAGAGAACGCTTTATTCGCTTCAGCCATACGATGAACATCTTCACGCTTCTTAACGGCTGACCCACGACTCTCGGCAGCATCGATAATTTCACCAGCCAGGCGCAAACCCATAGATTTTTCGCCGCGCTTACGAGCCGCATCACTCAACCAACGCATAGCCAAAGCTACACGACGAGCCGAACGAACCTCAACAGGCACCTGATAAGTTGCACCACCAACACGACGCGACTTAACCTCAACCATCGGGCTTACATTCTCAAGTGCTTTTTCAAACATCTCCAATGAATCTTTGCTACTGCGCTCAGCCACAACATCCAAAGCACCGTAAACAATCTTCTCAGCAATAGACTTCTTGCCGCTCATCATGACTATGTTCACGAACTTGGCCAGAGTTTCACTTCCAAACTTAGGGTCTGGCAGAATCTCACGCTTTGCTACTACTCTTCTTCTTGGCATCTGTATTACCTAATCTTTTATAAAGCCTAAACAATTAACCCTTAGGACGTTTGGCGCCATACTTAGAGCGACCCTGCCTACGCGCAGCAACTCCAGAAGTATCCAGCGTTCCGCGAACCGTATGGTAACGAACACCTGGCAAATCCTTTACACGACCGCCTCGAATCAAAACCACACTATGCTCTTGCAGATTATGACCTTCACCACCGATATAGCTTGTCACTTCCATGCCATTGGTCAATCGCACACGAGCAACCTTACGCAAAGCCGAGTTAGGCTTCTTAGGCGTAGTTGTATACACGCGAGTACAAACGCCACGCTTCTGAGGACAAGCTTCCAGAGCTGGTACATTGCTCTTTTCTACGTTTCTAGCACGTGGCTTTCTAACCAACTGATTAATTGTTGCCATTTAGATCACCTAAAATCTTATTTCTATAAGTATGAAAGACCCTTGTCGCGCGTTTCTTACTCAGAACGGACAACAAATAGTCAAAAATCATTAACTTAGCAATTTAATGAGCCCGGTACAGATGGACCCTACAATTATGAAGCCGGAATTTTAGAGATCTACAAGCCAACTGTCAAGCACGATCTTCACCCAGCCCCACCTATTAACAGAGACGATGCCGACATAATTGCCGGCATCGCTCAACCTGTTGAAACAACAGGGAATTACAATGCCTTACTTAATGCCTCTTCAACTTCGCTGGCAGTCGGTGCTTTTTCAAGCGCTGCCACTGCGGCATCAGCCTCTTCACGTCTACGACGACGCTCAGCATGATAAGCAAGACCGGTACCCGCAGGAATCAATCGACCAACGATTACATTTTCCTTAAGGCCATGCAGACTGTCTATCTTGCCTTGAACTGCGGCCTCGGTCAGAACACGTGTAGTCTCCTGGAATGACGCTGCTGAAATAAATGATTCAGTCGCCAAAGAAGCCTTGGTAATACCCAGCAATACAGGATCAAAGGTCGATGGTACCTTACCCGCAGCTACGAGCCTGTCATTCTCATCCATGACGCGCGAACGCTCCAGCTGCTCACCCTTAAGGAATTTACTATCCCCACCATTGGTAATATCAACCTTGCGCAGCATCTGACGAACAATAACCTCTATATGTTTGTCATTGATCTTAACGCCCTGCAGACGATAAACCTCCTGCACCTCATTGACGATGTAGTTAGCCAGCGTAGAAATACCCTTCAAACGAAGAATATCGTGTGGTGTTGGCGCACCATCAACCACAACCTCACCACGTTCAACATGCTCACCTTCAAACACAGTGATATGACGCCACTTTGGAATCAGCTCCTCATTACGCTCGCCATCTTTGTCGGTAATGACCAGACGACGCTTACCTTTGGTCTCTTTACCAAAACCAACCGTACCAGTCGCCTCAGCCATAATGGCCGGATCCTTCGGCTTACGGGCTTCAAACAAGTCAGCAACACGTGGTAGACCACCAGTAATATCACGCGTCTTAGATGATGCCTGCGGGATACGTGCAAGTACATCACCAACACCAACCTCTGAACCATCTTCCATTCCAACAATCGCACCGCCTGGCAAGAAGTACATAGCAGGAATATCAGTGCCAGCAATACACAGATCATCACCATTGAGATCAACCAGCTTAACCATCGGTTTCAAATCTTTACCAGCGGTTCCGCGAGCCTTAGGATCGGTGATCACCAAACTGGTCAAACCAGTAATGTCATCCGTCGTACGCTGCATACTGACATTTTCGACAAAGTCACTGAACTTGATTTGACCGGCAACCTCGGTAATAACCGGATGGGTATGCGGATCCCAGGTAGCTACTATCTGACCCGCAGTGATTGCATCGCCATCATCAGCAGACAAAACCGCACCATATGGAATCTTATAACGCTCACGATCACGACCGTGCTCGTCGACAACAATCAACTCACCAGAGCGCGAAATAGCAACATTATGGCCATCAGCATGCTTCACCAGCTTGATATTATGCATACGCACAGTACCGGCAGATTTCACTTCAACATTATTTTCTGAAGCTGATCGAGAAGCCGCACCACCGATATGGAAAGTACGCATGGTAAGCTGAGTACCCGGCTCACCAATTGACTGGGCAGCAATAACACCGACAGCCTCGCCAGAATTAACCTGATGACCACGAGCCAAATCACGACCGTAACAAGCAGCACAAATACCGTAGCGCGTATCACAGGTAATAGGTGAACGTACCATCACCTGGTCAACACTCGCCTCTTCAAGCTCATCAACCATGCGCTCATCAAGTAGAGTTCCAGCCGTAACCAGAACTTTTTCAGTGCCTGGATGACAAACATCCCCAATCACAACACGACCCAGTACACGCTCGCGCAGTGGCTCAACAACATCGCCACCCTCGATCAACGGCATCATCAACAGACCATTGGCAGTACCACAATCATCTTCAGTAACCACCAGATCTTGTGCCACATCAACCAAACGACGCGTCAGATAACCTGAGTTAGCAGTTTTCAAGGCTGTATCAGCAAGGCCCTTACGCGCACCATGTGTCGAGATAAAGTACTGCAGTACATTCAAACCTTCACGGAAGTTTGCGGTAATCGGTGTCTCGATGATTGAGCCATCCGGCTTGGCCATCAGACCACGCATCCCGGCCAACTGTCGAATCTGCGCAGCACTACCACGAGCACCAGAGTCAGCCATCATATAGATTGAGTTAAACGAGTCCTGCTTAACTTCATTGCCGTCTTTATCAATAACCAGATCACTACCCAGCATATCCATCATTGCCTTAGCAACGCGGTCATTGGTATGAGACCAAATATCAACTACTTTGTTGTAGCGTTCGCCATTGGTTACCAGACCAGAAATATACTGATTCTCAATTTCCTTAACCTCAGCAGCCGCCGCACCAATGATCGCTTGCTTCTCATCAGGAACAACCATGTCGTTGACACCAATAGAGATGCCCGACTTGGTTGAAAAACTGAAACCGGTATACATCAGCTGATCAGCAAAGATAACTGTTGCCTTAAGGCCCAGACGACGATAACAAGTATTGATCAGACCTGAAATTGCCTTTTTGGTCATGGTTTGATTAAACAACTCAAACGGCAGCCCTTTTGGCAACAACTCGGCTAACAAAGCACGACCAACCGTGGTATCAACAATCTTAATCGCCGTGTTAATTTCGCCGCTTTCAGTATTAAGCACATCTTCTTTGATGCGAACTTTAACCTTGGCGTGGATATTGGCGGCTTTGGTTTCCCATGCACGACGCAGCTCAGCCAAACCAGAGAAGGCCATGCCTTCACCCTTGGCATTGATACGCTCGCGGGTCATGTAATACAGACCCAAGATAACGTCCTGAGATGGCACGATGATCGGCTCACCATTAGCAGGCGACAAAACATTATTGGTTGCCATCATCAGTGCACGCGCTTCAATCTGCGCTTCCAACGACAACGGTACATGAACGGCCATTTGGTCACCGTCAAAGTCAGCATTATAGGCAGTACAAACCAGCGGATGTAACTGAATAGCCTTACCTTCGATCAGTACAGGCTCAAACGCCTGAATACCAAGACGATGCAGTGTTGGTGCGCGATTCAACATAACCGGGTGTTCACGAATTACATCTTCGAGAATATCCCAAACCTCAGAGCCTTCACGTTCAACCAGCTTTTTGGCAGCCTTGATTGTTGTTGCCAGGCCGCGCAATTCCAGCTTACTGAAAATAAACGGCTTAAACAGCTCAAGCGCCATTTTCTTCGGCAAACCACACTGATGAAGCTTTAGGGTAGGGCCAACCACGATGACAGAACGACCCGAGTAATCAACACGTTTACCAAGCAGATTCTGACGGAAACGACCCTGCTTACCCTTAATCATGTCAGCAAGAGACTTCAGCGGACGCTTGTTAGTACCGGTGATTGCCTTCCCACGACGACCGTTATCAAGCAACGCATCGACAGATTCTTGCAGCATACGCTTTTCGTTACGTACGATAATGTCCGGCGCATTCAGGTCTAGCAGACGCTTGAGACGATTATTACGATTAATTACACGACGATACAGATCGTTCAGATCAGAAGTCGCAAAACGACCACCATCCAGAGGAACCAGTGGACGCAATTCAGGTGGCAAAACTGGCAACACCGTCATTACCATCCATTCGGGTTTGTTACCCGAATCAAGAAACGCCTCCATCAACTTAAGACGTTTGGTCATTTTCTTGATTTTGGTCTCAGAGTTGGTGTTTGGAATTTCCTCACGCAGCCTGGCAACCTCAGCCTGCAGATTCATTTGTATCAGCAGCTCACGAATTGCCTCGGCACCCATGCGAGCATCAAAGTCATCACCATACTCTTCAATCGCGTCGAGATAACCTTCATCATTCAACAACTGGCCTTTTTCCAAGGTAGTCATGCCAGGATCGATAACAACAAAGGCTTCGAAATACAGCACACGTTCGATATCACGCAGGGTCATATCCAACAACAATCCCATGCGAGAAGGCAGCGATTTCAAAAACCAGATGTGGGCAACCGGGCTGGCAAGTTCAATGTGAGCCATACGGTCACGACGAACCTTGGCAACCGTTACTTCAACACCACATTTCTCACATATTACGCCGCGATGTTTTAAGCGTTTGTACTTTCCACATAAGCACTCGTAGTCTTTTACCGGGCCAAAAATTTTGGCACAGAACAGACCGTCACGCTCAGGCTTGAACGTGCGATAGTTAATGGTTTCAGGCTTTTTAACCTCACCAAAGGACCAGGAATTAATTTTCTCTGGTGACGCGAGTCCGATACGAATTGCATCAAACTCATCATTACTTTGGCCTTGTTGCTTTAAAAGATTAAGCAGATCTTTCATTCTGTAGTCTCCTACTCAATGTGACACGCAAGTTGTCTAGTTGTAAGTCAAACCGCAGCCTGAATTATTCGTTTTCCAGCTCGATATCGATACCCAGTGCACGAATTTCCTTCAGCAATACATTGAAGGACTCCGGCATACCAGGTTCCATGCGATGATCTCCATCGACGATGTTTTTATACATCTTGGTACGACCAGCGACGTCATCCGACTTCACTGTCAGCATTTCCTGCAAGGTGTAAGCAGCACCGTAAGCTTGAAGTGCCCACACTTCCATCTCACCAAAACGCTGACCACCGAACTGCGCCTTACCACCCAGCGGTTGCTGAGTTACCAAGCTGTATGGACCTGTTGAACGGGCATGCATCTTGTCATCAACCAAGTGATTAAGCTTCAGCATATACATATAACCGACGGTAGTCTGACGTTCAAAAGCATCACCCGTACGGCCATCATACAACTGTGTCTGTCCAGAATCAGGCAGTCCAGCCAACGTCAACAAACCCTTGATTTCAGCTTCACTAGCACCATCAAATACTGGCGTTGCCATTGGTACACCACCACGCAGATTTGCTGACAACTCAAGAATTTCCGCATCGGAGAAAGACTTAAGATCTTCAGTCTGGCCACTGGTGTTGTAAACCTTTTCCAGGAATTCACGGATTTCGGCAATTTTGCGCTGCTGATCGAGCATCTCACCTATACGGCGGCCCATACCCTTGGCTGCCCAACCTAGATGAACCTCAAGCACCTGACCAATATTCATACGCGAAGGTACGCCAAGCGGATTCAGAACAATATCAACCGGCTCACCATTCTCATCGTATGGCATGTCTTCCTCAGGCACGATCATCGAGATAACACCCTTGTTACCGTGACGACCAGCCATCTTGTCACCTGGCTGAATGCGACGCTTAACAGCCAGATAGACCTTAACCATCTTCAGCACACCAGGTGCCAGGTCATCACCGGAAGTCAGCTTGCGCTTCTTCTCTTCATAGCGCTCATCGATTTCTTTACGCGAAGCCTTGGCTTGCTCGCTCAACTGCTCAAGTTGAAGATTAGCTTCGTCGTCCTGCAGACGAATTTCAAACCACTTGGCACGACCGATATCTTCCAGGTATGCCTTACTGATCTTGTCACCTGATTTGAGCTTATTCGGACCGCCACCAGCAACCTTGCCAGACAGCAGCTTTTCAACACGCTGATAGATATCTTCTTCAACAATGCGGAACTGCTCGTAGAGATCTTTTTTGACCCTAACCAATTCAGCATTCTCAATTTCAAGCGCACGAGGATCCTTGTCAACACCATCGCGAGTAAAGACCTGAACGTCGATAACCGTACCACTCATGCCTGATGGCACACGCAGCGAGGTATCCTTAACATCAGAGGCCTTTTCACCGAAGATGGCACGCAGCAGTTTTTCCTCAGGCGTCAGCTGGGTTTCACCTTTAGGCGTCACCTTACCAACCAGGATATCTCCCGGCTTAACTTCTGCACCGATATAAACAATGCCGGACTCATCCAAACGTGCCAGCGCACTTTCACCGACATTTGGAATATCTGCTGAAATCTCTTCCGATCCAAGCTTGGTATCACGGGCAACACAGTTAAGCGCTTCAATATGGATAGTTGTCAGGCGATCTTCTTTAACAACACGCTCAGAGATAAGGATGGAATCCTCAAAGTTGTAACCATTCCAAGGCATGAAAGCAATCAGCATATTCTGGCCCAGGGCCAGCTCGCCTATATCAGTCGAAGGACCATCAGCCAGAACATCGCCGCGAGCAATCACATCACCTTTTTTCACCAAGGGGCGCTGGTTAATACAGGTGTTTTGATTTGAACGGGTGTATTTAGTCAGATTATAGATATCTACACCTGGCTCACCAGGGATAGTCTCATCATCATTAACACGCACAACCACACGTGCAGCATCGACAGAGTCAACCACACCACCACGCTTACCAACAACCACAACACCAGAGTCGATCGCTACAGTACGCTCCATGCCAGTTCCACAAAGTGGCTTCTCAGCACGCAGAGTAGGAACGGCCTGACGTTGCATATTTGAACCCATCAAGGCACGGTTAGCATCATCATGCTCAAGAAATGGAATCAATGAAGCAGCAACCGAAACAATCTGTCGCGGTGAAACATCAACATAGTTAACACGATCACGAGGAGACAGAGTGAACTCATTCTTATGACGACATGAAACCAGGTCATCAAGAAGATTATGATCCTTATCAACCGCGACACTGGCCTGGGCGATTACATATTCACCCTCTTCGATAGCAGACAGATAATCAATCTCATCAGTAATACGGCAATCGACAACCTTGCGATAAGGCGTTTCCAGGAAGCCATACTCATTGGTACGCGCATATACCGCCAGCGAGTTGATCAAACCAATGTTTGGACCTTCAGGTGTTTCGATAGGACAAACACGACCATAATGTGTTGGATGTACGTCGCGCACCTCAAAGCCAGCACGCTCACGCGTCAAACCACCAGGCCCAAGCGCAGAAACACGGCGCTTGTGAGTGATCTCAGACAGTGGATTATTTTGATCCATAAACTGAGACAACTGACTTGAACCAAAAAACTCTTTTACAACAGCTGAAACCGGCTTGGCATTAATCATTTCCTGCGGCATCAAGCCTTCGCTTTCAGCCATGCCAAGACGCTCTTTAACTGCGCGCTCAACACGAACCAGACCAATACGGAACTGATTTTCAATCATCTCGCCAACTGAACGAATACGACGATTACCCAGATGATCGATATCATCAACGGTATCAAAACCATCTTTGATATTAATCAACGCCTTGATGACATCAACAATATCATTTTTATCTAGCGTACCTGATCCGACAATCTCTTCACGTTTCAGACGACGGTTAAACTTCATCCGACCAACAGCAGACAGGTCATAACGCTCATCTGTGAAGAACAGATTCTTAAACAAGGCGTTAGCAGATTCTTTTGTTGGTGGCTCGCCAGGGCGCATCATGCGATAAATTTCAATCTGCGCTTCCAACTCGTCATTGGTAGTATCGATGCGCAGTGTGTCAGAAATATATGAACCATGATCCAGATCATTGGTGAACAATGACTTAAACTGCTTAGCGCCAGCCTCACGCAATTTCACCAACAGCTCTTCAGTAATTTCTTCATTACAATTAGCCAGCACTTCACCAGTAGTCTCATCGATGACATCACTACCAATCGCCTTGCCAATCAGATAATCATCAGGCACTTCCAATGTGGTCATGCCAGCCTTATCCATTTCACGGATATGGCGAGCCATAATACGGCGACCCGATTCAACGACAACAGCGCCTTTTGGCGATTTAATATCAAACAGAGCCGTTTCACCCTTAAGGCGCTCAGGGATAAGCTCAAGTTCAGCACCTTCGGCTAAAAGGTTGTAATTATTGTATTCAAAAAACTCATCTAAGATCTCTACCGTTGAGTATCCCAATGCACGCATCAGGATTGTAATCGGCAATTTACGACGCCTATCGATACGCACAAACATGCAATCATTTGGATCAAACTCGAAATCCAACCATGAACCACGGTATGGGATAACACGGGCAGAGAACAGCAACTTACCTGAGGAATGAGTCTTACCCTTATCATGCTCAAAAAACACACCTGGTGAACGATGCAACTGAGATACAACTACACGCTCGGTACCATTAACAACAAAAGTGCCGTTATCAGTCATGAGCGGAACTTCACCCATGTAGACTTCCTGCTCTTTAATGTCCTTGATAGTCTGTACTTTTGAATCCTTGTCGTAGATAGCAAGACGCAGCTTCACGCGCAACGGTGCAGAATATGTCATGCCTCGCATTTGACACTCGCGCACATCAAATGCAGGAGTACCTAAACGGTAGCTTACGTATTGAAGTTCAGCGCTACCAGTGTAGCTCTGAACAGGAAACACAGAAGAGAAAGCAGCATGCAAGCCGACTTCGGCCCGCTCATTCACAGCAGCATCTGCCTGGAGAAATTTGCGATAAGAATCTAGCTGTGTCGCCAATAAATATGGGACTTCGAGCACGCTAGGCGGCCCACCAAATGTCTTTCGAATGCGTTTCTTTTGCGTAAAAGAATAGGCCATCGGAGTTCCTCAGTCTTGTTACCTGTACATACTGAATCTGCAGACTTGCCTTCGCAGAGACGCTGCAGACCTCAAATTCTTTAAAATTCTACTTTATTGCCATCAGACGGCAAAAGGCCGGCGGCACTAGGCCACCAGCCATTCTTAGACGCTTATTAAAGCATCCTGGCGCTGCAGAACTTTACTTAAGTTCAACAGATGCGCCAGCTTCCTCAAGCTGCTTTTTAACTTCATCAGCTTCGTCCTTAGTTGCGCCTTCTTTAACTACAGCAGGAGCAGCTTCTACCATGTCTTTAGCTTCTTTCAGACCCAGGCCTGTGATGGCACGAACAGCCTTGATCACAGCAACCTTGCCAGCACCAAAACTAGTCATAACAACATTGAACTCAGTCTGCTCTTCAGCAGCGGCAGCAACAGCGCCACCAGCAGCAGGTGCAGCAGCTACAGCAGCAGCAGAAACACCAAACTTTTCTTCCATGGCTTCAACCAGCTCAACAACTTCCATTACGGACATGTTGGCAATTGATTCCAAAATATCATCTTTAGATACAGCCATTTGACTATCTCCTGTTAACAAAAAATTAAAAAAATAAAACCATCGTTTTCGTTGCGATACCCAGGTAGCTAACTATGCAGCTTCCTGCTTCTGGTCGCGTACTGCAGCAACAACACGCGTAACCTTAGTTGGTATCTCATTGAGAGTACGTGCAAGTTTCTCAACAGGCGCAAGCATCAGCGCCATGACCAAGCTGATTGCCTGATCCTTGGTTGGCATCTTGGCCAGGCGTTCAATATCACCTGCGGCCAGTAGTTTGCCACCAATAGAAACCAGCTTAACTTCAAGCTTGGCATTGTCCTTAGCAAAGTCCTGAATCACACGGGCAGCGGCACCAGGATCTTCCTGGGAAAAAGCCAACACCAGCGGACCAGACAATGCTTCGTTCATGCATTCGAAGTCTGTACCTTGCAAGGCACGACGAGCTAAAGTGTTCTTCACAACACGAAGATATACACCAGACTCACGCGCCTTGAGACGCAACTCAGTCATTTGGCCTACAGACAGACCAGCATACTCAGCTGCAATCGCAGAAAAAGCACCAGAAGCAATTTCTGCTACCTCGGCAACGATGGCTTTCTTATCGTTCAGATTAAGAGCCATAACTTACCTCCAAAAGGTCTAACCAAAATATCTGTTTCCAGATATCTACCTAACGGCAACCTGTCGGGAAAACCCGCTTTAGGTGGCACCGTCTACGCAGGCTGGATCACTCCATTAAGCCGCCACCGAAGTGGAAGCACCTGCGATCTTTGACTACCACCAGCTAAGCTGATGGCTCCAAAGTTCTTTTAGGCGCCAGCAAGGGCGCCAAAGCAAGCCTCTTAAATAGAGAGGCTGCCCTTCTCTACAGACACACCAGGACCCATGGTTGTAGAGACAGTGATTTTTTTCATGTAAATGCCTTTGGCACTGCTTGGCTTAGCCTTAACCAGATCTGCCAGAAGAGCATTTAAATTCTCTTGCAGCGCAGCAACATCAAAGCTGGCCTTGCCAATAGTAGTCTGGACAATACCGCCCTTGTCAGCGCGGTAGCGTACCTGACCAGCTTTTGCATTTTTAACAGCAGTAGCAACATCAGCACTTACAGTACCTACTTTAGGATTAGGCATCAGGCCACGCGGACCCAGAACCTGACCCAGCTGACCAACAACACGCATTGCGTCAGGCGAAGCGATAACAACATCAAAATCCATGTTGCCTTTCTTTATTTCTTCAGCCAGATCTTCCATACCAACGATGTCGGCACCAGCGGCTTTAGCAGCTTCGGCATTAGGACCCTGAGTAAACACAGCAACACGAACAGTCTTACCAGTACCATTTGGCAGCACAGTTGAACCACGCACAACCTGATCCGATTTACGTGGATCAATACCCAGGTTAACAGCCACATCAACAGCTTCGTCAAATTTAACGGTAGAAACATCTTTCAGAAGCGCCAGCGCTTCTTCAATATTCAGCACGGTACCTGGAGCCAATTTCTCAGCAATCGCCTTGGCACGTTTTGTAATCTTAGCCATCTTACACACCCTCCGTATTCAGACCCATACTGCGAGCAGTACCGGCAATTGTACGAACCGCCGCATCCATATCAGCAGCAGTCAGGTCAGGCATTTTAACAGTCGCTATTTCTTCTAGCTGAGCACGATTTACAGTGCCAACCTTTTCAGTATTTGGACGTCCACTACCAGATTTAAGACCAGCCGCCTTCAACAGCAGAACTGCAGCTGGAGGTGTCTTGGTAATAAAGGTGAAGCTACGATCACTATAAACAGTGATCACTACTGGAATCGGCATGCCAGCTTCCATACTCTGAGTTTGAGCATTGAAGGCCTTACAGAATTCCATAATATTTACGCCATGCTGACCCAGCGCTGGACCAACCGGTGGACTTGGATTTGCTTTACCAGCTGCAACCTGCAGCTTGATATATGCTTGTACTTTCTTAGCCATAACTATAACTCCTTAGTGGGTGCAAACGCCTCACGGCTCCCCAAAAACACGAACTAAATAACTAGCCCTTTTCTACTTGACCAAACTCCAACTCAACTGGTGTTGAACGACCAAAAATCAGAACAGCTACATGCAGACGACTCTTCTCATAATTAACCTCTTCAACCACGCCATTGAAATCAGCAAACGGCCCTTCGGTAACCCGAACGATCTCGCCAGGCTCGAACAAAACTTTTGGTTTTGGCTTTTCAACACCTTCCTGAACACGATCAAGAATACGCTGCGCCTCACGATCACTAATAGGCGACGGGCGATCAGATGTTCCACCAATAAAACCCATCACTTTTGGTACTTCCTTAACTAGATGCCAGGTTTCGTCATCCAGCTCCATCTGTACCAAAACGTAGCCTGGAAAAAATTTACGATCACTTTTACGCTTCTGGCCAGCACGCATTTCAACGACTTCTTCAGTCGGAACCAGCACCTCACCAAAACGATCTTCCATTCCTGCGTACGCAATACGCTCTTCCAAAGAACGCTTTACGTTATTCTCAAAGCCAGAATATGCATGTACTACGTACCAACGTTTTGCCATGTGACTATGCCCCTTGACCCGTCAGAATACCAACCAACCACAACAATGTAGAATCCAGCCCCCACAAAAAGATACCGACAATAACAACCACTATCAAAACGATACCGGTAGTCTGCAAGGTTTCTTTCCTGGTTGGCCAAACAACTTTTTTGACCTCGGTTTGCGCATCAGTCACAAAGCCCCAGGTTCTTTGCCCCAGGAGCGTCTGATATGCAATCGCAACAGAAACAGCTGCAACCGCCAACAAACCCAGCACACGCATCAGTAGCGACTGATCGGCAAAGTAATAAAACCCTGCTACCCCAGCAGCCATCAGAGCTACAGCTATTGTCAACTTAACCTTGTCCATACACCCAATAAATTCTTTTGTCGTTATCAAGATGGCAGGCCAGGAGGGAATCGAACCCCCAACCCTCGGTTTTGGAGACCGATGCTCTGCCAATTGAGCTACTGGCCTATCCTGACAACTTAAAAACGGCAACAAGGGATGAGAGCCCTACGCCCTCATCCCCAACATTAATGCCGCGTTTTTTTACTCAACAACTTTAGCAACAACACCCGCACCAACAGTACGACCACCTTCGCGAATCGCGAAACGCA
>CBFCYE010000012.1:0-76055 GCA_965602225.1 uncultured Gammaproteobacteria bacterium | reverse complement strand
ATCTGGATATTCTTGTTGGCGACTTCACTGGTCATGGCCTAAGCGCTGCAATCGGCGCTTTACCAACTTCAGAAATTTTCCATGCCATGTCTAAAAAAGGCTTCACTGGCACGCAAATACTGGAAAGCATCAATCAAAAACTGAAACTAATACTACCAACCGGCATGTTTATGGCTGCCCAGTTTGTCCGCATAAGACATGAGCTTGACCATACTGAAGTTTGCAACAGTGGCATGCCCGATATTCTAATACTTGATGGCTCTAACCGTAAAATAAAGTCCCGTATCAAATCAACAACTTTACCGCTTGGGATCACCGCCGACTTCAACCCAAAACATCATTTCCAGCACATCCCACTAAATGCAGGCGATAGAGTAATTCTTTTTAGCGATGGTGCAATTGAGGCCAGAAACAAACACGGCGAACAATATAGCCAACGCCAATTAGAATCAGATCTTGAGTCCTCATCAAGTGATTTTGCAATTGAGGATGGATATAATTCTATTCAAACGCACATTCATGATTGCACACAAGATGATGATATATGTTTTATTGAAGCCATCTGCTCAGCAAACTTACTACCCAGCTGGGATCTTTCGGAAGAAGATAGACAAACATTCAAACATGACAAAAACATCTGTCTGGACGAAATAAGCCTGGACCTAAAATATTCTGGCGAGCGATTACGCATCGCATACCCTATCCCATCAATCGTTAACTTTATAAAAAGTTCATTGGGCTATGAAAAACACCACCAGGCACTCTTTACAATCATCACAGAATTATATTTGAATTCTCTAGATCATGGCATACTTGGACTGGATTCCAGTCTAAAACAAACAACAGCCGGATTTGATGAGTATTTTACTCAGCGCGACAATAGACTCTCACAACTTTCTGATGGCTATATCCACATCCGCATTAAATGCAGCCCCACACCTGATGGTGCAAACATACATATTAGCATCGAAGATAGTGGCCCAGGATTCGATGTAGTCAAAATAAACAATATCCAAAGTGAAACAAATAAATATTGCGGTCGTGGAATTAAATTGATCAACGAACTATGCAAATCACTTATTTACAAGGGCAATGGCAACATTGTTGAAGCCGTTTATGAAATCAAAAACTAAAGCCTGCACCACCAAAACATACCTGGCAGGCACTTGGCTATGAATGTACAACTTTCAGGCAAGGTACTGGTTGTTGAAGACAATCTTGTCAATCAAAAACTAACATGTTCAATTCTAAAGAAGCTGGGAATATCATTCGAAGTCGCATACAACGGTGAAGAGGCCATTACACTTTGGCAAGATAACTCTTTTGATTTAATACTTATGGATTGTCAAATGCCTGTAATGAATGGCTATCTTGCCACAGAGGAAATCCGCCGACAGGAAACCTCCAGCCACATTCCTATTATCGCGCTTACTGCCAACGCAATGGAGAATGATGATATTCGTTGTAAGGATGCTGGCATGGATGACTTTCTATCAAAGCCTTTTGCCATCAATGATCTGATCTCAATTTTGCAAAAATGGCTAGATGAAGCCACCGCTAAGACTATGACCGGTGATACCTCACTTGGTTTGGACTACGCGGCTATTAATGAATTAAAAGAGTCTTTACAAGATGATTTCGATGAGATTGTGCAGATATACATCAAAAGTTCTAACAACATTCTTGAACAAATGGAACAGGCCTGCAATGCAGAAGATCACCAAGAGGTTCAACGTTTGGCGCACAGCATAAAATCAAGCTCTGCCAATCTAGGCGCAATAAAGTTATCTTCACTTGCGGAGGATCTAGAGAACCAACTCATAGAAAATGACTTTTCAAATATTAAAGAGAAAATAGACGATATGCAGAAACTCTTTACATTGTCGACACCAACACTAAAAAGCATCTAAACCATCAGTCACGTTCTGTAGCTTCCCGTTCAGCCATTAATGATGCAAGATTATCACTGGCAGGCTTAAAGCCAGGCTTTAACTCTAAGGCCTCATTGAAATGATTCATTGCCATTTCAAATTCGTTCTTTTTGGCATAGGCAATGCCAATAATATTATGCACCTCAGCGTCACTACCTTTTCCGTCAATCAGATTTTTTGCCTGAGCAATTGATTGCTCATATTTTCCTGCCTTTGACAACATAACAGCATAATTAAAAATAACCGTCTCATTATGCGGATCCATCCTTAAGGTTATTTCAAACAAATTCTGCGCTTTATCATGCTCTCCCTGTGATGAGAAAATCATAGCTAGTGAAATGTAAACGCTCACATCATCAATGCTTAATCTCACGGCTTCTTCATAATATTTAGCAGCCTCCTTAATCCTTACCTTTTGACGCATTATGTTCCCCAGAAAGGCATATGACTTTGCAACAGTTGGATCTATCTTTAACGCCTCATGAAAATATTTAACAGCTTCATCATACTGTCCTGCTCGATAGGCTGTCTTCGCCATCATATTGTAGCCAAAAGCATCCGCCTTAACGGTCTCAACACTCAGTTTAAATATTGAAAATGCTTCCTCAAACTTTCCAGCCCAATCAAATACGCGCCCTAGCTTCATCAAGGCCCTGCGCTGCTGTTCTTTATCGATTTTTGAAATTACCTGCTGAGTTATGTCATCAATATCATTTTCATCCAGGGGGACTGTTGGCGAGACCACATTAAGAGTTGTCAACTTATCAAACAGCTCAAACCCTAATAATTGATTAGATTTAATGGTGGGGTGAACATGATCAAGAAAATATTCCTTGCCAAACACACTATGTTTATTTTCATCCTCATATGCACGTTTAATTACCTTCTGAAAATCGATTAATGGCAGTGCATTCCATTCAGCCACATCGCTAACAACATCACGCATTTCACTCAATATTCTTAATGGTGCAACATCTTCATCTACTGCACGCCAAAATGACTCTTCTGCCTGCTCATAATTCTCCAACTCAAACTGCACCTGACCAATCCTATAATGTAAGTCCGCATACTGATCATCAACTTCACGCGCCTGCATAAAGTCTTCAAGCGCGGAACCATAATTACCTTTCTGTAATTTATCGTGACCTTTTTGATATAAGTAATTCCAATCCCTCAGCAAACTCTCTGACAACCCTTCTTTATGCTCGCTTTTAAACGGAGACATATCTTTTAGATTTGATGCCGGATTAATAAAAACAATTTCTGAGTCGGCCTGCCGGGCTATATTGACCATACGCTCAAGATTCGACCTATAGTGATGAATAATTTGTTGCTTTAACTCAAGGTCACGATGATAGCTTGTCGGCCCAAGCGTATGAGTCAAAACCTCATCCACCTCATCACTCATCTCAAAAGGCTTGTTGTTTAGGTCGGTATCACTCTCTACAGCATCAACAACCATCTTCACTGCGGCATATGTGCGTGTTTTACTCAGCATTGCGTCACTATATGTTAACCAGTAGGGGAGAACTTTTAGCTTTCCATATGAACGATGCTCAAGGAACTCGTTCTGCCCACTGTATACAATAAACATATCTGGTTGGTATTGGACCAACTCGGTCATTAGCCTGGTAACACGATAGCTGGCATAACTAACTCCACCGGCATTTATCACTTCCCAGTTTCGACCTGGATCACTTCGTTTGAGATATTGTTCCAACCAGCCGCAAAATGAGGTGTTATGGCGGTAAGGTCGCCCTACCGTGGTCGAGCCACCAACACAAAATATTCGGTAACCATATTTAGGCTTAATCTTTGGGAATGACTGTTTGTTAAACCAATCAGTTTTGTTTTCCGCTGTTGTCATAGTCACTGAACCATTTTCAGCGCTTGTTTCGACATACAAGGGAATGTTCCCAGAAAACCCAACCAGAGGATCTTTCGTATCAATAACTGGCCGAACGCCGATCAAAAATAGAATTATCTCTATGGATACAAAAAAAATAGATAGAATAATCAGCGCAAAAAGAACGCTCTTGCCTGCGCCTATCGATCGGGTTAGAGAATGGGGGAGGGAGGGCGGCGGTCTATTATTCATACACATTTAGAAATGAATATAGGCCGGATTAAAATACCGCATAGATAAACGGTGCAATTGCACTGCCTTGAACAAAGACAATCAAACCACCCAGCAGCAACAAAATAATGACTATCGGCAACAGCCAGAGCTTTTTTCTGGTTTTCAAAAATAATAACAACTCACTGAAAAAGCTCATTTACTTACTCCAGCATTATCTATGCTATTTAGTATAACTTATATCAAATGCTTATTCTTTTGACCCAGGTGTAAGCATGCCCTTAAGGTTAGCCAAGTGCGCCTTGCCACGCTCTTGCTGTTCTTGTGGATCAATTTTTTGTCCGATACCACGCCACTCCAGATCTTCTTCTGGAAGTTCGTCAAGGAAACGGCTTGCATCAATTTCCTGTAACTCACCGGCTCTTTTTCTTCGCGCACATAAACTTATGGTCAATGTTTTTTGTGCCCGAGTTATACCAACATATGCCAGGCGTCGCTCTTCTTCAATATTGCCCTCATCAACACTGACACGATGCGGCAATAATTCTTCTTCCACCCCGACCAAAAATACATGCGGGAACTCCAGTCCTTTTGATGCGTGCAGGGTCATTAATGAAACACTATCACCTACATCATCACCGTCGTTACGATCTAGCATATCCATCAGACTCATATGATTAACCAGGTCCGCGAGGCTTTTCTCCTCCGTACTATTCTCATGCATGCGCTGCAACCAAAGAACTAACTCTGTAACGTTAGCCATGCGATTCTCTGCCTGCTTCAGGTCTTTACTACTGTCATTCAACCAGGTTTCGTAATTTGTATCACATATAACATCTTTTACTGCCGCAATGGGATCGCCACGTTCTGCCCTGTCGCCCATTTCAACCAACCATTGGGTAAAACGACGGATACGTGTAACTGTTTTTTCATTTAAGCGTTGCTCTAGACCCAATTCAAAACTGGCTGCAAACAGGCTTAGTTTTCGCTCTGAGGCGTAGTTACCAAGTTTTTCAAGGGTTGTTGGGCCTAGCTCACGTCGCGGTGTATTCACCACCCGCAAAAAGGCTGCATCATCATCCGGGTTTGCCAGCAATCTTAAATAAGACATAAGATCCTTTATTTCGGAATGGCTGAAAAATGATTTTCCACCACTAATATAGTAGGGCACTTGCTGTTCACGCAGGGCGCGCTCAAATAATCTTGACTGGTGGTTGCCACGATAGAGAATTGCATAGTCGCTAAACTTGGTACGCTTATTAAACTTATGACTGATCAATTCGGAAATCACTTGCTCAGCTTCGTGCTCATCATTTCGCAAGGTGATGACCTTGATCGGGTCACCATAACCCAGCTCACTCCAAAGGTTCTTGTCTTCAAATACGTGGGAGTTATTTTTGATCAGCGCATTTGCCGCCTTAAGAATTCGGCCTGTGGAGCGATAATTCTGCTCCAGCTTAATTACACTCAGGTTCGGATAATCTTTTTGCAGCAACAACATATTTTCTGGCTCGGCACCTCGCCAGGCGTAGATTGACTGGTCATCATCGCCAACCACGGTCAGAGCACCACGCACGCCAGTGAGATTTTTGATGAGCTGGTATTGACTGGCATTGGTGTCTTGATATTCATCCACCAGCAGATAGCGAACCTTATTCTGCCATCGCTCCAACACCTCGGGATGATCCTTGAACAAACGTGCAGGGACTAAGATTAAATCATCAAAATCGACGGCATTATATGCCTTAAGCGCACGCTGATATTTTTCATATAAATCCGCTGCCGCTAACATGGTTGCGTCATCACCTGCATCAGCGGGTGCCTCTGCCGGAATAATCAGGGCGCTCTTCCAGCGTGATATCTGTTTTTGCATCTGTTCGATTACGCCGCCATCATCGCCATAATCACGTCGCAGCAATTCCTTTATCAGCGCCACGCTATCCTGGGAATCGAATATGGAAAAGCCGGGCTTATAGCCCAGAACTTTGAGCTCCTGACGGATGATGTTTAGACCCAGAGTGTGGAAGGTTGAAACCTGCAGACCCCTGGCATTTTTACCCTTCATCAGTTCACCCACACGCTGTTTCATCTCACGTGAGGCTTTATTGGTAAAGGTTACGGCAGCGATATTGTGCGCAGCTATACCGCACTCTTCGATCAAATAAGCGATTTTTTGGGTGATTACCCGGGTTTTGCCACTGCCTGCCCCGGCCAGAACCAGGCATGGGCCATCGAGATGCCGCACCGCCTGCATCTGGCGGGGATTGAGCTGCGCCATGAATTTACTACGACCTCTTTATGAGCTGCTTGATTTTGTTGCTGATCTGGATTGTAGCCCAAAATCAAACAGATCTAATCCCACGCAGGCAATTTAACTGTCAAGCCAGCAAAAGAATAGGGGGGATATTACTAACTTGCTACTAAAGCGTTTGTTGCATACTAAGCAATCGCAAACTAAAGGCTGGCGTTACATGCCAGCATACGATTAGAGAGAAATACTGTCTGGACGGCCACCATCCAGATAGTCTGTGACACTCACGGTGCCAACTTTGTTTTTATCAACCATCTTAAACATACTGCAACGCTCACAGGCAATCATCTTTGGCTGACTACCTGCTGCAGCCTTACCTACAGGCCTGCTACGTAGATCCATGCAATTGCCAATACTCATAAAGGCCTTTTGCGGTTCACAATAAAAAATTCTAGTTTTATCCATTTTCACGCCCTTGCTCCGACTAAAATCTATGATTATTTTTCCCATTGGGCTAGCAATTTACACTTGCTAAAACCTTATTAAGGGAAAAACACAGTGAGACTGGGAATACCTGCCCCAGAATAGGAAATGGTTCAAAGCTCTCGTTACACTAGTAACTGATACTCACTTTGCTCTCTATTTGACGCAACTAGGGCCAAAATCAAGCACGATTCTACCATTTTCTACCATTTCTCTCAACTTAAGGGCTTTTTACTCAACCGTTACTGATTTTGCCAGGTTGCGTGGCTGATCAACATCCGTGCCTTTTAGTACCGCGACATAGTATGAAAGTAACTGCAATGGGACGGTATAAATAATCGGAGCAATGGCATCATCTGTAGGTGCAACGGTGATTACACGGACATTATCCTCGACCTTCATACCCGCCTGCTCATCAGCAAAAACGATTAACTCGCCGCCGCGCGCACGAACTTCCTGTAGATTCGATTTCAACTTTTCCAATAACTCATTATTTGGTGCCACCGCAATTACTGGCATCTCCGAATCAACCAGCGCCAACGGGCCATGCTTCAATTCACCAGCAGGGTAGGCCTCGGCATGAATATATGAAATCTCTTTTAATTTCAGCGCACCTTCCATTGCCACTGGGTACTGCGCGCCACGGCCAAGGAAGAGGGCGTTCTCTTTATTGGCAAAGAACTCGGCCAAGGTTTCTATTTCATCATTCAGTTCTAGTACATCTTCAATTCTTTTTGGCAGACTTTTCAACTGCTCAACCAGGCTGATCTCCGTCTGTGCCGCCATGCCATTTCGCTTACCCAGGGCAATGACTAACAACATCAAGGCTACCAGCTGAGTAGTGAATGCCTTTGTTGATGCAACACCGATTTCCGGTCCGGCACGCGTCATCAATGCCAAATCTGTTTCACGAACCATAGAACTCTCAGGCACATTGCAAATAGCCATTGAATGACCAAAGCCAAGCCTTTTTGCTTCTTGGAGCGCAGCCAAGGTATCGGCTGTTTCACCCGACTGCGAAATCACCACGACCAATGAATTACGTCTGGCAATTGGGTGACGGTAGCGGAACTCACTTGCGACCTCGACTGAACAAGGCACACCAGCTATAGACTCGAGCCAGTATTGGGCTACCATACCGGCATGGTAGCTAGTGCCACAGGCGATAATGTGAACGCCCTTTACACCATCTAAAATCTCTTTTGCACCATGACCAAAAGATTCTTCCAAAACAGTACCACCACTGATACGACCCTCTAGTGTTTCAGCAACCGCACGTGGTTGTTCGAAGATTTCTTTTAACATGTAGTGGCGGTACTTACCGCGATCAGCCGCGTCTGCACTTAACTCTGACACCTTTAATGGCCGATCAACCACCTCGCCATTGATATCATATATAGTCAAAGCATCACGACGTATATCTGCAATATCGCCATCTTCAAGAAAGATAAAACGTTGTGTCACAGGCAATAAGGCGGCGACGTCTGAAGCAATAAAATGTTCGCCGATGCCTACACCTATCACCAATGGACTGCCTCGTCTTGCGGCAATAATTCTATGTTTTTCTTTATTGCTAATAACACCTAGCGCATAGGCACCATGCAAATCATCCGTTGTTAATCTTACGGCCTCAAGCAAGTCTTTGCCTTGTTGTTGATAATCATAAATCTGGTGAACAATTACTTCAGTGTCAGTTTCTGATGTAAATGCATGACCACTCTCTGATTGCGACTTACGCAGTAATTCATGGTTTTCAATGATGCCGTTATGAACCACTGCGACAGTTTTTCTGCATACATGTGGATGGGCATTGGCTTGGCTTGGCTTGCCGTGAGTCGCCCAGCGGGTGTGTGCTATGCCGGTCTTACCTGACACAGGGTTCTGCTTGAGAACAGCTTCTAACTCAGCAACCTTACCTACAGCACGAACACGATCAACGTTATTTGAATCGTCAATTAAAGCCAGGCCTGCAGAGTCATAACCACGATATTCAAGCCTTCGCAGACCTTCAAGCAGGATAGGAACTACATCTCTTTCAGCAGCTGCGCCAATAATGCCACACATAATTCTGACCTTCCGTTAATCTTTCTTTTTCTGTGGCCGCTTCCAGCCACTCTTTGACATCTGCTTCGGTCGGCTTAAAGTAAGCGAGCCTGCCTCTACATCCTTGGTGATTGTAGAGCCCGCACCGATGGTTGCACCGGCGCCTATCTTAACTGGAGCCACCAACTGCGTGTCAGATCCCACAAATACACCATCACCAATTTCGGTAAGATGCTTGTTTGCACCGTCATAATTGCAGGTGATTGTTCCGGCACCTATATTTACATCCTTGCCAACAATTGAATCACCAACATAGCTCAAATGATTAACCTTTGAACCCGCACCAATCTTGGCCTTTTTTATCTCAACAAAGTTGCCGACACGACTAGCTTCAGCCAGCTCTGTTTCCGGTCTTATTCTAGCAAATGGACCGACACTACAATTCTTTCCTATTACAGAGTCTTCTATCACTGTGTTAGCCATGATATTTGCGCCAGCTTCTATCCTGCTATTTATAATCAGGCAATTGGGACCAATGTTAACGTTGTCACCAATATCCACCTGACCTTCAAAGATGACATTGATATCAACACTTACATCTCTACCACAGCTGACATTGCCACGAATATCTAGCCGCGCGGGGTCACGCAAACCAACACCAGCATCCATAAGTTTATTCGCTGCGGCAAGCTGGTAGGCTCGTTCAAGCTCAGCTAACTGACGTTTATTATTCACCCCTAGCACTTCATGCTCATTTGCAGGTGAAGCCGTATTGACCTTAATACCATCAGCAACTGCCATGGCAATAATATCAGTAAGATAATATTCACCCTGTGAATTATTGTTATCTAGCTGCTCCAGCCATCTTGCTAGATTTTCTCTAGATACGGCAAGAATTCCGGTATTAACCTCTTTAATCTGGCGCTCTGATTCTGTCGCGTCCTTGTGTTCAACAATGCGTTTAACTGCAGCTGTTTCATCCCGAACAATTCTGCCGTAACCGCTAGAATCCTCAAGCGAAATTGTCAGCAAACCAAAACCACTCTGCCGGCCCAGTTCAATCAAGTTTTTTAGTGTCTCTACGGATGTCAGCGGTACATCGCCATAGAGAACAAGCACCTGCCTTTCAGCGGGAATATGCGGAACAGCCTGAGCGACGGCATGTCCAGTCCCTAACTGCTGCTTTTGTTTAATCCAGTCGACATCGCAATGGGAGAGGGCATCAGGAACGGCATCACCACCATGGCCATAGACAACATGAATATCGTCAGCACCTAATTCTTTGGCACTATTAATGACATGCTCTAACAATGACTTATCAGCCAGCTGGTGCAAAACCTTTGGCAAGGCTGAGCGCATCCGCGTACCTTGACCAGCTGCGAGAATCACAACACTTAAACCCATATACCTACCTGTTAAATGCTTTGCTACAAAAAGAAAAGGGGAAAGACTATAAAGCCTTCCCCCTTAATACTAACACTTTGACATTGCGTAAGTTTAACGGCCCATTTTAGACCGCAACTTGCTAATTGCTTGCAATTGAGCCATTGCCTCAGCAAGTTCACGCTCGACCTGAGCAAGATCCATATCACCTTTATGGTCACGCAAAGCCTGCTCAGCACGTTCTTTAGCCTGCTTCGCTGCAGCCTCATCAAGGTCTTTAGCGCGTACCGCAGTATCAGCCAAAACAGTGATGCAGTGAGGTTGAACTTCCAACATCCCACCTGAGATGTAGTAAAACTCTTCCTCACCATCAGCACGTTCAACACGTACTTCACCTGGCTTTAGCTTAGTCAGCAATGGTGCATGGCGAGGCAGGATACCAAGATCCCCCATCGCACCTGACGCGTGCACCATTTTTGCTGTGCCAGAAAATATATTGGCCTCAGCGCTAACGATATCAACATGTACTGTCATCGACATAATACCCTCCTATCAGGGATTACTTCTCTTCCATCTTCTTGGCTTTTTCAAGCACTTCGTCGATGCCACCAACCATGTAGAACGCTTGTTCTGGGATATGGTCGTATTCGCCATCAACAATGCCTTTGAAAGCAACAATAGTATCTTTCAGCGAAACATACTTACCAGGTGAACCGGTAAATACTTCAGCAACGAAAAATGGTTGAGACAAGAATTTCTGAATTTTACGAGCACGCTGTACCAACTGCTTGTCTTCTTCAGACAGCTCATCCATACCAAGAATGGCGATGATGTCTTTCAGTTCTTTATAACGCTGCAATGTACCCTGAACAGCACGAGCAACATTGTAATGCTCTTCACCGATAACCAATGGATCCAGCTGACGAGATGATGAGTCAAGTGGATCAATCGCAGGATAAATACCCAGCTCAGCGATAGAGCGAGACAGTACAACAGTCGCATCCAAGTGAGCAAAAGTAGTTGCTGGCGCTGGATCGGTCAAATCATCCGCAGGTACGTATACCGCCTGGATAGAAGTGATAGAACCAGTCTTAGTTGAAGTGATACGTTCTTGAAGAACGCCCATCTCTTCAGCCAGAGTAGGCTGGTAACCTACCGCAGAAGGCATACGACCCAACAGTGCTGATACCTCAGTACCCGCAAGTGTGTAACGGTAGATGTTATCTACGAACAACAGTACGTCACGACCTTCGTCACGGAAGTACTCAGCCATTGTCAGACCAGTCAACGCTACACGCAGACGATTTCCTGGAGGCTCATTCATCTGACCATAAACCAACGATACTTTATCGATAACGTTAGAGTCAGTCATTTCGTGATAGAAATCGTTACCTTCACGAGTACGCTCACCTACACCAGCAAATACTGAGTAGCCGCTATGCTCGATGGCGATATTACGAATCAATTCCATCATGTTTACGGTCTTACCAACACCGGCACCACCGAACAGACCAACCTTACCACCCTTAGCAAACGGGCAGACCAAGTCGATTACCTTGATGCCTGTTTCCAGCAATTCATTAGAAGCAGACAACTCTTCGTATGAAGGTGCTTTACGATGAATTTCCCAGTTGGCTTCTTCACCAATTGGACCCTTCTCGTCGATTGGGTTACCCAATACATCCATGATACGACCCAGAGTCTTAGTGCCCACTGGAACAGTAATTGGAGAACCAGAATTGCTTACTGAAATTCCGCGTTTAACACCATCTGTAGTTCCCATGGCGATAGTACGAACAACTCCATCACCCAACTGCTGTTGAACTTCCAGCGTCAGGCCAACTTCGGTGACCATCAAGGCATCATAGATTTTTGGCATTGCGTCAGAAGGGAACTCTACATCCACTACCGCGCCAATGATTTGAACAACATTTCCTGAACTCATGATTCAGTTCCTCTTTGCACTATTATTCTTAAAAATTCCGCTAAACACGCAAGCTTAAACAGCAGCTGCACCACTGACGATTTCAGAAATTTCCTGAGTAATCGCAGCCTGACGGGCCTTGTTATAAACCAACTGCAAATCATTAATCAGATCGCCAGCATTATCAGAAGCTGCCTTCATCGCAACCATCCGCGCCGCTTGCTCACAAGCAATGTTTTCAACAACGCCCTGGTAAACCTGAGATTCAACATAACGAACCAGCAAGTCAGTCAAGACATCCTTGGCTTCTGGCTCGTAGAGATAATCCCAATGGTGCTTCAGCTCATCATCAACTTCATCTGCTTGAATTGGCAGCAACTGATCGACGCATGGATCTTGCGTCATGGTATTTACAAACTTATTGTAAACGACATCAATACGATCAATTTCACCATTATCAAATGCATCCAGCATGACCTTGACACTACCGATCAATTCACCGATCCCTGGCGCATCGCCAAGCTGGCCAACAGAGGCGCGAACGCTACCAAGGCGTTTGAGGAAACTGATACCTTTTTGTCCAATCAGACACAGATCAACTTCAACACCTTTTTCACGCCATTCCTTAATCGACTTTACGGTGGCCTTGAACAGGTTAGTGTTCAAACCACCACAAAGGCCACGATCACTGGAAACCACGATCAGACCAACACGCTTAACCGACGCCGTCTCTTGCAGATAAGGGTGACGATATTCTGGATGTGCTTGAGAAAGATGGCCAATTACAGCACGAATTTTTTCTGCATAAGGACGCGACGCTTGCATACGCTGCTGCGCCTTACGCATTTTACTCGCTGCCACCATTTCCATGGCCCGCGTGATCTTCTGAGTGTTTTGAATACTCTTGATCTTGGTGCGGACTTCTTTACCGACTGCCATAGCTCAGGCTCCTGTTACCAAGTGCTGTTAGCTTTAAACTTCGCCAGTGTTTCACGCATCTGACCAGCTATTTCATCATTGTAATTAGCTGTATCGTTAATGGTTTTCACTAGATCCGCAGCGTTTGAATTGATGTAAGAGACCATGGCTGATTCAAAAGAAACAACCTTGTTCACGTCGACATCATCCAGGAAGCCTTCGTTAGCAGCAAACAATGAAAAAGCCATTTCAGCAATAGACATTGGTGAATACTGCTTCTGCTTCATAAGCTCAGTTACACGTTGACCACGTTCGATCTGCTTACGTGTCGCTTCATCAAGGTCAGAAGCAAACTGGGCAAATGCCGCCAGTTCACGATACTGAGCCAAATCAAGACGAACACCACCACCGAGTTTCTTGATGATCTTGGTCTGAGCAGCACCACCAACACGAGATACTGACAAACCAGCATTGATCGCAGGACGGATACCGGCGTTAAACAAATCAGATTCCAAGAAGATCTGTCCATCGGTAATCGAGATTACGTTGGTTGGAACGAATGCAGATACGTCACCACCCTGAGTTTCGATAATTGGGAAAGCAGTCAAAGAACCTGTTTTACCCTTAACCTTGCCGTCGGTAAACTTTTCAACATAATCAGTGTTAACACGTGAAGCACGTTCCAACAATCTTGAATGAAGATAGAAAACATCACCGGGATAAGCTTCACGACCTGGAGGACGACGCAACAACAATGACACCTGACGGTAAGCCCAAGCTTGCTTGGTCAAATCATCATATACGATCAACGCATCTTCACCGCGGTCACGGAAATACTCACCCATGGCACAACCAGCGTATGGCGCGACAAACTGCAGCGCTGCAGAATCAGAAGCAGTCGCAGCAACAATGATAGTATTTGACAGAGCGCCGTGTTCTTCCAGCTTACGCACAACGCTTGCGATAGAAGAGGCCTTTTGGCCAATCGCAACGTAGATACATTTTACGCCAGTATCCTTTTGATTGATGATAGCATCAACCGCAACAGCAGTTTTACCTGTCTGACGGTCACCGATAATCAACTCACGCTGACCACGACCAACTGGCACCATCGCATCGATTGATTTCAAACCAGTTTGCACTGGCTGATCAACCGATTGGCGTTCAATTACACCGGGGGCTATCTGTTCAATCGGAGAGCTAGTTGAAGACTCAACTGGACCCTTACCATCGATTGGATTACCCAGCGCGTCAACAACGCGACCAAGCAGACCTTCACCGGTAGGAACTTCCAGGATACGGCCAGTACAGCGGACCTTATCACCTTCAGAAATGTGTTCGTATGGACCCAGAACAACCGCACCTACAGAATCACGCTCCAGGTTAAGAGCCATACCATAGGTATTGCCTGGAAACTCGATCATCTCACCAGACATTACGTCGGCCAGACCGTGGATACGAGCGATACCATCAGTCAGACTGACTACGGTACCTTCAGTTCGCGCTTCAGTGACAACCTCAAAGTTGTCGATGCGCTTTTTAATCAGTTCACTAATTTCAGCTGCATTAAGTTGCATATGCCTATCCTCTATAAGACTTTAGCGAGACAACGCTTGGCCAAGCTTGTTTAGCTGGCTCGTTATTGACCCGTCTATTACCAGATCTCCTGCCCGAATAATTGCACCGCCAACCAAACTCTCATCAATTGAACATTGAAGAGTGATTTCACGGCCCAAGCGCTTTTTCAAGCCACTTGCAATATCGGTCTTCTGCGCTTCACTCAGTTCTGCCGCTGAAATAACTTCAGCTTCAACTGTGCTTTCTTCTTCTGCGCGATAACTATCAAAAAGATCCGCAATTTCTGGCAAAACAGTCAACCGATTATACTCAGCCAACAGCTTGAAGAAATTCCCAACCTCTGCACTAGCATGATCACCACATACATCAGTTAACAATGCGGTAATTTTATCGTCCGCTACACCGGGGTTACCGATCAAGGACGCTAGCGCAGGGTCAGACACAGCAGCTGCAGCAATGCGCAGTGCTTCCGTGACCTTTGCCATTTGACCCTTTGCTTTTGCACTTTCAAATATTGCCAGTGCATAGGGTCGTGCAATTGTAGTTTTTTCTGCCATAGTCAGGATTAAATCTGGGTAGCCAAATCTTTAATTAGTTTGTCGTGTGCTTTAGCGTCGATTTCACGGCCAATGATCTTGGCGGCAGCAGCAACAGAAATTTCAGAAACCTTGCCGCGAATCTCTTCTTTAGCTCGGTTAACTTCTTGTTCAATTTCTGCATTTGCCGCAGCCACGATACGTCCACCTTCTTCACGCGCTTTGCCTTTTGCTTCTTCAACAATCGCTGAGCCACGCTTTTCAGCTTGAACCAGGATTTCAGATGCTTGGGCCTTTGCGTCTTTCAGTGCATCAGTCGCACGTTTCTCCGCCAGCTCCAGTTCTTTTTTACCCTTTTCACCAGCAGCAAGACCATCAGCAATTCGCTTTTGACGATCTTCCAACATAGCGCTCATTGGGCCCCATAAGAACTTATTTACAAACCAGATCAACAGCACAAAGGCTACGATCTGAGCAAGTAGGGTCGCTGTAATATTCACTAGTATATCCCCTTAGTTTCTATTAGCTGAGAGATATTTGCCTTAGCCAATAGTGCTAATTGCGGCAGACAGTGCACCAACGAACGGGTTAGCGAACAGAAACCACATAGCGAAAGCCAGGATAATGAATGGAAAAGATTCCATCAGACCAGCAAAGATAAACATGTTAGTCATCAGGGCAGGACGCATTTCAGGCTGACGAGCAATGCCTTCCAGTGTCTTCGCACAAATCAGGCCCCAACCAATGGCTGAACCCATACCTGCCGCGGCCAAAATTACACCAACGCCAACAGCAGTGTAAGCATAGATCATAGCGACCATATCAGCTGTCATTTGTTACTCTCCTTATTTAAAGATAAAAATTATAATTAAAACAAAACTACTAAAAACAATTTCCTCTGAACTTACCTCAGCTCAGGATCAGTGTTCCTCATCGGAGGTGTGCGCCATACCTAGGTAGACGATGGTTAACACCATAAAGATGAACGCTTGCAGCGTAATTACCAACAAGTGGAAAATTAACCAACCTAGATCCAACAACACTTGCAGCGGTAGCCAGAATGCAGCACCAAGACCAACCGCCATTGTGCCACCGATCAGGGCGATCAAGAGGAACACTAGTTCACCAGCAAACAAGTTACCGAACAAACGTAAACCGAGACTCAAAGGCTTAGCCAATTCCTCAATCGCTGTCATAACAATGTTTACTGGTACAAAAAACTTACCAAAAGGGTGGAACAAAAACATCTTCAGATAGCCAGCCACGCCTTTGACCTTAATGTTATAAAACAGGATCAAGGCAAAAACAGTCAATGACATCGCCATCGTGGTGCTCAAATCAGTGGTTGGTACAACCTTGAGATAACCGATACCAAACCAGCTGGCTATTACTGGCAACAAATCAACTGGAATCATGTCCATGAAGTTCATCAGCCATACCCAGACAAAAATAGTCAGGGCCAACGGTGCAATTAACGGGTTATGCCCAGGAAAAGTATCTTTTACCTGCTGACTTACGAAATCAACAATTGTCTCAACAAAATTTTGAAAACCTGATGGTGTATCGGCCTGAAGATTACGACCCAGACGCCAGCTAGTAAAAACAATCAGCGCAGCCAACAACGTACTAAAGAATATAGTATCGAGGTGAAACGCCCAAAAACCTGCTGCTGCATGCGTTACAGGATCACAATCACCGACACAGAGATTGGTCAAATGATGCTGGATATATGCGACTGTACCGCCACTAGAACTATCTGCTGACAAGCGTCTATCTCCCAAAAAAATTATATATTCTTTTTACTTGCGACTAGCCGGGTGAGCACTTTTTTTCATCACCACCGCATATGCCAGTTGCGCACAGCCAAATCCAATTACCACGGCCAACGGTGTCATATCCAGCCAACCTAAAGCCAAGCCAAACAGAGCCAAGACCACAACAAAACGTTGAACAGCGCCAGCATAAAGAACAATCATGCCTCGCTTAGGGTCTTCCTGGGCGATTTCATTCGCCTTCAGCACACCTCGTCGCAACAGCAACGAAACCGTCAAACCTATAAGGCCACCAAAGAACGCTGAACCTGCTGCCCAACCACCTTCAATAACCCCAAACACTACCGCCGTCAGTGCAGCTATTATTATTTGCAGCCCAGCCACTTTCTTTGCGCTGGTTTGCACCTGACCTACAGCAACGTCCACTTACTTATACCTATTTAACAAATCGATGGCTCTTAATATTCCACCTACAAAGCCAAGGATCCCGAATATCAGCATAAATACAGGTGTCGTATCTATTAAGTAATCAAGCCCAAAGCCCAAGGCAAAACCGACGATTACCATTGCCGCTAAATGCGTTCCCACACCCGCCAAAATCAAAGCTGGGCCTGTTGTTTTTATCATTCCAGGATATGCACTCTGTTTCGGCGCGTGAGTATAGCCCGCGTCTATATGTCACCGCAACCCTTAGGGACAAACAAAATACTGTAAAGCTTAAAAACTAGATGATCACGCTAGAATTCAGACTTACCCATTTGAGCCAAAATTCCATCCAGCTCATCCAAACTATTATATTGAATCACAACCTTGCCATTGCCTTTGGGGCCATGCTGAATCTTGACCTTCGCCGCCAGCTTGCCTGACAACTCTTCTTCGAGTTTGCGGACATTTGGATCTTCTACTGCCGGCTTTGCTACGGAATTATGCTCTTCTTGCTTACGCTTAACCAAACGCTCAGTCTCACGCACAGACAAGCCTTTTGCCACCACAAAACGGGCCGCCTCTCGCTGAGCCTCACCCTGCAAAGCTAGTAAGGCACGGGCATGACCCATTTCCAGATCACCATGCTCAACCAAAACACAAACCTCGTCTTCAAGTTCCAACAGCCGCAATAAATTGGAAACAGCCGCACGTGAACGACCCACAGCATCAGCTGCCTGCTGGTGCGTTAGCTCAAACTCCTTGATTAAACGTTGCAGGGCTCGCGCCTCTTCCATGGAGTTCAGATCTTCGCGCTGAATATTCTCGATCAGCGCCATAGCCATGGCCGCCTGATCCGGCACATCCTTTATTACACATGGAATTTCTTGCAGCCCCGCCATCTGCGAGGCACGCCAGCGACGTTCACCGGCGATAATCTCATAGCGCTTGTTACCGATGGGGCGGACCACAATTGGCTGAACTACACCTTGCGCCTTGATTGAATCCGCCAGCTCCTGCAGGGTCTCCGGATGCATATCAACACGCGGCTGATAGACACCGCGCTGCATCAGATCAACTGGCAGGATTTTGAGCAAATCCTTGTCAGATGCAGCATCCGCAGCCCCATCACTGGTCGCCGCTGACGCAAGTTTGGAGCCCGCTAACAACTCATTCAAACCCCGCCCTAAACCACGCTTTTTTGCTGCCATATATATCTACAATTCTCTAAGCTATTGTTAAACTGCGGCCTTTGGCAGTTCGCCACTTTGTTCCTTGCGGATAATCTCACCCGCCAAAGCCAGATACGCCAGACTACCCGCGCAAGCCTTGTCATACATCATCACAGGCAAACCATGGCTTGGCGCCTCAGCCAAACGGATATTACGTGGAATCACGGTGCGATAGACCTTGCTGGCAAAATGATGCATCAACTGCTCTGAAACATCATTGGCCAAATTATTACGGGCATCGTACATGGTGCGCAGCAGACCTTCGATCTGTAACGCAGGGTTACTGGCCACACGGATCTGCTCAATAGTCTCAAGCAGTGCAGTCAAACCTTCAAGGGCATAATACTCACACTGCATCGGAATTAGCACTGACTGTGCCGCCACCAGCGCATTAACAGTCAACATATTCAGCGATGGCGGACAATCAATCAGAATATAATCGTAATCCTGGCGAATTTCAGCCAAGGCACAGCGCAACTGCTCCTCGCGGTTAGACACTCCCATCAAACGCACCTCAGCGGCGGTAACATCGGCATTGGAAGGGATCAGATCATAACCCGCTTGCTCGGCACTAACGATCACATCGCGCACCGGCATCTCACCCAACAACACCTCACAACAACTGGCCTCGACAGCGCTCTTGTCAACACCGCTACCCATGGTGGCATTGCCCTGTGGGTCCAGATCGATCAGCATTACCCGTCGTTTGGTCGCCGCCAGCGAAGCCGCCAGATTAATACTGGTGGTGGTCTTGCCAACGCCGCCTTTCTGATTGGTGACTGCAATGATCTTTGCCATGGGCCTGCTATTCCTACTTCAGTTAATCTTCGGTTCGCACCACAACAACCAGATGCCGTTCAGCTCCCAAAAGTGGCACATCCAGCGGATGCACCACCTCCAGCCGATAGCCCTGCGGCAACTCAGCCAACTCTTGTTCGGGATAAACACCCTTCATCGCCAGGAACTTCCCGCCGGGCGTAGCCAGATGACCCGCCACCGTCAGCATATCGGCGATAGTGGCAAAGGCGCGTGAAATCACGCTATCAAAACCCTGCTCAGGACGAAACTCCTCAGCCCGCGCATCCGCCACTGTCACATTCTTCAAACCAAGTTCAATGACTGCCTGATTACGAAACCTAGCCTTTTTGCTATTGCAATCCAGCAGGGTAAAGTGACATTGCGGATTGGCTATCGCCAGAGGGATCCCCGGCAAACCGGCACCACTACCAACATCAACAACGCGAGAGCCGTTAATGTAAGGCAACGCAACCAGACTGTCGAGCAGATGACGCACCACCAGGTTGTCACTCTCTTTGCGCGAAATCAGATTATGGACCTTATTCCACTTTTGCAGCAGCACAAGATAATCGAGTAATTGCTGCTGCGCCGCATCCGCCAGGGGCAAACCCAGTTGAGCCAAGCCCTTTATTAATACATCTCTGTCACTCATCAGGGCGCAACCACCATGGAGCTAAACCTATCCAGAGCGCTAATCATCTTCTGCATCACCTCATCACGATCCTTGATGCCGTGCCGCTCTGCGATATAGGCGGGGTCGTTATAACCCAGCCACACTTGACCAGACTCATCCTCCCAAGCCAGGGCCTTCATGGGCAGATCGATGCCGGCCGTTTGCTGGCTGGTAAAAAAATGACTGCCCAGCTTGGGATTGCCAAAAATCAGCAACTCAGTCGGTCGCAGCGCGATACCCACCTTTGCCGCACCCGCAGCGTGGCTCCAGCGGGTAACAATGGTCACACCCTTGTCCTTCAAGGCTTGCTCCAGGCGATCCAACGTCACCGCCACGCTATGGGGGCTTTTTATACTAACCAAGCCCTTTTCTATCAACGGCTCGGCCATCGCTGCCGACATCCCCAGCAAAACGCAAAGCAAAACGGATACAATTTTATTCATTCAATTTCCAATAAATTGGCTGGGCTTATGCCAGCTTACGCGGCTTGCCACTGCGCTTTTTCAGATAAACCAGCAACAGCGAAATCGCCGCTGGCGTCACCCCTGGAATACGCGCCGCCTGGCCAATGGTGGCAGGGCGCTGATGGACCAGCTTCTGCTTCACCTCATTCGACAGGCCTGAAACCGCGGCAAAATCGAAATCGTCAGGCAAAACCGCCTCTTCATATTTGCGCTGCCGCTCGATCTCATCCCGCTGCCTATCTATATAACCGGAATACTTGGCCTGAATCTCGATCTGCTCGGCCACCTTGGGATCCTCAACACCAGGACCCACACCTTCCAGCGACACCAGCGACTGATAATCCACCTGCGGCCGGCGCAGGGCCTCCGTGGCCCGAACCTCTTTATTCAATTTACATCCCAATACAGACTCGATAGCCTCTATGCTAGCATCGCCCGGACGCAACCACTTACTGCTTAATCGCTGCTGTTCCTGCTCAATCGCCTCACGTTTAATACAAAATGCCGCCCAACGTTCGTCGTCGACCAGGCCCAGCTCACGGCCTTTTTCGGTCAGACGCAGATCGGCATTGTCCTCCCGCAACAGCAATCTATATTCAGCCCGAGAGGTGAACATGCGATAGGGCTCCTGGGTACCGCAAGTGATTAGATCATCGATCAAGACACCAATATATGCCTCATCCCGGCGTGGGCACCAAGCCTCTTTTTCCTGCACCTGCAACGCGGCATTCATGCCCGCCATCAGGCCTTGGGCCGCCGCCTCTTCATAACCCGTGGTGCCGTTGATCTGACCGGCAAAGAACAACCCACCCATGTGCTTGGTCTCAAGGCTGGATTTTAATTCCCGCGGATCAAAATAATCATATTCAATGGCATAACCGGGACGGGTGATAAAAGCATTCTCAAACCCTTTAATCGAGCGCACCAACGCAAGCTGAACATCGAAGGGCAGGGAGGTTGAAATACCATTGGGATAGACCTCGTGGGTAGTCAAACCCTCAGGCTCAATAAACATCTGATGCGATGATTTGTCGGCAAAACGCACCACTTTATCCTCAATTGAGGGACAATAGCGCGGACCGACCCCCTCAATCACCCCGGTGTACATGGGCGATCTGTCCATGCCGCCGCGAATAATCTCATGGGTCTGCTGGTTGGTGTAGGCGATAAAACAACTAAGCTGGTGCGGGTGATGCTGCGGTTTGCCGAGAAAGGAAAAGCTCGGCACTGGGTCATCGCCGGGCTGCGCTTCCAGCTGGCTAAAATCGATACTACGGCCATCGATGCGTGGCGGCGTGCCGGTCTTAAGCCGATCGACACTGAAGGGCAATTCACGCAGGCGCTGGGCGAGGGCGTTGGCTGGCGGATCGCCAGCGCGGCCGCCCTGATAATTTTCCAGGCCAATATGGATGCGACCACCGAGAAAGGTACCTACCGTCAACACCACCGTCTTGGCATGAAACTTCAAGCCCATCTGGGTCACCACACCAACGACGCGGTCGCTTTCGACTATCAAGTCATCGACTGACTGCTGAAACAACTGCAGATTGGGCTGGCTTTCCAGGGTTTCGCGCACTGCCGCTTTATATAGAACACGGTCAGCCTGGGCACGGGTGGCACGCACCGCCGGACCTTTACTGGCATTAAGGATGCGAAACTGGATACCGCCCCGGTCTGCCGCGCGGGCCATGACGCCACCAAGGGCATCGACCTCTTTAACCAGATGCCCCTTGCCGATACCGCCAATGGCCGGATTACAGCTCATCTGCCCCAGAGTTTCGATGTTGTGAGTCAACAGCAGGGTCTTAACACCCATACGCGCCGCGGCCAGAGCCGCCTCGGTCCCAGCATGACCGCCGCCAACAACAATGACATCGAATTGATCTTGATAGAACATGGAGTAGCCATCCAAGAAAGGAACCGGGCATTTTACTCCAGATCCGGCAACTGGCCAATTATTGTTCAAACGCGCCCGACAACCATTTCAGCCCCAACTCAGCAAAGGTATAGTAATTTTGCTATCTTTAAGCCTTAATCAGGTAATAATTATCTACTTTACCCATGTATATATTGCGCAGTAATTACAGCAACAACTCCATCGCACTAATCCAGTGGGCCCATGAACAGGGACTGGAAGATGTCACGGTTGTCTATGTCGATACCGGCTGGGCAGCCGAGGATTGGCTTGATTATGTTTCGAAATGCGAGAATTTTGCCCAAGGACTAGGCTTCAAGATAAAGCACATTCAACCAGCAACCCCGTTTGATGACGTCATGGAAATGAAGGGCGGCTTTCCTTCTCGCCAACGGCAATGGTGCGCCTTACATTTAAAGGGCATCCCCTTTCTGAAATGGGCAGACGAGATTGATCCGGAGTCAAAGGCCACCGTATTACTGCCAAAATCTGGAGTTGAAACCAATTTTATAGACGTCCCTGAATATATAGAAAGCTGTGAATTCAATGGCGAACGCCGCGTCTGGCAGCCTTTCTTTAATCTTGATCAAGCACAGCGGGACGCGCTACTGAGCCGCGCCGGTATAGCCGCTCTGCCACACCCCAGCCAGGAATGTTCACCCTGCATCAACAGCACAGTAATGACATTACGCAAACTAACAGCCGGTGATATAGAAAAAATAGCCGAGTTGGAAGAAGAGCTGGAGGCAACATTATTTTTGCCTCAGGACTGTGGCGGTGCTAGCGGCATACGCGCCGTTGTCGAATGGGCCAAAACCGCCAAGCCAGACCAGCTCAATTACCAATATGGCTGCAGCGCCTCATTCGGCTGCGGCTCATAAATCCAGCCGTATTGCCCAACACAATAATTTACGCAAAAAAACTACTGAATTATCGACCTCAACTATTAGACCCTAATACCGTTATACCCTAGACTGAAGAGTGAATTACACAACCAGGGGTGGTTAGGTATGAACGAGGATCAGCAATTTCCTGATCAGGAAATCAACGCCTTTCTTGAGATCAATTCAAAACAACTCAAGCTGCTGGATAAATATCAAGACGTATTAACCAATGGTGCCGATAGTTTTGCCACCGTCTTTTATGACTACCTGTTTCGCTTCCCAGCCACATCCAAACTTTTAAATAGTTACGCTGATAATGGCGGCAAACTCAAAGAGCTGAGCAAAAAACAAGTTGATCACCTTATATCCCTGCTCACCGATCAAAATGACCCTCAATATCTAGCCCGCCTGAAACACATTGGCCTGGTTCACCATGATAGAAAAATCGATCCCGTCTGGATCATGGGGGCCTACCGCTTGTATCAAAAGCATCTGTCCACAATCATCCTTCAATCCAGCCAGATACTCGATACGGATCGCAGCTCATTAAACGATTGCCTGAATAAACTGCTATTCCGTGACATGGGCATGATGCTGGAAGGCTATTGGCAGGCAGCCGCGAACTCCATCGAAGCTGAAAAAGACAAGGTCGAACACCTACAACGGCAAATCTCAGACCTGCTAACCAATATTCCCCAAGTCATCTGGTCGATTGATGTCGTCAGCAACACCCCCCTTTATGTCAGCCCTACCGTAGAAGAAATATCCCCTATCAGTATGGAGCTACCGATTCCCTGCTTGGCCTGGACCATTCCGGAAGATCGCCCCAGCGTCGAAGCGGCTTGGGCACGCGCCATGGCTGGCGAAACCGTCTCGGTTGAAAGCCGCGTCCACGCGCCAGGCAATATGCAACGCTGGTTCAAACGCACCTTCCACCCGTTTATTGGCAGCGAAGGCAGTGTGATCCGGATTGACGGCATTATGGAAGAAATCACCGAGGCCAAGCTGGCCCACAGCAAACTTGAACTGATGGCCACCACCGATGACCTTACCGGCCTGGCCAATCGCGCCCTCTGGCATGACCGCATCAATCAAAATATTGCCATCGCCAAACGAGAGTCAGACAAACACGCCGTACTAATGATGCTCGACCTGAACCACTTCAAGTACGTTAATGACACCCTCGGCCATGCCGCCGGTGATGTGGTTTTATGCCAAGTCAGCCATCGCCTGAAAGAAGTGCTACGCGACGGCGACACCCTGGCCAGGCTCGGCGGCGATGAATTTGCCATTCTGTTGCCCCTGGTCGATGATGGAAAATCAGCGGCGATAAACGTCGCCAATAAAATTCAGGCCTGCTTCAATCAACCGTATTATTTTGGTGGCAATGAGCTCTATCTTGGTGTCGCCATCGGCATCACCATTTACCCACAACATGGTGACGATGCCGACACTCTGGTGCGCTGTGCCGATATGGCCATGTACACCTCAAAACGCAACAATCAGCCATACCAGTTCTACAAAAGCGGACTGGATGAACCCTATCGTAAACAGATACACCTTGTCAGCAGCATCAAAAACGGCCTCAAAGAGGACGAGTTTGAACTCTATTATCAACCCAAGATACAGCTTGAAACAGGTAAAACCAGCGGCCTTGAGGCCCTGATCCGCTGGCAACACCCAACCAAGGGACATCTATCACCGGCACACTTCATCCCGGTAGCAGAACAAATGGGACTGATGAAAGAGCTAACGGAGTGGGTCATCGCCACCGCACTCAAACAAAATCTGCACTGGGGTAACAGCGGTATTCATACCCCGGTGGCCATCAATGTCTCAGCCCGCTCATTTCAGGATCACAACTTTGTTCAATCGGTCAAAAATGCCCTGGAGATCAGCCAGACCTCACCAGAAAATCTTGAGATCGAAATCACCGAAAACACCCTGATGTCGAATATTGATTCCGCCATCGACATCATCAAATCACTAAGCGATCTCGGTATCAGGATATCTATTGACGACTTTGGTACCGGCTATTCTTCGTTGTCTTACCTCAAACGCCTGCCCATCGATGAACTCAAGATCGACCAATCTTTTGTCAAGAATATGGATACCGACAAAAATGATGCCGCCATCGTCATGTCGGTCATTGATCTCGGCCACAACCTGGGTTTCAAGGTTGTGGCCGAGGGCGTTGAGCGCAAAGAACCGATGCGAATGCTCAGAGATCTCGGCTGCGATACCGCCCAGGGTTATCACATCAGCAGACCGATGCCCACCGCCGCCGTCGCTGGCTGGCTGGCCGGGCCAGGCGCCCTGGCCAATTACGTTTAACTCAGGGCGCTCTGAATCGCCGCAAAACTGGTCGCCACTTCGGCAACCTCAACCCGGGCATGCATCAGTCGACTGATGTGCGCCGTCGAAAAAATACCGCAGATATGCTCTATTCTGGCATCCGTATCAGTCTCGACCACCAGCGCATGCTGCCGGCCACTAATGCGCAAAGTTTCAATCACATCACCAATCCGGGCGCGCTCAACATCGGCCAGATTCAAGGCCTCAAGCGAGGTGGCCGGTGACATGATGTCCCGCACCAGGATGTCAGCATGGGTACAACCGACCTCGTGCATATACTTCACCGGCTTTTCGCCGAGAATATCTGATGCGGTAATAATGCCAATCATCTGTTGTTGCCCCTGGGTAACAAACAACATGCGCACGGCATAATTGATCATCCTTTCATTGGCGTGGCTCAGTGTGGCAAAAGGCTCTACCATCAGAGGGCGAATCTGGCTCAGGTCGGTCATGCCACAAATGGCCGGACTCTCCTCATTAATGACCGCATCATGGTATTCCGGTGGACTCAAAACAGATACCGGTTGATTAATCAGATGGTGGGGCAGGGTATGGTAGTTGGTCATGGACAAACCTCCTTTCCATTAGGGCTGGATCTCAATATGAGTAATATCACTCTAGCCCAGAGCTACAGCTTTTCAAGCAAGCAATTAATAGGGCTTTATGGAGAAATAAGGCCGTGAGACTAAATACATGGTAAGCAAGAATGCTATTCTTTTACCACGGTCACAACAGCGTAAAACATTCACGGAGGAGCACACCATGTCCAAACAAATAAAAGTCGGCCTTATCCTACCCACCCTCATCCTGCTGTTTCTAGCAGGCTGCTCGGGCAAAACCATGGTCGAAAGCGACCTCAGCATCAAGGGTGCACCCGACTGGGTCAACGAAGGTACCCAGGCCCTCAACGACAACGGCGGCCGCCTGTTTCATGGCGTCGGCTCGGCAGCCAGCATGGGCGATGAATCACTGCAAAAATCCACCGCTGACGACCGCGCCAGGGCAGAGCTGGCCAGAATATTAAGCTCCTACCTCAGCGTTGCCTCGAATGACTATACTGCCGCGGCCAGCAGTGGTGGCGAAACGGTCAACGAACAATCGGTCTCGCGAGATATCCAGAACCTGAGTCAGATCAATCTCACCGGCGCCAAGATCATCGGCCGCTGGCGCGACAAACGCAGTGGCAATATCTATTCCATCGCCGAACTGGACATGAAGCGTATGAAACAGACTCTGGAAATGGCCGAGCAGATGAGCCCGTCTCTGCGCGACTTCCTCAGCCGCGAAAGTGATAACATCTTTGATCGTTTAGCAGGAGACAAACAATGAATCATAAACTGACGGGCATCATTACCCTGGCAAGTGTGCTTGTTATGGGCAGCGTACTGCAGGGCTGTTCAACCAGCGTTGAACGCATGGATACCAAAGAAGTGACCGATCTCAGTGGTGACTGGAACGACACCGACTCACGCATGGTCTCTGAAGAGATGATTGCCGATGTGTTGTCGCGCCCATGGATCAGCAACTTTTCCCGCAAAAACAATAACCAGCCCGCTGTCATCGTTGGTGAAATCCGCAACCTTAGCCACGAACACATCAACGTCAACACCTTTGTTGGCGACATGGAACGCGAGCTGATCAACTCCGGCAAGGTTGAATTTGTCGCCTCCAGTGACGAGCGTGGCGAGATCCGTGAAGAACGTCGCGAACAGGAACTACATTCAAGCGAGGCCACACGCAACGCCATGGGCCGCGAAGTAGGTGCCGATTTCATGCTTAAGGGCAGCATCAACACCATCCTCGATACCGAAGGAAAATCACAAATACGTTACTACCAGATTGACCTGACCCTGATCAGCATGGCCGACAACCGCAAGGTTTGGGTCGGCCAAAAGAAGATCAAGAAGCTGGTCAAAAAAGCTGGCATGCGCTGGTAACAATAGCCTAGCCGCATGCACTGGCTCACTCACCCGGTTCGTCTAATCAGAACACCGCTACTGTTGGCAGCCATGCTGATCAGTAGCGGTTGTGTCTCTATGGCCTATACCCAAGATCCATTAGAACAATATCTGATAACCCAGCAACCCGAACTGGCCTTAACCGCGCTGGAACAACAACAGCATAAACCACGCGACCAGGCCATCTACCATCTCAACAAGGCAACCCTGCTGCGCATGCAGGGCAACTTTGAAGACAGCAACACCGAACTGGAAACAGCCAAGCAAACCAGCACCAATCTGGAAGCAGTAAGCCTGAGAGAACAGGCGGCAGCCGTTACCGTCAACGATGCCATGCGCAGTTATCTACCCGCGCCATTTGAACGCGCCATGCTCTACTGCCTGAAGATCATCAACTATCTCGAGCTGAATGATATCGATGGTGCCCGGGTTGAAACACTGCAACTGGATGTATTCCTTAAACAGAATTTTGAAACCGATGAGCCTGCGTTTGCCCGCTATCTCAGCGGCCTGGTATTTGAGGCCAATAAAGAATTAAGCGACGCCCTGATTGCCTATCGCAAAGCCTATGAGTCCTATAAGGCGGCTGAAACTGATGTGCCAAAACAATTACAGGCAGACCTGTTACGCCTAAGCCAACACCAAGGCCTTGATGAAGAACACCAAAGCTATCTTGAAGAGTTCAAACTCAAACACTGGCTCAAACAGTCAGAACTAAATCAGCATGGCGAATTTATAGCTATTGTCCTCAATGGTCTGGTGCCACATAAACACGAAACCGCCATCAACGCACAAGACCCACGCAGTGGCCAACTACATCGCATTGCCATCCCCTTTTATGAAAAAAGACAGGCACAGGTTAAAACCGTGCAGATTGTCGGCACGAACCAATCTGATAAAGGCGAGACATTTGCAGCACTCGACCAACAGGCAGAAGCCAACTTAAGCGATCAAATGCCCGACATTATTGCCCGCGCAATTGCGCGAGTTTCGGTCAAAAATAATCTCAGCGACAACATGGCCAAACAAAGTCCCTTGCTAGGCTTCGTTACCAATATTGCCGGTTTCATTAGCGAGCAGGCTGATACTCGCGCCTGGTATAGCCTGCCACAGGAAATAATAATCAGCCGCATCGCACTACCACCTGGCGATCATGAATTGGATATCCGATTGAAAGGTAATGCCAACACTATTGTTGCCAAAAAATCGTCTAATATAATTGCATTGCAACAACGACAAAAACAGTTCTACAGCTGGCACCTGCCTGCCTCCACCATTACCAGCAAGAGAGATGATCATGCGCGCATTACATACTCTGCTTCTATCCGTCATCGTATTGATTAGTGCCTGCAGTAGCACGGCTACAAAAGACGGCAGCCAACCCGACTGGATAGATGGTCACAGCAAATACTACCCGGGCCAGCTTTATTTAAGCGGGCAGGGCATGGCCGACAACCTCAATGACGCCAAAGATCGCGCCCGTGCCGACCTGGCCAAACAATTCGAAGTAGCCATTAACGAGCGCAGCCTGCAACAACAGCAATACAGCAAGCAACAACAGGGCGATCAAAGCAGCGAAAAATTAGAGCAAAGCGTCTCGCGGCAATTAAGCACCCAAACCACACGCACCATCCAGGGTATAGAGATCGCCGATACCTGGAATGATCAAATCAAGCATAAACATCACGCCCTGGCTGTGCTGTCACGCAACAAGGCCAAACAGCATTTTGCACAACAGATCGACACACTTGATGAACAAAGCAAACAAAAACTAAAACAGGCCGAATCAGAAACCGACTCATTACAAAAGGCCGCACTGGTACAACAGGCCATCAACAGCCAATTGCAACGCCTCAGCACACAGAATGCATTACAGGTAGTAGATGCAAGCGGCCGCGGCAAACCCGCCACCATCTCCCTGGCAGAATTAACCCGCACCCGTGACAGCCTGATTAACGACATCAAACTTTCGCCCGAAACACAGGGCGCACTTGCAACGAAGTTACAATCTATCCTTAGCGGCAATGCTGGCAGCGCTGGGTTTCAGATTGGCACGAAAAATCAAAGTGATTACACATTGCTAGCCGAAGCAAAACTTGACCCACCATTCAATCAAGACAACTGGCACTGGCTACGAGGCACCCTGGAACTAAGATTGCTCGACAACAACGGCAATGACATCGGCGTGCAACGCTGGCCGATAAAGGTCGCATCAGTCACCGCCGATCAGGCCGAGCAACGCTTGCTAAGCGACATCGATGCAATTTTGAAAAATGAGTTACGCACAACAGTGCTTGGCTTTGGTGACTTTAACTGAGTTCATGACGAGCCTATTTATATAGGATAAATAACTATAAGTAATAATACGTACATCCATCCAAATGTTCTGCCCAATACAAGCTGCATGGGCTTATGATTTAATTTATGACTGACCCACATTGCCACAAACGCGACAGGCACAGGCACAGGCATTTATAAACTATTCACTCGCACAGCAGATATGCGCCACACCACTAAAGCAAGTCTAGACTTAGAGTGCCTCGATACCTCAAGAAGCCTTGATAAATATCACCAGCATCGGCCATTAAACCCCTGACACTCTGGCAACAGCTAAACAGCCACTGAACCTCTTCTTTAAATAACTATCTGGCCTTTAAGAAAACAGGCTGTTTTCAAGAGCCATGACTAAAGATTTAAAGTATTTTGAACGATACAACTAAGGCATAAACTTCAAAATAACACCTTAATAGTAGAGGTTTTAAGGAGCGTGGCATTTCACTTGATTATACTGAGACTATTCAATCAACAATATGAGCTTATCGATAGCTTCATACCTACTACGCTTTCATATAGTTGTCTAAAGTTAATCCAGATGGAACTTCATCTCTTGCTCTGGCAAGATGGAAAAGACAAATACGTTACCTGCGGTAACGCAATAAGTGATTAGTTAAAAATATTTGAGAATAAAAATGAAATCTATATATATATTATTGGTATTGGCCGCACTATTTTCAGGATGTGATAGCAATAACTTAGGCAACACAGCAAACACTAACACTGATAAAGACCCGTCTCTTGAAAGGGTAAAGAAGGCTGGGGTTCTGCTTTGGGGGGCTGACGTAATTGGCGGGATCCCCTATGTTTATGAAGACCCAAAAAACCCAGGAACATATATCGGCTTTGAGGTGGATATTGCAAATAGCATTGCCCTATCGCTGGGCGTAAAACAGGAATTGGTGATTAAGGCATGGGATACATTGATTCCAGAACTACAAAATAAAAGTTTCGACATAGCTATGAATGGTATAGAGGATACTGAGGAACGAGGTCATATAGTTAAATTTTCACATCCTTATTATCTCTATACTCAGCAGATTACTGTGCGCAAGGATACTCAAGGGATAATGAGTCTTGATGATTTAAAGGGTAAGACAGTAGCTACGCTGTCGGGCACAGCAGCAGAAGATATTCTCAGAAGCATCCCTGAAATTAATGTCCGCATAAATCCAGAGATAATATACAGCTACCAGGATCTTGAGGAAGGCAAGGTGGATGCCGTCGTCCTCGACACACCGATTGCCAGTGCCTACGGCGCAAGTAATCCGAAGCTTAAAAATGTGGGGCAAGCATTTGGAGAAGGGCGTTATGTGGTCGCCTTTAGAGGTGAAGATAAAACGCTGCTCGATGCTATTAATCAGGCCTTATCTAAACTTAAAGCGAGCGGTGAGCTCGGTAAAATATATAAGAAATGGGGAATCATGAATCCCCATCAACAGAAAGTGGGGATACAGTGAGCGAAAATAGCTATGGCAATCTAATTGGCAATCGCATTAGCTATGTTGGAGATACTTATCAAGTAACATCGCCTGTTACCAATAAAACCGTAGGTCAGATATATCTTGCCAACAAAGCTGATATATCAAATGCAATATCAGATTTAGATCCGTCTAAATATATGCCATCCATGACCGAGGTTTTTGAATTCCTCAACCGCTTAAAAGATCAGCTCGAAATTAATCGCGACAGAATATTCGAGCAGGCCTATCTCGAAACCGGCTTTATAGCAGAAGACACAACTGAAATTGTTGATGGTGCGATTGAATACCTGAACGACTTTGAGATATATGCTGGCAAGGATCAGCGTCACGAACGCATTATTCGTCACTCCTATTCCTCAGCAACTGGTCGGGACATGCGGATGATTGATCGTCCGTTTCGTTGTATTGCTGCAGTGGTGCCGCAAAATGCGTCACTAACACTTGGCATTGTCATTATTGCTTCAGCGCTTTGCGCAGGCTCACGAGTCATTCTGCGTCCATCACTGCAAACCGGAACGACAGGGGCCCTGCTTGCCGAGGCCATATTAAAAAGTGAGCCACCAGAATCATGCATCTCAATCGTCAACTGCCTGGCCAAGGATTTTCTTGAGGCATGCAATGAAAGCGAGAATGTTGATTTAATTCATTACATAGGCAGCAATCAATATGCAATGCCTGTTTTTAGCAATGCTTTTTCAGCCGGCAAAGTCTGTCTTATTGATGGCCAGGGAAATGGCATGTTATATGTGGATGACACATTTTCAATTGAAGAAGCAGTTCGTATTGTCACAAGCGGGGCCACTAGATATAACGGCGGCACATGCACCTCAATCAATGGAGTACTCATCAAGGACACAATTTATAAACCCTTCAAAGAAGCACTCGTAGAGGCATTCACTAATCTCCGAGTCGGGCATCCACTAGAACAAAACACACAAGTCGGTCCTTTATTCAGTGATAAGCAGGCCACGCTGTTGAAGCAAAACATTAGCGACTCTGCTGAAGCAAGGATTCTATGTGGTGGCAATGTCAAGAATGCATACTTCAGCCCCGCAGTAATCGAGAATGTTAGCCTTGATAGCACAATAGTCCGTGAAGGGATGTTTGGGCCGGCACTGTGGTTGAAACAAGTCAGTGAGGAAGAAATGTGGCAGTGGCTTAAGGCAAACCGGTTTCCTCTCAGTGACACCATTCTCAGCACCAACAAAGAGTTAATTAGATCGTTTGCAGTTAACTCAAGGGCGGCAAGAATCTGTGTCAATAGTGACCCATCAATTGAATCTATGTTCGAACCGTGGGGAGGCTATCCACCAAGCGGCCTTAATCCGGTCTCCACATGGATAGATAAGTATCGCCAGACATTCCAGCTGGATGGAACCTTAGCAGACATCATGACTGTGAATACAGATACCAGAAGCAGGCATTCATAAACAATGAAATATTTCGGTATCAGAGGGCGGGTAATATTGATGGTGGTAGGGGTGTTGATCCTATCAATGTTGGCCGCCACACTTATGATGCGCGGCCTTATATATCAGAATATCGTTGAGCAGAAGAAAGTTTCTGCGGAGTTACTCACAGCTTCCGTTATTCACGATATTAAATATGACATCGAACGCCGGAGCCTTGCTTCTTCAGCTGACATTATTATCAGTAAATACATGACTTACTACAGGATGATAGACCAGATTATGGTCTACGATAAAGACTCTATCTTGCTGGTTTCTTCTGATAAAAAAAATATTGAGGCGAGGACTTCTGACACATATATAAACATGGCCATTACGTCAGCAAAACCCTCCATCATCACCAGCGAGGAAGATAAAAATCAACTTGGGATTCGATCCATCTCACCAGTCTTGCAAGGTTCAAAAATTATTGGCGCAGTTGTATTAGATATTTCAATCAATGATATCCAGCAAACACTTGCGGCAATTAATCAGCGCATTGCCATCATCATGTTCATTACTGTGTTACTGGCCATCTTGGTATTGTTTATCTTATTGCGTGGTGTGGTATTAAATAGACTTGCCCGGCTTATGAATGTGACTCAGGAAATCTCTTCCGGAAATTATAAAATAAAGATCGAAGACAAGGGTAAAGATGAAATTGGCGCCCTGGCACACTCTTTCAACTACATGGTTGATGAGCTTAGCCAGGCAAAGAAAAAGATTGATGACGATAACAAGCAACTAGAAAGCAGGGTAAAAAAGGCAACTAAAGATGTAGTCGCCGCAATGCACCGGGCAGAAAAGGCCACTCAGGCCAAGAGCCAATTTCTGGCTACCATGAGCCATGAAATTCGCACGCCGATGAATGGCGTACTGGGCATGTTGCATTTGCTTAACAAGACCGAACTGAATGCCCCTCAGCAGCGTTATCTGAATACCGCAACGGGGTCGGGTAAAATGCTGCTCAAGGTAATCAACGACATCCTCGATATCTCAAAACTTGAGGCGGGTAAAGTGGAGCTGGAATCGATCCCTTTCGAACTGGTTTCACTGCTGGAAGGCTGTGCCTACCTGCTGGTTAAAGGGACGCAAGAAAAAGGCGTCGAACTGTTCTGTTCGTTTGATTCTGATTTGCCTGTGACGATCAAGGGTGATCCTACCCGCCTGCGTCAGGTGCTGACCAATCTGATCAATAATGCCATCAAATTCACCGAGCAAGGTGACGTCGTAGTGTATGCAACAAGACTGGAAAACAATCTTATCCGATTCGGCGTGAGAGATACCGGTATTGGAATGACTAGAGAGCAACAGCAACAGCTGTTCAATGCGTTCAGCCAGGTTGATAGTTCCCATACTCGCAAATATGGTGGCACTGGTCTGGGGCTTGCGATCAGTCAAAAACTGATCATGGCCATGGGTGGTGAAATACGTGTGGCGAGCGCCCCTGGTCTGGGCTCAGACTTCAGTTTCGACCTTTCTTTTGAAATCATCGCCGACAGCGACCCCGCTCAACAGATCTCTGAAACATTGAGTAGACAACGCATTCTGGTGGTTGATGACAACGAAACCCTGGTAACGTTGATGGCGAGAGTCTTGAAGCAATGGCAGGTATCTCATACGGGGATTGCCATGAATGGTAGTGAGGCCCTGGCACAATTGCGGGCCGCCGCTGCAGCCGGCGAGCCTTACGATATTGCCATACTGGATTTTATGATGCCGGGCATGGATGGTCTGGAGCTGGCGCGTGCCATACGTGCCGATGGCGCACTGCATGATATGAAGCTGATGATGTTTACCGGTATCGAGCAGACTTCTGCGGCAGCGGAAGTGGATGCCTGGCTGACCAAGCCAATTCGGCAAGCCGAACTGCGTAACACTCTGTTGCAGATTATAGGTGAGCACAGCAATGAGATGTCTTACAGTCAAGTCGTTGATGAAGGTCAGGAATGGTGGTTTGGCGGCAGCAAACTGCTGCTGGTAGAGGATAATCCTATCAATCAAGAGGTGGCGCAGGAGATACTGGCAGCCGCTGGCTTTGAGGTTGATATTTGTGACAACGGTGCTAAAGCACTACAGGCGGTGCAGGACAATCACTACGATGTTGTGTTGATGGATATTCAAATGCCGGTCATGGATGGTCTACAAGCAACACAAGCGATTCGTAGTCTTGAACAGCGCTTCTCTGAGCTACCTATCATTGCCATGACTGCCCATGCCCTGAGTGAAGACACCGATAAGAGTTTTACTGCCGGCATGAATGGTCATATTACCAAACCCATCGAGCCTGACATTCTGTTCAGGGAGTTATCACGTTGGCTTAAACCCGCTGAAAAACCCGAGACTAAACCTGCAGCTGCTGCCGCACCAAATGTCATTCCTGACATGCTGCCAGGTATCGATATGAAAGATGGCCTGACCCGGTTAAATGGTAACTGGACGGTCTACAAACGGATTTTGCTCAGTTTTCGTCACAAACAGTCTGGCGTAGTGGATAGCCTGGAAAGGCTTATTCTTCAGGGTGAGTGGGATGAGGCAACGCGTCTGGCACACAGCCTCAAGGGCAGTGGCGGTAATCTCGGTGCCAAACAGCTCTACGAAACTGCCGCCGCCATGGAGCAAGCCTGCCACAACACCGATGTTGATGTGAATGGTGACGCTTTCAAAATGCTGCGAAGCAGTCTGACCGAAGTCATCGACGGCCTGGCTGTGCTTGAAGATGTTGTCAGCTCCACAGCGGCAGAGGCCAGCGATTCGGCAACGTTTGACCCGACGGCCTGGTCTACTTCTTTGGATAAACTGGTTGAAGCCCTGGATACAGACCTGGTACAGGCACAGGCATGCCTTGGGGCATTGCGTCAGAATGCAGCTGGCAGTGATTCCCTGGACAGTCTAAATGAACTGGAACGCGCCTTAAATATCTTTGATACTGATACCGCCAAGACCATCACCCAGCGTTTACAGAACCAGAACAGCTAAATACCTTTCAGCCCTAAAACCTCAACTCAACCGGCATCTGCTGAATCAGTTCTTCAATCGGTTTTTTATCCGCCTGAGGTTTTAGCTGTTGCGCCGTTGCCTTACCTCCGGTTGGCTCAATCGCGAATGTATCTGCCATGCGATGCAGCCGATATTCGCTACCGCATGACTTGCAGTAAATAATGTCGCCATCTTTACAATCTCTGTCCACGGCGATAATCGGGCCACACACGTCACAGGTCAGCAGCGGCATATTTTCATCGCTATGGGCCAGCACCTCATCAAGATTGCCATTGCCTGCCAGGGCAACAAACAAATCAACCATGTTGGCATCAAACTGTGTATGCCTGGCCTCGAGCAGACGTTCGATAGCCACCTGCCTGGTCATGCCTTTGCGATAGGCGCGGGTGCTGGTCATGGCGTCGAAGGCATCGGCGATGGCGATGACCCTGGCGCTTAGTGGCAGGGTTTCTGCCGGAATAGCATCGGGATAACCGTTGCCATCGACCCGCTCATGGTGATAACGAATCGCATCATGGGCGATGACCGACAGAGGGTGTTCCTGGATGATCTCGGCGCCGACTACGGGATGGGTTTTGATAATAGCGAACTCATCATCTGTTAGCGCACCAGCTTTGCGCAGAATTTGATCCGGCACACCAATCTTGCCCAGATCATGCAGATAGCCCCCGATAGTCATTTGCAGGACTTCATCATTACTTAGGCCAAGCTGAGTCGACAGACGCTTGGCATATTGCGACACCCGCCATAAATGGCCGCCAGTGTAGGGGTCACGGGCCTCAACCACACCGCCCATTACCATCAGGGTGCGCAGCATATCTTTGTTGATATCGATTTGCATGACAACCTCCAGAATTCAGGGAAATCTATAAAAAGTATAGACCCTGATCTGGAAACTAAATCATAGACAAAATTTGCGGATTAGATGGCCGAGCAAATCTACAGTTGGATTGATTCTGTCGAGGGATAGGTATTCATCCGGCTGATGGGCCTGATCAATATCACCGGGGCCAAGGACGATGGTCTCGATTCCCAGCTCGGCCAGATAAGGTGCCTCGGTGCAAAAGGCCACCGCGTGGGCGTGATGACCGCAATGCTGTTCGGCGGCCTTTACGATCTCGGAATCAGCACGGGTGTGCATCGGCGGCGTGCCCTGAATCAGCGATGACATCTGCCAGCGGATGGTGCTGTGTTTGAACAGGCTGTGCAGACGGTCGCGAATCTCGACACGCAGCTCGTTCAGGTCCATGCCAGGCAGGGCGCGCAGATCAAAATGCAGCTCACACTGCTCGCAGATGCGATTGGGATTATCACCGCCCTGGATATAACCCAGGTTGAGGGTTGGCGTCGGCACAGAAAATTGTTCGTCTTTATATCTGCTTTGCAGCTGATCGCGCCACAACAACAGATCGGCAATCACCAACTGCATCGCCTCCAGCGCATTCACCCCCAGAGCCGGATTGCTGGAATGGCCACTTCTGCCGATCAGGCGGATCGACTCCATCATGATGCCCTTGTGGGCATTCACCGGTTTCAGGCCAGTCGGCTCGCCAATCACGGCATAACGGACATTGGGGCAGCCTTGCTCAACCAGATGTAGGGCTCCATCCATGGAGCTCTCTTCATCGGCGGTGGCGAGGATAAACACGGGCTGTTTCAGTTGCTCGGCATCAAACTGGCGGATTGCCTCCAGCGCCAGGGCAAAATAGCTCTTCATATCCGAGGTGCCGAGGCCATAAATTCGGCCGTCACGTTCGGTTAGTTGAAATGGATCATGGTGCCAGCTGTGCTGGTCATAGGGCACCGTATCGGTATGACCGGCAAACATCAGCCCCTGACTGTCTTCGTTGACTGCTCCATAGCTGGCTAGCAGATTGGCCTTATCCGGCTGACTGGGCAGGGGTGTCACCTCAACCTGGAAGCCGGCATCGTTGAGCCAGTTTGCCAGCAGGTCGATTACCGCCCGGTTGCTGATATCAAACTCGGGGCTGACACTGCTCATCGATGGCGTAGCAATCAGCTGCTTTAACATGGTGTTTATGCTGAGTTTTTCTGTTTTCATCTGCCGCTCAAAAAATCACACTATATATAATGATTGCCATTTTATCGCCGATTGCCACACCATAACCCATTCCAGGGCCAGCCATTTAGCCAAAGTTAGCGCTGCCGATACTTATCATGACAATTAAAAGTGTTATCTTTGCTGACAGACTTCCTTTAAGAATTTGCCGATATTGTTGAAACCCTTATGAAATCACGCTTCAGTCCATACTCACGCCCACTGTCGATGCTGTTAATCATTGCACTGGGCTGCCTGATTTCCGCCTGTGGTGGCGGTGGTGGTTCTGCTGCAACCCCAGCCGCGACAAAAACACTGCAAAGCGCGCAGATACAAATAGACGACACAACCCTGATTGTTGGACTCACGACTAAAGCACATGCGGTTGCACTCTATTCTGACAACAGCCACCTTGATCTTAGCAGCGAGGCAAGTTGGTTTTCATCAAATTCCGCCGCCGCTAGCATTGATGCCAATGGCGTAATCACTGCCTTGGCAGCTGGCAGCACTGTGATTTCTGCGGTGGTGCGCAATAAAACCGCCTCTATCACCGTCACCATCGAAGACGGCAGCCTGTTATCGCTGACCATCAAGCCGCTGACTGGCGCACTTGCCATCGCCGAGCAACACCAGTTCAGTGCTGAGGCTCTATTTGGAAATGGCACCTCAAACTACAGCTTTGATGTTACCGAGCTGACCAGCTGGAGCAGCGACAACACCAGCAAGCTCACCATTTCCGATACAACTGGCAGTAAGGGCGTTGCCAACGCAGTTGCCAGCGGCACTGCCACCATCACTGCCAGCTATGGCACCAAAACTGATACCACCCAGGCCAGCATCAGTAGCGCCACCCTGACCCGACTGGAAATCACTACGCCACAGACCAGCCTGCCCATTGATGCCAAACTGCAACTGCAGGCCGATGGCATTTATTCCGATGGCAGCAAATCCGATCTAAGTTCAGAAGTCAGCTGGAGTTCAACCGACACCAGCATTGCCACCATTGATGGCAATGGTCTGGTCACAGGATTAAAAGCCGGAAGCGTAACTATCACCATCACTTATCAGAACCAAACCACAAACACCGACATCACTATCAACGCAGCAAGCCTGACAACGATCAATATTTCGCCTGTCAGCCCGGAAATGATCAGCGGCGAAACCCTGCAACTGTTTGCCACAGCACAATACTCCGATGGTTCAAATATCGATATCACGGCTCAAACCACCTGGACATCCAGCAATACCAGTGTCGCTACGATCGGTAATACCAGTTCAAATCGCGGCATCGTTTCTGCAATCGCCGTGGGTAGCAGTAACATCACCGCCTATTTCGGCGGCCAAAACCAACAGGCCACACTCAGCGTCTCCAATGCCGTACTGCAAAGCATGACGATAACACCGGCAAACAGCAGCATTGCCATCAATACACAACAGAAGTTCAGTGTTACCGGCTTTTACAATAATGGTTCTAGCAGGGATCTTAGTAAGCAGGTGACATGGTCAAGTCACAATAGCAGCAACACCAAACTTGTTGAACAGCAGAGTGAAGCCGGTTACTTCAAAGCCGTTGCCAGTGGCAGTGTCCAGGTCATCGCAACGCTGGGTAGCGTCAGTGCCTTTACCGGTCTGACTATTACCCCGGCAACACTCATCAGCATAAGCCTGTCACCAGCAAATGCCAGCATCGCCAATGGCTATAATCAGCAGTTTGTTGCCACCGGAACCTTCAACGATGCCAGCACACAAGACCTTAGCAGTAGTGTCACCTGGGCTAGCAGCAATAGCGGCGTGGCCAGCATTAGCAATGCAACGACTAACAAAGGCCTGCTAAGCAGCAACGCCGCCGGCACTACCACTATCAGCGCAACATTTGGAGGCATTAGCGGCATCACCACTGCCACTATCACCGACGCACAACTGACTAGCATCACAATCCAGCCCAGCAACAGCAGCATGAATGTCAGCACCTCACAAACACTCACCGCAACCGGTCACTTTGACGACAGCAGCACGCTTGATATTAGCGACAGGGTGACATGGTCAAGCTCAGACAGCAGTATCGCCAACATATCCAATGCCGATATCTACACAGGTTTAGTCTCTGCACTAAGCAGTGGTAGCGTTACGATTTCAGCCAGCCTGAATACTGTTTCTGCCACCACCAATATCACGGTTGTTGATAATCCAAATGCCCCGGCATCCCTCAGTTTTTTCGCTTCACCCAATGTCATTCTTAACACTGGCGCTGACAACAGCAGCATCACCATTACCGTGCAACCCGCTGGTAGCAGTGGCGTCATTGCCGATGGCACTGTGATAAATATCAAAACGACAGCAGCGACTACTATCACTAGCACCATTACCACCACTGGCGGCACAGCCAGCTTTGACTTACCTTCAACGCATAATGGTTACATTGAAATAGAGGCCAGCATTCCCACTTACAATCTCAGCCTCACCAGCAACATACTATCAACCAGCAGCTTTATCAGTGTCATCGCCCGGCAGGGTTTTAAATATACAATCTATGACGGCAACACCACGAACTTACTAGCAGGCAGCTGGTTTGGTTTGCTGATGAAAAACATTTCCAACCGTGACTTCACTATCGATAGGTTTGAATTCAGCAATGGCGGCGGCTCACCAGCCACCCAACCCGGCGCTGGAATAAATGGTGGCCAGCTTGCTGGCGGCGAGACTTATTTTTTGAAGGTTGACGTCGCCCCCCAAACGGATAGCGGTTTACGCAGTGAGGTCTTCTTCATCGATCCAACCACCACTTTTGCGTTCAGTATTTTTGCTGACTTTAACAGCGTGCCTTAACAACAAAGCTAACCTGCCAACACCTGCTGCGATGTCTTGATCACATGCGCCGCCTGCGCCGGTAAAAAATATTGATACAGCGGTGCCGAGTGATGCGGGTTATTGGCATCGTATTTCAGACCATATAGGGCGAAATATTTTTTCGCCTGTAACGGCTGCATTTCTTTGCGCGATACCAACTCCAACAGTTTGGCATTCTCAATGGTCTTTTCAAGATTCTCACCATGAGCGATAACCTCTGCCTTTAGATTGGCGGGGATGTAGGTGTTTTTTTCCGGCCGAGTAAACACCTGTAATAACAGGCCTTCGGTGTAATGTCCGGTTGGCGTAAGAATTTCGACACCGGATTTTGTTAAGGCCTGCATCACCTCATCCAACGGCACTGCCACACGCACACCATCAACAAGTTGGGTTGCACGGATGCCCACGTGATGAGCGGTATAACCATAGACCCGATTCCAGTGCTGAATAATCTGAGTTTCATCTTCGGCATCGGACTGATCAACAAACACCCGCAACACCTGACCATTCTCTAAAATCTTGTAAACAGGGTAGGCGTTCCAACCATCGGGAAACTGATAATAGGCCTCGGCCGCAAACTGGGTTGAAACATAACCGTGGTCCTGTTTCAGAAGATCAGAAACTCGCTCGGCATCTTTATACTCCTGACTGCCACAACGAATCGCCATATGATCGAAGAGCACATCCCAACCATAATCAGGGGCAATCTCCAGCAGTTTCAAATCCGCATGGCTGTACAAAAATGATTCCACCGATTTCACAGCACAGTAGACATCCAGATGTTTAACCCAGTTGGCAATCAGTGCTGCTTGTTGATCGGTTAAGGCTGCATTGGCCTTAGCGAGGATGGCGATTAAAAAATCATCGGCGTATGCAGATACGTTTTTTCGTGCCTCCGGAATATCCATCTCAAACGGCAGACTTTGCTTTGCGCCCTGATATGCCGATAACAACTTAGAGACACAGTTAACGCCATCAAACCATTGTCTGGCGCTAACTGGTTCAGGTGTGGCCATGAATGGCGTCATATCAAGTGCAAACACCTGAGCATCATTGCCACGCACATGAACTCGCTGTTTTTGTTTGTTGTCTGAATAAAAAGCAGATTCATTTTCAAGCAGTTGCCTGGCAAGGGTATTGGCAAAACTGGAATATTGATTTGAAGACATGGAGCCTCCTGTAAGATCTGAGGCCACGCGGAAGGCGCAGCGGGTGTCTATAACTATATTATCGGCCAAATGGAGGTAACGTTTATGAAACGTCAAGTCTTACTATTAGGTTCAGGCAAGATAGGCTCACTCATTACCTGCATGCTGGCAGAGTCTGGTGATTATGATGTTCACGTCGGTAGCCTCGACACCGATGCGGCACAAAAGTTGTGTCAGGAGACAGGGCTGTGTGATGTGAATGCCTTTCTGCTTGATGCCCAGGATGAGGCCGCCCTGGCCAAGGTTATGCAAAAACATAAATATGATGCCGTCATCTCCGGCCTGCCTTATTACTGCAATACTTTGGTGGCTGATCTGGCAGCCCGTTATGACCTTAATTACTTTGACCTCACAGAAGACGTAGAGGTCACTCGCCATGTGCACAAACTCAGCGCCGGTAAACAAAATGTCTTTATGCCGCAGTGTGGTCTGGCACCGGGATTTATCAGCATCGCCGCCAATGATTTGATGCAACACTTCGACACCATTGATACGGTCAAGATGCGTGTCGGTGCCTTGCCGGTCAATCCTAATAATGTGTTGAAATATTCACTGACCTGGTCCACCGACGGCCTGATCAATGAATACGGCAACACCTGTTACGGCATTGAAGAAAATGAAATGGTGGCACTACAACCGCTGGAAGGTTATGAAACCATCACCCTTGATGGCGTGCTCTATGAAGCCTTTAATACCTCCGGCGGCCTCGGCACTTTAGCCGAAACCTACGATGGCAAGATCCGCAGTATGAACTACAAGACCATGCGTTATCCCGGCCACTGCAAAGAGATCAAACTGTTGATGAATGATCTACGCCTCAACGATGATCGCGACACACTCAAACGCATTCTTGAAAACTCCATCCCCAAAACACTGCAAGATGTAGTGCTGGTCTATGTTGCTGCAAGCGGGCGTATCAATGGCGAGTTGCTGGAAGAGAACTATGTCAAAAAGGTCTACCCTCAAGATATCGCTGGCAAGCGCTGGTCTTCTATTCAGGTCACAACTGCCGCTGGTATATGCAGCGTCATGGATATCGTATTGGATAACAGCGATAAATTTCACGGCTTCGTCACTCAAGAAAGTATTCGCCTGGATCAAGTCATTAACAATCGCTTCGGCAAGTACTACGCATAAGGAGTACAAAATATGGATATCTTAAAGGCCTTAAAACTAAAACAAGAAAATGCCTCAACCCATAGTGCCAACGGCTGGGCAGATGCTCATGGAAATAAATTATTAGAGTCATTCAATCCCGCCACTGAAGAACTGATCGCCAAGGTTCATACCTGTTCAGTCGATGACTATGAAACAGTCATGAAGACCAGTGTCGCGGCGCAAAAGGAGTGGGCCAAGGTTCCGGCACCGCAACGCGGCGAAGTAGTGCGCCGCATCGGCGATGCCTTGCGCCAACACAAAGACGCGCTCGGTAGTCTGGTGGCAATGGAGATGGGCAAGATAAAACAAGAGGGCGATGGTGAAGTTCAGGAGATGATCGACATTGCCGACTTCGCCGTTGGCCAGTCACGCATGTTGTATGGCAAGACCATGCATAGCGAACGACCAGAGCATCGCATGTATGAACAATGGCACCCCATTGGTGTGGTCGGTGTTATCAGTGCATTTAATTTTCCTGTTGCGGTGTGGGCGTGGAATGGCTTTATCGCTGCCATTGCCGGCAACACTGTAGTCTGGAAACCTTCCTCAAAAACACCTTTGTGTGCCATTGCCGTGCAACACATTTGTAATAGCGTGCTTGAAGAAATGGGTTATCCCGGCATCTTCTCCATGTTCATCCCTGAAGACAACACCATCGCAAAACGTTTTGTTCGCGACAAACGTATCGCACTGGTGTCATTCACCGGCTCCAGCAAGGTTGGCCATTATGTCGCCCAGACAGTAGCAAAACGCCTAGGCAGATATCTGCTTGAGTGCAGCGGCAACAATGCCATTATTGTCGATGAAACCGCCGACCTGGATCTGGCCATACCTGCCATTGTCTTTGGCGCTGTTGGCACCGCCGGGCAACGCTGCACCTCAACCAGACGACTAATCGTGCATGAATCCATTTATGATCAACTATTGCCACGCCTGGTCAATGCCTATAAACAGGTGCGCATAGGCAGCCCGCTAGACAATGACACACTCATGGGGCCACTGATAGATAAGTCGGCCATTAATGATTACCAGGCGGCCATCGCTCACATACAGGGTCGCGGCAGTAATATTCTTTTTGGTGGCAAAATCATTAAAGGCAAAGGCCATTTTGTTCAGCCCACCATCATCGAAGTCAAAAAACAAAACACTGTTGTCAAACAAGAAACCTTCGCCCCGATTTTATATGTGATGCGCTACCGCAATCTTGAAGGTGCCATCTACATGCAAAATGATGTGCCGCAAGGTCTGTCATCTGCCATCTTTACCAACTCGATAAAAAATGCCGAACTTTTCTTGTCTAATCGCGGATCAGACTGTGGCATCGCCAACGTCAACATCGGCACATCCGGCGCTGAAATCGGCGGCGCCTTTGGTGGTGAAAAAGAAACCGGCGGTGGGCGTGAAGCCGGTTCCGATTGTTGGAAGGCCTATATGCGCAGACAAACCAATACCAGCAACTGGGGTGATGAGTTGCCATTGGCGCAGGGGATAAAGTTTGATTTATCGAATTAATGTCTGCTTGTTACCAGCCATACGAATATTTCATTCACCGCAGCCTGGATGTAACGAAGTAAAATCCAGGGCAGGTTTGGCCCATATACTCTCCCGGATTTCGTTACTCTTCATCCGGGCTACTTACTAGACTCCGGCACTTGTGCCCTTTGGGGTATTCGCCCGAGTGACGAAGAGATACGTAATCAAAGCCCGCCTGGCTAAATCCCAGGTGTGATAAATTAGCCCACACTCCAAATAGACATCAAAACCCATTATGAGCATTGAGCTTACAAACCCACCTGAACCAGCCATCACCTGTGCAAACTGCAAGGCCTGCTGTTGCCGCTTGCAAGTCATGCTGATTACCGAGACCGGCGTGCCAGAACATTATATTGAAAGCGATGAGTTCGGCGTACAGAGCATGAGGCGGCTGCATGATGGCTGGTGTGCAGCCTTAAGCCGGGACACCATGGCCTGTACGATCTACGAACAACGGCCCCTGATTTGCCGTGAGTTTGAGGCGGGCGACTACGATTGCATAGTAGAACGGACCGCAAACCTCTTATAAATCCTTGATATTTAATACCATACTAAATTAATCAATTTATTCCTAAAGAGCCATTCTCCAACGCCCGATAACATTAGAGAACTCTTAAACAGAAGGAATAAATCAATGGCTATAAGCGGCGTATCACAACCAGCCACACCCGTAATCCAGCAACCAACCAACACTCAACAGGCTCAGCCAACAAAAGACAATGCTACTGAAAATGACCGCAGCCGTGCTGGTGCGGTCGAACAAACGGAATCCAGCCCTAAACCTTCATCGACCTCCACCATTGGCAGCATCATCGATACACACGCATAACTTCTTAGGCAAACCCCTCTGAATATCTATTGGGCGTAATCCCGACTGGTCATTACGCCCATATTTAGCAGCCAATCTTTTTAATCAATAATCCCCCTTTCTCTTTCTGCCAAAAATAGTTGGGGATATATGACATGTGAATTACATCTAAATAAACCAGGTAATACAGTCAACAATATAAGTAACGGCTAATGGTTTTTGGCTCCGACAGTTGCTACTGCAACAAATTTAAATATCCTGAAAATTACTATCTAATCCGCAGCCATAACTTGGTGATCGAATGGTTAGCGCAAAAAGGAGTGATATGCCGACAATACTCACAGTTGATGACTCTACATCCATGCGCAAAGTTATTGTCTTTACGCTGAAAAACGCAGGCTATGACGTTATCGAAGCAGTCGATGGTGTTGATGCATTAGACAAGATTAAAACGGCCAAGATTGATTTTGTGCTGGCTGATGTGAATATGCCGAGAATGGATGGCATCAGTTTAACCAAGGCGTTGCGGGCATTAGCTGATTTTAAATTCACCCCTATAGTAATCCTGACAACCGAAACGGGCGACATGAAGGCAAAAGGTAAAGATGCAGGGGCAACCGGCTGGATAGTAAAACCATTTAATCCGGACCAGTTACTGGAGCTGGTTAAAAAGTTTTTAGGCTAAAGATTATAAGCGTTGATAACAACAACCTTATTCATACCTAATCGTTTTGTAGTTCAGTTCCCAGTTAGACTTTTGCGTCCGTTAAAGCGGGTGATGCTCACCCCATGCCTCGTTATCCTTTTGTAATTATTTCCACTGTAACATTTGTTCACAGTATTAATCAGTGACTTACAATTTCCTGTCACGTTATTATTTACAGATAAACACTGCAAGTAGAATACGTCTAAAAGATGATGATTATGGCAACGCAGCAACGATAACAGTCACAGCAATTATTTCTATATAACTGTTAGTTCAATCTGAGATTTAAATAAGTCACCGGGGTGAAGCAGGGCACCCCGGCGGTGGAACTATAAAGCTGTGTTACATCGGCTCCATCATGCTGTCTTTTTTCATGCCGTCGTCTTGCATGTTATCCATCATCATTGAATCTTTTTTCATCGTCTCGTGATTCATATTGTCCATCTTCATGGAATCGTCGGCTGTCATCATTTTGTCTTTTTTCATCATGTCGTCTGATGAGCCCATGTTTGATTCCATGGTGGTGCAGCCTGTTGCGAATGCGGCCAGTAGTATTGCCAGTGATAGCTTTTTCATTTTGAAATCTCCTGTTGATTGGTTTGAAATACACTAACCAGTTAAACAAACAGAGTTCACACAGCTGTTGTCTAATTCTCACAAAAACATCACGAGCGGCTTTTAATCACGCTGCCTGATTAGTCCTTGCTTGATAAAGTCCTGCTTTAGCCAGCCGCTACCATCTATAGACTGTTTCTTGTTGTTTTTGCCTTCTTCACTAAAATGAATTGTTATGAATACTGTGACGCCTCAAACACTGAATACTGCTGCTAACAATAATCAGCGCCTTAATCCCAAGGCCATTGCCAATGCCATGGATAAGGTGCTGGCCTCTGCCGAGCAGGTGATTCTGGGCAAAAACCAGCAATTGCGTCTGGCTTTGGCCTGCATGATGGCCAAGGGCCATTTGCTGATTGAAGACCAACCCGGCATGGGCAAGACTACACTGGCGCATGTGTTAGCACGGGTGATGGGGCTTGAGTTTCAGCGGGTGCAGTTTACTTCTGATTTGTTGCCGTCGGACATTCTTGGTGCCTCGATTTATGACAAGGACAACGGCAAGTTCACTTTTCACCCCGGGCCGATATTTGCTCAGCTGGTGCTGGCCGATGAGGTCAACCGCGCCACGCCCAAATGCCAGAGTGCCCTACTGGAGGCAATGGAGGAACAGCAGGTGACGGTGGAGGGTAATACCTATGATTTGCCGAAGCCATTTTTTGTCATTGCCACCCAAAACCCGCTGCATCAGATTGGCACCTTTCCTTTGCCGGAGTCACAGCTGGACCGGTTTTTGATGCGCCTGACTATGGGCTATCCCGATAAACAGGCTGAACGTGAATTATTGTCTGGCCGTGACCGACGCGAGATTGCGGCGACACTTGCTGCGGCGCTGAAACCGCAACAGCTATTGGCGGTGCAGGCCCAGGTGGCGCAGGTGCATGTCTCTGATGCCTTGCTCGATTATTTGCAGGCCTTGTTAGATTTCAGTCGGCAATCGGCTGAGTTTAGTGTGGGCCTGTCACCACGTGGTGGTCTGGCATTATTACGTGCCGCCCAGGCCTGGGCCTTGTTACATGGCCGGGTTCATGTGCTGCCGGAGGATCTGCAAATGGTCTTGCCTGCTGTGGCCGGGCATCGCTTGCAGGGCAGGGGGGAGGCCAGTGGCCAGGGACCGGACTCACTCGCCGCCCGGCTGCTGGAAGTGCCTATTCCTTAAATGGAACTTCCGCTACAACGCTGGCTTGATGCCTTGCCTGCCTGGCTTCGGCCGCGTGGGGTTCGCTATCTCGCCGCTTCGGCAAACCAGTCGGCCACTCTTAGTAATAAACGCGTCTTTATCTTGCCTACCAAACAGGGTCTGGTGTTTTTCTGCATTCTTGTGCTGATGCTGCTGGGGGCCATGAATTACAGCAACAGCATGGCCTTTGTGCTGACCTTTTGGCTCGGTAGTGTCTGTCTGGTTTCTTTGCTTTATACCTATCGCAATCTGGTCAAACTGGAGGTCAAGCTGGCCGCTGCCGAACCCTGTTTTGCTGGCGGCCATGCCGTGTTTACCCTGTTGCTGAATAACAGGCAGGCTCGGCGGCGTTTTGATATTGAGGTTCAGAGTTCTGCGGGCATCAGCAGTGTGACTAGTGTGACATCGGTGAACAGTGATGATCATTGCCAGATCAGCCTGGCGATTCCGGCACCGCAGCGGGGTCGGCTGCAACTGGGGCGGGTGACCCTGTCGACTCGTTATCCTTTAGGACTGTTTCGGGCCTGGGCCTATGTCGATATGGAGGCACAAAGCCTGGTATATCCACGCCCTGCCGATCATGCACCGTTTCCACAAACGGCGCAGGGCACAGGCGAACGGATGGAAACCATCGAGGAGGGTAGTGATGATTTTCATGGTTTTCGCCAATACCAGCCAGGTGATTCACCACGACATATCTATTGGAAGGCATTGGCCAAAGAGCAGGGGCTGGTGACCAAGCAGTTCCAGCGGCATCAGTCGCCGGAGCTTTGGTTTGACTGGGCCGACACCCGTGGCGCGGATGTCGAGACCCGCCTGAGCCAGTTGTGCCGTTGGCTGCTAGATGGTGACAGTCAGCAACAGCGCTTTGGCCTGCGCCTGCCCGGGGTGGAGTTAGCTCCGACCCAGGGTAAAGAGCAACTGAATCAATGCCTGGCGCAACTGGCCACGTTTGGAGAGCAGCGGTGAGCCGGGCACAAATCACTGTGCTGGATCAAGCCGCCATGACCTGGCTATTGGTCGGGCTGGGGCTGACCATTTTGCCGCACAGTCTCAATCTGCCCATCTGGGCCAGTGCGCTGGCGCTGGCCATCGGTCTGTGGCGCTGGCTGGCAGCCCAACGCAATTGGCCGCTGCCCAATAACAAGCTAAAACTGCTGCTGACCCTGGCTTTAGTTGTCGCCATCTTTATCAACTACGGCACCTTGGTCGGACGTGATTCTGGCACCGCCCTGCTGGTGATGATGATGGGGCTGAAACTGGTGGAGTTGCGCCAACGCCGTGATGTGATGGTGTTGATGTTTCTGGCCTATTTCCTGCTGATTACCCACTTCATCTTTAGCCAGACCATCCCCATGGCGGCCTATGTGATGACCTGCGCCTGGCTGCTGTTGAGTCTGCACATGCATCTGAGCAGCAAGGAACTGCGGCCGGTCAAGCACAGCCTGCGTAGCGCTGGCGGACTGATGTTGCTTGGACTGCCGCTGATGCTGGCGCTGTTTGTTCTCTTCCCCCGCATCGAGGGGCCAATCTGGGGTCTGCCCAAGGATGCCTATGCCGGTATGACCGGGCTGAGCGACAGCATGAGCCCGGGTGCAATCAGCAGTCTAAGCCAATCTGATGCGGTGGCCTTTCGGGTCAAATTTGATGGTCAGGTGCCAAGCACAGATAAACGCTATTGGCGTGGGCCGGTGTTATGGATGACCGATGGCCGCAACTGGGAAACCGGTCCGGAAACGCGCCCAATCGGCTGGCAGTCACCCATCTCTACCGGAAATGAATCTGCGGTTAGTTATACAGTGACGCTGGAGCCACACAACCAGAAATGGCTATTTGCGCTCGATCTTCCGGCAACTGGCAGTGAACACGGGCAAATCAATTCTGATCTTCAGTTAGTTGCGCCGAAAAAGATACGTAAGCGCCTCAAATATCACATGGTCTCCTACCTTGACTACAATACCGGCAAGTTAACCGCATTTGAGCGCAGATTAGCGCTGTTTCTGCCAAAAAATCGCAATCCACGCACAATCGCACTGGGGCGCTCGTTACAGATAAAAAGCCGTTCAGATGCCGAGGTGGTGCAAAAGGCCCTGGCCATGTTCCGGCAGCAACCGTTTGTCTATTCCCTCAAGCCACCCCTGCTGGATAGCGCTGAACCCAGCGACCAATTCCTGTTTGAGACCCGCACCGGTTTTTGTGAGCACTTCGCCTCTAGCTTCACCATGCTGATGCGTTCAGCTGGCATCCCGGCACGGGTAGTGACTGGTTATCAGGGTGCCGAGCTAAACCCGGTGGATGATTATTATATTGTCCGCCAACGCGATGCCCATGCATGGGCCGAGGTGTGGCTGCCGGGGCAGGGCTGGGTGCGGATCGACCCGACCGCAGCCGTGGCACCGGAGCGAATTGAGCGCAGCATCAACATTAGCCAGATCTCAGCCGGGGCGGTGCAATTTAATCTGCCGCAAAGCGATATGCTTTTAAAGGCCTGGCAACAACTCAGCCTCAATCTCGATGCCATCAATAATCGTTGGAATCAATTGGTGCTGGGTTATGGCCCGGAACAACAACGTGATTTTCTGCAAAACCTTGGTCTGGATATCAAGGATTGGCGCAAGCTGGCCTGGGTGTTTCTTGTTTTTGTCGGTGGCCTGTTTCTCATCATCACTGCCTTTGTCCTCATTCCAAGACATAGACAGGTCGATCCGGTGTTGAAGCACTATCAACGTTTTTGTCGCAAACTTGCCAGGCGCGGTCTGCCAAGGGCAGAAAATGAAACTGCCGGCTCATATGCTCAGCGGATCAAAACTAGCCGACCTGATCTAAGCGAGAAAGTAGACCAGATCACACAGCTGTATAGCCATTTGCGCTATGCTAGTTCAGGCAATCAAAAACAATTGCTGCGCTTCAAAAAACAGGTAACCGAGTTTAAACCCTGATGACATTACAATATTTTGCCTACGGCTCCAATCTGCATTTCAAACGTTTTCAGCAGCGGGTACCCTCAGCACGTTTCATCGATATGGCCGTGTTGCCCGGTTATCAACTCGCCTTTCATAAACATGGTGCGGATGACTCAGCCAAATGCAATATCATCCGCGGCTCAGGTGAGGTGCATGGTGTGGTCTATGAAATCATCGCCACCGAAAAACCTATCTTAGACCGGCTTGAAGCTGGTTATGAATCATGTGAGCTTGTGGTCAACACTAATACAGGCTCACTAAAACCGTATGCCTATATGGCAAATGATCAAAATATTAATCATTCGCTATTGCCATATCACTGGTACAAACTATATGTATTACATGGGGCACAACAACATGGTCTTGATGCGGATTATTGTTCGATAATTGAGTCACAGGTTTCGATCAATGATCCTGATGCCAAGCGTCACGACGATCATCTTTCGATACTGGGTTTGAAATAGATAACGTAAAAGGAAATAGAGGTCTTTATGCCAAACAGTAGAAGTCGCCTGCCAGCTGCAAGCAATGAAATGGAAAGCCATGTTCGGGATGTCTTTCCGATCGCCATCCATCCAGAAGAGTTCGCCGCCAAAGATGGGGCTGGATGGATGGAGTTTACGTTTCACGAATATCGCTTCAAGGATCCAGAGTTGGATAGCTGGATTCATGCCGTTGGCAAGATCATCACTGATCCACAAACGCTGGAAGAGATGCAGCGCAAATATCTAAATGAAATTGAATATATTGAGGCCAGAAAATATATGGATGATGATGATCTTGAGGAAGATAGCGAGGCCTAAATTCTCATCGCCTAAAATTAAAATATAAAAAAGCCACCTCGGATAACCAAGGTGGCTTTTTTGTGATGTTTAAAGCTATTACGTTTATTGCTGCGACATCATTGGTGGTTGCCACCAAGGGCCACCACGAACCAATCTAACGGCACCTTGATGATCCTTTGTTGTGGCTAATGCTTCACCAGCGCCAAAGTTCAGCGTGTATGCATAATTCTCTGTTCCCATCTTTTCCATGCTGCTCCAAAAAACTTTTGATGGAGCACCTGGAAATACAGTGGTGTTCATTCTTGGATTAAAACATTGGCGTTCAACGATGGAAGCCAACTCAGGAACCATAGGCATACGCCAGTCATGGTAACCAGCAACACCTTGATCATTTATTTCATTCACCAGAGCCATCGCCGCTTGCCAATCCAATGTTATCGCTTCGCCGTTACAATTTTTTCCATCCCAGTTTTGTCCAACAGCACAACGCATCCAGGAAAGAGTAGTGGCCTCATCTGTCACTATCTCACCAACAGTTACAAACTGACTCGTTGGGGTAGACTGTGTCAATAATTCGGTGCGACAAGTTGCCGCCCAGCTGCTTGTCATCGTAATCAACACTACACTGATCATTGCCAAGATTTTTTTTAACATCGTAGGCTCCTTTTTATTAGCCGATTAGTTTTTGTCTATCAGTAAAACGGCAACCCTGTTAACGATTGCCACTGTCGGCATTAGGATACCCCGCACCACTTTTCACTGGCACTGCGCCGTGTTGCTCATCTTTGGCTGGCGAAATGGCAACACCACGATGGGTGTACATGGTGTAGGCTTCCATGGCAATCATGTCTTCACTATCTGTCGCCAATGGTTTGCCAACCAAGGGCACGGCTATGCACCAGTTAATCATTTCACGCAGTGTTCCTACTTTTCCCAAATTTGTTTGATATTTGGGCCAGGTATGCGGGTTGGTTGCTGATCCATCAGGATGACAATTACCGCAAGCCAGGCCGTTACTGCCAAGCCCAGGGTTATGCCATAGGTCATCACCTCTCTTTACTGCCGCCATCAACAAATTCATCTGATCTTCTTTTTCTGCGGCAGTAAACGGTTTTTTTGCATACACATCACCAACAACGAGTAGTGTGCTTATGGCAACGACACTTAGAGCTGTGAGCTTCAAGGTTTGAAATTTATGATTGATATTCATTGATCTGCTCCCAGGTTTATAGTTTGACACCGCGCTTAACATTTTCTGGTAACAAATCAGAGAATGCCCGGTAGTTGATTGCACCGTCGAAGTTTGATTGCACATCTATCTTATGACTTCCGAGACCATCTTCGAAATCACCAGGGTCAGCGCGATTCATCTTGATATTGGGATAGGGTAGTTCGGTTGGCGGATAGGGCCACGGCCAAGATGTTGACAGCAAACCGGCTGAGTTAATATTGCCGATTGAGTTGTATACCACCTGGTGAACGTGACCATGTATTGCCATCACTTTTTCAAACTTGCGCAAGATCATACGGATCTCTGGTGCGTCCAGTGTTTGAAAATTCCAACGTGGATAATAGTCCCACAATGGTGAGTGAGTCATGATGATGATGGGAGTATCTGGTCTAAGTTTTTTAACGTCTTTTTCTAACCAGTCCAGTTGTTTTTCATGCACACCCCATAGGCCGCAACGATGACATTCCAGCTCTTCCATTCGTCCCATGCGCTCTTTCGGAGTCAAGCTTGCCATGGTCCAGAAATCGTCAACCAGGATGGAGTTCATGCCAATGATGTGAGAACCATTATGATCAAAGGACCAGTGTTCATCACCAAACAGTTTCCGCCAGGCTTTACCCATATCGAGGTAATAGTCGTGCTCACCGAGGATTATCTTATAGGGCACCTTTAACTTGTCGAGAATCTTTTTGCCTTTTACCAGTTCTGCTTCTTTACCTGACTGACCAAGGTCTCCACCATACAAGACAAAATCGGGTCGCGGCTTAAGACTGTTTATGTCTGCAACACCTTTTTCCAGAATCGCATCGAATTTATGATTGGGAATATCGTATAGATGTGCATCACTGAGAACCGCGAAAGTAAAAGGTTTTATCTTTTTTGTTGCTGCTTGGGCGACGCCACCCAAGCCCATCACGCTGGTCGCGGTTGGTGCAAATACACCGGCGAACATAGTTGCTGCACTGGTTTTTAATGTCATCCCCAGGAATTCTCGTCTAGAAATATTTTTCATAAAAGATTCCTCCTTTAAATTATGTGAATGGTTTCCCTGCTTTTTTGTTACGGCCTCGCTATAAAATTTAGAACCGGTTTAAAAACATTAGTCCAGTTCAAACTGTTGTCAACGAATAGACTGATGTATTTTTTATGACTGTTATAAGCCATAAATAAACTGCGTTTTAACGCGATGGGAAAATGAAGATGTTAGAGAGTTGCAGCTGATTAAAGCAGGCTAAAAAGTTCGGGGAGAACTATCGGCTTTAAATTTTGTTGTTAAGAGCTAATTACTTGCCTATACAAAATGAACTAAAGATTCTGCCCAACAAATCATCGGAACCAAATTCACCGGTGATTTCATTCAGGGCTTCCTGCCCCAGACGCAGGTCTTCGGCCAATAGTTCACCGGCTTGATGTAGTTCAAGTTCTTGCTGGCCATGCAGCACAAACTCCAAACCTCGTTGCAGTGCATCAACATGACGGCGGCGCGCCATGAAACTACCTTCCCCTGCATTTTGATAACCGACACACTGTTTCAAATGCTGGGTTAACAATTCAAGACCTTCGCCAGTTTTGGCGGAGAGGGCAATCTCTTTACCCAGTGAACCATCTTTGACACTGGCTTGTTGATTACTGACATCAATCTTATTACGCACCACGCTGACAGCAATGTTTTGCGGCAGTTTGTCGATGATGGTTTGGTCAGCCGCGGTGATGCCATCGGCATCATTAATCAACAATAAAATTCTATCGGCTTGTTCTATTTCTGACCAGGCACGTTGAATACCAATCTGTTCCACAGTATCTGTACTTTCACGCAGACCGGCGGTGTCGATGATGTGTACCGGTAGGCCATCAATACTGATTTCGTGTCGCAGGGTATCGCGGGTGGTACCGGCAATCTCAGTGACAATCGCCAACTCCCGTTGCGCCAGTTTATTCAACAGGCTCGACTTGCCAGCGTTAGGTTGACCGGCAATAACCACATTCATACCTTCGCGCAGCAAACAGCCTTGCTCGGCCTGGGCGAGGATATTGTTCAATTCATCAATGATAGTTTTGAGTTGATCGGTGATCGCGCTGTCGGCAAGGAAGTTTATTTCTTCTTCGGGAAAGTCTATGGCAGCCTCAACATAGATACGTAGTTTAATCATCGCATCCACCAAACTATGAATCCGTTGCGAAAATTCACCTTGCAGTGAACGCAGCGCGGAGCGGGCCGCTTCAACCGATGAACTATCAATCAGGTCGGCAATCGCTTCGGCCTGGGCCAGATCAAGTTTGTCGTTTAAGAATGCGCGCTCTGAAAACTCACCCGGTTGCGCCAGCCGCGCTCCCAATTCAACGACACGGGATAACAACATATCCAACACCACCGGCCCACCATGGCCTTGCAGCTCGAGTACATCTTCACCGGTAAATGAATTAGGCGCCTTAAAGAACAAGGCAATACCTTGATCCAGCACGCTATCGTTTGAATCTTTAAACGGGAGATAGCGGGCATCGCGCGGGGCAGGGCATTCAGCCAGTACCGCCTCGGCAATCTGTTTTACCTTGGGGCCTGATACTCGTACGATGCCAACACCGCCTCGACCGGGTGGTGTTGCAATGGCTGCGATGGTGTCGTTTTTTATGTTCATAGTCTGAAATGAAAAGGGCACCCGAAGGTGCCCTTGTTTTATTTATTTGGCGTTTCTAATGCCGCTGCCTTATCGATCTTGGCAGTGATGTACCACTGTTGTGCCACTGACAAGATACTGTTAGCACACCAGTACAACACTAGACCCGCAGGGAAGAAGGCAAAGAACAGGGTGAAGATAACAGGCAACGCCATCATCACTTTGGCCTGAACTGGATCAGGTGGCGCAGGGTTCAACTTCTGCTGCACGAACATACTCGCACCCATTACCAATGGCAGTATATAGTATGGATCTTTGATCGACAGGTCAGTAATCCAGAATATAAATGGTGCCTGGCGCATTTCAACTGATTCCAGCAATACCCAGTAGAGTGCGATAAAGACAGGAATCTGAACCATCATTGGCAAACAACCGCCAAGAGGGTTGATCTTTTCTTTCTTATACAACTCCATCATCGCCTGACTCATCTTTTGACGGTCATCACCATAACGTTCTTTCAGTTGCGCCATCTTCGGTGCGAATTTACGCATGTTGGCCATGGAACGATAACTGGCGGCCGACAGTGGGTAGAAGAATAATTTGATGATCAGGGTGACCATCAGGATTGCCCAACCCCAGTTGCCAAACAAAGAGTGGAACCAGCTCAACACCCAGAACATGGGTTTGGCAATGACACTCAAGATGCCATAGTCGACGGTCAGATCCAGGTTGTCACCCATCGCTTCCAGCACAGCCTGGTCTTTCGGGCCAACATAAAAACTGGTGGTAAATGTCTCTATCTGACCAGCATTAACCGTCTTGCTGGGTGAGACCAGGCCAAGTACAAAACGATCATCGCCAGCAGCCTTAGTGTAGAAATGATTGGTCTCATCCTTTGGTGGAATGATGCCACCGAGAAAATAATGCTGAATTATTGCAGCCCAGCCACCCTTGATATCACGGCTTAGATTTGCATCTTCCATGTCATCAAAATCAATCTTTTCGTAATGCTCTTCTTGGCTGTAAATCACACCACCGGTGTAGGTATAGATAAAGGCTGACTCACCACTACCATCTGGGCGACTACGTTGCAGTTGGCGATATTGACGACCTTGCCATTCGGCGGCTGAACCGTTATCAATCTTTTGTTCAATATCGATAACGTGCTGGCCACGATGAAAGATGATGGTCTTGGTGACTTTGATGCCGCTGTCATCCTGCCAGGTCAGTGGAATGCGCAGTTCGTCCTGACCCACTTGCAATTCATAGTTAGTCTTTTCTGCAGTAAAGATGGCGTAATGATCTGGGGCATTATTGTCAGACAGCAAACCACTCTGGGCCACGAATAGGTTTGGTAACGACTCCCTCATCAGGCGGAACGGCTCGTCTGGCATATCGCTGGCGGTCGGGTAGTTCAGCAAATCAACCTGACGGATGTCACCACCGCGGGTATCAATGAAGACATCCAGGGTGTCTGTCACAACATGAATACGTTGACTGGAAGCACTAGCCTCGATACCGGTAGCCTGTACTTGCGGCGTATCTGCTTTGACAGATCCATCCAGTTGAGTCTGCTGCGCTAACGGCACGTCGCTGGCTGTTGCCAGTGCCTGAGTGGCCGGGGCCGCCATCTCAGCAGTATTGCCATTGATTGCTACTGGCTTAGAGACATAGTCCTCCTGCCAGGCTTCCCAGCCTATGAAGAGAATAAATGATAGAGCTAAAAATAGTATAAGACGCTGATTATCCATGATTATTCTTCATGCTTATTGAGTTGTTCTTAAGGGTTTGGCATTTATGCCGCGAATGTTCTGGCACCTCATCGACACCGCCTGGGTGCCAAGGGTGGCAACGCATGATGCGTTTAATCGTCAACCAACTGCCAACAAATGCTCCATGACGACTAAGTGCCGTCTCGGCATAACAGGAACAGCTAGGGTAAAAACGACAATTATTACCTAGAAAGGGGCTAAGCAGGGTACGGTAAGCTCGAACAAAAAGAATCAAGATTCTTTGCATCGTTCCAGTTCCATCCATTGCTTATTAAGTAGTGTGAATAATTCCTGACTTGTTTTGGCAACAGCAACGTTTTTACCAATAACAACAATATCGAGACCTGCCAATTTTTGTTGCGAGTGGCGAAAACTTTCTCTAATTAAACGTTTAAGTCTATTTCGCTTTACTGCTGACTTGGCGCATTTCTTTGAAATTATTAAACCAAGTCGCGGGTAAGGACGCTGATTAGATCGTGCCAAGGCCGTGAAGCAGCGGTTAGCTGAACGACACGGCCTTGCAAAAACAAAGTCAAATTCGCCCGCGGTTTTCATTCTGAGGTTTTCTGTAAACCCCACTTCGCGGGCTTTCAAGACGACAAAAGCCTCTTGAGTTAAGCTGTCAGGCGCTTACGGCCTTTTGCACGACGAGCATTAACGATCTTACGACCATTTGCAGTAGCCATGCGAGAGCGAAAACCGTGCGCACGCTTACGCTTAATAACACTTGGTTGAAATGTTCTTTTCATTGTTACATCCGTCTAATTGTTGTGATCACAAATTAATACCGCATGGGCCGTCGCCCGTAGGCTGCGGTAAAGCGCGGAAGAATAGCTGTAATCCCCCTTTGCTGTCAATCCAAATCTCAAAAATTAGATATTGTCAGCTGTGGATAACTTTGCAAAAGGCGGGTAGACTTCTCGGTCTCATTTTCAGTACAAACGCGGCATCACGAGGTATATGGCAAAGATGTCACTTTGGCAGCAATGTCTTGAACAGCTTGAAACACAGCTCAATGCACAGCAATTCAACACCTGGATTCGGCCTCTACAAGCAATTGAAGAGGGTGATCGCCTGCGTTTGCTTGCACCAAACCGTTTTGTACTCGATTTTGTAAAGCAAAAATTCTTTGACTCAATTCAGAAAAGTGTTGGTCAGATAAGCAATAACAACGACCATCAAGTAACACTTGAGATTGGTTCGAAAGAAAAGGTTAGCGCGCCTGCTTCAAAATCGACGGTAAATGTTTCTTCTTCAACTGAAAAAACCCCTGAAAATTCAATCAACTTCAGGCGCCGTGACGAGAAAAAATCAATTCAATATATTAGTAATCTGCGTGATGAATTCACTTTTGATACTTTTGTCGAAGGTAAATCCAACCAGATTGCGAAGGCAGCCTCCACCCAAATAGGTGAAAACCCTGGCGTCGCTTATAACCCCCTGTTTATTTACGGTGGTGTAGGGCTGGGTAAAACTCATTTGATGCATGCTGTTGGTAATCTGATTCAAAAAAACAAAGCTGATGCAAAGATCATCTATATCCATTCAGAGCGTTTTGTTGCTGACATGGTCAAAGCCTTGCAGCATAACGCCATGGATGATTTTAAACGCTATTACCGCTCTGTTGACGCCTTACTTATTGATGATATTCAGTTTTTTGCTGGCAAAGGCCGTTCTCAAGAAGAGTTATTTCATACGTTCAATACGCTGATGGAAGGCAATCAACAAATCATCATTAGTTGTGATCGCTACCCTAAAGAAATTGAAGGCCTTGAAGAACGGCTTAAGTCCCGGTTTGGCTGGGGTCTAACGGTTGCCATTGAACCACCAGAGCTCGAAACCCGCGTCGCCATCTTAATGAACAAAGCACAACAAATGAAAATAGTGTTGCCACATGAGGTTGCTTTTTTCATGGGCAAACGTATCCGATCGAATGTCCGTGAATTAGAAGGGGCTTTACGTCGTGTTATTGCTAACGCTCGTTTTATGGCCAAGCCAATTACAATGGACCTTGCTAAAGACGCCTTACGTGATTTATTTTCTGCACAGGATAAACTGGTCACCATTGAAAATATTCAAAAAACTGTAGCTGAGTATTTTAAAATTCGTGTTGCCGACTTATTATCGAAAAAACGCTCACGTTCTATTGCCAGACCAAGACAATTGGCAATGGCTTTGGCAAAGGAATTAACCAATCATAGCCTTCCTGAGATAGGGGATGCATTTGGTGGTCGTGATCACACTACAGTCATGCATGCTTGTAAGAAAATCAATGAGTTACGTGATGCTGACGTACGTGTTAGTGAGGATTATCAAAACCTGTTAAGAACCCTAACAACATAATGTTCTTAAACTGTGGATAAAATTTGCCTGTGGATAACTAGCCTACTTATCCACACGATAACAACTGGAAAGTTACTGGTTATAAGCACGTAAAATGGTCTAGATAGTTTTTTAACACATTGTTTTAAAAAAGTTTTTTCAAGTTATTAAGGTTTTTAAGGCTCTATAATAACAACAATAATAAAAGATCTTATTTTATATATATTAATACTTAGGGATAATCATGGAACTCAAAATTGAACGTGAATTACTGTTAAAACCTTTGCAACAAGTGATTGGTGTTGTAGAGCGTAGACAGACACTTCCTATTTTGGGCAATGTCTTGCTTAAGACCGTTGATAACCAATTATCAATAACAGCTACTGACTTAGAAATTGAAATGATCAGTCAGATAGCCATAGAAAATAGTGATTCAGCTGAAACAACCCTGCCAGCACGTAAGTTTGTTGATATTTGCAAGGCTCTGCCTAATGATGCGGTGCTTACTATCAAGGTTGACTCTGAAAGAGCCACTATTCGATCAGGTAAGAGTCGTTTTGTGTTATCAACCCTGCCAGCAACAGAATTTCCGAATATTGATAGCTTTGAATCACTATTTGATTTTGAAATGCCTCAATCGCAGTTAAAAATGCTCATTGATCAAACTCATTTTGCTATGGCTCAGCAAGATGTTCGTTATTACCTGAATGGTTTACTATTTGAATTTTCTGACAATTTGATACGTGTAGTCGCAACTGATGGCCATCGCCTAGCCCTATGTGACCAAAAAATCACTACGGGTGTTTCTGAACTTCAACAAGTGATTATTCCTCGTAAGGCAGTTATGGAGCTATCCAGGCTGCTTGAAAGCAGCGACGAATTAGTAAAAATTGAACTTGGCAGCAACCATATTCGCCTTTCAACAGGTCAATTAAGTTTTATTACAAAACTCATTGATGGCCGTTTCCCTGACTATCAACGTGTAGTGCCTCAGGGTGGGGACAAGATTGTTGTCGCTAATCGTACCTCGATCCACCAGGCTTTAAGCCGCGCCTCTATTCTTTCAAATGAAAAATATCGTAGTGTCAGATTTACCCTTTCTTCCGGCAGCCTTCAGGTTATGGCTAACAACCCCGAACAAGAAGAGGCCGAAGAAGAGATTAGTGTCGATTATGACGGCCCAAGTCTAGAAATTGGCTTTAATGCCAGTTATGTTCTAGAAGCCCTCAATGCACTCCATGATGAAAATGTTCAGCTTGAACTAACAGACCAAAACAGTTGTTGTTTGATTAGATCACCAGAGTCTGAAGATTCACGTTATGTCGTTATGCCAATGAGGCTCTAACCAAGTTGTCGCTGTATCAACTATTTTTTTAATTTTTGGATCTGGCAATGAGTTTAAGCTTGTTGTCTATTCACAACTTGCGCAATATTCAATCCGCCCAGATTGAGCCATCGCCAAGGTTAAATTTATTACTCGGCGCCAATGGCAGTGGCAAGACAAGTCTTTTAGAAGCAATTTATCTGTTGGGTAGGGGAAAGTCTTTCCGTTCAGCCTATAGCCGGCGCATTGTTAGCTATAATCACCCAACACTCACGGTCTTTGCCAAAGCGGCAACCCAGTCAGGGGGGGGTAATACACTTGGTATTCAGATTAATGATGGGAAGTTCCGCGCTAAAATTAACGGAAAATTTGAACAAAAGAGTTCTACACTCGCATCCGTAATACCTTTGCTATTCATTTCTCCTGATGGTGACAAACTTATAAAAGGCAGCCCTAGGCAACGGCGTCGTTTTATTGATTGGGGTTTGTTTCACGTGGAACACGAATTTCTTACTGTTTGGCAACGTTACAACAGAATTCTTCAACAACGTAATGCTGTTTTGAGACAAAAATCAGCTGCCATGCTTGTTAGTTGGGATGAACAGCTCATTGATGCTGCACTTAAACTCAATCAGTTTAGAGTTAGCTATGTAGAAAACCTGACTCGCCTGGCGCAGCGTTTTATGAAACAGTTGTTAGGTATAGAAACTGTTGAGTTTAGCTACCAGTCTGGCTGGCGTCGGGGTGAAAATTTTAAAGATGCGCTCAAAGCAAGTATTGAAAGTGATATTCGATTGGGGTTTACGCAAAAAGGTCCGCATAGGGCTGATTTAGTAATGAAGATTGATGGTAGGGCAGCTGCTGAATATCTTTCGGGTGGCCAGCAAAAACTGGCTGCTTGTTCGTTATTGTTGGCTCAAGCAAGTGTCTTTAATCAATATAAACAAGAAAGCTGCGTAATATTGGTTGATGACCTACCTTCAGAGCTTGATTTACAGCACCGCCATTTATTTATGGATCTTTTATATTCTATCGGCGGGCAGGTCTTTGTTACGGCCACAGATAGCAATCTTTTACAGTTAGCCGCCTATCCTGAAAAGAAAACGTTTCACGTGGAACATGGTTGTATTATTTCCGAAAGGGAAGACGGCGTTTAAGCAACAGGGTATAATCTTTTGGTTGTTCGGGGATACATTATTGTCACGTTGTTTTCTAATAAAATCAGAGACTTTAGTCATTTATGAGTACTGAAGAGCAAAGCTACGATTCAACCAATATCAAGGTCTTAAAGGGGCTTGATGCGGTTCGAAAACGCCCAGGTATGTACATTGGTGATACAGACGACGGTACTGGTCTACATCACATGGTGTTTGAGGTGGTTGATAACTCCATAGACGAGGCCTTGGCAGGTCATTGTTCCCAGATTGACGTCATTATCCATACTGATGGATCTGTTTCAGTTGCTGATAATGGTCGTGGTATCCCGACGGATATTCATGAAGAAGAGGGTCGATCAGCAGCTGAAGTCATTATGACTGTGCTGCATGCTGGTGGTAAGTTTGATGATAATTCATACAAAGTTTCAGGTGGTCTGCACGGAGTAGGGGTGTCGGTTGTTAATGCGCTGTCAGAAGAATTAACCTTGAGCATTTACCGAAATGGTCATTATTACAGCCAAGATTATAGTATGGGTGATCCGGTTTCGCCGCTTGAAGAAAAAGGGCCTACAGATAAGCGCGGCACATCGATACGTTTTAAACCAAGCACAGAAATTTTCGCTGATGTCCTGTTTCACTACGAGATTCTGGCCAAACGCTTGCGTGAATTGTCTTTTTTGAACTCTGGCGTTCGCATTCATTTGCTTGATGAAAACTCTGAAAAAGAAGATGTTTTTGAATATGAAGGTGGAATCAAGGCCTTTGTCGAGCATCTGAATACCAATAAAACACCGCTGCATCCATCTGTTTTCTATTTTAGCGTTGAAAAGGATGATATTACGGTTGAGCTGGCCATGCAGTGGAATGACTCATACCAGGAAAATATTTTCTGTTTTACCAACAATATTCCTCAGCGTGATGGTGGTAGCCATCTGGCTGGTATGCGCGCGGGCCTAACGCGGACGGTGAACCAGTACATTGAACGTGAAGGTGTGGCTAAAAAGGCCAAAGTAGCAACCTCCGGTGATGATGCCCGTGAAGGGCTGACTGCAGTGCTTTCCGTTAAAGTGCCAGATCCTAAGTTTTCTTCACAGACCAAGGACAAGCTTGTTTCATCAGAGGTGAAACCTGTGGTTGAGTCGACTTTGAGTGAAAAACTGAATGAATTTCTGCTAGAACATCCTGCTGATGCCAAAAACATCACCGGTAAGGTTGTCGATGCCGCACGAGCCAGGGAGGCGGCACGTAAAGCACGTGAAATGACCCGCCGTAAAGGTGTGCTGGATATTGCAGGTTTACCTGGCAAACTGGCTGACTGCCAGGAAAAAGATCCGGCCCAGTCTGAAATATTCCTGGTGGAGGGTGATTCTGCCGGTGGTTCTGCCAAGCAGGGTAGGGACCGTAAATTCCAGGCCATCCTGCCACTCAAGGGTAAGATCCTCAACGTAGAAAAGGCACGTTTCGACAAGATGTTGTCATCTGTCGAGGTTGGCACTTTGATTACCGCATTGGGCTGCGGCATAGGCCGTGAAGAGTACAACCCAGATAAACTTCGTTATCATCGCATTATTATCATGACCGATGCCGATGTAGATGGTTCTCATATTCGTACCCTGCTGCTGACCTTCTTTTACCGTCAAATGCCAGAGTTGATAGAGCGCGGACATATATATATTGCCCAGCCACCGTTGTACAAGGTCAAGAAGGGCAAACAGGAACGCTATGTCAAAGACGATGCCGAGTTGACTCGCTATTTGCTAGAACTGGCTCTAAATGGTGCCTTGCTGAAAGTAAGTGAAGAAGCGCCAGCGATTAGCGGAGAAGCACTTGAAGCGCTAGCCAATGGCTATGGTGCGGTCATGGCCACGATTAATCGTCTTTCCTCACGTTATAGCCGCATGGCATTGGAAAGATTGATTTATATGCCAGAAGTAACAGATGCTGACCTTAAAGATGCCAGCCGGCTTGAATCGTGGGCGCAAGAGCTGCAACAGCGCTTAAATAGCAGTGCAGAAAACAGTCGGGATGCCTATAAGGTCAGCCTTGAAAAAGACCCAGCAACAGGTGAACTGATTCGAATGATTGTCACTGAGATTCGCCATGGTCTTGATAACGATAAAGATATTCCAAAGACATTTTTTGTCTCAGGTGAATATAGAGCGATGGCTGCACTTGGCCAGCAGCTTGATGGATTGATTGGTGATGGTGCAGAAATCAAACGTGGTGAAAGAACTCTGCCAGTTAACAGTTTTAAACAAGCCTTGAACTGGTTGATAGATGAAGCAAAGCGTGGCCAGCATATTCAGCGTTATAAAGGTTTGGGTGAGATGAACCCTGAACAGTTATGGGAAACCACTCTTAATGCGGAAGGGCGTCGATTGTTGCAAGTTCGGATTGAAGATGCTGTCGGGGCGGATCAGATTTTTACCACGCTGATGGGTGATCAGGTTGAGCCAAGACGTGCTTTTATCGAGAAAAATGCACTGTCAGTAGCAAATCTGGATGTATAAAAATATAGCGGACTATAATTTTATAGTCTAATTGTTTTTAGGTGAGGCGCTGGGCATAGACACGGCTGCCAATCAAACCGACTTCAGCATTGGTGATAACTTTTACAGGAATATTTCGCATTAGATGCGACATTTTTCCCTTGGCATTAAAGGTATCCATAAAGATACCATTTTGAAGCCGATGCAGAATTTTAGGCGCGATGCCCCCCGCAATGTAAACACCGTTTAAGGCTAACGAAGACAGGGCAAAGTTGCCGGCCTGGCTAGCATAGGCGCAAACAAACAGATTCATGGCTTGATTGGCAATAGAGTTTAGATCAGCTTCTGCAGCCTCGGCGATTAGCGCTGCTGGATCGGCTGAATGAATAATTGCCTGGCAGCTATCTGTTTCAAATTGTTGACTGCGTTGGGCTAAAAACTCAAATATATTCACTAGTCCAGGACCAGAAACAATAAATTCAACAGAACAGCGGCCATATTTATTAATTAAATAATGACTCAATTCAAGTTGTAATTCATCCGTCGCAGCAAAGTCAGTATGGCCAGCCTCGGTTGGAGAAATTTTGTATTCGTTACCCGTCCAGAAAAGCTGGGCCACACCAAGGCCAGTACCCGCACCAACAATCAGCTGGTTGGCATGATCGATAGCTTTACCGGCCTGAAGTGTAACCAGATCATCATCATGAAGAGCAGAAATTCCATAGCCTATAGCTTGAAAGTCATTGATCAGCGCGACATGTTGAATGTTAAATTTGTTTGCCAGATCAACGCTTGATATCTGCCAAGGAAGATTAGTAATCGATGCAGTTTGTGCTGAGTTATTTGTAATAACCGGCCCGGCAACACCAAAGCAAGCGGCATCAATAGTTTGATGGTCAGAAACAGTCCCGAGAAACTCTGTTACTAATTGATTAAATTGAGGGTAGTTGTTGCTGAGATAACGTTCTTGTTTGATAACGTGTAAATTATCAGCAGATAGATCGATTAGCTGAAGTATAGTTTTTGTACCACCGATGTCACCGCATAGAATCCGCATTATTTAAGCCACTTTGCAGCAGCCTCGTCAAGATACCAGGTAACACCAGATTGTGGTTGAAGCATTTCCACAGGTAAAGGATGGGCGACAGAAGGGTATTTAAAAACGTGCTCGACAATGTCACATTTGTTTTCACCAGTAACTAATAACCAGACATTACGAGCACTGTTTATAACCGGTAAGGTGATGCTAATTCGCCATGTGTTTTTAGATTCTACCCAAACTGCAGCAGCACTTTTATCGGTAACAGTAAGAACATCAGTACCAGGAAAAAGTGAAGCCACATGGCCATCATCACCTAGTCCAAGTAGAACGAGATCAAAGATGGGTTGGTTTAGATCGTTTAAAGGTATATAGCCACCAAGTACAGCGTTGTATGCCTTTGCGGCTTCTTCAGGATCAAGTTCAGATTGAATTCTGTGAACCCGTAAAGGGTCAATGCTGATGTGACTAAGTAGATATTTATTAGCCATAGCATAATTGCTATCAGCATGAGTTGGACCTACAGAGCGCTCATCACCAAAAAAGATCCGCGTTTTCCCCCAAGGAATAGCTGTTGAATAAGGTGGTTTTGCAAGGATTTGGAAAAGTTTTTTTGGTGTAGTGCCACCAGCAAGGGCAATGTTAAATTCACCATGATTTGTGACACACTGCTGAGCAAGGCGCAAAAGGTCTTCTGCAGCCTTTAAGCAAACAGCGTCAATATCTGGTTTTATTATTTTATATTTTTGCACGTAGCCATCTTAACTTTAATATTAAAAAAGTAAAGATTAACGACAGGTTTGAAACGCAAGTCGTGCCTGTGCAATAAATTGAATAAAAGCTCGATGCTGATTTTCAGTGATCTGCTGTTTTGATGGCCCCATGTCAGCATATACAAAACCAATTGGCTTTTGACCAGATTTTAAAGGTGCCGCAACAAAGCCGTTGGAATTTATTCGACTATGATATTTTTTTGGCAGAAGATTTTCCCAGCGCTCATCATGACTGTTTTCTACAAATACATCTGATCCTTCAATAATGACGCGTGAAAAAATATCGCTTTTAGGGTCGACAGGCAAATTAAAATATTCTTTCATTAAATCCTTATCAGTGCCAATTGCAATTCGACCGGAATACGACTTTCTATCCATGCCAAGCAGACAAAGCAAAACGCGGGGAAAACCAGCCGCGACATGAACGCCTTCGAGTATTTTTATCAAAACAGTATTGAGCTTAGCTGAATCGATTATTAGAGCTGTAATCTCCTGAATAAACTGTAATTGAAGCTCATGATCAACCGCTAATTCATTTGACTCAGAAACAGTATTGTCTTCAGTATTTATATTTTCTTCTGCTGTTGAGCTGGTAGACGCTTGAGTTGGGAAATGATTAGCGACAAGAAATGAAAATTGGCTAGCAAGTTTATCGCGCCCCTCATCACCTGTTTCGGCGACAACAGGTTTGAGGTTTTTAGCAGAAAGTCCGTATGCCTTACCAAGTTCACAGGACATTTTGAATGATTCGGTTAAAGAGGTACTAATCACATCAAGCTTAATTCCAGTAGCGGTTGAAAGATCAACCAACATTTCACGCATGTTGGCGTCTTTTGGAGGGGCATCCGTATAGAGAGAACCAACGAGTTTTGAAGATATGCTGCTAAGCACCTTATTCAAGTCTAGAGTCTTGGTAATCTGACCTTGTATTTTTACCGGTTCGTTATCCATAGTAGAAACAACCATAGAAGAGAAATTCCAGCTGTTGGCAAGTTCCTTACCTATGCCCAGCATGCTGGAACCGAGAACCTTTTGCTCATTTTCAGCGCTAGATTCAACATCATCATTGTTGAGTTGTTCAATCTCGAGGTATTTATCAGGCAAATAGGTAGCAACAGAAATCTCGCCCAATTCATGCAGCAGGGCACAGGTATAGGATTCTTCAGCATCTTTTACACCGATCTTTAAGGCAAGATCACGGACAAAGGCGGCAGATATAAATGCCTTAACCAGCAATCTGTACATATCAATACCAGGATGCTCATTTTGGAAGCTTTCGATCATCTTCATGGTCAGGCTAAGGTTTTTGACAGTATCAAAACCAAGCAGGACTATGGCCCTGGAGACCACTCCAATCTTGCCAGTGCCACGACTGTAATAGGGTGAATTGGCGAGTCGCAATAGCTTAATACTCAGGCTGGCATCTTTGAGTACCTCCTGAGATAGAGACATAACATCAAACTCAGGGTCAGAGCTGGCAGTACAGATACGATTGACAGACGCGCTGAATACAGGCAAATCGCCTTGCTGCTCGATTTTTGAGCTAAGCAGTTCAAGAGTTTTTTGTTTACTAACGGTCATCCATGATCCAGTTATGGTTTTAATCTGTACCTAAAATCATTCCGAAGAAAATAATCCAAGTGATTAAATCTAATCATTCTCTGCACTAAATAACATCGGCACTAACGCGGTCATCTTGACCGCAGATAAGCGGAGGCATACTCTTGGATATTCAGTGATAAAACAGACAAGGTGGGGATATGGAAGCGTATATTTGGTTGATTTTAGCCAGCATGCTGGCAGTCGGTGTTTTGCTTGGTTTTTTTATAGGTCGCAATAAAGCTGATGCCTCGGCACCAAGGGTCAAAGAGCTGGAAGAAAGCCTGGCACAGGCCGATCAGGATATGCAGCAATATCGTGGTCAGGTAACGGGCCATTTTGAGAAAACCGCGACACTGTTCAACCAGCTCACCAACGATTATCGTGAGGTCTATGAGCATCTGGCCAATAGTTCAGAACAGCTTTGTGGTGATCAGGTGGCAAAGCTTAAGGGTCTAACAGCTGAAACCAAGGTTCTGGAAGGCGAGGGTGAGAAATTGGAAAGCTCAACCACCTCAGCGGCTAGTGAAGCAAAAGCCGATGTTGAAGAAGCAAGCCCAGAGCCACAAGCCGCAACTGAAGAAATTAGCGCTGAGCCGGAATCAGCCCTTGAATCAAAACCAGAAGCCGAGTCTGAGGCAGAAACTGAAGTCTCACCTGCAGTGGCTGAGGCAGCAACAATCGAAGAAAAGGCCGCCGAGGCCCGTACCATTCACTAGATTCGTTCCAGAATCAAAAAGCTATAATCGAACGCATTGGCCTCATCCGCTTGATGGTCAATGCGTTCCAGCTCTTGCCATTGTTTGAAGTTAACCTCAGGAAACCAGGCATCACCATCAATCTCGCTGTGAACCAGCGTTAGATAAAGGCGATCTGCCTGTGGCAGGGTTTGTTCATAGAATGATGCACCACCAATAACCATCACCTCTTCCTCAGCGCTGCAAAGCTCAAAAGCATCTTCAGCACTGCTGACCACCTCACAACCCTCAATCTTGAGTGATTCGTCACGGCTAATGACAATATTGCGCCGTTTCGGCAAAGGTCTGCCAATGGAATCATAAGTCTTACGCCCCATCAGCACTGGCTTGCCCATGGTGTTTTGCCGAAACCATTTCATATCGGCGGGCAGATCCCAGGGCAGCTGGTTGTTAATACCAATTACCCGGTTATCGGCCATGGCGGCGATGATGGAAATCTTCATAAGGCGCCTATATCGCAATGGGTGCTTTGATGTGTGGGTGAGATTCATAACCCACCAGCTCAAAGTCTTCAAACTTGAAATCGAAGATGTCCTTCACATTTGGATTGAGTTTCATCTGCGGCAGCGGGAAGGGCTTGCGTGCCAGCAGAGTCTCGGTTTGTTCCAGGTGATTGAGGTAGAGATGGGCATCACCAAAGGTATGCACAAAGTCACCTGGCTCAAGGCCACAGACCTGGGCAATCATCATGGTAAACATGGCATATGAGGCGATATTGAACGGCACGCCCAAAAAGATATCGGCGCTGCGCTGATACAGCTGGCAAGAGAGTTTGCCATCAACTACATAAAACTGGAAAAAGGCATGGCAAGGTGCCAGTGCCATGCGGCCCTCTTCAACATTGGCCTGTGGGCTGATGGACTCATTGGGCAGATCGGCCGGATTCCAGGCACTGACAATCAAGCGGCGTGAATCGGGTTTGTTTTTGATCTGTTGAATCAGGTCGCTGAGTTGGTCAATCACGCGGCCATCGGGTGTGTCCCATGAACGCCATTGTTTGCCATACACCGGACCCAGATCACCTGCTTCTGTGGCCCACTCATCCCAGATGCTCACGCCGTTGTCTTTCAGGTACTTGGTATTGGTCTCGCCCTTGATAAACCACAGCAGCTCATGAATGATGGAGCGCAGATGACACTTTTTGGTGGTTACCAGCGGAAAGCCCTCACTCAGATCAAAGCGCATTTGATAACCAAAAACACTGACCGTGCCAGTACCGGTGCGGTCTTCCTTGCGGTCACCCTTTTCATAAACATGACGCATTAAATCAAGATATTGCTGCATGGTTTTAGTACTCGTAATTAATCAGGTTGTTTGTGTTTGGCGCCTATAGGCAAACAGCATTAGCACTGCGCCGATAATAAGCATGGGCAGCGACAGCAATTGTCCCTCGGTCAACCAGTCAAAGGCGAGATAACCAATATGGGCATCAGGCTGGCGGAAGAATTCGGCGACGATGCGGAAAATACCGTAACAGATCAGAAACAGTCCAGATACTGCCATGGTTGGTCTGGGTTTACTCGAATAAAACCAGATGATGAGAAACAGGAAGAGGCCTTCCATGCCGGCCTGATACAGTTGCGATGGATGACGCGGAAGCTCACCGGCATAAGGAAAGACCATTCCCCAAGGCACATCGGTGGTACGGCCCCATAGTTCACCGTTGATAAAGTTACCGATTCGGCCTGCGCCTAGCCCAACCGGCACTAGCGGTATGAGGAAATCAGTCAGGATAAAAAACCGTAAATTGAGTTTGCGACTGTAAATCCACATCGCCACAGCCACACCAATCAGGCCACCATGAAAGGCCATACCACCTTGCCAGACTTTAAAGATATTTAGCGGATTATCGAGGTAGTTAGCGAAATCATAGAACAAGATGTAACCAATTCGGCCACCCAACACCGCACCTAAAGCACCATAAAAAATCAGATCAGAGACCTGTTCCGCGGTTAAGGGCGAGTTGGGCAGCTTGGCGCGCAGGTTGCCCAGCCACCAGGCCGCACCAAAACCAACCAGGTACATAATGCCGTACCAGTGGACTTTCAGGGGGCCAAGCGAGAGTGCAACCGGATCAATATCAGGGTATGTCAACATAGCTGCCTAGTATATACAGGGCACCTCTAAAAATCCGCTAAAGCCGCGCTGGCTGATCGAATTTTAGGGGGCGTCCTACAAAGTTATTAGTTCGGTGTGAGCCGACAGAATAAGGCCTTGAGATAATCGGTTTCCGGAATGGCCGGGTGGATGGGGTGGTCCGGGCCCTGGTGGCCTTGTTCCAGTAGCGCCATATTTTTATCCAGATGACGGCTGTTTTTAAGCAGTACCTCTTGCAGACGAGAGCGTTCAAGATGGTGCGAACATGAGGCCGATACCAGCAGGCCATCACTATTTAGCAGCTGCATCGCCAACAGGTTGATACGGCGATAGGCCTCTAGTCCCGGTTTGGCATCTTTGCGGCGTTTGATGAAGGCGGGCGGATCAAGCAGGATCACATCGAAACGCTGTTTGTCCTCACGCAACTCCTTGAGTGCAGCAAAGGCATCGCCTTCAATGGTGGTGACTTTGTCGGCAACATTGTTGAGTGCGGCGTTAGCTTCAACCTGATCCAGTGCTGTGGCCGACGAATCGATGCAGAATACTTCGCTGGCACCACTGACCGCCGCCGGAATACCCCAGGCCCCCATATAACTGAACACATCCAGCACTCGCAGACCTTTGACGTAATGGGTGGCCCGTTCGCGATTGAGACGGTGGTCATAAAACCAGCCGGTCTTTTGTCCACTCAGGGCCGGGGCCTGAAAGTGGCAACCGTTTTCGATGATGTCGATCATCTCGGGCGTTTCACCCAGGGCTGTTTCGACATAGCTGGGCAGGCCCTCATGCGTCCGCATCGATGTGTCGTTGCGCAGAATGATGGTCTTTGGTTTCAGCACCTCATCCAGCGCGGCAATGATGGCCTCCTTATGTACCTCCATGCCGGCGGTGCTGATCTGCACACTCAACACATCGCCAAATCTATCGATCACCAGGCCGGGCAGGGCGTCACTTTCACCAAACACCAGGCGGTAATAAGGGTCTGGGAACAGTCGTTCGCGCAGACTCAAGGCCACCCTGAAGCGCTGAGCCAGCAGTGTTTGATCAAGTTGGCAGTTTTTATTCCGACTGAACAGCCGAGCGCTGATCAGCGAGTGCGGATTGATATAGGCATTACCTATAAATTTTTCTGATGAATCAATAACTTGAACCTGATCGCCGGGGCTGAACTGATCCAGCGGCGTGGCCTTGGTATCGACTTCGTTGCTGAATACCCACAGATGACCGGCACGGAGGCGGCGTTCTTCATTTTTACGGAGTTTCAATTTAGCCGGGATATTCATAAGAATTTGATCTGTCTAGGTTTTGTGCCCGGCATTATAGCCTGGCAGAAGAAGGCAAAGCGATTTCGACTTTCTTTTATAGGGCGAAATCAGGATAATAGCCGCAATTAAGATTTTCGACCAAGCTTTCATACTCTATATATAAGGAACATGATTATGCATAACGGAGTCTCAGTAACTCAGTTCATCATCGAAGAGCAGCGTCGTCTGCCCGGCGCCACTGGCGATTTTACTTCTTTGCTGAATGATGTTGTTTCTGCTTGTAAAGTTATCTCAAACCTAGTGGAAAAAGGTTCAATTATCGGAATATCCGGTGCTGCAGAATCTGAAAATATTCAAGGTGAGACCCAAAAGAAACTCGATATCATCACCAATGAAGTCTTCATCAAGTCTAACGAATGGGCTGGTCACTTGGCTGCTATGGCTTCTGAAGAAGAAGACGATATCTACCCAATTCCTGCGCAATACCCTAAAGGCAAGTATTTGATGTCTTTTGATCCATTGGATGGTTCTTCTAACATCGATGTGAATATTTCTGTGGGTACTATTTTCTCGATCACCAAATGCCCAGACGGCATTGAGAACCCTACTAAAGAAGATTTCCTGATTCCTGGTACTGAGCAGGTCTGTGCTGGCTATGCACTATACGGTCCTTCAACCATGTTGGTATTGACAACTGGTAAGGGTGTAAATGGTTTTACTCTGGACCGTAACATTGGTGAGTTTATTCTGACCCATCCAAATATGACTATTCCTGAAGATACACGTGAATTTGCTATCAACGCTTCTAACCAGCGTTTTTGGGAAGCACCTGTTCAGCGTTATGTTGAAGAGTGTACTGCAGGTACTGAAGGCCCACGTGGTGAGAACTTCAACATGCGTTGGGTTGCCTCAATGGTTGCTGAAGTTCATCGTATCTTGGTTCGTGGTGGTATCTTCATGTATCCGAAAGATACAAAAGATCCAACCAAGGGCGGCAAGCTGCGCATTATGTACGAAGCCAACCCAATGTCGATGATTGTGGAGCAAGCCGGTGGTGTTTCACACACTGGCTATGAGCGCATCATGGAAATCAAACCTAATGACATTCACCAGCGTGTGCCTGTTATCTTGGGTTCAAAGAACGAAGTTGAACTGCTAGTTGGTTACCACAAAGCTTAAACAAGCTTTCAACCCAGTTTTAACTTAGTAAGACAAAAACCCGGCATGCCATAGGCGTGTTGGGTTTTTTATTGTCCAGCTATCGTCGCCTAGATAAAGAATTGCCATTCAGTAATAATCCCGCTAAAAATAACCTATAGAATTAGTAGTAATCTGTAATGCCAAAAGGCATGAGGTCTGATTTGTCCAAACATAATAAATTGTCATCAACACTCGCGGTGCTTATTGGGCTGGCCTGCTCACCCGTGCAGGCAGAGATGCTGGTAATGGCAGAAGAAGATCTGATGTTGTTGTATGAAGATGAAGAAATGGTCAGCATCGCCACTGGCACACAAAAGCCAATTCACTTGGCACCATCAGTTGCCTCGGTTATCACCGCCAAAGAGATCAAGGCCAGCGGTGCCCGCACTCTTGATGAAGCCCTGGCGACTGTGGCTGGTCTGCATGTTTCGAAGGATAAATATAGAAATGGCAGTATTTATTCCATACGCGGCATTCATACCGATTGGAATTCCCAGGTGTTGTTACTCGTAAATGGTCTACCGTTTAACGAGTTTCTGACTGGCTCAAGGCCGCCTCTGTTTCGCCTGGCGGTTGATAATATTGCCCGAATTGAGGTGGTGCGTGGCCCAGGTTCGGCCGTGTTTGGTGCCGATGCCTTTGCCGGGGTGATTAATGTGATTATCAAACAGGGTGATGATATCGACGGCAGTGTGGTCGGCGCCCGAACCGGGTCTTTTGATACCCAAGAGATCTGGCTGCAACACGGTGCTGATTTTAATGGCTGGAATGTTGGCCTGAGTCTGGAATACAGCAGTAGTGATGGTGATGATGGGCGCATCGTCAATTCAGATTTACAGACAGGTTTTGATGCACTTTTTGGTACTAACGCAAGTTTGGCACCAGGACCATTGGCAAGTCGATATCGTCTACTCAATACATCGATTACCGCAAAACGTAATCAATGGAATATCTGGTTTAACAGCTGGAATCTAAATGATGCCGGTATCGGGCCGGGTGTGGCTCAGGCATTGGACCCTGTCGGTAGTCAGAACGGTGATCACTATAGTCTAGTGCTTGATTATAATGATGATCAGCTATTGACTGATTGGCAGATGGATTCGCGGCTTTCCTATCGTCTCTATGATCAGCAGTCTGTTTACCAGCTATTGCCTCCAGGCGCAGAGGTTCCCATTGGCGCTGATGGCAATCTGCTTACCGCTCCAGGTTGTGGTAGCCCGACCAACCATGCCGTTTTCGGCCCTGTCTGCCTGGTTAGCTTTCCCGATGGCCTCTGGGGTAACCCAGGTGGTGAGATGACCGAGACACGTTTTGAAGTGGCCGGGATTTACCAAGGATGGCAAGATCATCAGCTGCGGCTGGCGCTCGGTGTTGATCGCGATGAATTGGTTGCAAAAGAGACCAAAAATTTTGGCCCGGGTGTCATCGATGGAACAGTGAGTCCGGTCAATGGCACTTTGAGCGATGTGACAGGAACAGCCGATATCTTTTCCCCTGATGTCAGCCGGACCTTACATTATCTTTCCCTGCAGGATGAATTGCGTTTGGCACGAGATTGGGAGCTGACCGCTGGCATTCGCTATGATGATTATTCAGATTTTGGCAGCACTACCAACCCGCGTTTGGCCCTGGTTTGGGCGATGGATTATAACCTCACAAGCAAACTGCTTTATGGCCGTGCCTTTAGGGCACCGAGTGTGACGGAGCTTTATTTCCAGAATAACCCGGTAACTATAGGCAATGTGAATCTTGAGCCAGAAGAGCTGGACATGTTGGAGTTAGTATTTGATTACCGCCCTTCCTTTGATGTGCAAACCATCTTGAATATTTTTGCTTATCAGGCGGACAAACTCATCGAGTTGGATAGTAGTTTTGTGGCACAGAATAATCGCAAGCAGGAAGGTCACGGGCTTGAATTCGAGGCGACTTGGCAGGCTCATAATGATGTTCAGCTAAAGGGAAATTTTGCCCTGCAATATTCCGAAGATGCTGACAGTGGTGTAGTGATTCAAAATGCCCCCAGGCGGCAGTTGTTTGTTGCCACGAACTGGCGTGCCACTCAGGCATGGTCTGTTTATGGTCAAGCCAACTGGGTAGCAGATCGTGCACGTGCGACAGGTGATGCTCGAAGCGCTATTGATGATTACACTACTGTGGATATTTCATTGCGCAATCAACAGCAAAATACACCTTGGGCATTTGCTGCGAGTATCAAGAATGCCTTCGATGAAGATGTCCGCGAACCCAGCGATGGCACCATCCCTGATGATTATCCATTAGAAGGACGCGCTATCTACCTCGAAGCAAGTTACCACCTCGGTCACTAAACCCACTTCCCCTGAAAACCCTAAATAGATAAAGCCCCGCAATTGAAATAATCACCTGTTAATTGACAGCAAAAATTACTTGCATGAACTGTGCGGGTATTTCTGTTATAAAGAACGCATAGCACTTTTAATTAACCAGGATGGTGATTGAGTGCTAAAGCAGTAAAGTCATAAACCGTAAACAGGGACGAACAGGTGAGTTTAAAACCCCCAAAGCGTTTTAGACGTTGGGTATAACAAATTTTTGAATTCGTAGTGCAATTTACTGCGAGCATGAATATTAGTTTATTATGATAAACCAAAAAGTTATAACAATTAAGTAATTTTAAGTATGTCCGATAGCTGTCCATGGATAGAGTGC
>CBFCYE010000011.1:0-90275 GCA_965602225.1 uncultured Gammaproteobacteria bacterium | reverse complement strand
TCGCCAGCCGTGCCACCGCCCTGATCAGCTTTGCCGCGCTGCGCCAGGGGGCCGAAATCGGCGGCATGTTGGTAGGCCAAAAAAACCGGTTTTTCCAACCGGCCAGCCAGCTCGATCAGACCCTGGTCATGATCGGCCAGGTCAACCATCACCCTGGCCACGACTACACTGTCGCCGACCCGGCCAACAGCATCAAACAACTGCAACAGCTGGCCCAACGTCACGACACCATTTATCTGATCAGCGACTTTCAACATTGGTCAGAAGAACTACACACCCCACTGGCGCAACTTGCTGAATGGCATAACCTGCATGCACTGCAAATCATCGATCAAGGTGAACAGCAGCTAACCGCTGTCGGCAAGCTGCGCATCCGCTCACCCTTTGATGGCAGCGAGCTGATCATCGACACCGACAATGCCCAGCTGAGACAGCAATACGCCGCCAGCATGACCGCAAAACAGACACAGCTGGAACAGCTGTTTCGCCGCAGCGCTGTGAAACACCACCACCTCTACACCGATGCCGACATCCTCAGCCCGCTGGCCCAGGCGCTATGAACGAGCAACAATTTGAACAATTAACTCTGCAACTGGCAGGAATCGAATTACCGCCCGCACCAAACTGGTGGCCGTTGATCTGGATGGTCACGGGCTTGGTGATGGCGCTGGCAATCATCGGCCTGATTATCTGGCGAATGAACAGGTCCAAATCAACCAAAACACTGGCCGACGCGGCACCACAACGCCTGACGCAGATCCAACAACAATGGTTAAGCGGTGAACTGGATCAACGCACCACCGCCTATCAACTGGCCACCCTGCTCAGACTGGGATTGGGACTAAAACAACTCGACCCGCACACCCCGGCACAGTTGGCAGACCATGAAATTGAATGGCAGGCGACAATCCAACGATTACAGCAACTGCGCTATCAGCCTGACTGCAAAGTCAGACTCGACGAACAAACCTTCACCACCATTCGCGGCTGGCTCAAATGCTGAACCTGGCCGACCCCATCTGGTTGTTGGCCCTGCCTCTACCGTGGATCATGTGGTTTATGGCGCAACAACGACGCCCCCGGATATATAAAGGTCAGGCCAAACAAAACACAGCGCTCTACCATCCCCAGGCCGCGCTGCTGGCCAGCCTCAGCCAACAGAGCCGCACTCGCAGCCTGCCGTGGTTATGGCTAACCGGCTGCTGCCTGTTATTGCTGGCCCTGAGCCGACCGCAGTGGCAGGGCGGCGACGAACACCAGGGCCGCAACTTTATGTTGGCCTTGGACATCTCCAGCTCGATGAAGGCGCAGGACTTCTACGTCAACGGCCAGGCTGTTAATCGTCTCGACACGGTTAAACACGTGATCAAACAATTCATCGAACAACGCCACGGCGACCGCATCGGCCTGATCGTCTTCGCCGATGACGCCTACACCCTCGCGCCTTTATCCAGCGACCTGAACCTGATCCAGCGCCTGACCCAAGACATCGATCAGGGCATGGCCGGACAAAAGACCGCCCTCGGTCAGGCCATCGCCCTGGGAGTCAAACGACTGGAACGGCAACCGGGCCAATCGCGCAACCTTATCCTGCTCACCGATGGCAGCAACACCGCCGGTGAAATCCATCCCCTCAATGCACTGGAGATGGCCAAACTATATGACGTCAAGATCTACAGCATCGGCGTCGGCAACCCCGGCAAGGTATTGTTTCAGCGCGGCCCGGTGGAGCAGCCGGACTTTATTGAAGTACCGCTGGACGAGGTGCTGCTGCAACGACTCTCTGAAGAAACCGGTGGCAAATATTTTCGCGCCGGCGATACCGAAGGGCTGCACAAGATCATCGCCGCTATCGAACGCGGTGAAACCGTACCGCTGGCGCAGCAAAATGCCTCGCCCAGCGAATGGTATCTGGCACCGCTGCTGCTTGGCCTGATCCTGTTACTGCTTGGCCAATGGTCTCGCAGCCGTGAGGTGATGGCATGAGCCCCTCTGAATTGATTAGCTTGCAATGGCTCAATCCCTGGTGGTTATTGCTGGCCCTGGCACCGCTGCCGTTGTTATGGCTGAAACCAAAAGCCGCGGCACAACCGCGACTGGAAAAATTCATCCAGCGCCACCTCTGGGCCCAGGTCCTGAGCGCACCGCTGCAAAACAACAAACAGAAACTGAGCGCCTTTCTATCGGTCTGGCTGCTGCTTAGCGCCGCCCTGGCCGGGCCGTTTATTGCCAAATCAGAGCCGCAACAGATCGAGGCCATGGCCGCCAATATCGTCATCATCGTCGACATCTCACCGTCGATGGCGGTGCAGGATGTCAGCCCCAGCCGTCTGGAACAGGCCAAAAAGCTGCTCACCGATTTCAGCTATTCGCTCGATACCCATCGCCTGGCCCTGATCGCCTATTCGGCCAATGCCTATACCGTCCTGCCACTCAGTCATGATCAACAGGCCTTCCGCCATTTCTTGCAACAGCTCGATCCATCGCTGGCCTATGTTGCCGGTTCCAATCTCGGTCGCGCCCTGCGGCTGGCCCAGGAAAATCTAATCAGCAAAAATCTAATCCGTGATGACAAAACCGCTGGACTGGTGCTGCTGATCAGCGATGGCGAGATCCACGACCCCGAAGCCCTGCGCGCCGCCAGTGATCTGCACCAGGCCGGCCACAAACTAATCAGCCTAGGTGTCGGCACACCACAGGGCGGCCCGGTGCCCTTGGCCGGCGGCCGACTGGTACGGCAACAGGGCAAGATCTTCACCTCACAACTGCAACGCACCACCCTGGAACAACTGGCCCAGGCCGGTGGCGGTGATTATCTCGACCTCAGCCCGACGGTCTGGCCAGCAATCGAAGCAGAAATCAGCCAACTGCAACAGAGTCGCTATCAAACCGAGATCAAGACCCAGATGGGCCAACCGCTGTTCCCGGCCTTAATCCTGTTGGCGCTGATCATTCTGTTCTGGCAGGGCCTGCAACGACCGCAAGGGTTGGTGATCATTCTCGCCGGCCTGCTGTTATTAAATACCGATCCTGCCGACGCCGCCCCATGGCATGAACATAAAGGCCTGAATCAACTCAAAGCCGACGACAACCAGGGCGCACTTAAAACTTATAGCCAACTCGATAATTACACCGGACTCATGGGACAAGGTGCTGCAGCCTATCGCCTGGGGAAATGGCAGCAGGCACTCACGGCCTTTGAACAGGCCTACCGCCAGACCGAAGACCGACAACAAAAGGCCCGCGCCGCCTACAACCAGGGCAATACTCTCAGCCAGCTGCAACAGCTGGACTCAGCCATCGCCGCCTTTGAGCTGGCCGTACAACTGCAAGGCAGCTATCCCCGCGCCAGTCACAACCTGACCCTGCTCAACAAGGCCAAACAGCAATGGGGCGGACTGAAACAAAGCGAACAGGAACAACCGCGCCCCGGCCAGGAACAGGCACAAGATCAGATCGACACGGGCGCCGGTGGCGAGACAAACAGCAACCCACTATCAGGCCAGAGCCAACAAAACGCCCGCCTCAGCAAGGCCGATGGCAAACAGGCCGGTCAACAACAAAAGCAGGACGCAGCCCTGAGCCAAAGTTTGGCACAATGGGATCAGATGAAAGACCTGAAACAACAGCCACCGACCCAGGCCTGGCAGCAATACCAAAACCTCAAGGAAGACAACCAGACCATGTTGCAACGCCGTTTCGAGATTGAAGACAAACGCGCCCTTGGCCGGGTAGAGGAAAAACCATGGTAAGGCTGGCGCTAGTTTTATTCGGCAGCCTGTTTGCGCTGTCGACCTGGGCGGCGGAGTTCACAGCCAGCGTCGACCGCAAGCAATTGCAGCTCAACGAACCCATATTGTTCACCCTTAGCCTGAGCAACAGCGACACCCGCCTGCGCGCCGAAGGCGTCGATGCCAATGTCGACCTCAGCCGCCTGGGTAAAGACTTTAACCTCGGCCGCCCCGAGGCCAGCAGCAACTACAACATCTATCTCGGCCAGGGCCGCTCCACATCCGAGATCAAGGTCGAACTATTCCCCAAACACACAGGCAAACTCAGCATCCCGGTGTTTGAGATCGACGGCCTTAAATCAAACTCCATCACCATCGAAGTTTTGAAAAAGGCAGCCAAGACCGCCGAAGAGGTCTTCGTCCGCAGCGGCACCAACCAGACCAGCGCCTGGGTCGGCCAACAAGTCGTCGCCTGGATCGATCTCTATCATCGCGTCGAACTGGCCTCGGCCTCGCTAGGCAGCAACCTCGAAACCGAACCACAGCAAATAGAACTGCTGCCCAACTGGAAGATGCCGCAGGAGAGTCGCAAAGAAAATCATCAAGGTATCGAATACGACGTCGAACGCATGACCTGGTCAGTGTTCCCCAGCCAGGCCGGGCCATTCACCGTGCAACTGCCGGACATCTGGGTCGCCACTAAAAGCGGCAACAAACTGCGCCTACCCAATCAACGCCTCAGCCTTGAGATCAAGGCCCTGCCCGCCGAGCTACCGGCAGACATCATCATCGGCAAACCAGAGCTAAGCGCCGAACCGCTGCCCACCAATTTCAAACAATTCGAACTCAGCCAGTGGATCGTCACACTCAAAGCACCCGTAGCCGTCACCACCTTACCCAGACTGCTGCCCGGCATTGACCTGCCTGAAGGTCTGAAACTCTATCCCGACTCGGCCCGTTATCACACACAACAAAACAGCAAAGGCATCATGGACGCAGCTGATTACAGCCTCTCCATCATGCCGCTGCGTGACGGCGAGTTTGAACTGCCAAGCATTCGTGTACCTTATTTTGATCCTGACACCGGCCGCCCCGCGTTGATTGAACTGCCCGGCCAAACCATCAAGGTGACAGCCAATGCAATCCCACAACCCGCCGCCATCACCGACAGCAACACAGTTAACGAGATTGAATCAGCAACAACGCAAACAAAACCAGAATGGTTATGGCAATTCGCCACCGTCATCATGACCCTGTTATGGCTGACCACACTGTTAAAGCTGTGGCGCAAACAAACCCTTCAACCCACTCGAACAGAACCTGTTGCGACAACAACCGTAAAGATCAAAGACACACGCCACCCGCTACAACAAAAACTGTTACAGGCAATGGGCAGCCAAACACTGGAACAAGGATTGCAACAATGGTCGGCACAACAAGCGGATGACACAACAGTGCCGGACGCAGTCAGGGCCTTGCAGCGTTTTTGTTATGGTGGTGAAAAGGAATCAGAGGCAGAACTGCAAGGCAAAGTCGAAAAAGCCATAACACGTATTCGGCAGACACCGATTAAGGTCGCTGCAAACAAAACAAACCCTTGGCAAAGCGAAAACTTTTATCAGGCCAATAAAAATAAACCGTAGCCCGGCAAAACAATAAAAAAGGTAAATTTAAAATGATTTTAGAAGCAGCAATGGGCGAAGGATTCAAGTTAACACTAAATGAGCTTTTTCAGTTCTTAAAGAAAAAGTCGAGCGCATTCGCAAAATTGAAAGGAATTGACATTGAAAACGCCTACCTTAAAGCATCTAAAGTAGAAGAAGTTAAAACTATTTGGCAAGTAGACAAAGTTGTTAACTTAAATGAATTTTACTACCCATCGAAGATCGATGTGGAATCGAACAGAGTAGAAATAAACTCTCTAAATGACTTTCCAGAAAACGGAAAAATAGTTGTACAGGGAACGGCTGGGCAAGGTAAATCAATCTTATTACGTTACTTGACAGGGGCCGAGCTTAGACACGGGAAAAGCATACCCATATTTGTTGAATTAAGAAAAATTACCGACAGGAATAACATTGAAACACTTATCATAAACAGTTTATCTAATCTCGGGGTAGAATGTGACTCATCGTCACTAAAACATATATATGAAAGCAACAAATGCACACTTGTACTAGACGCATTTGATGAAGTAAAAAAAGATCTAGTTCAAGATGTAATTTCATACATAGAAGATTTATGCTCTAGATTTCATAATATGAAAATAGTTATTAGCTCTAGGCCCAACTCCGATATTCAGTGCGTTACCTTTTTTAAGGTGTTTAATCTATGCCCATTAATACCGTCCGACTTTCCAGGAATCCTTGAAAAGTTTTTCCATAACGACGAAAGCATAAAAGCCGATGACATAGTAAAAGCGATTCATAGCAACAAGTCAGGCATCGCCGACTTAATAACAACACCTTTATTGCTAACGTTACTAACAATAACGTACAAGAGCTATCACCGAATTCCAGAAAGACTTCATGAGTTTTATGACAATCTATTTTACCTTCTTGTGAATAGGCACGACTCTACAAAACCAGGATTTGTTAGAGAATTCAAATCCGACCTCAACGAAAATCAACTTGAAGAGCTATTTTGCGCATTCTGTTTTTACTGCATGATAGATAAAAAAGACACCCTAACCCATGGAAGTGCAATCTCATTAATAAAAAAGGCAAAGTCCATAGTAGGCCTTGAAAACATAAGCGAAGGTGATTTCCTCGATGACACTAAGAATAATACATGCCTAATTGTCGAGGAAGGATTTGAGTATAATTTCATACATAAAAGTATAAAGGAATATCATGCCGCAAGCTTTATATCTAAGAGCCCCTTAACGCTAAAAGAAAAATTTTATAATTTGGCTAAAAACGACCCCAGGCAATTCACACAAGAAATTACTTATCTTGAAAATATTGACAGCTATTACTGCGACACACTATTTCTAATACCTATTTATGAAAAACTATTCAGCTCATTTAAATATGAAAATACTTCAACAGGCGTAACAGATGATATTTTCAACGGCATCACTATAGGTATTCAAGACGGAGACTTAAGGTCAATCACATGGGGAGCTAAATGCTTTTCTGACAACATATATTTCAATTTTTACATATCGCTTATCACCGCACTTCGCCTTGGAACAATCAAAGAGGAATACGCTACTGGTAATTTCGAATTAGATATTATCGATGCATACAAGGAAGGATTCAAAGACACCTTAATCGATCGCATTGAACAGTTTCTTGACAGCAAGAACAAAGAGTATACAGAAATAAAAGATCGCATAAAAAAGCAAGAACTAGCTATAAATGAAATTAATTTCACCTGAAATTAACTTAGCCAGGCACGGCGCACCCTACGTATTGATAACTGCAACACGCTACATTAAGTATCAGAACATAAACCCATAAAGCCATTTATTGGCATTATTCTTTAACCATAGCTTGGAACACCAGATGTCTATCACCCATGTTACAGCCCATTACCTTTGTCGCCATTCAGATGCCAAGGCTAGCCTGTTATTACGTAAGGATGAACTGGCCGCCGACGAAACTAAAGATGTGTTATTGGATAAGTTAAAGAGCGCCTTTTTATCTCGTCTGGCGCGCAAACATGGCAGCTTTCCCGCTGATGCCGAGCCGTCTCTTCTGGCACAGGAGCTGGATGAATTTTTGCAGGACAAACATTCCTTCTCTCAACTTAGCAATGCGCTGATGCAACAACTTGAGGCAGGAGTGAACGAAAAGGCTGTTGAGATTAAGGCCCACTTTTTGTTTTTTATCGATTCGATGAGTGAGCAGCACCAGGTCTTTTATCTGTTTGCGGTGAATCACAATGAGTCCTTGGCCATCAGTGAGTCCTTAGAGGTAATGCCCAGTTATGTGGTGGACACCGGGCCGTCGATGTTTGGCATTAAGGTCGATCTGGCCGAGTGGAAGGTGCGTAAAAACTACGCCTATCTTTCCATGCTGCCACCGCGGGGCAATCCGGAAATGGCGAAGATCTTTGATGAGCTGACCGGTTTTGGTGACGGCATCGATAAACAGGAGAGCACTGAGGCATTTTTGAAGGGGGTTGAGTCGTTCGCCAAACAGCTGCCTGAAGACAAGGTCAACGACTATCGCACCCAGGTGGTGGATTACTGCATGGAGCAGGAACAAAAAGATGAACCGATCAATATCCACGGTCTATCGAAAGAGCTGGACGGCATCGACTGTGAAAAGTTTGTCCGTGAGGTATTGCCACACAACCCTGCCGGCGAAAAAGAAGAGGTGATACTTGATCGCAAGAGTCTGCGCCGTTATATCAAGCTCTCAGGCCGTGAACGGGATCTTGCCATCAGCTTTTCAACCTATCATCTCAATGGCCGCGTCACTTATGAGGAAAAGACCGATACGCTCAGCATCCACGGCCTGCCCAACGCCTTACGCAGCCAGTTGCTGGCTTACCTAAAAAAGGATGGCTGAGGCCCACGACAGAAGACGTCGACAACCGCTTTCATCGAACATCTTTTGGGGTCTCATGAAAAGTCGATATGTTCTATAATCTCTACTCATTGAATTACAGAACAGACGATTAATCTCAGGAAATCAGCATGTCTTCCACTACTGCGACCAACACCAGCTCAGTACACGCACACAAAATGCGGCTACCTTTCTGTTTCGCCCTGACATTTTCACTACTGTTCAGTGGTAGCGCTGTTCATGCCGCGGCGGGACTGGAACCGGTTTTAAAGGATCGCGGCAAGCACTATCAGACTGAGAGCGAAGCCATCCCGGTAGCTGAAGATGGCATTCATGACCCAACTAACGATGCCGTAGAGGTGTTTCAAAACCCTTACGAGGCCATGCTCGAATTTCCACGCGACAATGTCGGCATCGTCAACTGGATTGAGACCATCAACCAGGGGCTAATTAACCCACGTGCGGATATAAACGGCGAGACCGAGAAACAGACGCTGGATCTGGATATCATTTTCACCGATACCGGCAATATGCCCCACGTTCGCTTCCCGCATTTGTCACACACCTTATGGCTGGATTGCAAAAACTGCCATCCGGCAATTTTCAAACAGAAAAAAGGCGCCAACAATATTGCCATGAACGATGTTTTGACTGGCAAGTTTTGTGGCATATGTCATGGCAAGGTGGCATTTCCACCGACAATGAACTGCATGCGCTGCCACTCTGTGCCTCAGGACGCTGCTAACAAATAAGGCCTACCGAACACCTTACACAGCCAATTACTGGCTTATCCAAATATGGCTGACTAAGATTTAGAATGACTTGCCTCACAACACCTTAGCCACCCTGGAGACAACATGACTATTCGAGTCGCGACAAAAAATGATGTTGCCGATATTCGCAGGCTTGTTGTCTCTCTTGCTCACTATTACCTGATGGATAAACAAAACGCTTTACCCGACTGGTTTGAAAGCACACTCACCGCGATTGATTTTGATAGGCGTATAGAAAGCCCTGAATATTCAACCTTTGAATGTGAATTAGAAGAGGCAATAGTGAGCTATATCGAAAACAAAGCTGACAATCACCTTTTTGTTTCAGAACAACAGCAAGGCAAGGGGGTTGCAAGGACTCTCTGGCAACATGCAAAAAGCGTATGTGTATCGAACACCTACACACTACGATCATCACTATATGCTATTCCTGCGTATAAAAGACTTTGCTTTGTAGAACCTGACGTCATTACTGAGAAGGATGGTATTTATTTCCAGCCCATGACGCCCCACACGTAGATCAGCTGGCGTTTGCCAGGCCCATTAGAAAACGGATTAATAGCCATGCCAGAAAAAAAGCTATCCATCTTTGAACGCTACTTAACTGTCTGGGTATTGCTTTGCATTACCGCCGGAATCATCTTAGGCAAGGTAGCACCTGATGTCGCCACAACATTAAACGACTTTTCGTTTTACCAGGTATCCATCCCTATCGCTGTCTGCCTGTTTTTCATGATGTATCCAATCATGGTAAAAATAGATTTTGGCCAGGTCATAAAATCAGCTAAAACACCAAAACCTGTTTTGCTTACCCTGTTTATAAACTGGGCAATCAAACCATTCACCATGTTTGCAATCTCATATTTCTTTTTAGGGTATTTGTTTAAAGATTTTTTACCTGGCACAGAGATACTTGCCAACGGCGAGGAGGTCGAGTTATGGCGAAGTTATATCGCCGGCACTATTTTGCTGGGCATTGCTCCTTGCACCGCCATGGTAATGATGTGGGGGCACCTGGCAAAGGGCAACGATGGTTTAACCTTGGTGATGGTTTCAATCAATTCCTTGATGATGCTTTTTCTCTACGGCCCATTAGGCGGCTTATTGTTAAATGTGAACTCTATGCCCGTACCGTGGCAAACCATGCTGCTTTCGGTTTCAATTTATGTAGCACTACCCTTGGTCGCAGGCTATTTATCGAGAAAGTGGATAATCAAACACAAAGGCATGCAGTGGTTTAATGAAAAGTTTTTGCGTTGGCTCACGCCTGTCAGCATAACGGCCTTACTTCTTACCTTGATCCTACTGTTTTCATTCAAGGGTGAAGTTATCATCAGCAACCCACTAACTATTTTGTGGATTGCGATCCCGCTTTTTATACAAACAGTATTTATTTTCACTCTAGGTTATTTTGTATTTTCTAGATGGTTAAAGCTTTCTTACCACGACGCCGCACCTGTAGCCATGATTGGCGCATCTAATCATTTCGAAGTAGCCATAGCGACAGCAATCATTCTTTTTGGCTTATCCTCTGGCGCGGCCTTGGCTACGGTTGTAGGCGTTTTGATTGAGGTTCCTTTGATGCTTATGCTTGTATCGCTATGTAAAAGAACCTGTCATTTGTTTGATGATTGCCAGCTGGATGATCCGAGGTGTAAAACAGCTACTATGGAATCAAAAAACATCACCAACAAATATTAACAACGACACTACAAATAAAGGCACGAATTAAAACCATCGTTCAACATTCTATTAAAACAACCACCAACTAAAAATCATTACATGGCCGAGCCATTCAAAAACTTACTTAATAAAAAAATCATTAAAGCCATGGCCGCAAATTTTCAAAACCGGTGGTCTGAATTTGACAGCAAGGGTTTCATGCTTATGGCCACGAATAACCTTGAGTCACTTGAATTAAAGGCGCGCACTGAACGTATCACCGCGGCGATGATTGAGTATCTTCCCACTGACTTTGAACACTCAGCTAAAATAATTCTCGCCAGCCTGGGCCCGCCATTGGCCGATGATCTTTCCGCAGGCACAGTGGATTCCGACGGCATAACCGGCTGGGCCATCATGCCGCTGGCACACTATGTGGGGTTGCGCGGCCATGATCACTTTAATTTATCGATGAATCTGTTTAAGGAACTGACCCAGCGTTGCTCGGCTGAATTCGGGATTCGTTTTTTCATTCTGGCTAAACCAAATAAAACATTGGCCGCTTTAAAAACCTGGGCAAGGGATGACAATCAACATGTGCGACGCCTGGTTTCTGAGGGGATTCGGCCACGCCTGCCTTGGGCGATGCGCTTGCCAATTTTTATCGAAGACCCCGCGCCAGTTATCGACCTATTGGAACAACTTAAAGATGATAAGACCGAGTATGTGCGGCGTTCAGTTGCAAACAATCTAAACGATATTGCCAAGGACCACCCTGACCTAGTCGCCGACATTGCTGCGCGGTGGTTGCAAGGGGCGAGCCAGGAAAGAAAAAGATTGATTCGACATGCCTGCCGTACTTTGATCAAAACTGGCCATAAAAAAACATTGGCTACTCTTGGTTTCAAACCAGCCAAGATCAAACACACCAGCATAGCCATATCGATGCCAACCGTTGTGTTTGGTGATGCCTTGCAATTTACGTTGTCAATTTGTTCTGACACCAAACAAGACCAGGCCGTGATTATCGATTACATTATTCATCACCAGAAGGCGAATGGTTCGACATCGCCAAAGGTATTCAAGTGGCGAACAACTACTCTAGTCGCAAACAACACGCTGACAATTACAAAAAAACATGCCATCAAAAAAATCACTACTCGCGTCTATTATCCGGGCCTGCATACACTGGAAGTTATGGTAAATGGTGTTTCAGTGGCAAGGGCTGACTTTCAGCTGCTGATACCACCCACTTGAATCTGCCTTGAAATAAACAATACAAAAAGCTGAATGATTACTTGTTACTGCAACACCTGGTTTCATCACAGTTACAAACGTGCAACTAGAGCACGAGTTCAAATACCTTTTTCTAAAACTAAAAACAAGTAATCCTCAACTATTCCCTGAATTCAACACAACAAATAAAACTAGGCGTAATCGTAGCTTTCATGAAATTGGCGGTATTGTTGAAAGCTGGGAAGTCGTCTAAGCTAACTAGGCGCAAGAGCCACGTGTTACGAAATGTTCATCGATTATATTTGCAAGTCTAAAGGATTAGACATGACCACTTACGCTGACAGAAGACAACACCACAAAGGCAATGCCGTTGCCAACGGTTCAGTTCAAAAACAGCGCGGTGGCAAATCTGCTCTACATTTTGTCGATAATCGCGCCGAAATGCTCATGCAAAAAAAGCTGCAAACGATGGCTAGCAATGGCACACAGGTCTCGCAACTAGAACTCATTCAAAACTCAACTGACAACATTGCACAACGTATGTCATGGAAGGAATCAAAATCGCTTGCCTCATCAGATTATCAAGATCCCGTTTCAGATGGGGTATCAGGCGGCGGTGTATGGATGTATGTTTTGAAACATGTTTCGGATCCAAACTATGATATTCGCGTGCATTATCACGCAGGCTCAAGCAAGGCTAGCAAAGCCTGGACGGTACGATGGAACAACGAGGGCTCAGGAAATAATATCGCAACACAGAAGTGGATGAGAGACCGGGTTAATCTTTACTATCAAAGCCAGCAATAGCCAATTTTTGCTTTATCTAAAGGGTGATTGAGATTAGAAATAACCTGTTTTGTCATCCTGTTCAAATGCGCATTGGGGCAGTCGTTTCCCTGCCCCAACGCACCCTACTAGAATCATTTCAATCAAAACATCTTTGTTTATTCTAATCGCCTGCAATAGCGACTTAAACACAGACGGTTTTATTGTTTACCATCCATGCTTGGATAATCGGTATAACCTTTTTCATCCGCCGTATAAAAGGTGTCGTAGTCAGGTTCATTCATTGGCGCATTTGCCTGCCAACGTGCTGGCAGGTCAGGGTTGGCAATAAACGGACGACCAACGGCAATCAAATCTGTTTTGCCGGGCATCTCTCTTTCAGCCCGCTCAGCATCGTAACCACCTGACAGTATCAAGGTGCCACAGAATTCATCGCGAATAATTTCTTTGATTGCGGCCGGCACCTCGGGCGCCCCCATTGAAGAGTGGTCCACCAGGTGCACATAGAGCACATCTTGCGTATCAAGCTCGCGCGCCAGATAGGTGTAGTCCAGTTCCATCTCGTCATACAAACTCATGTCATTGAACACTCCATAGGGTGACAATCGAACACCGACCTTCTGATGGCCAATTGCTGTTGTGGTGGCTTCAACCACCTGCATGACAAAGCGGGCTCGATTTTCTATGCTGCCGCCATATTCATCATCACGTTGATTGGTATTGGGACGAATAAACTGTTCCAGTAGATAACCATTGGCGGCGTGCAGCTCTACTCCATCAAAACCTGCCGCTACGGCATTGCGTGCTGCCTGGGCGTATTCTTCAATTGCGATACGTATATCATCTGCGGTCATCGCCTCTGGCACAGGGTGTGGTTGCATACCCTTGGCATCGGTATTCATTTCACCAGGGGCAGCTACCGCCGATGGCGCCAAGACTCGCGCACCGGCAGGCAGATTCAAGGGATGAGAAACGCGGCCGGTATGCATTAGCTGCATAAATATATTGCCACCTTGTGCGTGTACCGCTGCGGTGATTGGTTTCCATGCATCTATTTGGGCCTCAGAAAATATTCCCGGCATGCGTGGATAACCCAGGCCATTTGGAGAAGGTGAGGTGCCTTCGCTAATGATCAGCCCAGCCGTGGCACGCTGTTGGTAATAAGTGCGCATCAAATCATTGGGCAGATTATCCGTCGCCCGGTTGCGCGTTAACGGCGCCATAATGATGCGGTTTTTTAAAACCATATCGCCAAGGCGATACTCTGAAAATAATCGTGACATGCTGATCTCCGTATTCCGTTACAGGTGATTAATGCTGATCACTTCAACTCAATCTTACGATCTTCTGCAGCTGGCGCGTCGGCATCAAGGCTGTTGCGCTCTTGCCATTCTGCACCGCGACGTTTAATCCACTCTTTCTCAGCTTCAGGCAAGGGGCCACGTTTTAGGCTGGATTCCCATTCCCACAGCGCTGAGCGGGCCTGGCGCAAGAAAGGGTCGTTGGGAGGAGACAGATGGATAAAGGTACGCATGGCGCCGAGGGCAGCTTCCAGTTCGCCCTGTTGTTCTGATGCCACCGCCAGCCCCCAGTAGGCATTGGCCTGGTAGGGTTTGAGTTCGATAGCGGCGTTAAAGAAATCGGCTGCGGCCTTGAAGTCTTGTTTGCCGATCAGGGCGTAGCCCATGTTGACGTAGGCTTCGACCATCTTTGGTGCCAGCTCGATGACTCGGTGCAGTGCCTTGATGGCAAAGTCATATTGTTTGGCGTGCAGCATGGCCAGGGCCTGCTGAAAACGTTCGTCAATCTGATTCAAACGAAATTGTTGAGCATGGCCGCGCGGGTTGGCCTGGGCATCGATCAAGGTTTCTGCTTTCGTCACTGGCGGCTGGTAGGCAAACTGAGGGCGATTGGCATAACCGGACATCATTGCCAGCATGATGACAACCAACGCCATAGCAATGATGGCGGTGGTCTGTTCCAGCAGGCCTTGCGATTGCTTAGCTGACATGGATTAAATCACCCCTTTGTGGGCTGCCTCGCTGTAATAAGGCGCGCCAAAATATGTGGTAAAGGCCAGGAAGAAAATAGCCAGGATGACCATCGCACCGAGGCGGGTCGGTATTTTGTATGTCAATCGAACATGGATTCCGGCGCCGATGGACAGCCAGGTCATAAATGATGATGTTTCCAATGCATCCCAAGACCAATATCGGCCCCAGGCGTCCTGAGCCCAGACGGCACCGGCAATTAGCATCAGGCTATCGAACACCAGGGTCAGCATCATAAAGCGCCAGGCCAACTGATCCAGGGCCTCATCGCTCATATGCGCAAAGCAGCGGCCCAGGCGCGGAATCGAGCGCAACAGAATCACCCCGGCCAGGCCAGCCGCCACCAGGCAGAAGGACAAAAATATTTTACCGAAACCGACGTGGGCCCAGAGCCAGTTGTTGTGATAGGTGGGTGGAAAGCGGCTATCGACAGGTTCCATGAACAGAATCCAGGTGCCTAGAACCCAGATCAATGGCAGCACCACCACGGCGCTGGAGCGCAGATTGGGGACACGCCAGTAGACGATGGAATAGATCAGGCCCAGGCTGAATAGTTGACTCATTAGCAGTTCAAACAGATTGACGAAGGGACCATGACCGAGTCGATCCCAGCGCACTGCTAGCGCTACAGTCAGCAGCAATACACCAGTGACGATTGCCAGCAAAATCCGGCGTTCTCCCTTACGACTGGGCAATACTGCCACGGCATTTGCTGCGCCAACCTGCCAGACGTTGTGAAATGCCAGCAAGGTCGCCACAGCATAGGCGAACAAACCTGCCCACATCCAGGGGAGTTCCGCGACTACGCCATTCATGTTTTGTTTGCCTTGTTAGTCATGTTCACATCTTGTTTTTGCTTGTCAGCCAGCACGGTCGTTGCCATGGACTGATGTTTGAATTTATCCCAGTAGTGCAGACACAGACCCAGCACCGTCAACACTGAGGCGATAAACAACCACGTCAGAGTTGGATCATAAAATATTTTGTAACCCATCCAGCTACTCAGGGCCTCGTAACGCAATCGCCCACCCGGCAGGTCGATGCCTTCACCTGGCTGTAGCTCAAGCCGTTGCTCGCCGTTGTTTACTACCAACACGGCCTCGGTGCTGTGAACATCAAGTAACCAGTCCACATCTCTATCCAGCCCCGTATCAAGACGCAACCAAAACTTGATCTCTTCGCTGCGGCCAGGTGGTGTCCAGCTATTGGCTTGCTTGTAATCAAACAGCGGATACGAGGGCATGTGCAAGGTGCCGGTAATCGCCTCGCCCTGCTCCGGCATCCAGGTCAGGATCGCCGCAAAACCTTTGTTAAAGGTGGTATAGAAACGATAACCATCGATAATCAGCGGGGTATCATCACCGACCACTTTTGACTGCCAACCACCGTGAGCATCACTGACCTGGACATAACTACGGGTAATGCCACGCACCAATCCAGGCCGGTATTCAACGGTGTAGTCCTGTTGGACAAACTGCACTCGGGACAGTTCACCTAGATGGAACATGCCCTGGCTAATCTCATCTACCGCGGCCACATCAAAGCCGCTGTTTTGACTGACCTCAACACGGGCTTCATAGAAGGTCAGCCGACCAATGGCAGCCAATACACAGATGGAAAGCAGGCCGATGTGAAACATCAACAGACCGGGGCGACGGTTGATGCCGGGCTGGGTAAGGATGGCGGCAAACAGGTTTAGGGCCAACAATGACAGCGGCCCGGCCAACACCCAGACCGTAACATCGGCCGGATTGTCGTAGCTCAGGCCGGCGCCAATCGCCAGCAAGACCATCCCCAGCAAGGTCAGCCTGGTTGAGGCCAACCTGCATAGCCAAACCATCATGGCAGCTGGTTGCAGGCCTCACTGCCTGAGCCCTGGTCGGTCATCCAGGGGATATTACCGGCATTACCGTTGCCACCAGTACGGCCATTACCTGGCGTACCAGCCGAACCACAACTGTTATGAATCCACTGACCACTCTGACGGAACTGCACCACCTTCAGCACGGCACCGTTGTAATAAGGGCCACGATAATAACGAGAGGTCTGGTTGTTACGCACTTGTTTACCACCCGTTGAAAGCCCCACTTCACGACCGACATCATTCAGATTGGCCAGGAACACCTTATTCTTCCAACCATGTGGAATCGCTACGTGGCAGTAACTGCAACGAAAGTTTTTGACCTGTGCCTGTTGCGCATGGCCAGTATGCAGATTCACACTCGGCACATAGAGGCAGGAGGCGAAACCCAGCGAGGCATCACGACTGAAACCACTGGCTTGAGTGCTAACAGCACCAATATTGCCAGTAGGGAACTCTTTGCCGTAGAAATTAAAATCATGGCACTTGAAACAGAGACCATCAGCCGCTGTATTTTGCCCGGTTTCATCACTCCACTTGCCCTTCAGCAGAAACTCATTATCAGAACCATGCGGCCCCCAGACATTGCCATTTGGCTGAGCACCTTTTGGCACCACCGTTCCCTGTAGCGTATCTGAACCATGGCAATCGGTGCAGTACATGGTCTGCGTACCCACTGCCGCATTGAAAGGCGCAGTCCAGTCATCAGCATTGGCATCACGCACTGCCGGCGTGCGGCCGGTAGGCTCCATTACCGGGTGCCAGGAGCGATGATTGTCTTCCCTATAATTACTGCAATTATCAAGCGTAGTTGGGTCAACTAAACCAAGCGCCGTTCCCGCTGGGTCCCGCGTCCCTGTCCTAACAGCAAGGGCCGCCAGCTTGCTCGTATTTGTATCGGCCTGTAGCTCAGCAAGGGTAATTGACACCTCGTTTGCACCCACCTTTTTCCTGCCCAGGTTGACCTGATTACACGTACCACCGGCAACGTAAGCCCCTGTTGCTGAGCCCGATGTCCCCTCACCCTTATGGTCTGTTGGTGACTGATATTCCATCGCCTGATTGGTGTAGTTATACAAGGCGTTAGTGCCTGCAGGTGTACCACCTGAATGATTCGTACCCAGTGGTGGCGGTGTGTCGTAGGCGTAATTCGAGTGACACTTCATGCAGATCTGATACTCACGCGTGACGTATGACGCGCTGACAGCGGTACTACCCGCCACAGTGGCATCGCCACGTTTGATATCAAAGCTCACCGGGTTAGTGGCAAACTCAGTGCTGCCATACACCGGCTCAACCCCCCAGGCACCACGCAACACGCCCGACGCCAGATTAGTATGGCCACCATTATCCTCGACGCGAAAATCTGTCGCCTCGTGCACATGGGTTCCCTCAGCAGCAGGAATCTTTGGATCATCATTAAAACGACGATTCTTGACAACGCGATGCGGGTTATGACAATCGGTACACTCAGCATGACGGTTGCTCAAATCCCCTTTACCCATGCGCTGTGGCGACTCCATAAAGTCTTTACCACTTTGTGGCGAGGCATGGGTGCCGATTGAATGACGCTCTTCGTTGCCGGCCTGCTCATTACTGGCAATAGGCATATGCACCTGCATGCTAAAATCTGATTTGATATCAGGCGGCTCAAATGAGCCCTTTAAGGTCTGGCTCTGTAAGACATTGCCATCGGTTGAATGACAGGCGTAGCAAGTCTCTTCTATGGCGGGTTTACCGCCTTGTTTCACCCGAATCACGCCACCACCAACACTCTGCAACTGACCCGCGTCATCAGTCCCTTCACGCAACAAACGACGCGAACCCTGGACCGTGTGCGGATCATGACAATTCAAACAAGCCGCTTGCCAAACCTGGGTATTCTTGGCGAATTCACGGACAGCCGCTGCGGCATCGGTGTAAACCTCATTAGCCACTGTCGGGTTGGCGTGGGCGGAATCAGCCCAGCCTGACTTTTCATGACAGGCAAGGCAGATAATATCGTTAGCTTGGCTAAATGAACCCTCAACCGGCGCGCTTTTCTGAAAACGATTCACGCGCAGAAACTTGATGTTTTCACCTTCGCTGCTGCGCACATGAGGATCATGGCAAGAGATACATTCCATTTGCCCAGATTCAAGCGGCAATGTTGGCTTGTGCCCGCTAAGGTTACGCTCACCTAGAAAAGTCACGGCCGACGGGTCACGCAGCTCACCATCACGATTAAACTGGGCGGTATCGTATGTAAATGAAATTGGATGGTCGTTGGTCAGGTCAGTACCGAGACGGCGAGTAAAACCAGAACGTTCATCAACTCCACCAGGCATGGTGCCATCTGACTTTGTGCCACGCATCTTGATCTGAGCGTCTTCAACACGATTCAGGACATTCACAGAACCTATGGCCAAAGTACCGTCGTGACATGACAGACAAAGCTTTGATTTGGTATTAGGCTGGCCTAAATCTATGGCGTCAATCGAGGTGGTTGTATAAGGCGTGTAGGTGGTGCCGGTTAACTTACGATTCCAGATCGGCGCTCTAGACTGCTGAGCACCCTTATGAGGCGTATGACAAAAGGCACAAATTTGAGATTCAGACGAAGCCTGGACGGTACGACTGGCGCCATCAGGCAGACCAGGCACCACAGTGGCTGAGAAATTGTGTTTGGTATTACGAATATCCGATATTACTTCAGCCTGGGCACTAGTCCCTAGCAGCGTCAACAATACCAGAGCTGCCGTCACCTGCAACGTCCGAAGCATTCCCATCTCCAAGATATTCAAACATCATAACGCGGCCGTTAAATGTATCCGCGACGTACACATAGTCATCGTCAACCCAAACACCGGCCGGCAGATAAAACTGCCCCACTTCATGCCCTGAGCCACCAATTGGCAGTAACAACTCGCCATCTTGATTAAATATTAACAAATAATCATAGAACGATTCTACCACATAGACATTGCCGGCTTTATCTACAGCAACCCCTTTCGGCCTGGGCAAGTCCCCCAAATACAATCCGCGCTTACCAAAACCTGAAAGATACTCACCCTGGGCTGAAAATACCTGAATTCTCGAGTTCAGCGTATCGGTAACATATAGCTTTTCGTCATGCCAAAACAGGTAGGTTGGGCCATTCAACTCACCCACAGCCTCACCGAAACCTGAAAACTCAGACAATAATGCCCCGGCAGACGAAAACACCTTGATCGAATTACTGCCCCTGTCCGCCACAAATATCCGACCTGAAGCTGGATCTCTGGCCAAACCAGTTGGGTGCTCTAGCTCTCCAAAGCCAATTTGTGCCAGTGGCTCACCATTTGGCGCCAAATGAGCGATGAGCCGCAGCGAAGCGTCCGCAACCAACAATCCACCGTCTTCCGCCAGAGCCATGCCAATCGGCAATTCAAAGCGAATATCCTTAGCCGCATACTGCCAGACTTTTAACTCTGCCTTGCGTGTATCAAATAGATAGACCGCCTGGCGACTGACATCACTAACAAACACCCGCCCCTGGCCATCACTGACAACCGCCTGCGGGCGCTGGAGAATAACTGGCGCCTCGCCGTGTCCAACCAGCCCTACCAGCCAACGCAAAAACTTCACCCCAATATTGAGCGTCTTTTCACCAGGACGAGGGAAGTTTTCTTCGCCAGTTAACTGGCCGACGAAAGCATACCTAGCAACCTCCGGTGCAGCAGGCCAAACTTGTGCCTGCCTAAGCTCTTCATAGGGACGAGAATCAAAAACTGCAGGGATTTGCACGCAGCCGCTAACAAGTGACAACAAAACAGCGGCTAAAAGCGCCGTTAAAGATTGTCGCATGCGCATCACTCTACGACAGGTACGATTGCTTGTTCGTTTATTTCAAGCGATTCGGCTGGTGCGGCATCTGGCACCGGCTCACCACCTGATTCATCCAGAGGGGCTTCGACAAATTCCTGGACAAAACCATCGTCTGATTCAGTGACTGATGACGGCAAGACAACTGCTTCAGGTGAGACCCTGGCAGCCTGGATACGGCCATTCAGGCTATCCACAATATAGAGAACACCTCCATCCAGCCACAAGTCTGTTATTCGTTTGAACTGTCCTGCAGCCAGCCCGAAACCGCCAATGGTTCCAACCAAGCCCCCCCGTTCAAACACCTTAATAGTGTTATCCATGTGGTCAGCCACGTAGCTACGATTATCATTATCAACCACTATCGCAGCAGGAAATACTATCTCCCCCTCTTCAAAGGCATAAAGATAACCGCCATCATTTCCTATGACCTGCAAGCGACGTCCAACTCGCGCCCCCACATAAAAGCCATCAGGCCCCTTTGCCATTGTCGTGATATTAATGAATTCAGCCACTCCTTCACCACGACCACCATAGGTAGCAATTAGCTTCCCCATCGAGTTGAAATGCAGAAGATGATCATAATGGCCATCGGCCACTACAACGCCACCATCATCAAGGACAGTGACAGCTACCGGCCTGACCATATTAAAGTGATTACGAAAAACCTGAAGCAGCGAGCCATGTCTATCATAATGTAAAACCCTGCCGGCTTCCGTATCCGTCAGATAAAATGAGAAGTCATTATCAACATAGATATCAGCAACCTCACCCTTAACCTCAGCTTTGAGATCAAGCACAGTTTCTAGCCGCTCGGAAACAAGATCAAAACGAAACAAGGCATCAGCCCCTTGATCTATGACATAGAGGTATTCGCTTTGGACAGCGATTGCGGTTGGTCGCCGAAACCGATGCTCCACCTCGCCGGTAACAAAATTACCCGATGCCGCGCCATTAATTACCCGCCAATCAAATATTTGGACGTCGGCGGCTTGCGGGATTTTTAGAACAGGCTTGGGCTGTGTTTTGGCGATTTGATCCAAGGGATCGATAGAGTCATCAGCCAACAAGGGCTGATCAGCTGTAGTCGCAGCCTCATCAACCACGCCAAGAGCAACGCCACTGTCTTCACCAGCAAAATCATCGAACAGATCTGCAAGTTCAGCTGCAGCCTTATCATCATCCAAAACTGGAGCGGTTGTCTGCTCAGTAGTTGCACAGCCAAACAGCTGCACAGCTCCTAGCAAACAAACGGCTATCTTAAGCCGACTGTGTCGCGAGAGACTGAATGGCATCGTCCGCAATTCTTGGTTGGGGGAAAGGCAACTTTACCATGACAGATACCACAAAACTTACCCTGCATGATCCCTGACATAGTCACCGGGTTACCACCCTTCTGCGGTAGGAAAATCTTGGGGTGGCAGTTTTTGCATGTCAGCCACTCTGTATGCTGACGATGCGGATAGCGCACAAATGGCATCGAGCCTGTATTTTTGAAGATAACATCGAAATCTACTGCGTGCATTTCTTCGTCACCGTACAAACCTTTACGCGGCCCAATCATGCCTTGATCCAGCGTCTTAACCCAGTCAATCACACCGGAGTTATCACGAGGAAAAGTCTCCATCGCTTCAACAGGTTCTTGCAACACTTTTACTGCGTCATTGCTTGGGTCATGAATACCATCTTCATACACAGGCACAACCTTGCTATCAAGCTGAAAGTGCTCCCCTCTATTCCAGAAGTCACCGTCAAATTCTTCTTGTACATACGCAATGCTAGGCACAAGCATTCCGGCAAGTAGCCCTATCAGCCCTAGAAGTAACATTTTATGTCGTTTGATACGCAACATGATTACAGTTTCTACACCAACTCAGCAAACAAAAACTGACCACCGCTGATTAAGGCGGCAGCCAGTATGCACTATACACAAAGCAATAGTAATGCGCTATTAGGCGAGATTAGTTGACTCCCGCCATACGTAGCGCACGCTGCAGATTGGAGGTCGCTGCCTGAATAGCCATGATTGCCATTTTATGGTCACCCTTGGCGGCAACTCCCCGGCCCTCTTCCCTGATTTTTGCAGCTTTCTGAACAAAGCTATCAATCAGTTCCAGCGCACGTTGCGACGGCTGTTTTTGCTCAACAGCCAAAGGAATTAACTCTTCATAGTTTTCATAACGAGCCAACTCATACTCATACTCTTCTTCCAGCGTCTCAAACTTCTTATCGTATGTCACAGTTTGGGCATGAAGCATGCTGGTCAAGACTGACGTAATCATAGACTGAGCCTTCTTCAGGGATTTATTTGCCGCAAAATGATCCCCCTTAGCCGCCAACGATTTACCTTCAGCCACCAAACGTTCGTATTCAACCGAATCAAGCTTCGCCTTGACGGGCTGCTTCATCTTCGCAGCACGCTCAGAGTTTTTCTTGTATGAGCCCTCATAAGTCTTCAGCGAATTAGTCAACTCTTCAAACTGAGCCTTGTGATTCACGCCAGCCATTTCACTTTCTGTGGTGATTTGCCTTGACGCAGCCGTCATTAGACGCAAGCCATCATTGACCTGGGTCATTGCCTGCTCAAGTTGGCCACCAGTAAGTGATGCCTTGGCCGCTTCAATCTGACCCCGGGCATTCGTCAGCATACCAATTGCTTGCTTATCGCCGCTATTCTCGATGCGCTTGGCGCTTCCTGAACCAATCACCATTTGCGCATAACCTAGCTTCTGCTTAACTGCGCCAGCAGTTACAACCGCAGCTGCACGACCTGACTTAGCCTTCGATGCGCCAACGCTACTCGCTATGGCAGCCTTAACCTTGGCTAAATCTTCACCCTTATCCAGGACATAAACCTTTCCACCCATATGTTTATGGTTACGACACTGATAATAAAGAAGATCAGGTGTGGTTTTAGATGGCTCAAAAGTCACATCACCCTTGTAGATGAACTGCCCTTCAACACCATCGGTATAGGTTCCAGATCCCCAACCGACCCGGTTGGTAGTGAAATAGAAATCATGTTGAACACCCGTATCGACGATAAACTTATATTTTTCACCGCGCGTTACAACAACTTCCTTGCCAGGCTCGCCGTTGACATCAAAACCGGAATTCTGCCCCTGACCAAAAGAAGGATGTTCATTTGTCTTTGGTGATGCTGTTACCAGAAACGTATTAGGATCTGTAGGAATATTTAATTTGCGCTTTGGTGTAGCTGCCGCCACTACTGGGGCAGGCTGCACAACAGCGACAACAGGAGCCGGCTTTGGCTGCGGCGCAACTTGCGGCATTGAACTCTCAACAGCCCTCACTTCGGCTACTGCCGTGCCAACCGTCGCCTCAGGCGCTGGTTCTGCTTTTTTCTCAGCGGTTGTACCGCCACAACCTGCCAACACAGCGGCAATTGCCACTGACAGAATAGTATACTTTGGTTTCATCATCGTCACCCTCGACAGTAAATTCTTACGACTTACCGCTGACTCATCCATATTTGATGTCAGCCCGATTTCTTCCTTACTAGACAGAGAAGGCCGCCCTTAAGGCGGCCATCTCATCATTTGCTAGTGAGACAGAATCACTAGAAGATAACGGTTATCTCCATGGATTCTTTAGAGTAGCTTCACTCAAAGGCGGCTGCCAATCAGCGGGCTTAGGCTTAGAGTGACACTTCTTACATGACTTGGTAGTAATTGGGAACGACACCTTACCATGACATACACCACACTTTTGACCCAACAAGATTGCTGACATATTGATCTGGTTAGCCCCTTTCTGAGGGATAAAGATCGCAGGATGACAGTTAGAACAAGCCAACCACTCAGTATGCTGACGATGAGGAAATACTACATCAGGTACAGAAGCCTTAACTTCACGAACGATGTCCATATCCATCACGAAAGGTTCTTCTGAAGAATCAACACGATCCCAGCGAGGAGACAGTTTCTTCTCATCTACGGCTTTCACCCAGTCAACATAGTTACCGAAATCACTTGGTGGCAGACCGCCAAAAGCCTCTAGCGGCGGCTGCAACACGAACGTACCTTCGTTTTCGGTATCATGAATACCATCCTCTGGAGGAGGAGGATTCTTCATCTTTTGTTTCTTCAGGTTACGGTTAAAGACATTCGCACCACCAACCTGGGCAACACGGATAACTTCGTCAACGGGTGCTGCCACCTCATTAACTGGGTTGTACTCTGGCGCATAGTCCAGAGACATATCTTCAACACCACCCGCATGAATTTCAACAAAGCCTTGCGAACATGCAGGACCGGAAATTGCCAGCGACAGGGCGAAACCTAGGAATACACTTTTGCTACGTAACTTCATATTCTCAGTCTCCCCTTATTTATTTTCAACAGGTTTGTAGGCTGGCGCAATCAGGCGCTGAACCGTACTACCGTGGAAATGAGTCGGAGTGCCTGGAATGGCCGAGTGACACATGGCACAGTTCTCAACAGACCAAGCAATTTCACCATTGTGACATGCACCACAGAACTTACCGTCAATGATCTTTGCCATAGTGATCTTGTTACCACCAGCTTTGAACTGGAAGCCAAGGTCAGCATGACAAACCTTACAGCGGAAACGTATACGGTGGAACCAGTGTGGAAACACTACTGGACGGATACCCGCCGCATCAGCGTAGTTATTAATTACAACATCGGCGTACTCTGCATGCGCTGTCTGGGGCAATGAAAACGCGGCTAACCACGTAATTGCTCCGAGCAGGACATATCTCCATTTACTATGCTTGGTCACACGTGACATAGCGAAAGCTCTCCTCAAAAATGAAAAAAAATCTTAAATATTATTGTTTTAAACCCAAACCCACGCATCAGAAACGGCGCATGAGGCGGAAGTATAGCAAATCATAATTGCGACTGTCAGTCTCAGTCAAACGATAACTTATACTGGTATCCAGTTTACCTATCGAATAAGACAAGCGATTCTCCCAATCCAGCCTATCAATCGCTCCCTCAGTAGAGGTATTGGACACGGCATAATCAGATGCATACTGCAGCTTGCGCACACCAAGCATCTGATAATGTTGAAATATTATCCGCCCTGTTGATGTTGTTGTATCGTTCTCATCAACAACGGCAGCTGCGGCCCCAACAGTTGCCTCATCCCTCACCCGGACGTACTGTACCGTAATATCACCCGTAATAGAACTCCTGCGACCTAAATCCTGATCACGACTCAACTGCAAATTAATCATTTGCTGTTCAAAATTTCTTTTTGTTGCTATCGCAGTCTTTTCTTCAGAGGTCGAATCCCTTGAGTCAGACAAGGTCAGCTGCGCCAGACTATTACCACCCCAGGCTCGCTGATTAAACGCCAGAGAAACAGAGTGATCTATACGTAGCAAAGAGCTCGATGTAAGCACCTCACCCGTCACACCCGAATAACCTAATGCCTGATTAAAATTGAGACGCAACGACGTAGTCGAGGTGCGCTCCGAAGGCCACCAGGACCGACCAAGGCCATGCCCAAGCGAAAACGACCAACTATTTTTGTCGTCGATAACATCAACATTATGAACAAAATCGCCATCCAGATAGGCTTGATACATAAAACCAAGCACTTCTTCCAGGTCAGTCTGATACAACAAACCGCCAGCCTGACGATGAGCATCATCCTGCACCCCACCAATCTCGCCATACAATGACGAAAAACTCGCGTCCAAACGCAAATTCTGACTGACTTGATAAAACAGGCCCGAATTCAGCGCCAAATTTGAAACATCAGCACCCGAAACATTGCTCTCACTTCCCGCCATAGAGTAAACCCTGACGCCTGCAGTAAAACTCAAGGGATAATCTGCTGGCCGCCAAAAGGCATTACTCGTCACCTGCGTCATATCCAGACTTGAAAGGCGCTTATCCGCCGCCAAAGGGTCCAAAAATGAACGCTCATAGTCGTAATAGCTAACCTTGCTATCAAGGCGAAAGTTTCGCACCGGGTAATAAAAATGGCTTAAATCCAACACCAAGCTGTCATTAACCCGTGATGAGGCCGAATGCTCATTTGTCTGCATAGAACCCCGAGCCAGCAGGTGATGCTGCGGCTTACGCAAGTCTGCCTCAAGACCAAAGGTCTCATCATCATACTCACCACTACTAGATGACTCCCAATTGCGATAATCATAATTAAGTCGATACCGGCCGCCATGATCCGTCATATAGCTCTGCCGCAAACCAAGATACATACTGGAATACTCTTCACCAACAAAGGTGATCGGTGTCAAACCCGACTCTACGGTATCGACCCGACTATCAGTGGTTTGCATATTCAAACTAAAAGGCGTCTTACTTTGTGGCAACAGATTCAAACCGAAATCACCGGTAATCAACTGCGAATCAACTGCGGACTGCGAAACAGCCCCCGTCGACTCGGACGAGTCCTGGGTCAAACTCAAGGAGAGATTGGCTATCGCCAACCAGGGCTCGCCAAAGTAAGTAGAGGTATTAACCGTCCCGCCCAACTGATGACTTACGTTTTCTGCGCCAGTCTCTTCTGCGTACGAACGGTAGTAGTAGCCTAAAAAACCAGATGTCTCTAGCGGCCCCATAAAAGAAGCTGTAGCGGCTTGCGCCACCCCAAGCGGCACCAACCCACAAGACAGCAACAGCGTTTGAACAACCAGCTTTTTGCGGATTGCTTTCTGCACTACTTAGCCACTCCGCATTGTTTATTATTGGACAACAGCAGCCCCTTGCGCCCAAATCATCTCAACAGCTATCTCACCATCAACCATCTCAATCTCCGCCTCAGACCGCAGCGACATCAGAAAATCCTGCCAATATTTTCCCGCCTGCTCGCGCTGATACAAACCTAACGCCCGCTCCCGAACTTGCGCCAACTTATTAAGCTTAGACGCCTGACGCTCTTCCAGCCTAAACAACGCCACACCTTGCAACAAAATCACAGGCTCAGAGATCTGCCCCTCAGCCAAAATATCGACTACCACTTGAGCCTCAGGAGACAACATACCCTGATGCACCACACCCAAATCGCCGCCTTCTTCAGCCGAAGTGTCGCCAGAATGCATACTCGCCAACTTTGCGAAACTAGTACCCGCAATAATCTTTTGCCTTAACCGCTTCGCTTCATGCCCGGCTGCCTGCCAGGCCTGACTTGGCGCTGATGGCGCAACCTTGAGCAAAATCACAGAAAGCCGCAACTTTGGCGGAGTGGTAAACTTTTCAATATTCTGCTGATAAAATCGCTGCAGCTCAGGCTCTTGTGGCACGGCAACCGCCTTAACCTCAAGCGCCAACTGCTGCAACAAAACCTGCTCTTCTGCGCGCTGTAGCAACTCAGCTTCAATTTTCTGACGATGATCTTGAGGCAGCGTAGTCACATCATACCTGAGCAGCATTTGCTTATACAGCTGCTGCTTTGCCAACTTATCCACGACAATCGCGCGTGCTCGAGCCGCCTTGATCAACAACAATCTATCGACGAGGCTGGCAACCACCTCACGCCGCAACTCCTGCTCACGCACATCATCCATACGGCCGTGAAAAAAACGCTGCCTCGCGGTCATATAAACCGCCGTATCCACTTCGGCCTGAGTCAACAGCAACCCATTAACACGCGCAAAAATAGAATCGTCCGCCCACACAGCCGAAGCCAACAACAAACACAAACCAACAAACGCAGGTCGGAATACCACCAAGCCCATTCCTACTTGTTATGGCAGGCTAAACAAACCTGACTGCCAATAGGGTCAATACGTAAAAAGGTTGGATTGTAGTCAACATGCGGATCATGACATGAAGCACATTCCACATAGGGCTGCTGCTCACCAATATATGCCCCCTCACTGCTACCTACGCGGGTATAAAGCTTCATATCCGACTTCTCAAACCCAGCCGTTCCGCCCGGCGTATTTACCCACCAGACCCGGCTGGCACCCAAAATCTCAGACAAAGCAGGATTAAAATCTTTATCGTAACCAGGGCCGGCTGGATTCGACAAGGAATAGCCGCCACCCGAATACTGCACCCCGACCGGGTGATCATTGGTCAAATCCTTGCCTAGATTGGTCACCACGTCCGGGCCACCAATTCGACCTTCAACCATTGCCGCCTGGCCAACCCATAAACCACGAGAAAAGCCCGGCACATCACGGCCTGAACCAGATTCATTCAGGACAGCATCCATCGCCTGAGTACCGTCGTGACAAGAAAGACAGGCCAAAGAAACCGAACCAACCGGCTCAACACCCGCATCCAGCGTGGTTGTTCCCATTTGGTCATATGTAGCAAAGCCGCTTGGATCGAGATTACGATTCCAGATAGGTGCCGCCGCCTGGCCGTCGCCGCCATGCGGGGTATGGCAGAAAACACAAATCTCGCGCGTACCACTAAAGGTACTGGCCGCATTGAGACCGGTACTGCCTAAATTATGCTTGGTATTGAATACTCCCGCCTGAACAGTCGCCGCAAACAGCGACAACACAGCCCCAAACAGGAAAAATCTATTGCATTTCATTAATGCATGTCTCCGCCAACCAAGGCGTTTTCTAACATGTCAGCGCCAAAACTGTCAAACAAGACACTGTTTCCATAAGGAATTTTTGGTTTAAAACAAAACGGGCGCCCTAGGGCGCCCGCTTCCTGCATTAGCCGTTAAAGCTTAACAGATTTTTTACATGGATGAAAACTTCATGTTGACACCAACCGCAAGCGCACTAGCACTTGCCTCTGTCGCTCCAGCAGAACCCACCTCAACCAGATTAAAACCGGCGCTCTGGTCATTGTCCAGCGCAGTGTAAAGCGCATACATTTCAACAGAACCACCCATTTCCTGAGTTACACCCAGCGCAAACTGGGTCGCACCAGTATTGGTGTTATTACCACGATCATCCGCCATACCGTAGGCAAACTGCAGGCTTGTGCCATTACCCATGCCGTGATCGACACTGAAGTGCAAACGATCCTGATCATTGTTACTACCACCCAGGTCATCATTCTCATAGGCAAACATCAGGTTAGTTGTACCAACCATATAACCCAAAGTCAGCTTGGTGGCTTCAGCATCATCATACTTGGTACCGTTCTGAACACCTGTTTCACCCAGACTCTGGAAAGCAAGAGCTGCGTACAACGGGCCATCCGAATACATACCGGCAATACTGATACCCTGCTGCTCACGAGTGGTACCACCAATGGCAGTAGAGTTAGTTGTATCACCCAAGTTATCGTCAGCCAAATCAGTTACCAAGGCTGCGGCGATAGTAACGCCACCCATAGCCGGTGAAATGTAGGCAATTACGTTGTCTGCACGCGCATCGTGGGTATCGCCCATAATGGCATTGTAGTCACCATGGGTGTCTCCAAAGACGTCCAGCTTACCGCGAGATATTTTGTATGGAGTGTCATGACGCCCCATCACCACTGTACCAAAATCACCCGCCAGACCTACATAAGTGTTACGCATGCTGTCAAACAGACCATTATTGTCATCATCAAAATCAACTTCAGTCTCCAGCTGATAAACAGCCTTCATACCATTATCCAGATCAGCAGAACCTTTGACACCAAAGCGCGAGTCATGACTGGTCACACTCAGCTTGCTATCTTCATTATTAGCACTCGGATCATCATTACCAACAAATGCCGCTGAAACACGCACCTTACCGTAAACCTCAGCACTCGCCGCAGCCTGAGCTGCCATCGGTGCCGCCATAATGCCAGCCACTGCCAGCGCAATTAGTTTCTTCTGCATGGTTTTCTCCAATTTTTGTAGTCTAAAAGTCACATCGACGCAGTTAATCTAGTTCAGCTACACATGAAAATCAATATTTTTCCGTAAGTTAATGCATAAACCTAATGTGCAACACAATCACAACAACATCAACCGAGATAAAAACTAACAAAAATCATTCTCAGTCACAAGAAATTTCTCACCAAAAAACTTGGTTATTAAGAGGGATTTAGCCTTTTCTCAAAGACTAGATATCTAACAGACACAAAAAAGCCCCACCCGTAAGGGTGAGGCTTATGTGTTGTTTGGCTGGGGAACAAGGATTCGAACCTTGATTAACGGCGTCAGAGGCCGTTGTCCTGCCGTTAGACGATTCCCCAATAGAGAAACTCTGACAATATTTTTCCAGACCGGAAAAACTAGAATGCCGAAGCGGTATCGCGCCTCGGCATTCTGAAACAGTAATCGGCGTAAAATTAACGCTTCGAGAACTGAGGACGCTTACGCGCTTTGTGCAGACCGATTTTCTTACGTTCAACTTCACGAGCATCACGAGTTAGGAAGCCAGCGCGACGCATGGTGCTACGCAGCTCTTCATCGTGATTAACCAGCGCACGCGCCAGGCCGTGACGAATAGCGCCCGCCTGACCGTTGGCACCACCACCTTTAACAGTGATAGTTACGTCCAGCTTACCCAGCAGCTCAGCACTTTCAAGCGGCTGACGCACGATCATGCGAGAAGTCTCACGACCGAAGTACTGCTCGATAGAGCGCTTGTTGATAGAGATGACACCACTACCAGGTTTTATAAATACACGTGCCGATGCTGTTTTACGACGACCGGTGCACAGTTGATTCATGTCTGCCATGATTCGTTCCCGTTATTCTAATTTAAATTTCTAGCTGCTTCGGCTGCTGGGCAATATGGTTATGCTCAGCTCCAGCAAAGATCTTCAGTTTGCGCAGCATGGCGCGCCCCAAAGGACCCCGTGGCATCATACCCTTAACCGCCAATTCAATAACCTGCGTAGGTTTCTCCGCGATTACCTTTTCAAAGCTAGCTGATTTCAAGCCACCAATGTAGCCAGTGTGACGGTGATACATCTTGCCAGTACGCTTGTTGCCAGTAACAGCAACCTTTTCAGCGTTAACAACTACAATGTAGTCACCAGTATCTACATGAGGCGTATATTCAGCCTTGTGCTTGCCACGCAAACGACGGGCAATTTCAGTTGCCATACGGCCCAAGGTCTTGCCTTCGGCGTCGATTATGAACCAATCGCGCTTTACTTCAGCAGGTTTTGCACTAAACGTTTTCATCGATAATTCCTAAAAAATCTATCGTTTCTCTTCAAGAAAGACGGCGAATCTTACACGCGAAGCCGCCCCCAGACAAGCCCCTAAGGCAACTAAATCAATAATCTTCTACGCAAAAGCCCCAGCGCCAGCCAAATTGCCGCCAGGCCGTAGGCTATCGGCACCAGCAGATGCGTCATCAGCCCCTCTAGTGGCCGCCCAGTCATCAACGGCCGCACCACCTCAACAATATGATACAGCGGCAGCAACTGAATGCCCGACTGAACCCAGGCTGGCACGCTTTCCAGCGGGAAAAACACACCACTCAATAGGAACATCGGTGTAATCACCAGGGTGAAATAATAGAGAAAGAAGTCATAACTGGGCGAGATCGCCGTCACCACCAGGGCCATAGCACCGAAACAGCAGCCCAGTAAAAAGGCCATCGGCAACACGCCCAGCGCCTGCCAGCCAGCCACCAGCCCCAGTGTTGATGCCACCAGCAGGATTGCCGACGCGCTGATCAAGCTCTTGGTGCCCGCCCACAACACCTCACCAAGCACAATATCATCCAGGCTCAGCGGCGCCGCCATCATCGCCGCCCAGGTCTCCTGTACCTTCATGCGGGTATAGGCCGAATAGAGACATTCAAAGGTGGCTGTGTTCATGGCGCTGGAACAGATGATACCCGTCGCCAGAAAGACTATATAAGGTAGGCCATCCACCTCACCGATAAAACTGCCCAGACCGTAACCCAACGCCAACAGGTAGAGCAGCGGCTCGCCGAAATTACCGACCAACGACGGTCCAGACAACTTAATCCAGACCTGGGCATTACGCTGCCAGACAGGAAAGCAGCGGCGACTAAACCGTGGCAGGGCAAAAGCACTCATATCCCACCAGACTTCGTAACGAGGCGAGCCAAGGGTGTGTCATGCGCGTTTTTTGCGACAAAAGAGCGCGCAAGCATAGTTGACGCTACGTCGAGCACTCTGCCGGAGAAAAAAGCGCGCAGGGCGTGCCATTCGGGCGCCGCAGTAGAAGTGTGGTGGGATATGAGGGCTCTAGGCATCGCGCAGCTCCTTGCCCGTCAACTTCAAGAACACATCCTCGAGATTGGCGCGACGATGAATAAACTGTAACTGCGGATATTGGCGCAGAGAGGCCAGTGCTGACTGTTCATCATCGGCATAGCAAAACAGGGTCTCGCCGACCTGCTCCAGCCGCCGAGCCAAGGCACAACCGTGATCAACGCCCCATTGCTCAACCCCAGGACCGTAGACCTCGATCACCTGCGGTTCAATGTGCTCGCGAATCAATTCAGCCGGACTACCTTCCACCAGAATGCGACCATGATCCATAATCGCCAACCGATCACACAGCCGCTCAGCCTCATCCATATAATGAGTGGTTAGAATCAGACTTTTACCCTGTGCCAGCAACTCACGCAGCCGCCGCCAAATCATTTGCCGCGCCTGCGGATCAAGACCAGTAGTCGGTTCATCCAGCACCACCAGCTCAGGATCATTCACCAGCGCACGTGCCATAGTCAAACGACGCTGCATACCCCCGGACAGCGTACCGATGCCAGCATCGGCCTTGTGCTCCAGCGCGGCGAAGGCCAGCAACTGCGGCAGACGCTGCTCAAAAACTGCCTTGGATATGCCAAAATATCGGGCATAGGTGCGTAGGTTCTGCGACACACTGAAATCAGGATCAAGATTATCCGCCTGCGGCACCAAGCCCATGCGGGCGTGCATCTGCCGCGCCTGGCGTGGGATCTCATAGCCCAGCACCTCCAGCTCACCACCATCCGGCGGCGTCAGCCCCAGCAACATCCGCAGCGTAGTGGTCTTGCCAGCACCATTCGGCCCCAACAGACCAAAACACTGGCCACGGGCGATATTGAGATCAATGCCATCCACCACCACCTGGCCAGCATAGACCTTGCGCAGTTGACGGGCGCTGACAACAAAATCAGTCACTCTAAATCTTCAACCGCGGGATTTCACGACCATTAATCAGATGTTCCTGAATAATCTCTTCAACATCTTCTTTATCAACATAGGTGTACCAAACCTCATCAGGATAGACCACCAGCACTGGCCCCACAGCACAACGCCCCATGCAACCGGACTTATTCAACCGCACCTTGCCCGGCCCGAACATATCCAGCTCTTTAAGTCGGTCCTTGGCGTACTTCACCATCGCCATGGCATTGTGATTTTCACAGCAATCACTACCATCCGTGGTTTGATTGGTGCAGATAAAGGCATGACGTGTATAAAAAGACATAAACCCTCTTTCATCCTGAATACTGAAAAGCCGATATAATAACGGAATCATCCACCTTTTACGCCGCCGGCAGTGAGTCATTCTTGAAAATCCAAGCCAACACCAAACAACAGGCCGAACGTTGCGTCATGTGCGGCCTGTGCCTACCCCACTGCCCCACCTATAACAAAACCCAGAACGAGGCCGAATCACCGCGCGGCCGCATCTCGCTAATCCTGGGCCTGGCCAACGGCCAGTTACAGGCCGACGACAAACTGCACAACCATCTGGACAACTGCCTGCTGTGCCGTGCCTGTGAGGCCAAATGCCCATCCGGCGTGCAATTCGGCGAAATCATGGACGGCGCCCGCACTGCCCTGGCGCAAGACAAACCCTTTCAGGACAAGCCCAAGCAGGAACAGCGCATCAACATGGATCAGCTCGCCACCAACAAACAACGGCAACGCCGTGAAGCAACACTGCTATGGCTGACAGACAAGACTGGCCTGCGCGCGCTGGGCCGCGGCCTGGGCATCACCAAACTGCTAGGCATGGAACGCTTCGAACAACTCGCCCCCAGCATCGACCGCCCCCACGACTGGCAGGACTACTACCCCGCCAAGACTGATAAACAGGGCGACGTCGCCCTGTTTATCGGCTGCTTCAGCGACATGTTCGATCAGCAGACGCTGGCCGACAGCATCACCTTATTAAATGCCTGCGGCTATGGCGTATTCGTACCCGCCACACAAACCTGCTGTGGCGCCCTGCACCAACACAAGGGTGACAACCAGCAGGCGACGCAACTGGCACAACAAAACATCGACGCCTTCGCCCAACTCGACATCGCCGCCGTCATCAGCAGCGCCACCGGCTGCGGTAGCCACATAAAGGAATATCCACGCACCACCGGTCACTCACTACCGGTCTGCGACATCAACACCTTTCTCAGCCAGATCGAATGGCCAGCAAACATCCAGTTCAAACCGCTCGACAAAAAGATCGCCGTGCATGAACCCTGTAGCCAACGCAATATTTTAAAAGAAACTGATGCCCCTTACGCCCTGTTAAAGCGCATCCCCGAACTGGAAATCATCAGCCTGCCCGGCAATCAACAATGCTGTGGCGCCGCCGGCAGCTACATGATCGAACATCCACAGATGGCCGACAGCCTGCGCGCTGACAAACTCGATGCCATCAAGGCAACTCAACCCGACATTCTGGTCAGCAGCAACATCGGCTGCGCCCTGCATCTGGCCGCCGGCATCAGAACAACGAACGCCAAACTCAAGATCCTCCACCCTGTTTCGCTGCTGGCAAGGCAAATCAAAACCTAAGACGATCATCGACTAGATAAATCCAGCCTAGTATCCGATATACTCTTTAACAATCATCGTTTATCAGGCACGGAATTCCGGGGACACAACCTATGCGAGCCGCATTTACTCGAAGCTTAATCAGCCTGGCACTACTTTCAAGCCAGGCCGCCTGGGCGACACCCTTTCAACCCTATACATTTATTGGCAATGCAGACAATCCTCTATCAATCACCAGCGCCGATTTCAATGGCGACGGTGATGTTGACCTGGCCGTCACCAGCTATAGCGACGACAAAGCCACCACCAACGAAATAAAAGTCTTGCTGGGCGCGGGTGATACAACTTTCGGCACCGCCGCCGTCTACCCCACCGGTCTAGCACCCTCGTCTATCGCCAGCGCAGAACTAAACAACATCGGCGACATTGACCTAGCCGTTGCCAACAGTGACAGTAACAATATCTCTGTTTTCATCAATGCCGGCAGCGGCACCTTTGCCGGCAAAGTGGATTACACCACTGACACCAAGCCAGTCTATATTGTGGCTGCCGAACTAAACGCTGCAGATATCGACTTGGTTACCGCCAACAGCACCAACAGCACTATTTCAGTACTCATCAACAATAACGATGGCACCTTTGCCGCCAAAGTCGACTACGCTACCGGCACAAACCCCAGCGCCATTGCCGCTGCCGACTTTGACGGCGTCAATGAAGCAGATCTTGCTGTAACAAACAAAGACAGCGACACAGTCTCTGTTTTCATCAATAACGGCGCAGGCGTCTTCGCCGCCGCCAAAGTTGACTACCCTACTGGCGCAACACCTACAGCCATCGCCAGCCAGGACATCAGCGGCGACAACTTCCCCGACCTGGTAATCAGCAACAGTGGCGATAACACCATTTCAGTATTAATAAATAACGGCGACGGCACCTTTGCTGGCAAGGTCGATTACCCCACCGGCACCACTCCCATGTTTGTCAGCATCAGCGACCTTAACAACGACACCTTCAAGGACGTTGCGGTCAGCAACAGCCTCTCAGACACCATCTCTGTCTTCACCAACAACAACGGCACTGGCGCATTCCTGCCAAAGAGCGACTTCTCCCTAGTCAAGCAACCCGGCAGCCTGACAGTTGCGGACATCGACTCCGACACCCATCCCGAACTAATCGCCACCGGCCTGGCAAGCTACAATTTTTCCTACCTCAAAAACCTGACAGCGGTCACACCCGACAGCTTCAGCTTTACCTCACAGACAGACGTGCAAAAAGCAACCAAATTCACATCGAACGAAATCACCCTCAGCGGCCTGGCCAGCAACTCCAGCCTCAGCATTTTGGGCGACAAAGAATTCGTCAATATCGACGGCACCACTACCCATAGCGCCGAATACAGCATCGATGGCGGCAGCACCTTTACATCCAGCTCCTCCACGGTCAGCAACGGCACCAAGATCCGGATGCGACTGCTCTCTTCCAGCAGCGACAACACAACAGAAACGGTAACCATAACCATTGGCGGTTTTAGCACCACGTTCAGCGTCACCACCGCCGCCGCCAACACTACGCCGACCGGCATCATTTTTTCATCGGTGCTTAACGCCGAACCTAATACCACAGTCACCTCAGAATCCATCACCTGGACAAGCGCGGCAGTCAGCATACTCATCGTCGACGGTGAATACAGCCTCAATAGCGCCGCCTTCACCTCAACTCCCGGCACAATCAACCCCAGCGACACGCTAAGGGTACGACTGACCTCATCAGCCACCTATGGCGGCAGTAAACAGGCACTAATCAGCTTTGATAGCGGTGGACAAACAGCCACCTTTGACGTCTTTACGAAGGATGCCCCCAGCACCGCTGGCGGCGGCTCAAGCAGCCTGTCAATCTGGTTTAGCCTGCTCTTGCTTGGTGCCTTATTGCTGCGCTATAAAAAAGACTTGAGTAACCAAAGCGCATCACTTGAGCCCCAATCTCGTATCAAGTATCGTTAGCCCCATGAATAACAGAACCTACACCCCAGCCGACAAACTGATTGGCAACATCGACAACGCCATGCGCACCATCTTTGGCCGGCCGCAGATCACCGAACGCCCCAACCCAGCCAAAGGCATGAACGACGCCGAAATGAGTGAGGCCGACAAAAAACACGCAGCCGGCCTGATGCGCGTTAATCACGCTGGTGAGGTTTCAGCCCAAGGCCTATATTCCGGCCAGGCACTCACCGCCCGCCTGCCCGATGTGCGTGAAAAGATGGAACGCGCAGCGCTAGAAGAAAACGACCACCTGGAATGGTGCGAACGCCGCCTTGAAGAACTGGACAGCCACAAAAGCCTGCTCAACCCCTTCTGGTATTTCAGCTCATTTGCAATCGGTGCCGCCGCCGGTATCGCCGGTGATAAATGGAGCCTCGGCTTTGTTGCCGAAACCGAACACCAGGTCATCAAACATCTCGATGAACATTTAGAAAGCCTGCCCCAGCAAGACGTAAAAAGCCGGGCAGTGGTTGAACAGATGAAAGAAGATGAAGCCCATCACGCCACGGTTGCCTTGCAGCATGGCGGCGCGGCATTGCCGATGCCGGTTAAAAAGGTAATGGGGCTGACGTCGAAGGTAATGACAACACTGGCTTATAAGATCTAAACAAACAAAAAAGGCCGCTTTTAAGCGGCCTTTTTATTACAAACTCTATTTTATTTCACCTCACAGCCCGCGCCGCAAATTCTGGCCATAAAAGATCTCCGCCATTTCCTGCTTTACCTTCTGGTCAATGACTTTAATCTCTTTGCCGGTCAGGTCATCCGGCAAAACACCAAACAGATAATCTTGCAGGTGACACTCTTTCAACATCATCTTGGTGTGAAAGATATTCTCCTGATAGACGTTAACGTCAATCATCTGATACTTCGCCTTGGTGTCTCTGGCGATGTAGTTTTGGATTGAGCTGATCTTGTGGTCGATAAAGTGTTTTTTGCCACGCACATCACGGGTAAAACCGCGGACACGGTAATCCATAGTAACGATATCTGACTCGAAACTATGAATCAGATAATTCAATGCCTTCAGCGGCGAGATACGACCACAAGTGGCGACATCGATATCGGCCCGGAAGGTACTGATACCGCCATCGGGATGAGTCTCGGGATAGGTATGGACGGTGATGTGACTCTTGTCCAGATGACCAACCACCGCCTCAGGCAAAGGCCCCGGCGCTTCGGTATTGGACAGCTCTTCCGCCGCAATCGGTTCTTCTGAAATCAGGATAGTCACCGAGGCACCCTGTGGATCGTAATCCTGATGGGCGATATTAAGAATATTGGCGCCGATGATGTCGGTAACATCTGTCAGGATCTGAGTCAGGCGTTCAGCGTTATAGGCCTCGTCGATGTATTCGATATAGGCCTTATGCTGATCAGGGGTGACGGCATAACAGATATCGTAAATATTAAAGCTCAGGGTCTTGGTCAGATTGTTAAACCCGTGCAACTTCAGCTTTTTCATCTGTGTGGGCATTACGCCGCCTCCTAACTATCCAACAACCCAAGCGCTCACGCTCAGGAAAGGCGCGAATTATCTATTATTTCGCCCGAATTTGGGAGCTATTTTTGCACGCCTATTTGGAAACAATGGGCGGGTGATGAATCATCTGCACTGTAGTACCACCTGGATCATAACAATAGAAACTACGCGCACCGTCGCGATGGGTACGCGGCTCAGTCTTCATTTTGATGTCATGCCCACGTAGAAAATCGAACCAGACACTGACCTGATCAATATCGTCGATGATAAAACCAATGTGATCCAGGACCTGATCGCCAGACATATCGTAGCCCTCCGGCGCCCGATGCAGGGCCAGGTTGTCATTGCCGGAACAGAGATAAACGTTATCCGGATCGGGACGCCATTCCACCTGCATCCCCAGCAGCTCGACGTAAAACTGCTCACAGGCCTCAAGGTCGCTAACAAATAGCGCGACATGACGCATACCGGAGGTGGGCTTTGGTTTGATCACGCCACATCACCTTGTGCTGTGATGATTTCAAAATCATGGCTGATCTCGGCGGTCTTGCCCAACATAATAGAGGCGGAGCAATATTTTTCAGCCGACAACTGCACCGCCCGTTTGACCACACTTTCCTTCAAACCATCACCGCTGACAATGAAGTGCAGATGAATCTTGGTAAACACCGACGGCACCTCATCGGCCCGTTCGGCCGAGACTTCACAGACACAGTCAGTCACCGAGTGGCGGCCTTTGCGCAGGATCAACAACACGTCGTAAGCACTACAAGCACCGGTGCCCATCAGCAGCATCTCCATCGGCCGCATACCCATGTTGCGACCACCACCATCCGGCGGGCCATCGATCACCACGGCATGACCGCTGCCAGATTCGGCTACAAACATAGCGTTGTCCACCCACTTGATGCGCGCCTTCATTTATCACTCCTTGGGTCTATATTTAGATAGGCCGTATGATAACTCAAACACTAGCCCCTATTTGCCGATACAAATAAAAGGGACAGCAACATTATGAGAAAAAAATGACATTAGCCAAAACCAACACACCCAAAACCAGCCCGGCAATAGAGAGCTTTCTGACTCACTGCCATCGGCGCACCTACCCCAATAAAAGCGTCATCATTCACGGTGGTGATACGCCAGATTCGCTGTATTACATCACCGCCGGCTCGGTTAGCGTGGTCTCGGAAGATGATGATGGCAATGAAATGGTGCTGGCCTATCTCAACGCCGGTGACTTTTTTGGTGAAATGGGCCTGTTTAGCGACGACCCGGAACGCAGCGCCTGGATCCGCGCCCGTGGTGACTGTGAAGTAGCCGAAATCAGCTATGAACGGTTCCGGCAAATGGCCAAGGATCATACTGAGATCATTTTCCAGATGGCCTCACAGATGGCCCTGCGTCTGCGCCGCACCTCAGACATGGCCACCCGTTTAGCCTTTATGGATGTCAGCGGCCGGGTTGCCAAGACATTACTTGATCTATGCCAGCAACCCGATGCCATCACCCATCCGGATGGCATGCAAATCAAGATCACCCGCCAGGAACTGGGGCGCATTGTCGGTTGCTCACGCGAGATGGTTGGTCGAGTATTGAAGAGCCTGGAACAACAAAACCTGATCTCAGCCAAAGGCAAGACCATCGTCGTGTTTGGCACACGTTGATAGCAGCATTTAATTTAGACATAAAAAAGCCCGGTATAAACCGGGCTTTTTTATGTCTAAATCCAGTTCCGCTTAAAATCGAAAGCTCGCCTGGGCGGCAAAATCAATCTCATCTTCATTGGCACCCGCGGCAAGATCAACCTGCACACCGTAAACCTTTATGCCTAGGCCAACCGTGGCAAGACTGGTGTCAACATCACTCATATTAGAGCGATAACCTATACGGATGGTGCTCATATCAAACACATTCAGCTCGGCCCCAATACCCAGGTATTGCGTTTCCGAATCAAAGCCTAGCGATTGGCTTTTGTTCAAATCCATATCCACCGCAACCGCGACCCATTTCATTGCGTGAGAAATACCGATACGTGCCTGCGGCTTGATTCTGATCTCATTATCCAAGCTGGTCTGATACTTTTGCCCAATCAGATTCTTGATGGCAACGCCGGTGCTCCAACCATTGCCATAAGACTTGGCCGCACCCACATCAACATCAAAGGCCGAGTGGCTCTTTTTATTCAAATCGGTTTCAAAATCAGCTGTACTGATATACGTAGCATAATCAAAGCTGGTCGCCTGGATATATTTCGGCGTTACCCCAACAGCAATGTCATGCCCGGCAAAGCTGTATTGCCGCGCTATGGACAACCCAAACTCAGTGGTGCTCAAACCCCGACCACGAAATCGCGAAGCAAATTGAGTTGAATCAAATGATTCCGTACTTAAGAGCGAAGCATCGTCCGCCTCTTTAATAATCCTATCCAGCTCGGTTAAATCACTATCAGCAATATCAACCACACCACCACCCAGAATTTTGCTGCTCAGGCTAAAGGTCATATTTAGCTTCTCATGTGGAATACCCACCACAGCCGCCGCCATAAACTCCTGCTGAACAGATTTATTGGCCAGGTCTGGAATGCGGGTGCGCATCACGTTTGCCCAGCCGCCAATATTCACCAGCGATTCATTGACATTGTTATTCACATAGATGGCATTATTAAAATCATGCAGCACAGTATCGTAGGAGGCCTCGGCGCCAATGCGCTGATAATTGGCCAGCGAATCCATCACATTTTGTTTGTCGAAATAACGAAACCCAAGTACAGGGGCATGCAACACAAGCGCCTCATCGCGCTCGTTTACAGCCAACAGCGCCGGGTTTAAAAAACCGGCATTGGCATTCGAGGCCGAGGAAACCCCTGTTCCCCCCAGGGCAAACGAGCGGGGTTCAATCGGGGAAAATGGCAAGGCTGACACCTGCGCTGAAAACAATGCCAGAACGGACATCAGACCGCCTAGCTGTAACGTTATTCTGGCCATGCACCCACTTTCCTTCTCTTTATTCTCACCACAAACCAACATCTGTCTTACACCAGCAACAATCAATCGGCGATTTTAACCCAATTCCCAAAACCAATCCCGCCAAAATAAAAAGGCCCCGCCAGTAATGGCGGGGCCTTTTACGCGATTTATACTAATCGAGTGAATATTAGAAACGGAACCCCAACTGAAAGGACACTGCGGCCTCGTCGCTGTTGCCCGCCAGCGCCAAATCCATATGCACACCAAAAGGTGAAAATCCAAAACCGATGGTTGGGATACTGGTATCAGAATCACTTAGGTTGTGACGATAACCGGCACGAAACTGCACCCAGTCAAATAGATCCGCCTCAACACCAAGCCCCAGATACTGAGTCTTGGTCTCAAACCCCACCGGCTCGTTTTCTGTCACATCCAAATCGGCGGCAACCGTCAACCATTCGTTACTATGCGCAATACCCAGGCGTACCTGCGGGTCAACCTTAATTGTGGCAGATGGAACGGCAGCCAGACCCGGTGAAGCAAATGGAGCGGTCTCATACTCCTTACCAATCAGGTTTTTTACCACCAGGCCGGTTTTCCAACTATTGCCGTAATCCTTGGCAATACCGACATCAATATTAAAGTCACTATAGTCCTTAGTGCCCTTTTCTGAATCAAAGTCGGCAGTGTTAGCACCCAGGACATAGTGAAAGGTTTTCACCTTGACCAGCTTCGGAGTGATCCCAACCGCGACATCATGACCGCCAATATTAACTTCACGTGACAGCGACAGACCAACCTCGGAGATCACCGCTCCACGGGCAGCCAAATTCGAAGTCAGATTAGAGACCACATCTGTACCAGTATCCTGGGCTGTAACAAAACTATCGCCTGACAGTTGCGCGGGATCTGCCAAAGTAGCAACAGCATCAGCAGCGGTAATTATCCCCTGCAGCATCGCATCATCGCTACCAGCGCCAGTCGTATAATCAAACACACCGCCAGCAACAACGTATGCGTTCAAGTTTAAAGAAGCGCCAATTTTCTTGCTCGGAATGCCGATCACCATTCCGCCGAAGACCTCACCCTGGATTGGCTTGTTATCTAGTTTATTTAACTGTGCCTGCACAGCCCTAGTAGCACTTGCCACATTACCCGCCTCAGTGATTGCATTAGGCACATTCGCAGCAGCAACTGCCGCATTAAAAGCATCTACAGCCGTTGTTAAATTGGCCTCAAGATTGGAATCCTGATAAGTATCGATTTCATCAAGCAGGCTATCCGGGTCAGAAAAACGCGCCCCAATAATAGGCAGTTCCAGACTAAAATCCTCATCCTCATGCGCAGCTGAAAGCAGGGCCGGATTCATAAAACCGGCATTGGCACTAGTGCCCGAGGCCACACCAACCCCCCCCATCCCCAACGAACGCGGATCGATAGACTGAAACGGCACCGCCGCCGCCTGGGTAGAAAACAGAACCAGAGTCGGCGCCAAGGCCTTCAACAGGATAGATTTACGCATGTGTGCTCCCTAATGTAAGTCCAATCAGAATTATTTTACGTCCTGCTCAATAACAGAACGCTGCTATCAGCTATCGGCGCCATACAGCCTGACTTTAGCGTTCACATAAGGAAACGATTGACCGGCAGAGGCTAGAAAAACAGGCTTTTTAACTGCTGCCCTGGATCATCAGCACGCATAAAGGCCTCGCCCACCAGAAAGGCATTGACGTTGTGGTCACGCATCAGCTTCACATCGTCAACGCTGTGAATACCGCTTTCCGTAACCACAATACGATCGTCGCCAATATCAGCCAGTAGATCGATGGTGGTTTGCAGCGAGGTATCAAAGGTCCGCAGATTGCGATTATTGATGCCTATCAATTTCAGCGGCAGGCTCAAGGCCCGTTGCAACTCCTGAGCATCATGCACCTCGACCAAGACATCCATGCCCAGCTGATCGGCCAGCTGGCTCAATTCCAGCAACATGACATCACCCAGGGCAGCGACAATCAGCAGGATGCAATCGGCACCCATGGCGCGGGCCTCGTAGACCTGATAGGGATCGATAATAAAGTCTTTGCGAATCACCGGCAGGCTGCAGGCAGCTCTAGCCTGCTTGAGATAGTCCTCGTGGCCCTGAAAAAAATCAGCATCGGTCAGCACCGACAAACAGGCAGCGCCACCCTCTTCATAGGATTTGGCAATATCAGCCGGATGAAAGTCTTCGCGCAACAATCCCTTACTTGGCGAAGCCTTTTTGATTTCGGCAATCACTGCGGCATTGCCCTGAGTTATCTTTGCTTCAATAGCACGGACAAAACCACGCGCCGGCGCTACCGCCTCCACCTGTTTGGCCAGCTCACGCAGACTCAGCGTCGAGCTGCGCTCGACCACTTCTTCGACCTTGCGACGCAGGATTTTTTGTAAAATATCTGGCTGACTCATCTTTATTCTATCCGGCTAACTGCTGACCCAATTGTTGACTAAGCGAAACCAAGGCCGCCATTTTTTCAGCCGCGGCACCACTGGCAATCAGCTCGGCCGCCTTGCTGACACCCGCTTCAAGCGAGTCGGCCAAACCAGCAGCATAGATCGCCGCCCCGGCATTGAGGACGACAATGTCACGCGCCGGGCCAGCCTGATTGGCAAATACTTTTTTGATAACGGCCAGACTGGCCTCAGCACCATCGACGGCAATCTGTTTGATATCCGCACGCTGCATACCAAACTGTTCCGGCGTAATGCTGTAACAGCTAATCTTGCCATCTTTCAGCTCAGCCACCTGGGTCGGCGCGCCAATGCTTATCTCGTCCATGCCGTCGTCTGAATGAACCACTAGGACATGATTGCTACCGAGACGCCCCAGCACCTCAGCCAATGGCTGTAACCATTGCTCACTGAAGACACCTAGCACCTGATTCGGTGCGCCAGCCGGATTGGTCAGCGGGCCAAGCACATTAAAGATGGTCCGCACCCCCATCTCCTTACGCGGGCCGATGGCGTGCTTCATGGCACCGTGATGTTTAGGCGCAAACATAAAGCCAACACCTACTTCAGCTACGCAACGAGTCACCTGATCAGCATTCAGGTCGAGACTAACACCGGCGGCTTCCAACACATCGGCACTGCCTGATTTGCTGGAAATGGAACGATTACCGTGTTTGGCGACTTTCGCACCGGCGGCGGCAACAACAAAGGCCGAAGCTGTAGAGATATTAAAAGCACCCGAGGCATCACCACCGGTGCCACAGGTATCGACCAGGTGATCACCTTCAATTTTGACCGGTGTAGCCAGCTCACGCATTACCTGAGCAGCGGCCGTGATCTCGTCCACCGTTTCGCCCTTCATCCGCAAACCAATCAGAAAGCCACCGATTTGGGCCTGCGTCGCAGCACCAGTCATTATCAACCGCATCACCGAAGTCATTTGCTCAGCAGTTAGATTTTTGCCGTCGGTGACCGCACGAATCGCACCCTGCATATCCATGAAGTGACTCCTTTAGATCTTTTGTTCGAGAAAGTTTTTCATCAGGTCATGACCGTGTTGGGTCAGGATAGACTCGGGATGAAACTGCACCCCTTCAATCGCCAGTTCCTTGTGACGCACACCCATGATCTCATCGATCTCGCCCTCGGCCGTTTCAACCCAGGCAGTCATCTCAAGACATTCAGGCATAGACTCACGCTCAATCACCAATGAGTGGTAACGAGTCACCTCGAAGGGATTGTTCAACCCTTTGAAGACACCACTATCATTGTGTTTCACCATTGAGGTCTTGCCATGCATGATTTGTTTGGCATGAACGATCTTGCCGCCAAAGGCCTGACCGATACTCTGGTGCCCCAGACAAACACCCAGAATCGGCAGTTTGCCGGCAAAGTGGTTGATAGCCGCAATCGAGATGCCCGCCTCATTCGGCGTACATGGCCCCGGTGAAACCACCAGCTGTTGCGGTGCCAGCGCCTCAATCTGTTCAATCGTAATCTGATCGTTGCGATAAACCTGCACCTCAGCACCCAGCTCACCAAAGTATTGCACCAGGTTGTAGGTGAAGGAGTCATAGTTATCAATCATCAACAGCATCGTTAATCAACCCATCTCATTTCAAAAACACCCAAGCATTCGACCCACTCACAAGCTAAATCGACGTTGAATATAAAGCCAAACAAATCTGCACCAGCCAACATTAAATACCCACGCATTCTAGCACGGAAAGTTTTTTAATCACGCCCATCAGGCAGTCGCAACAACCAAGCAACAAACGCCAGCACCTCGCATTTTTTATAGCTAAACGACAACTAGCCGTTTAAAAAAAGGCTGTGCTACACTCCTTTAACCGTCCATTAAATAACGATAATTCATGGACATGCGGAGTTAGGCTGGTTGCCCTGAGGGGGACACCGCCCATTGCTCGCCAAGGCGCAGCAAACACCACAACAATGGGATAACAGATTTGCAATTGCGCCATCGCCCCAAGCGTTTAATCGCCCACGCTATCGCCGGATTACTGGCACTCTCCTTATCGTTGACACACGCGACCGTCCAGGCCGAAGAGTTTAGCGAAGACAATCTACTGCTACTGGACTTCAAGCTGGGACGTACAATCCTCGGCCAATCCGTAACCGCCTATTCGCTTAACAACACTATTGTCATCTCGCTAGCTGAGGCTAGCGCCGCACTGGAATTCCCCATTGAAGTTGATGCTGACAATGGCACCGCAAGCGGATGGTTTCTAAGCAAAGATCGTAAATTTGAACTAGACATCAATACCAGAACAGTAACTATAGAAGGCATAAGCCAGCCGCTCAAACCCAGCGACGCCATCTCGCATGAATATGCCATTTATGTCCCGCTCAAAGTATTCTCACATTGGTTTCCGGCAGATCTAACACTGCAACTCACCAGCATGGCAATCAACGTTGAACCGCGGGAACCACTACCCTCCCAGCTACGCGCCCAACGCCGTCAACAGGCTGGCAAACGCTTTGTCATGTCGCCGCCGGAGCTCCCTAATATCACCACGCCCTATCGACTTATTGGCCCACCTATTGCTGATGTATCACTGAGCTACTTTGTTCGTCGCGATACCGAGCCCCAAATAACCTCGGCAACCACCAGCTGGAATCACTCCACATTGCTGCGTGGCGACCTTGCCTATATGAGCTCATCCATCTACCTGAGCGGCAATAAAGACAAGGAAGTGCAGACTGCCCGTATGACCCTGTCTCGCGACAAGCCGTACACCCCCTCAGGAATCAGCCGGATAGAAGTTGGCGACATCCTGCCACCATCGTTACCAGGCGTACCTCAATACAGTATGGAGCGAGGCATTCAGGTTCAAGGCAGTAGCCACAGCGATACTGACCTCTATTCTCCAGATGGAAACAAAACCCGTATCAGCGGCGACATCCTTCAAGGCTGGGAAGTAGAGCTATTACACAATGGTATCCGTGTCGACTACCAAATCATCGACGTCGAAGGCCGTTATGATTTTCGCGACCTAATTTTATATACTGGCGCCAACACCTTTGAACTGCTTTTCTACGGCCCTGCCGGCGAGCGCCGCACCGAAACCATCACCCGCTACGGAGGAAGCGATGCTATTCACGCGGGCAACCTCAGCTACCAACTTTCAGCTTCACAACAAAACAAACCTCTGTACGAGCAAGAGATCGATACGACAATTGCGACGACTGATCTTGGCACCGGCCGTTACACGGCGAGCCTGGGCTACGGCATATCACCCAATCTTTCCGTTAACAGCACCTGGAATAGCATTGTTACTGACGGGACACGTCTAAACTATTATGGTGCAGGCTTTCAAACCGACTGGCGCTTTGTCACTCTGGGACTCAGCGGCACCAAAGACCCATTGGGCGGCACCATCTGGGATGCGGTAATCAACACACCGTACACCATGCGCTTATGGGGCTTTCAAACTCAACTGCAACACACCCAGTATGCCGACTCGGTGATTGCGACAGACCCAAACACCCAAACAAAACTCACAAGCCTGAGCCGTGTCATTCTCACAGGTAAAATCAAATCGATTTCAACCCGTTTCGCAGCCACGCACAATCGTCAGCTCAATCTCTCGACCACCAGTTACGGGCTAGACCTAAGCACTAAAGTAGGGAATTCCCGCGTTGGCAATTCCCTGTCTTCCCTGGTTTATCAAGACCCTAAAGAACCAAACAAACCATCAGGCCTAACCGGCACTCTCTATTTCGACAGCAAGCTTTTCCCACTTTTAGTTCGTGGCGCTTACAATTACCGACTACAACCTGAACGTGAGTCACTGCAATATTCATTAACCAGCGACTTAAACATTGCACATGACATGAGCATGTACTTCGGACTTGAATACAGGGCAGTCACCAAAGTATCGCGCTACACAGCAGGAATGAGCTGGCTTCTCAAACACGTCACCCTCTCACCAAGGATTATCTACGATTCCAACGACACCTATCTTGGCTTTATTTCCGCCACCTTTTCCCTCTCCCCCAAACCTGAAAGAAGCGGGGTACTCTTTTCAGGTAAATCAATGGCCCAATCCGGCGCCGTCGCCAGCCGCGTCTTCAACGACATTGATGGCGATGGTAAATTCAGCGCAGGGGACAAACCGATTCCCAATGCAACCGTTTATGCCACACAGCTATTTCGCAATGTCGATACCGATGAACACGGCACCGCCTATCTAACCGGCCTGCACCCCGGCAGAGCCAGCGACATTCGGCTCGATCAAGAATCCCTGCCCGACACCACCATGATATCTCGCCATCTAGGAAACTCAGTCCAGCCCCGCCCCGCCCACTGGGACATCATCGATTTTCCAGTCATAATCACTGGCGAAATCGATGGCAAGCTACTCCAGCGTGGCGACGATAATATGCTCAAGCCGCAACCTGGCATGGTGGTGGAACTACGCGACACAAACAATGAACTTGTTGATTTCAAGATTAGCAGCTACGATGGCTTCTTCGTCTTTGAACACATTCCCCATGGTCAATACACCATTACTCTGACCGCAAAATACAAGGACATACTGACCCACCCAGCCCCCAGCGTCGAACTGAACGAAAACGCTCCCGACCATTCGGGGCTCGAGCTCATTGTCAAAGCACAGCAAGCCCCTGTCACCGGTTCGTTTTTCCCCAAAGGAAATGAAGCTGCGATTATTTTAACCGTGCCTGAATCAGTCGCACCCGAAATTAGCACCCCCTTAAGCAGCATTGCCCTACCTCTACCTACCGAGACATCGCTTCCACCTATTACCTACAGATTACAGCTAGGCGCCTTCGGTAGTCAGGCCAGCGCGGATGCAGCCATTGCCTTATTACTCCAACGCCACAATAGTGACCTGTTGCAAGGGCTAGAGCTTCGCGTCGAACGCAGCAATCAAGACGCTCGCGGCATATTTTACCGCGTCCAAGCGACAGGCAAGCTGGACGCAACCACAGCGAAGGCTCTCTGCCAACAGTTTAAACAACGTAGACAAAACTGCGTTGTAGTAACAAAAAAAATCACTACTCCACCCTAAAGTTAGCACCCTGGAAGCCGCTAATAGAGCTAAGGGGTAAGATATTCCGGGCGTGTAAATAAGGACATCATAGGGAAAACACGGGGACTAGCATGAAGAATCATTCAAAAAAAACATATAAAAATCAATTGGTAGCCATTACATTCTGTTTGGCAGGCGTCGCATCACAGGCACATGCTGAGCAGAATACCAAAGAATTTCTATCTGACCCAAGTCGGGTCGGCTCATTAACAGGAACAATCCTCGGTGGCGCGCTTACCGCACACCCTGTAGGCACTCTCGCCGGTAGCGTCATTGGCTTCTTTGTCGGCAAGCAGTCAATGTTTGAAAGCCCTGAGAAGCAGGAGCTAACACAACTCAGCCAGGCTCAGCGCAGCATAATCCCTAGCAGCCCCACCAAAACATCATTTGCCTTCAACCCGGCACAACCAATGACTCTGGGACAAACCGGCACCGTCTACACAAGCACTGCGCAGCCATCAGCGACACAGAAAATTTCCGCCTACTGTAGTGGCAATACAGGGAATGCCATCGACCCTATATTACAAACGCTGTGTTATTACCGTCAGTCCAGTTAAAAAGCTAAATCTATTTTATTGCTTAGCAGTCTGTTCGAGACGCTGCACCTCAAGCAGGCTTTTCACTATAGCGTTATAACGCTCAACCACTTCGGCAGCACCATTCATATCCCCGGAGCGTTGCCGTGCAACCGCCACCATTTGATAATAGGTCAAGAGGTTAGGGCCACCGCCGACGTAAACCTGTAGCATCCCCTCCTCAAGCAAAACATCCGCCTCAGCCAACCTATCGGTAACTTCCAGAATTCTAGCCAAAGTCAAACGCGCCTCAAGATAACGCGGCTCATACACCAATGCCTGTTTAAAATCAGCCTCAGCATGCACCAGCCAGTCCTCACCCCCTAACTCCGCCGCCTGTACCCGCAACCGCCCACGAAAAAAATACACCATCGGACGCATAGGATTATTTTCCATAGCCCGATCAAGCAACTGCATCCCATCTGCAAAAATTATTTTTCTAGGCTCAACCTCCGCCACAGGAATCGCAGTCAATTGCTGCTCTTTGAGCAAGGCATGGGTATAGAAAAACATATCCGACGCCCCCCATAGCTGCTGCGCCCGAACAAAGCCTTGCTCGGCCCCCGGCAGATCCCCTTGACGCATTTTGGCCACGGCCTGCTCAAAAATAAAGAGACTCGTACCAACCATGAAAAAATACAATACTGGCAACAGAGCCAACAAAGGAATTAACGACCGCAACCAAGCGGGAGAGACCCTGCCTTCTATCGCACAAGCATCCCGTTCAACCCGAGCAATCCTCGCCATCATCAATGACAGCACCAGCAAGATAGGCAAGGTGTAAAAATTAAAGGTGAACTGGGCATGCACAGCAACTGCCAACAAACCGGCAAACAATGCGACTAGCTCCGCCTTACGCTCAGGCTCTACATCAGCACTACGCAAAATCCGCCACAACGACAACAACAACGCGACATGAACAAACAACAACAACATCACTGCGGGCAAACCTGCTTCGACCCAGAGATGCAGAAAATCGTTATGGGCCCAAAAACCGGATGTTCTATCGGCAGGATCACGCCACTGCGGCCAGTGCTGCCAGTAGGTGCCCAGGCCATAACCCGTCAGCGATTTTTCCTCAACCATTTTCAGCGACTGCCCCCAGATCAGGAAGCGCTCATGCCCACTCCCCGCAGCATAAGGATCAGATAATGCCCCTACACGATCCGAAAGCAGATTCTTTTGCACATTAACAAATGGCAGATTAGAAACAGCAATGCCTACAACGATTACAGCAACACTAAGCCAAACCTTCCCTCTAGCCTCTCGTTGATACCCCCCCCAACCAACCAGAACCAACATGCCACACACCAGCCCAAGCAACACCCCTCGACTACCGACCAGGCCAATCAGCAGAGCGACAAAGAAAATCACCGTCAGCAAAGAAACAAGCAGCGACCTATGTCGCTTTGATAACAACATAACCCGACTCACAGCAATAAACATCAGCAGACCAAGCATCGCCGCCAGAGAATTTTTATTTATAAATGTGCCGTGTGGTGCCTCAGCCAACCAGTAATACTGATACAGAGCAAAGACTATTAGTCCGACGCCAAGCAACAACAACAGCGGCCAGGTATAGCGCCACAGTAGCTCTGGCACAGGAGTGAAATACCAAGCAAACACCACCAACAGCGGTGTCGCCAACATCCAAAATGTGGTGGCGCCGAGATAGGGAATGGGATTCCACAACAAGGTAAGTAGCAACCAACTGACATAGAGTGCCAGCAGTAACAATAAACGTCCGCCCGGCAGCACCCGCCCAATCGAAATGCCTCGCCAACTCTGAACAGCCACCCACACCAGCAACAGACTCATCGCCAATGAGAAATACTCTCCATGCATGCCATTGAAAAACAGGGCCGCGGCTACAGCCGAAACAAACAACATCGCGGTAACTACAGAGGCAAAAGTTTCATTCCGGGCAGCGCTGGCGCGCTCATGATTAACCAATGATTCATCCATGACAGCTACTTTTCCCGCCTACCCATTAATGGCAATCAAGCACAACAACACTCAGTAAGTAACCGTTACGGTATGGGCGCCGGCATAAGTTCCGTCTGAATACGCCGTCGCCGTCGCTTGGGTTTCCAGAGTCGCCCCAACATTAATCTGCAAGCTACCGACTCCATCGGTAGTCCCCGTGGGACCAGGGGAGGTGACAAGGTCTTTGACCGTAAATTGAGGGACCCCAACGCCATGAACCGTATGCGTCAGCAACGTCGTGCCCGGATCGGGCGTAATATTAATAAGCGTATTTGGGGCCGCCCCCGTCACCTGTATCACCGCAGGCTGGCCATTACCCAAATATCTAATACGCGCACTGCCGGCAGGAGTCTCGCTTGTGCTACCGTTCGGGTTTAGTGTCATGGAGGCCTTTAACACCGGGTCTGAGCCAGCAGCCACCAAGCCAAACGACAACTCCTCTTGCTGAGCAACACTGATCACCGACTGCACAGTCGCACCGAAGGTAGCAGCATGGGTATGGGTCACAAATTGACTGATTTCGTCCGACCAATAGATAACTCTCATCTGGATAGTGGCGCCGTAGGGGCCATCGGCATACATTGTACTGTTGCCACTGGTTTCCATTGTCGCCCCTAAATACACTGTCGCTTCCCCTAAGGCGTCTGTGGACAAGGCTGGCGTTGAGTAATTTTTTACTGTCAGATATTCAGGCAGACCTTGACTGGCAAGGCCCATCGACGCATCGTCCCACTCAAGCGTCAATGATGTATTCGGCGGAAAACCGCTCAACAGGTATTCACCTCGCACCGCACCACCCATTGGGATCACATTACTACTAGTGGGTGTTACCGTGCCGTTGCTAGCGACAATCAAGCTCCAAACCGCAGCATTTGACCTGAGCGCCAACAACCCAAAATCAAGTGGTACCTGAGCAACGACGGCGGGAGCCGCCATCACACCAGACGTGGCACAGCACAGTGCCAGCAGGACAACCCTCCGTGACCAATAACCAGGGCCATACCCCAGGTTCATGCAGGCCTGAATCCACTTAAGCACTTAGCTCACCCCCCAACGATATGCAATCAAACAATCAATCCTTGATCTCTGATACAAAATTCAATCCCCACTATAACAAAACGGCGGAGACCTTAAAGGTCTCCGCCGCTCGTATTTCTCTCAATAACCCCCCTATATACCCTAGGGGACTACACCTTTAGTATGTAGCAGTAACCGTGAAGCTACCCAGATATGCACCATCTGAATAGGAATCGTTGGTAGCAGCAGTAATACCGGTAGTCTCAGTTGCTACGTCCGCGCCTATCTTAAAGTTTACATTACCGACCGCTGTTGGTGTAATCACACAAGTAATGCCCGTTGCACAGCCAGCAGCGGCAGTGCCGTTAGTTGGGGATCCGGCACGAAAATTCACCAGCCTGAATGATCCAGAACCAGCAGCACCATCTGTCAGATGGGCAACACTAATAGTTTCAGTAGTCGCAGGCAAAGCAGCCGCACCAGCCGGGCTCAGAGTAGCCTCCGCGCTAGGCAAGGTAACAGTGAACGGTGCCGTGGTCAGGGCATTCACCTGCGCCTCACCTGCAGCCTGGCCGCCCAGGCTCAACAGACTTGTGCTGGCACTACCCAAAGAGGCACTAAAAGCACCCGCTGTAGACAAGGTCATATAACGATAGAACCCAGTACTTGAAGCGGTGGCAAAAACGGTACCCAGTTCCACGTCCAAGACTTTGACAACGGCCAGTGTGCTTTGTACCGTACCATTCACATTAACAGAGACAGCCATGGCTGAACCACTCATACCCAATGCAGCAAGACCCAACAGACCTTTTGAAATAGTATTCATTTTCATAATATTAACTCCAAGCTTTTTTCTTTTGTAATTAGCGGATATTCAACCCTGTGAATTCACCGCTCCCACAGAAGATATCGCCCCCCCACAAAAAACCTTTAGCCCTACCGTTAAATATTTTTCCCTCTACAGATAAGCCAGACTTGCAAGACATTATTTTGCACTCGCCAGACCGTTCTAATAACACCATAGATTACTCTGCGTTTAACGAAGCTGCAGCGTTTGCTCCGCAAAGATTTGGCCTTCATACTCTGCCATACCCACATAGGCGACCCGCAGCCATGCACCAGCAGGGAGCTTCGCATCTTTCAGATTCAACACCAACTGCCGCTGTTTCGACTCCGCATACACATTAACGCCCGACATCTCTGCTATCCGTTCAACCGGGGAGCCAGCCCCACGCTGCATCTCGACTATCAGCCGACCATAACTGCTGGTTGCGCCACTGCGCTGCAACAATACCGCCATTTTCACCATTTCACCCGGGGCGGCAGGCGGAATTATCTCAATACTGGCCAGCTTCACCTCTGGCGGTTCAACCGGCTGGTGGCGAACAATAACCGGGATAGAGACCGACAACTGCATAGCCAGCTGTATTTTCATACCTTTTTCGTTGCCTATATCTGAAACACTCACAGGCTCCGATTCATCTGCATCCACAGTGAACTTCAGATGGGAGCGGTATTCGCCTGGTGTCATATCTGCCGGCGGGCGAAAGTCGATACGCACCGTCTGACTAACCTTGGGTTGAACCGTGATCCGGCGTGGAGAGAAGCGCAAATACGGACTCGCTGGCGCATGCTGCAGCTGTTCGCCTTCCATATAAGCTGTCTGAGCACCCTCTTCATCCATACGATTTTCCACCCACTCCAGGCGATAGGTACGCGACCCCTCACTCGGGTTATGAAGAATAACAGTGGCCTTTTTCGTTTTGTCATCAAGCATAACGCGAACTGGACTAATAATTGCGTCCGCTTGCACCGACATTACCGGCAGCATCACCGCGACAGCAATCACGGCCAGCATCCGACCAGCCCTGCCATACAAACAATTAATTAATGAACTACAACGCATATTTTACCCTCTTCAACATTTACTCTATATATGTCAGACACAAAGTGGCTAGCCACTCAACACCACTTGCAGCACACCTGCCCATAAACCATATTCTTACCACGCCCTGACAAACATTCCCGGACTAAAACGTGGAGTCCCTCCCTCGCCACGGTAAACAGCAACAACGGACTCAGGAAAGACCCGAACAATCTCAACTGAACCCAGATGAGTATCAACCTCACCAGAACGTCGAAACAGCTGCAAGTTATCGCCAGGATGAACCCTGACGGCGCCAGGCATTTTTATGTGGATATCACCGCCTGTAACCTTGGCGACACTCGCCACCAGCGGCAGACACGCCAGCTGAGTCACACCAGCTTCAGCCTGGGCGGCCAACACAAACGTCATCGCCTTACCCAACGCTGAAGTTAAAAACCCACCCTGCAACACCGGCTGGCGACCCAGGTTAACCACGTCCTGCTCCATCCCTTTAGCATTGGCACTATGAGAAAACTTCGCCATTTGAGCGCCGCTATAGCCATCAAAAATCAACAATTCGGCATCAATCTGACGCTGTGCCCACGGCCATTTGATGGCATATTCGCCAGAACCAATCTGGCTGCGGCTGACATGCAGATTATTGAAGCGCGTTACGATGACAAATTGAACATCAAGCCGCTGGGCCAGAGCGATGATCCAGTCACGCTGGCGCTCACCGGCATAAAGATGTTGATCGCTAGCATTCACTACCAGCAGACGACCACTATCACTAAAGCGCTGCTGCAAGGCCTCGGACCAGGCCACATCAAGCGAGGCTAAATCAGTGGCATCCTGCAGATTACGGACATCAGCGGCCAACACCGCCACCTTTTTTCGGTATGAGAAAGGTGCTCCCAGCTCGGCGGCACAAAGTTCACCTCGCGCTGACGCAGCCTTCACTTCAGTCTCAACCTTTTCCCCCCAAACAGAACAACCGGCAAATGACACCAGAGCGACAACACCGAAGACCGTCTTTAATATTAACTTTGTCATAGCCACCATGAATTTCATTCGTTGCGCTTAAACCTTAACCTAAGGTTATATATAAAGTAACGCTTAATAGCTGATAGTAGCGAGAAATCTGGCTTTGGGCAAAGGCTGTGATGCCAACTCAATTAAAGACACACTACGTAACACGCTGGCGAATTCAGGCCAATGAAAAACAAGTTTACATATGACTTTGATGTTGATTCTAAGCAAGGCATAACCACAGCCAATGGGCACAGATAGCAGGCACCTACTTTACGGGCGAACACCCAGTAACAAGCAATAAAAAAGCAGGCATCCCAAAGAATACCCGCCCTTAATTTTTACTTGTGACTTAGTCGTATTTTCAAGCCGCTACGACCCAGACACACCACACTCATACGACAAAACAGAAAAACTACTTCAAGCCTGCCTCAGCCATGGCCACAGCACGGAAGATGGCGCGGCCCTTGTTCATGGTTTCATCCCATTCATTTCTGGGCACTGAATCAGCCACCACCCCGGCACCGGCCTGAATGTGCAGCTTGCCATCTTTGATCACCGCAGTACGTATGGCGATAGCTGTGTCCATATCGCCGTTCCAGCCGATGTAACCCACTGCGCCGCCGTAGATACCGCGTTTGACCGGCTCAAGCTCATCGATGATTTCCATGGCACGAATCTTTGGCGCGCCGGAAAGCGTGCCCGCTGGGAATGTTGCTCGCAGCACGTCGATTGCGTTCAAGCCCGCTTTTAATTTGCCGGTGACATTGGAGACGATATGCATGACATGGGAGTAACGCTCAACCACCATCTTCTCAGTGACCTTGACCGACCCAGTCTCAGCGACACGGCCAGCATCGTTACGGCCCAGGTCTATCAACATCAGATGTTCAGCCAACTCTTTCGGGTCTGCCAGCAGATCCGCTTCAAACGCTTTATCTTCTTCGGGCGTTTTACCACGCGGCCGGGTGCCGGCAATCGGCCTTACGGTCACCTCACCGTCTTCCAGGCGGGCGAGAATCTCAGGCGATGAACCGGCTACGTGAAACCCTTCCAGATTGAGATAAAACATATACGGCGAAGGGTTCAAGCTACGTAGAGCACGGTATAGATCAAGCGGTTCTGACTTATAAGGAATAGAAAGGCGTTGTGATAGCACTGCCTGCATGCAGTCACCTTCGACAATGTAATCCTTGATCTTATTGACTGCTGCTTCAAATTTGTCGCGTTTAAAGCCAGACCTAAAGTCACGTTCAGTCACCTTGCGGCCGCGCTTTTTGCTTGGCGCAGGCAAAGGCGAATTACGCAGCTGCTCAACCAAAGCATCAAGACGGGCCTGACCCTGATTGTAGGCACCATCCACTGCAGGATCGACATGGACAACCACATAGAGCCTGCCTAGCAGGTTGTCGAACACTACGACTTCATCGGATACGAGCAGCAGGATATCTGGCACATCCAACTCATCCTTGTTGGCCTTGCCATCAAGACGCGGCTCGATATAGCGGACGGTGTCGTAACCAAAATAGCCGACCAGGCCACCGGTAAATCGTGGCAGCCCTTCAACATCCGGCACTTTAAATTGTTCACGAAAGACCTCGATGGCAGCCAGAGGGTCTTCAGCGATGGTCGTGCCCAGTACTTTACCTTCGTGCTCGACAGTCATTTCATGACCTCGGACACGTAAAACTGTGCGGCATGGCAGGCCGATAATGGAATAACGGCCCCATTTCTCACCGCCTTCAACAGATTCAAACAGATAGGAATATGGGCCATTGGCCAATTTAAGATAGGTACTTAGCGGCGTATCAAGATCAGCCAGCACCTCACGCATCATTGGGATGCGGTTATAGCCCTTGGCAGCAAGGGCATCGAATTCTTCACGTGTCATCATCACTACCTTTCAAATACAAAATCAAACAAAGCCCGAAGCAAACGTGGCTTTACCATCGTTTACCTACGGGCTTCATCATGGTTTGTTTTTGTTGGGCAATATTCATTAAAAAAATTAAAACAGGTTTTTCAATTCTGCCAGCGAATCGATCACCAGATCCGGCTCGGCTTCTCGAATGTCGTGACCGTGGTTATAACCATAGGGTACACAGACAACCTGAAAACCTGCATTGCGGGCAGCTTTAACGTCATGCATTGAATCACCAATCATCAGGCAATCATCTGGCAACTCAGCCAGCTTTTCTGCAGCATATAGCAAAGGCATAGGATCAGGCTTTTTCTTCGGCGTGGTGTCACCACTAACAACAATTTCAAACTTGTCAAAGATACCCATGTCTTTTAGCAACGGCACTGTAAATGCCTCAGCCTTGTTGGTAACACAACCCACTTTGAAGCCGCTAGTCTTGAGGTAATCCAGTCCTTCAACCACACCATCATAAAGATGGCTACGACCGCTGGTATTGTCAGCATACAGCTTCATAAAGATAGGCTGCGCTTCAGCAAAGGCCTCTTCAGATGGATCATCCCACAAGGTGTCTGTCAGGGCGCGCATGACCAGGCGGTCAACACCGTTACCCACCCAGGTACGTACCTTATCTATGCCCCAGACTGGCTTACCCAGCGCCTTCATCATTTCATCGATGCAAAAGGCCAAATCCGGCACACTATCTACCAGCGTGCCGTCCAGATCAATCAGGACTAACTTTGGTTTACGGATACTCATTACTTATTTCGCCTTAGCTAACTCTTCACGCATCGCCGCAATAACGCTGTCATATTTGCTAGGATCGCTTTCCTTAGCCGCGCCAAACACTGCGGAACCGGCTACAAACATATCGGCACCCGCTTCTGCGATTTCACGAATGTTATCAACCTTTACACCACCATCGATTTCAAGACGAATATCACGACCAGACTCGTCGATAATCTTGCGCGCTTCACGCAATTTATCTAATGTCGCCGGAATAAAACTCTGCCCACCAAAACCAGGGTTAACAGACATCAACAACACGATATCAACCTTGTCGATAACGTACTTTAAAACATTAAGTGAAGTTGCCGGGTTAAATACCAATCCAGCCTTACAGCCTTCTGCCTTAATCAACTGCAGCGTGCGATCGACGTGCTCAGAAGCTTCAGGATGGAAAGTGATGTAGCTCGCGCCAGCCTTGGCAAAATCAGGAATGATGCGATCAACTGGCTTGACCATCAAGTGAACATCGATATCAGCAGTGACACCGTGCTTGCGTAGCGCTTCACACACCAGCGGTCCAATTGTCAGGTTAGGTACGTAATGGTTATCCATTACATCAAAATGAACAATGTCTGCACCGGATTTTAAAACGTTATCAACTTCTTCACCCAATCGAGCAAAATCTGCCGACAAAATCGATGGAGCGATCTTGAAATCTGACATGGCAAGGCCTCTTTTTATTGCGTTTAAATAGGAAACTTTAAAGCCACTAGGGCAAATAGCCGCTAACTTTAACTGATTGGAGCATTTATTTCACGCGATTAACTCTATGCATTACTGGCAAAAACTACCCTTCAAACCTAGGCTTTTTAAATGCCGGCTCAGCCACATGTGGGCACAGCTGTTAAGCAGCTGTTTTCAAAAGAATAATAACCGTTACGCCAAATCCATATTGGCAATTTCATTCAGCATATTAATGTCACCAACTATTACTACAGCTCAAGTTAATAGCAGTAATTATGATACGGAACTTGGCAAATCACTAGAAAAGGGGCTGCTTAGTGGCCAGCCTTTATGGCTGGATGACGCCAACGCAAAATTCTTTGCTGTTTATGATCCAGACCAAAGTGGGCAGCCCAAAGGTGGGGTAATCATACTTCATGACGCCAACAGCAACCCGGACAAACCAGAGGTGATCCGACCACTGAGAAATATTTTACCGCTACACGGCTGGGCAAGCATTTCAATTCAACTGCCACACCTGGCTTCAATCGATGATTACACCAACCAGCAAGCAGTTATTAACCAACGAATTAACAGCGCGGCAAACTATATGCAAACTGTCGGCATTGGTAATATTGCCATACTCGGCCACGGCACTGGCGCCATGGCAGCAACCGCTTATCTCTCATCACAGCAAGACGCATCGGTACAGGCATTCATCGCCATCAGCCTGGGCATGCTCAATAAAGATAAAAAACCTGAATCGATAACCCAGCAAATAGAGAAGATCACAGTGCCTATTTTAGATATTTACGGCAGTAATGACTTGAACCATGTCACCAACACAGCCATGTCACGCGCGCTTGCCGCAAAAATATCAAGTGATGCAGTTACAAGCTCACAAAAAATAGGCTCATACAAACGTTCAGCTATTGCCAAAAGCTCAACGCAAAACTCCCAGGGTTACATTTCCTATCGACAGATTATTATCGAAGGTGCAAACCACGACTTTAGTGGGGTAGCCCAGCAGCTAACGAAACGCATTGCGGGCTGGCTTGAGCGGCATGCAAAAGGCGTTACCGTAAACGCATCCCGTTAAAACAAAAAAGGCGGACCTAAGTCCGCCTTTTTTTGACTACAGTTTTAAACTTAGCTGTTACGAATCAAGCCGTAGCGTGTCAGGCTCCACTTAACAGCAAACCAGCTAACACCAATCACAACAGCCGTTGCCAAAATATCAGCAATTGATGACATTGGCGTATGAGTGTACTCGTTAGCGACTGAACCTGAAATCCAAGTATAACGCTCAAGCCACGTGCCAAGCACGATACTGCATGCCACCATTACAATAACAGCTGGGTTGTGACGATTAGGCGTAATTGCCAGCGTGCAAAATGGAATAACAAACTTAAGCACCAGGAACAACCACCAAAGCCCACTCATTTCAGACATCATCGCATCATAACGACCCATCTCTTCTGGCAGGCGGCCATACCACATAATCAAATACTGTGTGAAATAGAGGTAGGTCCAAAGGATTGTCATCGCAAGCATGAACTGAGCCATGAAATTAAAGATATAACCTTCAAACTGTCTTACAAGCTTGCCTGATTTATTCAGGAAAAACAGAAAGACCGTAAAGAAACCAAGGAACATATGAAAGTTACTTTGAAAATTGTATGCGCCATAACTGGCACTATGCCAACCAGCCTGCATAGTCATTTCAAAGTCCCACGCAACCATAGAACCATAGCTAAAATAGATGAACGGGATCATCAAAGCGATATTTCGATAACGACGCTGCACCGCATACGAATCGTCAACAGTTGCTTCATGCTGCCACTTAATAAACAGCAGATAGACCCCAGCCACTATAAGAAAGCCAATAATATTACGCGCCACCAGGAAGGTATAATTGTGCCACCCTGATAAGTGATGTCCCTCATCATGCGCATGCGCTAACCATGGGAAGGCAGACTCACCTGCCGCCAATATGATTAGCAACAGAACAAAAGCAACCGGAAACAACACAGCCAGCGAACATGCTAGACCACGAACCTGAAATCGCCATTTACCATTGACCAGATGCAACACAGATGACAATGTGACCCCGCCTAACGCGAGGTAAAGCACAATCTCAAAATTGGTAATTACAACTGACCAGAAACCGAAGTTTTCCATGCTAGCCTCTGCTTTATAACTTTAAATTAGTTTAATTAACGGAATTATTTAGCAGCGGTTTTGGTCGCTGCAGCAGCATCTTTCACAAGACCATGCTTAATATAATTCACCACGTGCCAACGTTCTTCAACACTCAAATCATTTGAACCACGCTTACCCTGCGGCACACCGTATGCAGGCATCACATAACTACCAAAGGTAATCGTTCCCCAAAGCCAGCCTTCTGTAAGATTTTCCTGGACGTAACTATCATTCAGAGCAATCGCACCAATCTTGCCGCTCACAGGAGACTCGGCCGAACCAGTCAGCCCATGACAGGCAGCACAGTAGATCCTGAACAAATCACGGCCTTTTTTGAGTGAATCAGGCGTGACTTTAATCGGGTTTGCAAGGTTTCTTGAGGCCTCTCGATCAGCAATCTGAGTTGGCATTCCACCAACAGGAATCGAACGTTCTGGAAAGTCCAGCATCGTACCTTCCTGCGGTTTGATATTTGGCTGATTCATCATATCGGTAGACCATGGCCATGCCAAAGCTACCGCAGGCATCATCATTGAAGCTGCAATTACAGACTTAATCCTCATTGAGACACCTCTTCACGAATTTCCAAAACCTTATGTTTCTTGAAAAGCTCTTTGATTTGATCAACGTTCTTTTCATCCAGTTCCAGCATTACACCCACTTGGTCCAAGCTAACCTTTTCTGAATACAAAGGGTGACGCTTTGTCATCAATCGCGCATTGATCACAAAACCGATCACGGTAGAAATCACACCAAAAAAGATCAGCATTTCATAAGTAAGTACGATATTTGATGGCAGTGGTATCACCGCTTTTCCGCCCTGTGGTTGCACCAGGAAATTTGCCTGAGCAGCTGCCAGAAAGAGAAAGCCGAAACAAATACCAAAAATGGAACCAAAAAGTGAGAACTTCGGTACTGGTGAACCACGATCACCGAGCACCTCCTCAATTTCTGGATGTTCGATCGGTGATTTCAAGGTCACATCATCCACAGTAACGCCAGGGATTGCGTGTTGACGGATTTCTGAAATCGTCGCAAACGCTTCCTCAAAGTTACTGAACAAACCCATTACATAATAGCGTTTCATGCTTATGCTCCTTCCCTAGTCGGTTCAGTACCTGTCTGACTATCACTCGCACGACGATGGAACGTACTCGCGACCTCATCGCTGTGATAATGGCGACGGTGAAATACCATTTCCTTAACTTCGTACATAGACACTGATGGAAACACCTTCACGAAGATCAAGAACAGCATCCCGAACCAACCAAAACTACCAAATACGATTGCCCACTGAACCATACTTGGCCACATCACATCCCAGGCAAATGGTTGATAAGAGTAGGACAAGGTAGGTGTCACAATCATCCAACGTTCAAGCCACATCCCCAGATTCAGGAATAGTGACACGACAAACATAGTAGGTAGATGCTGACGCAGCTTTTCAAAGGCCAATGCAAACGGTAATACCGAACCACAGAACAACATCGTCCAGAAAAATGGCGCATGCGGACCTATAAACTTATTGATCAACAGCTCCTTGGCAACCATGTCATGCCCATACCAGGTTGCAGCAAACTCAACCAGATTCAAGTACGTCCAGACCATTGCAATTGCAAATGTCAGCTTGCAGGTCTTCTCCATAATAGGAATTGTCATGTACTCATCAAAGCGGAAGAAATACCGCAACAAGATGAACAATGTAATGATCGCAGCACAACCAGAGTACAAGGCACCCGCCACAAAATATGGAGGGAAGGTCGTTACATGCCAGCCAGGCATGATCGACATGGCAAAGTCAGCCGATACAATAGAGTGAACCGATACCGCCAATGGAATCAGGAAACAGGCCATCAACAGGTAGATCTTGCGAAAATGACGCCACTGCCTATCATCACCCTGCCAACCTAACGACAGTACGGTGTACAGCTTTTGACGCCAGCCACGCGCATTATCACGACATATTGCCAAATCAGGAACCATACCAATAAACAGGAACAGCGCTGATGATGTCAGGTATGTCGTAATCGCAAAGGCATCCCAAACTAGCGGTGAACGAAAGTTTGGCCAGATACCACGATCAGTTACATACGGCAGCACCCAGTACATATTCCAGACACGCCCCAAGTGAATGATTGGGAACAGGCCCGCAGTCATCAACGAGAAGGTTGTCATCGCCTCAGCGAATCGATAAATCGGTTTACGCCAATCGGCCTGAATAATATGCAGGATTGCGGACAATAGGGTTCCAGAGTGGCTCATGCCTATCCAGAATACGAAGGTCGCAATATATAGATCCCACATATGCGGCCAGTTCAGATTTGATGGCCCCATCCCTTCTTGGTACTGATAGATCTCAGCAAGGACTGCACACATTATCATGGCAATACAACATGCCAAGGCAACCCAGTAGCCCATCCGAGGATTCTCCATACTGCGGAGTACATCCTCGTTGATCTTTGCCCAAGCTATATTTTCATTTATATCTTTTGTTTGCATAGGTCACACCACGTTTATATTTATCTGGCTATCCTGTCTTTTAGGCTTCGCGTACTCGATCCATGTACATTACACATGGATCTGTATTCAAACCTTCCAAGACACGATATCCGCGTAGCTCTGTGTTAGCCTTATCCTGCTTAGCCTTACCAAGCTCAACTTGCTGCGCCTTCCAAAGCTTGGTTACCTGTGATTTCTCATCCAGCAAATCACCAAAGACAATCGCTTCTGTAGGACAGGTCTGTGCGCAGGCAGTGACAACATCACCATCTTGCACTTCACGACCCTCACGCTGCGCCTTATCTTTGCCGGTACGAATACGCTGTATACAGAATGTGCATTTTTCCATCACACCCTTATCGCGAACACTCAAGTCTGGATTGAGCTGCATATTCAGCGGCTCAGGCCAAGACTCTTCGTAGTAAGAGTAGAAATTGAAATAGCGCAGACGGTATGGGCAGTTATTTGAACAGTAACGCGAACCAATACAGCGGTTATAGACCTGAGCGTTGAGGCCGTCCGGAGTATGGTAAGTAGCGGCAACTGGGCAAACAGGCTCACAAGTAGCAGCATTACATTGCTGACACATCATCGGCAAAAAGCTTGCACCACGTTCCTGGTATTGCTTCTCTTCACCGCCCATCTCTGGCTCATCCCAGTAACGCTCCATGCGCAACCAGTGCAGGCCCTGCCCCTTTCTCATGCGGTCTTTACCAACCGTAGGCAGGTTATTTTCGGCATAACAAGCAACTGAACAAGCATTACAACCCGTACATTTGTTCAGGTCGATTGCCATGCCCCACATATGCTCGTACTCGTAGTGCCCACCATCTTCATGAGTCCGACGGTAATGGGACCAATTTTCAAGAATGTTCTTAAGCGACATTATTAAGCTCCCTCAGTCCTTCTGAACACATCAGCAGAGACTGTGCTTACCAATCGACGACCCACTTGACGTTCGCTACCACCTAAACGTGGCATCTCTTCACTTCGACCGGTCTTACTTATACGGACACGCGTTGCATGGGTAGCAAGCTCGCCACTTTTCGAATCAACCGCAGGGCTGAGGATCTTGAGTGGATTAACGCCGTTACCCTTGGCGTAGCGACCGTACTCCTCATGGCCACGCCCCATAGGCACAGCCACCGCATCAACATGCACACCTTTATAGATGTAAACCTGAGCCTCGATTGCGCCCTGATCTGACTCAACACGAACAAAGTCACCCTCTTTAACACCCAGCTTTGCAGCTGTCTCAGGATGAAGCTCCACCCATGAATCCCAAAAAATCTTAGTAATCTGATCAGGCGATTCATGCAACCAAGGAAGATTAGCATTTCGACCGTCATACATAGTTTGATTTGATGATGGCACCAAGTGCATTGGGAAATCACCACCTGCCTGATAACCGGCTTGTTTGATATCACCCAAGCTAACTTTCAGTGAACCAGATTTAGTCGGTGCTTTGATAAAACCTTTTTGAACTGCTGCAGACCAGAAAGCATCACCATCCTTACCCGCCTTAACTGAAGCAGGCATGCCATCCAGCTCAGAGCGCAGGTAGGCATAATAGTCTTCAAAGCCTTCATAGCTTTTTGCACCGTGATATTTCAGCATTGACAGCAGGATATCCCCCAGACTCTTGGTCTCAGGACTCAACGGTTTCATCAACGGCTGAGACATACTGATTGCCGCCTCTTTTGGCTGATAAGGCGCAACTGACGTACCCCATTCTTCATATGGTGACTGAAGTGGCAAGACCAGGTCTGCAGACATGGTTGTTTCATCAGTGAACATAGACAAGGCCACCTTAAAAGGTACCTTGGCAAGTTTCTCTGCCATCGCCAAATGCGATGGCGCTGTGTAAACAGGGTTAGCACCCGTAAAGAACACAACATCATATTTTCCAGCATCAGCAGCGTTGGCAAAATCCAGCATCGCTTTGCTATTACCACGCTTAGCTTTCAGTTCGCCAAACACCATACTGTTCGATGCTTCGATGGTCTCACCGACATTGCCTAGCAAGACATTCAACATCATTGCAGCCATCGCGTTCTGGTAACCATCAGCATGGCCATGCGCAGAATCACCCGAAAGCACAAGACTCGGACTGCGTTCTTTAAGGTGCTTGGCAATGCGAACTAATGTATCGCCTGCAACACCCGTAATCTCAGTCACCTTGTTTACGTTGTACTGAGAAATCACATCCAGAGCCGCCTGCGGCAGACGCTTACCATCAACCTGATGTTTGCTCAGCAAGACATTGGCAATACCCAGAGCCACAACACCTTCCGTACCCGGACGTGCAGACACCCACAAATCAGCATTTGCGCCTGTCAGCGTCATTTTTGGTTCAACTTGAATCAGCACACCACGATCACCGCTACGGAACTTCGCAGCATATTCTCGCGAGAAGTGAACTGGAGACATCCAGGTGCCAAGGAAATCAGCTCCAAACGAGAGAATCGCCGTAGCCTTATCTAAACGATAGGCCGGCGCAGCATCACCGAGAACAGCCTCATTTACCGCTTCGCCCACAGCATTATTGATTGCTTCGTAGACATAGTGATCTTTGCTGCCCCAGGCTTTATTCAGCGCCGCCAGCAATACCGATTGATGACCACTGACTGTTCCGGTAAACCAGGCGCTACGCCCCTGTGCTGTACCTGAAGCCTTTTCTTGCATCAACTTCCAGGCGTCATCCCAACTAACAGGAACCAGCGCACCACCTTTACGAGCCATGGGCTGGGTGATTCGATCTGGATTGTAATGACCTTGTAAGCTTGCTTGGCCCATTTGACACAGACCCTTGCCGTTCATAGCTTCGGGATTACCCTCAAGCTTGAGAACACGGCCTTCACGAACACGCCCATGAACACCACAGCCTGAAGGACACTGCTGGCAAGTAGAGGCAAATGTCACCCCTATACCAGGAATCGCATACTCTTCCGGTGCCAGATAGGCGACCACCTTTTCTTTACCCTCTTCGAGAGTAATGGTCGTCGGCATATCGCAACCACTCAGGGTTGCCGCACCAACGCCACCGAGACCCATAAACTTTAAAAAGTCTCTGCGGTTGATATCGCTACCACTCATAACAAATCATCCGTTATTAGTTGAAAAATTGACGGCCAGACACAGAATCTCAGCCCACCCATTTACTTATGACACTTCCAGCAATCGGAAGGACCACCGTTCTGCTCGTGACAACGCACACAGAACCCCATATTTAATGGTTTTACTTTTTTCGCCACAGTCATTTTCTTTACATCACCATGGCAGAATGCACACACCTCTGAAACATTATCTACATCCATGCCTTCATTTTTGAAGACAAAACGCTGCAGATGCTTCTCATGAGTAAAGTGTACGAAATCTGGCACGTCATGAACCTTATTCCACTGTGGCGGCTCATTGTTTTCCCAGTATTCAGTCAACTGCTTAATACGCGGCTTGTCGGTTGCGACAATTGAATGACAACCCATGCATTTGCTAGTTGGAGGAATCCCTGCAACCTTGCTGCGACGAGCATAGGTATGACAATACATGCAGTTTATGCCGTTCACATCAGCATGAATGTCGTGCGGAAACTCAATTGGCTGCGGCACATCTTCACCGCTATGCGTACCTTTGGGTGGCTTGGCGTTTGGAACTTCTGCCTGAGCAGCCGCAACAATGAACACGCTTGCCAACAGCGAAAATAACACAGCCAAACCTTGACTGACCTTACCCTGACCAACGCTATTACCGCGTCTTTTAGAGAGAAATTTATTACTCACAAACATCTCAGTCCTCGATCTGTTGTAGATCCCATTAGGCTTTAAACAAGTAAGAGAAACAATTAAAGCAAACCCTCAAGCGAACACACGCCACAAACGGACGCACCACTCTGCTTAAAACGGTTAATTAAATACTTTGATTGACAATCCCCAATTAACTTTTGGAAAGCTAACTTACACTTACATTAATTATTTTTTTAACTACAATTTCTTCTTCGAATCACAGCGTACCACAGAACAATACTTTTTTTCCGCAATCAGGCGCTACGCGCTATCTTTGCTTATTTTTGGGCGTTTATTATTATTATCCTCAAAAACTACCCGGGTTTATTTAATGCTATTCCCCCAAGATTCGTGCATCGTAGAACACTTTCAAACCTTATGTCAATGTTAAACAGTCAACTTTTAACCACTCTTGAAAAACAAAAAATAAACACCTAAGCCAAACAAATCCAACCAACAAAACATTATCTTTTGAGTTCCAGAGACTACCGGCTCCACGATAGTCGAGCAAATTTTATACAGGGTTACCTATATCTATAAATTCATGCTCTATTAGAAATTTCTTTTTCAACGCATCACCCAAGGCCTGCACCCCATAACGCTCAGTTGCATGATGTCCCGCAGCAAAATAATGCACACCAGTTTCCCTGACCAAATGCGTTGTCTGCTCAGACACCTCACCACTAATAAAAGCTTGCACCCCTAGCGACTGAGCCGCACTAATATAACTCTGCGCAGCCCCAGTACACCAAGCTATACGCTCAATCACATCATGTTCGCCTTGCAAAAACAAGGGTTGCCGCGCAAGCACTTTGCCAAGCAAATCCGTCAACTCATCCGCTTTCATTTTTTGTGGTAGGCGACCATACATCCCTATATCATTCCGCCCAAAGCTGCCTTCAATCTCCAAGCCCAACTGCTTTGCCAGCTGGGCATTATTGCCGACCTCAGGATGAGCATCCAACGGCAGGTGATAGCCAATCAGACTGACATTACTTTCAATTAACTTTGCAATTCTGCGCCGCTTAATTCCAGTAATACACTCAGACTCGCCCTTCCAGAAAAAACCATGATGCACCAACAACACATCCGCATCCGCCTCAACAGCCGCATCTATTAATGCCTGGCAAGCCGTGACACCTGTGACAATCTTTCTCACCTCGGCCACACCCTCCACCTGCAGACCATTTGGAGCGTAATCATGAAACCTAGCCACATCCAGCAACTCATCACAGTACGCCACCAACTCATTTAACAGAACCATCCACATACCCCATACTTTAAGTTAAGATTGGATCCACCTATCAACCCAAGAACACCCAAACAATGCGCCTACGTACCCTGATCTCTTTTGCCACAGAAGCAATCACCGCAGGGTTAGCCTTCGCCTTTGTTTTATTACTACTCTTCAAGCCTGAAACATTCGAAGGCAGACCAAGCGTTGAGTTTGTCGAAGCACCATCATCGCAACGCGCAGCCGTTACCGCCATGGCCTCCTATGCTGATGCGGTAGATACCGCCGCTCCCGCCGTGGTCAACGTCTACACCCGCAAACTGGTCACCCAGCGCAGCAACCCTCTTTTTGACGACCCATTCTTTCGCCGCTTCTTTGGCGACAAACTACCCGAACCCCAAAAACGTCTTGAAAACAGCCTCGGCTCTGGTGTCATCGTCAACAATCAGGGCTTTATATTAACCAACAATCATGTAATCAGTGGTGCCGATGAAATCGAAGTCGCCTTGCACGACGGCCGCTCAATCGCAGCGGCAATCGTCGGCACAGACCCAGAAAGCGACCTCGCCGTACTAAAAGTCGATCTCAACGATGCCCCAGCGATTGTCTTTGGTCAATCAGAAACTCTGCGCGTCGGGGATGTCGTTCTCGCCATCGGCAACCCTTTTGGCGTCGGCCAAACTGTCACCAGCGGCATTATCAGCGCCACTGGCCGTTCACGCCTTGGTCTCAGCACCTTTGAAAACTTTATTCAAACAGACGCCGCTATCAACCCAGGCAACTCTGGCGGCGCACTGGTCAACAGCCTCGGCCAGCTAATAGGCATAAACACTGCCATCTTTTCTCGCTCAGGTGGATCCCAGGGCATAGGCTTTGCTATCCCTGTCAGCTTGGTCAAAGGCGTAATGAAACAGATTATTGAGCACGGTCGCGCCCTGCGTGGTTGGCTTGGTGTTGAGGTTCAGGACCTCAACCCAACACTGGCCGAATCTTTTGGGCTTAGCGAGGTTGGGGGAGCGCTGGTTGCAGGTGTTCAACAAGATGGCCCAGCTGCTGTTGCCGGCCTGAAGCTAGGTGACATCATCACCCTGGTCAACGGCAATACCATCACCGGCAGCCACTCACTTATGGACGCCATCGCCAACAACCCACCCGGAACAGTGCTGACACTCGATGTTTTTCGTCACAAACAACAACTGCAAATCAAGACCGTCATCGGTGAGCGGCCACAACCGGCGCCGCAACAGCAATAATTCCTGCCCTACTCGCTCGCCTCCGGCTCTACTGCCTCGCGCTCAGCCTTGTTTTTGACAACCATACGCGATATCAACACACCAATCTCAAACAGCAACCACATCGGCACCGCCAGTAGCGTCTGTGAAATTATATCTGGAGGGGTTAACAACATCCCCAAGACAAAGGCTGTCACAACCACGTAGGGCCGCTTAGACACTAACTGATCCGGCGTTGCCGCCCCAGCCCACACCAACACGATAGTGACTATCGGTATCTCGAAGGCCATACCAAAGGCAAAAAACAGTTTAAGCACAAAATCCAGATAACTGCTGATATCCGTCATCACCGCCACACCCTCGGGCGCAACACTGGAGAGAAATGCAAATACCAAGGGGAAAACGGCATAGTAGGCAAATAGCACGCCGCTATAAAACAGCATCACACTACCCGCCAGTAACGGCATCATCATCTTGCGCTCATGCCCATAAAGACCCGGCGCGATAAAGGTCCAGAAATGGTAGAGAATCACCGGCATACCCAAAAACACCGACAACACCAAGGCGAATTTAAACGGCGTCAAAAAGGGTGAGGCCACCTCGGTGGCAATCATGCTGGTGCCCTCTGGCATAGTCGCCAGCAACGGCGTAGCCAGAATGGCATAAAGATCGTTGGCAAAAAATGCCAGCGGTAAAAATATAATACATATTGAAATAACGATGCGCAGCAGGCGCGTGCGCAACTCCACCAGATGACCAATTAGCCCCGGCTGCTGCTCCTGCGTCTTGGTGGAACGGGTATTAAGTCTGTCGCCGATCACTGAGCGGCTGCGCCGGCTCTTGGTCGGCCTCGGCTTGCTTGGATTCATCTAACGTTTCAATTCCACTGGGCTCATCAGCCGGCCTACCCTGAACGGGCACGGTTGCGGCATTCCGCTCAATAATTTCATGGAGACGAGCAATCTCAGACTCTTTCTCCACCATCTGTTTAATTTCATTGGCCTTATCAATCTCAAAATCAAGATCAGACTTAACCGAGCTGAGAAAACCGCGCAGCTTGCCCAAACCCCGACCAACATTTCGAATCAAACCAGGAAGCTCGTTCGGACCGACCACCAACAAGGCCACCACGCCGATCACCATAATTTCCAAGAAACCTATATCAAACATGAGGGGTCAGGCTAGAAAAAGGCTAAACCTTCTTCTCTTCCTGTTTGCTCGCCTCACTGTCGATAACACGCTCTTCATTGGCATTGGCGCTATCCAGCTTGGTCTGATCTTCAGGTTTGCCTTCGCCTTTCTCGCCTTCCTGCATGGCACCACGAAAACCTTTTAAGGCTCCACCCAGGTCAGTTCCCAGACCACGCAGCTTCTTGCTGCCAAACAGCAATATCACGATCACCAACACAATCAACAACTGCCAAATACTAATACCACCAAAACCCATCGCTATTCTCCAAAGTCATCAAAAGCGGAAACTATTTATTCTGGCCGCGCGCTGCCTTTTCTTCAATACCAGAAAGACCAAACCGACGCGCCAACTCATTCAAGACATCATCAGGCGACAAGCCCTGCTGCGCCAACAGCACCAGCGTATGAAACCACAAATCAGCAACCTCATAGACAATTTTTTCATTATCACCATCTTTGGCTGCCATAACCGTCTCGGTTGCTTCTTCGCCAATCTTTTTCAGGATCGCATCCAGACCCTTGGCATAGAGACCGGCAACATAAGACGAATCAGCCTCGGCGCCCTTGCGCGCCTCCAGCACCTCAGCCAGTTTGTTCAGCACATCAGCAGATTCCATCACCACATCCTATTTGCTGTTGGCATAAATTTCAGCCGGGTCTTTCAGCACTGGCGCCACCGTCTCCCAAACACCATCCTGGAAACGACGATAAAAACAGCTTTCACGTCCCGTGTGACAGGCAATGCCACCCTGTTGTTCAATCTCCATCAGGATCACATCAGCATCACAATCAAGATTAATGTTTTTCACCATTTGTTGGTGGCCAGAGGCTTCACCCTTACGCCATAGTTTCTGTCGTGAACGTGACCAGTAGACTGCAAAACCCGTGGCAACCGTCTCAGCCAATGAATCACGGTTCATCCAGGCAAACATCATCACCTTGCCAGTTTTGGCATCCTGTGCGATGGCCGGCACCAGGCCGTCATCAGTCCACTTGATCTCATCCAACCAGGCCTGACTCACAGACGCACCTCGATACCGCGATCAGCCATACACTGCTTGGCTTGGCCAACCGTGTATTCGCCAAAATGAAAAATGCTCGCAGCCAACACTGCATCGGCCTTGCCCTGCTGCACACCATCAGCCAGATGTTCAAGATTACCAACACCGCCCGAAGCAATCACCGGCACCGATACCGCCTCACTGACCGCGCGAGTCAAATCCAGATCGAAACCATCGCGGGTACCATCTCTATCCATACTGGTCAGCAGAATTTCGCCAGCACCGTAGTCGACCATCTTTTTGGCCCACTCGATGGCATCAAGCCCAGTCGGCTTACGACCACCATGGGTAAAGATCTCCCATTTCAGTGGCGACTCGGAGACGCGCTTGGCATCGATAGCAACAACGATACATTGCGAACCAAACGATTCCGCAGCCTCGCGAACAAATTCAGGATTGGTCACCGCCGCCGTGTTAATTCCCACCTTATCGGCACCGGCGTTAAGCATGCGGCGAATGTCGGCCTTCTCGCGAATACCACCGCCAACAGTCAAAGGGATAAAGACTTGCGATGCCACCTCTTCAACCACATGCACCATGGTGTCACGCTGTTCGTGGCTGGCCGTAATGTCGAGAAACACCAGTTCATCGGCGCCTTCCTCGTTATAGCGTTTGGCTACTTCGACCGGATCACCGGCATCACGGATACCTACAAACTGCACGCCTTTGACGACGCGACCGGCATCGACATCCAAACAAGGGATAATGCGTTTAGCCAGAGCCATTACTTGCCGTCCACCAGTCGAATGGCCTCGGCCAGATCAATGGTCCCTTCATAGATAGAACGACCTAAAATCGTACCCATAATGCCATCACCCTGCACCGCCTGTAGTGCGGTAAGGTCATCCATATTGGTCACGCCACCTGAGGCGATCACCGGAATATTAATGGACTGAGCCAGCTTTTGAGTTGCCTCAACATTGACACCCTGCATCATGCCGTCACGACTGATATCCGTATAAATAATTGCTTCGACACCATCACGCTCAAAGTGTTTAGCCATATCGATGACATCATGACCGGACAGTTTGGACCAACCATCAGTCGCCACTTTGCCATCTTTGGCATCCAGACCAACAATGATGTGGCCCGGAAACTCGGCGCAGACGTCACCAACAAAATGCGGTGCATTGACGGCCTTGGTGCCAATAATTACATATTGAACACCCGCCGCCAGATAAGTATCAATGGTCTCTTCGTCACGGATACCACCACCTATCTGAATCGGTAGCTCAGGAAAGGCTTTGGCAATCTCACCAACCACACCTGCATTGACCGGTTTGCCGGCAAAGGCGCCATCAAGATCGACCAGATGCAGGCGCTTGGCGCCAGCCTCAACCCAGCGTGCCGCCACAGCAACAGGGTCATCGGAAAAGACCGTGTCGTCTTCCATGCGCCCCTGGCGCAGACGGACACACTTGCCCTGTTTCAGATCAATTGCAGGTATTAACAGCATGATAGCGCTCCAAACGTACCACTAAAATTATTAGAGAATTCCATTCCACTCAGCAAAATTACGCAACAGGGTCAAACCGGCCTGTTGACTCTTCTCCGGATGAAACTGCACCGCAAAGACATTATCAGCCACCAAAGCCGAAGCAAAGTCCTGACCATAATGAGTGGTCGCAGCACTGTTTGCCTGATTCACAGGCTTAGCATAGTAGCTATGCACAAAATAAAAACGGCTATCCTGGGGGATATCACGCCACAACGGATGCGAACCTGCCTGACAGACCTGATTCCACCCCATGTGCGGCACCTTGAGCGGTTCACCATTGAGGGCATCGATCTGACCAGCTGAAAAATGTAGCGCCTGCCCAGGGATGATCCCCAGACCTTGGGTGCCAGCATTTTCCTCACTGGAATCGAGCAGCGCCTGCATACCAAGACAAATCCCCAGCAGCGGCTTGCCCGAGGCAGCCACATCCTTAATCACCTGATCCAACTGCAGACGCTTTAGCTCGGCCATACAATCACGCAAGGCACCTACACCTGGAAACAGCACTCGGTCAGCGGACAATATTTTATCCGCCTCGGCTGTCACCAATACAGATACGTCGGGGGCAGAAACATGCTCCAGGGCCTTGGCCACAGAACGCAGGTTACCCATCCCATAATCAATTACAGCGATAGTAGACATGATGTATTTCAGTTAAAGGCGTTGTTCTGGAACGTCTTACAACGTCCCCTTGGTTGAAGGGATGACACCCTGCATACGTGGGTCAGCGGTCAACGCCATACGCAAAGCACGACCAAAGGCCTTAAACACCGTCTCAGCAATGTGGTGCGAATTGCGACCACGCAAACAATCGACGTGCAGGCTTACTTGGGCATGATTGACGAAACCCTGGAAAAACTCGTAGAACAGATCGGTTTCAAAACCACCAATACTGGCGCGAGGAAAATCGACATGAAACTCCAGCCCTGGGCGACCAGAAAAATCCAGAACCACGCGAGACAAGGCCTCATCTAAAGGCACATAGGCATGACCGTAACGAGTAATACCTTTTTTGTCGCCTACAGCCTGGGCAAAAGCCTGACCTAGAGCGATCCCAATATCTTCAACACTGTGGTGTGCATCGATGTGCAAATCGCCTTTCGACTTAACATCCAGGTCAATCATACCGTGACGGGCAATCTGATCCAGCATGTGCTCAAGAAACGGCACACCTGTATCAAAGCTAGCTTTACCCTCACCATCCAGATTTACAGTCACCTGGATTTGAGTCTCTAAAGTGTCACGCGCCACTGAGGCAATACGCTCAGCCATCAACTTTCTCCACAACGAGGCTCCGCCCCATCAAATTCGGACGCTTAGGATACTAGTAAAACGACTTGGTTTGAAGAGACAAACCTAAACTGATGAGGTCAATGCTGAGATAAAGGCAACATTCTCACTTGGCTTGCCAATGGTCACACGCAGACAATCACGCAGTAGTGGGCTATCGTCACCCAGATTCCTGAGCAAAATCCCTTTTTGTTTAAGGGCTGCATCGATCTCATTACCACGCCCTGGCGCGACACGAAATAAAATAAAGTTGGTCTCACTAGGGAATACTTCGACCCCTTTGATACGGCTAATACTTTCTGCAACCCAGATGCGATCGCGACGAATCTGCTCAACCTGCTCCTCAAAGACATCGTAGTAGTTCAGCGCAAACTCAGCCGTAAACTGGGTCAAGACATTGATATTGTAGGGAAGGCGCAGATTATCAATCTGCTTTATCCAGCGCGGACTGCCCACCAGATAACCCAGGCGCAAACCCGCCAGGCCCATCTTCGACAGAGAACGCATGACCAACAAATTGTCATGCCGCTCTAACTGAGCCATCATGCTCTCGCCGGAAAAACCAAAATATGACTCATCCACCACAACCAGGCCGTGCGTTGAATCCAACAATTGGCCAATCTCATCCTGAGAATAGCTATTGCCGGTAGGATTATTAGGTGATGCAAGATAGGTTACGGCAGGTTGATGCTGTTCGATTGCCGCCAACATCGCAGCCATATCAAGACTAAAATCTTTCTCATCCAACGGCACGCCGACAAACTCCATCCCGGCATAGCCACTAATCATCTTAAAGCGGGAAAAGGTTGGCACAGCAGCAAGCACCTTGCGGCCAGCACCACGCATAGCCAGACTGATGATCTGGATCAGCTCATCTGAGCCATTACCCAGCATCAACTCCATGCCATGGGGGATATTAAACACCTGGCGCAGACGCGCCTTAAGATCAGTCGATTCAGGATCAGGGTAGCGGTTCATGGCCACGCCCTGCATCTCCTCCAACCACTCACCACGCAGATAGGCCGGCCAGGTATAAGGATTTTCCCTGGCGTCCAGTTTGATCATCCCCCGACTTGGCGACACATGACTGGCCTGCATCGTCTGCACATCGGGTCTAATCAGGTGAATAATTTTTTCGTCTTTTCTGTCCACGATCATCGCTGCCATGTTATTGAGCCTCAAGTCTTATCGGGCCATTTTAGCAAAAACTTAAAAACAGACACAGCCTTTCTTAAACTTTCTTAATCCGATACTCCGCAGAACGGGCATGAGCCGTCAAACCTTCGCCTCGCGCCAAGATCGAGGCATAACCACCCAGAAAGGTTGCACCTGCTTCAGAACACATAATCAGACTAGAACGTTTCTGGAAATCATAGACACCTAGAGGTGAAGAAAAACGGGCAGTACGCGAGGTCGGCAGAACGTGATTAGGACCCGCACAGTAATCACCTACCGCCTCAGCGGTATAGCGTCCCATGAACACAGCCCCGGCATGGCGGATATTTTCCAGCAATTCGTCAGGGTCTTCCACCGACAGCTCCAGATGCTCTGGCGCGACATAATTAATCACCTTGGCCGCCTCATCCAGGTCCTGGCAGTGAATCAAGGCCCCTCGGGCACTGAGTGACTTACGAATCAACTCGCTACGCTCCATTTCTGGCAGCAGCTTGTCGATGCTGGCCTGAACCTTGTCGAGAAACTCGGCATCGGGCGAAACCAGAATCGACTGCGCATCTTCGTCATGCTCGGCCTGGGAAAACAGATCCATCGCCACCCAATCAGGATTGGTCTCACCATCACAGACCACCAGAATCTCAGATGGCCCCGCAATCATATCGATACCAACAGTACCAAACACCATACCCTTGGCAGTGGCAACATAGATATTGCCCGGACCGACGATCTTATCCACCTGCGGTATCGTCTCAGTACCATAGGCCAGCGCAGCCACCGCCTGAGCACCACCGACAGCAAAGGCACGATCAACACCAACAATAGCCGCCGCAGCCAACACCATGTCATTCAACTCACCATCCGGCGTTGGTACCACCATGATAATTTCCCTGACACCGGCCACCTTGGCAGGCACCGCATTCATCAACACCGATGACGGGTAACTGGCCTTGCCACCTGGCACATACAGACCAACCCTGTCCAACGCCGTGACCTTCTGCCCCAGCATGGTGCCATCGGCCTCGGTATAAGACCATGACTCGGCGCGTTGATGTTCGTGATAGGCAAACAGCCGTTGGGTGGAAAATTCCAGCGCCTTGCGCTCATTCTCCGGGATGCGCAGCAAGGCCTCTTGCATACTTTCCTGGGAGATTTCCAGAGCCGTCATTGACTCAACCGACATGCGATCATACTTATTGGTATATTCCACCACCGCCTCGTCGCCGCGACGACGGACATTGGTCAGAATCTCTTTTACCGCGCCCGAAACCTGATCATCAGAGACACTATCCCAGGCCAGCAACTGGTCCATTTCCGACCAGAAGTTTTCATCCTGAGTATTGAGTCGTTTAACTGCTAGGGAAGTCATGGGCTTACTCCAAATCGCGTTGTTCTTAATTATTCAGGGATATTACTCTGGATTACGCTGCGCCACAGCCTGGGCAACATTATCGATAAACAGCTTCACTGCAGCATGCTTCATCTTCATTGATGCCTTGTTCACAATCAGGCGTGAACTAATGTCTGCAATATGTTCCAGCGGCACCAGACCATTGGCGCGCAGGGTGTTGCCGGTATCGACCACATCGACGATGTGATCCGCCAAGCCCACCAACGGTGCAAGCTCCATCGAACCGTAAAGCTTGATTAACTCGGCCTGCTTACCCTGATCGGCAAAATAACGCTTGGCCGAGTGAACATACTTGGTGGCAATGCGCAGTCGGGCAGAATCAGTATTCGAACCTTCCGGGCCAGCCACCATCAACTTGCAGCAGGCAATCTTCAGATCCAGCAATTCATAGAGACCATCGCCCTCGTACTCCATCAGCACGTCTTTGCCGGCAATACCGATATCAGCAGCGCCATAATCGACATAGGTAGGCACATCCGAGGCTCGAATCAACACCAGCTTCACATCATCACGAGAGGTGTCGAGAATCAGTTTTCGACTGGTTTCCGGATCATCAATAGGCACAATCCCGGCCCCGGCCAGCAGTGGCAGCGCATCCTTAAAAATACGCCCCTTGGAAACTGCAATGGTTAAAGTGTTTGTCACGCTTTATATCCTTCAATCAGCCAGGTGTGCGGCGAATCTTCGCACCCAATATCTGTAATTTTTCTTCAATACATTCATAACCGCGATCAATGTGGTAGATCCTGTCCACCACCGTCTCACCCGTTGCCACCAGACCCGCCAACACCAGGCTGGCTGAGGCACGCAGGTCAGTCGCCATCACCGGCACGCCCTGCAGTTTTTCCACCCCGGTGACAATGGCAGTATTGCCTTCGACCTTGATATTAGCCCCCATGCGCACTAATTCCTGCACATGCATAAAGCGGTTCTCAAATACATTCTCGGTAATCGAACCGGTGCCCTCGGCCACTGAATTCAACAAAGTGAACTGAGCCTGCATATCGGTAGGAAACGCTGGATAAGGCGCAGTATGAATATCCACCGCCTTGGGGCGACGACCTTCCATATCCAACTCAATCCAGTCATCACCACAGGTGATTTTCGCACCCGCTTCCTGCAATTTGCTCAGCACCGCGTCAAGCAGTTCAGGCCGGGTATCTTTAACCTTAATCCGGCCACCACTGACGGCGGCACCAATGAGATAGGTGCCGGTTTCGATCCGATCCGGCAGGATGCTGTAATCCGTCGCACCAAGCTTCTCGACACCTTCAACCGTAATAGTGTCAGTGCCATGCCCCGTGATCTTGGCACCCATGCTATTGAGGAAATTGGCCAGATCCACCACTTCAGGCTCACGCGCCGCATTTTCCAGCACAGAGGTGCCTTCAGCCAGGGTCGCCGCCATCAGCAGATTCTCGGTACCGGTAACGGTAACCACATCCATAAACAGTCGTGCACCCTTGAGGCGATCAGCACGAGCACGTATATAACCAGCTTCGACCTCAATATCCGCCCCCATGGCACGCAGCCCCTGGATATGCAGATTGACCGGCCGCGAACCAATGGCACAGCCACCCGGCAGGGAAACATCCGCCTTGCCGTAACGCGCCAGCAGCGGACCCAGCACAAGAATCGAGGCGCGCATGGTCTTGACCAATTCATACGGGGCAACAAAATTGTTGATCGTAGTGGGATTGATCTCGACATTAAGCTTCTCGTCAACGACCAGCTCAACCCCAAGCCGGCCCAACAAGGCCAGAGTGGTGGTGACATCATGCAAATGTGGCACATTGCGCACAGTCACCGGTTCGCTGGCCAGCAGCGTCGCCGCCAGAATTGGCAGCGCGGCATTTTTGGCGCCGGAGATCCGCACCTCACCATTGAGCGGACCACCACCGGTGATAATTAATTTATCCATTGTTATTGCGCCTTAGCCCAAGCATCAGGGGTAAATGTTTTTAATGCCAAAGCGTGAATAGAACCATCCTCGACTTTGCCGCCCAGGGTGGCATAAACCAGACGATGCTGTTGCAGCATGGCCTTACCTTCAAAGGCATCTGAGACCACGATGGCATCAAAATGCTGACCATCATCGCCAAGCACCTGCGCCTGACAACCTGGCAGGCCTGCCTCAATCATTTGTTGAATCTGTTCTGCTTGCATCTAGACGCCTAATCCTTCGGTAATTCATTACCAAAAACAATAACCGCGTAGGATACCTTTTTTAGCAGCTTTTTTTAAGAGGAGAAAAGAAGACGAGCGCAATAAGCTACTCGGACAACAACTGATCGACTGCGCTGACGCGCGCCAACCGCAACAACTGCTCAGGAATCTGCTGAAAACGAAGCTGACACTCCCGCTGCCGGGCCTGACCCAGCCAATTCACCAGCAATGCCAGACCAGCGCTATCGCTACGCTCTAGCTGACTCAGATCAAGCAAAACCTCACCAGCCGCCTGAAACAGCTGCTCGCCAGCGCTCATCAGGCCAGGCACCGTCTCAAAACTCAACTCACCAACCAGACGGTAACGCCCGGCTGACTGACACTGCAGCTCAGCCTGAATCACTCGCCTCGAACCTCCAGGTTACGCTTGGCCAGAGTCTTGATCAGACCATCCAGACCGCCGTCACGAATCTCCTTGGAAAAACTGCTGCGGTAATTGGTTACCAAACTAACGCCGTCGATGACCACATCAAACACCTTCCAATCATTGCTATTCTGATGCAGACGATAATCAATCGGAATAGGGAAGCCACCGGCCTGCTCAACCTCGGTGCGCACCATGGCCTGATCTGCTTTACGGCCCTCACGGAAAGGCAGATAGGTCAAAACCTGGTCGGCATATTCTTTCAGCGAAGTGGCATAGGTACGCACCAGCAACTGCCTGAACTCCAAGGTAAAGGCCTGACGCTGCGCTGCCGACGCCCGACGCCAATGTTTGGCCAACACCATCTGCGACATATATTCGAAATCAAAATGCGGCACGACAATCTCGTCGACCAAATCATAGATACGACCTGGCTCAGCCTTGATCAGATCTTTTTCCTGCTTCAACTTTTCCAGCATGGTCTGCGAGGTCTGCTCCACCAACTGCTGTGGCCCTATGGCTGCAAACACAGACGTCGACACCAAGCCCAACAACATCACACAGATAACAGCTATTCGTTTCATTGGCTCACTCCTGTCACATCGTCCAAACGGGCCACATGCATATTGTATTCAAAGGTAGTCTGAACATAATCAGTCATTGCCAGTGCATAGGCCTGCATCGCCGTCATGATTTTTTCAGCCTTTTCCAGGCCCGCCTCAAAATCGGTATAACTGCTTATCATCCAGCGCCGCGCCGAGCGGCCGGCCTGTTCCAGCTGCTGCACCGCCTCGTAATAACCCTGCACCTGATAATACTGTTCGACCACCTGAAACGGGATACCCTTTTGAGCAAAGCTGGACTTGGCAATCAAGGCATTCAACTCAGCCTCAGCGACACTGGTTTTGCCATCAGTCACGCCCGGCTGCCAATTCCAACGCAGGCCAATCACTGGTGTCACACCAAGCTCATTAAACGGGTCGTAGATATAGGGATTCTCAAGCCGCTCACGCTCCCATGCATAAGAGAGGATACCGGCAACACCGGCATACAACTCTGGCCTGGAGCTTGATTTATTTGCCGCCACCAACGAACGCCTTGCCTGTAGGCCGGCCTGCAACTGTCCCATCTCAGGCCGCTGCTCCATGGCCTGCTGCGTTAACTCATCAAGCCCCAATATTGGCAATGGCACTGGTCTCAGTTTCTTGTCCGCCACAGCCAGACTATCGCTTAGGGACACACCAGTCAGCACCTTCAAGCCAGCCAGCGCCACCTTCTCCAAGGCCTCGGCCTGAGCCTTGTATTTTGCCACCAAGGCATAACCCGACTGCAAGGCATAAAGATCCGACTGCTTTACATCACCCTCACCCTCATCTAGCCAGCCCTGCACCAAATCGATAGCACTCTGAACCCGCTTAGCCACATCTTCCAGCAACAAACGGCCGTCACGTGCCGCCAGGTATCCGTAATAGGCCTTCTTCACATCCAGCACGGTGGCGTTGCGCTGCAATTGCACGTCACCATCTTTGACCCGAACATTGGCCGCAGCAGCATCAGAGTAACTTTCCAGTTTGCCAAAGGTGTAAAGCGGTTTGATCAACGCCATCTCCACCTTTAACCAGGGCGACAAGCCATTCAGTTCATAGCGGTCGTCGCGCAAGTCACACGAAGCAACAACACAGGTACCACTCTTGAAAATGCTGCCCTCAGTCTTTGGGGCGATGGCAAGATAGGTATTACTCTCGACAAACCAGCCGCCATGCCCTTCCACCTCTTCTTGCAGGCCACGAGCCGCCGCAACAAAGTGCTGTCTTTCCTCAATACGAGGATCAGCATTAAGCGCGCGCTCTATCGCCTGCTCCAGATCGAGCGTCTCGGCAGCCGCAGGCAAGGCCAAACCAAGGACGACTAATGCAAACCACTGCCTCACTCGCTGGAACCCCCTTCGGCCGTCTTGAATAGAAACTGACCAATCAACTCCTCCAGCACCAGCGCCGATTGGGTCACCATAAATTCATCATTGGCCTGCAAGTTCTCCATATCCCCCCCCGCCTCAAGCGCAACATACTGTTCACCCAACAGACCAGAGGTAAAAATACTGGCGCCACTATCCTTCGGCAAACGCTGATATTGTTCACTGATATTCAAGGTCACTACGGCCTCAAAGGTCTCATCATCAAAACCGATCGCGTCAACCTTGCCGATACGCACCCCAGCCATGGTCACCGGTGCCCGCACCTTCAAACCACCAATATTGTCAAAACGCGCAACCAGAGGATAACTACCCTCATCATTAAAGGTGCTCAGATTGCTGACCTTTAGCGCCAACACGAACAAGGCACCCAGTCCGGCCGCAACAAAAAGGCCAACAAGAATCTCTATATTTTTATTCTGAAACATATGCAGTTTCCTTAATCGAACATCAATGCCGTCAAGACAAAATCCAGCCCCAGCACCGCCAACGAGGCATGCACCACGGTCCGCGTCGTCGCCCGACTAACCCCTTCCGAGGTCGGCACCGCATCATAACCTTCAAACAAGGCAATCCAGGTCACCACGACACCGAAGACCATGCTTTTGATGACTCCATTAACAATATCATCGTAAAAATCGACCCTATTCTGAATCTGGGACCAGAAGGCACCATCATCAACACCCAGCAGACCAACACCAACAAGAAAACCCCCCATCACACCAATGGCACTAAAGATGGCCGCCAACAGGGGCATGGACAGCATCCCGGCGACAAATCGCGGCACGATCACCCGCTTGATGGGATCTACCGCCATCATCTCCATGCCAGACAATTGCTCGGTGGCCTTCATCAAGCCAATCTCGGCAGTCAGCGCCGAACCAGCCCGACCGGCAAACAACAGCGCGGTAACGACCGGCCCCAGCTCGCGCACCAATGACAATGCCACCATCACCCCGAGTGAGTCCTCGGCACCAAAGTCCACCAACGTGTTGTAGCCCTGCAGGCCTAACACCATACCGACAAACAACCCTGAGACCAGGATGATCAAGAGAGACAAAACACCAACAGAAAACAACTGCTGCATCAGCAAATGGCCGCGCGGGATCAAACTGGGCAGACCGCTCAGGATAGACACAAAGAACAAGTGGCCGCGACCCAGACGCTCAAAGAAACTCAGCCCGGAACGGCCCAACTGACGTAACCACAACATCAGTTTTGCCCCCCACTCATCAGGTCTTCGACATAATCCTTGGCCGGATAATGAAACGGTACCGGCCCATCAGGCTCAGCATTCATAAACTGTTGCACCCAGGCTGAATCAGAGTGCGCCAGCTGTTCCGGCGTACCCTCGCCCACCACCTTGCCGCCGGATAAGACATAGATATAGTCAGCGATGGCCGCTGTCTCGGCGACGTCATGGGAGACAATCACGCTGGTCAATCCCAGGGCATCATTGAGTTTGTGAATCAATTCCACCAACACCCCCTTGGAGATTGGATCTTGGCCGGTAAAGGGTTCGTCATACATGATCATCATCGGGTCAAAGACGATGGCTCGCGCCAGCGCGGCGCGGCGCGCCATGCCACCCGACAATTCACTCGGCATCAAGTCACAGGCACCGCGCAGTCCAACGGCCTCCAGCTTCATCAACACCAGGTCACGCACCAGCGCCTCGGGCAGTTTGGTATGTTCACGCACCGGAAAGGAGACATTATCAAAGACACTAATATCGGTAAGCAGGGCACCACTCTGAAACAACATGCCCATGCGTTTGCGCAACTCAAATAAAGCAGACCGCCTGAGCTTGTGGACATTCAGACCATCCACCTCAACCGTTCCCTGATCTGGCCGCAACTGACCGCCTATCATCTTCAACAGCGTGGTTTTACCTGTGCCGCTAGGCCCCATAATGGCCGTGACCTTGCCGCGGCGGATATCCAGATCAATGCCATCAAAGATTTTGCGCGAGCCGCGACTAAAGCTCAGGCCGCGGATCTTAACCAGCACATCACTCAAATTATTATTTTCCATCGTAAACGATCAGCTATTCACCAGCCACGGTCATGTTGTCCACCAAGATAGAACCCGTGCGAATATTGCCGCGCTCATCCACATCATTGCCGATGGCAACAATATCCTTAAACATCTGTTTCAGGTTACCAGCGACTGTAATCTCTTCCACTGGATACTGAATCACGCCATTCTCAACCCAAAATCCTGCCGCGCCACGAGAGTAGTCACCGGTCACCATATTGGTGCCGTGACCCATCATGTCGGTTATCAGCAAGCCTTTATCCATCTTGCGGCACAACGCATGCAGATCATCATCGCCATGCGAGACAAACACATTGCGCGTACCACCAGCGTTGGCTGTGGTTTGTAACTTCAGCCGGCGGGCAGCATAGCTATCAAGGATATAACCCTGCACCACACCATTTTGAATCAAATCACGATTACGGGTTGCCACACCCTCGCGGTCAAACGGCGAACTGTACTGACCACGCAGCAGCAAGGGCCGCTCATCAATCTGCATGAATTCAGGGAAGACCTGCTCACCAACACTATCGAGCAGGAACGATGAACGACGATACTGGGCACCGCCACGGATAGCACCAAGAAAACTACCGATCAAGCCACCGGCCTGCTCAGCGGCAAAGATCACTGGTGTCTGACAGGTCTTCATGCGCCGCGCACCCAGGCGTTTAACCGTACGTTCAGCGGCCTTGTGCCCAACGATTTCTGGCGCCTCCAGACCAGTGGCATCACGCGAAGAGGTATACCAGTAATCACGCTGCATAGTTTCATCATCGCCCTTTTCCTGCCCTACCACGCAGCAACTCATGCTGTGATTGGTACCACCAAAGGCGCCAACAAAACCATGGCTATTACCATAGACCCGAAAGGCATGGTGACTGCTGACACTGGCGCCATCCGAATTGACAATGCGCGGGTCAAAACCGCGCGCCGCAGCCTCACTTTCTATCGCCAGTTCAATGGCCCGCTCGGGTGATAGATCCCAGGGATGGATCAGATCAAGGTCAGGCACATCCTTGGCCATCAGGTCGGCATCGGCCAGGCCAGAAAATTCATCTGCAGCGGTATAACGAGCGATGCGGCAGGCCGCAGCAACCGTGTCACGAATCGCCTCCTCACCAAAATCCGAGGTGCTGGCCGAACCTTTACACTTATCAAAATAGACCGTCACCCCCAGACCCTTGTCGTGGTTGTGTTCGACGGTCTCCACCTCACCCATACGGGCATTGACTGACAGACCTGATTCTATACTGACGGCAGCCTCGGACGAGGTAGCACCAAGCTTGCTGGCCTCGGCCAGTATTTGCTCCACCAAGCCTTCCAGCTGGGCTTGACTATAGACCGAATTTTTTATCACTGGCGTCTGTGCCATCGTGCTCTCCCGACTCACTCAAGTCTGTATTTTTTTTCGCGACTGCGTTACCTTAGCGGCCATGCATGACGACGAAGATTTAGAACTCCCCAAAAGCAAATCCCAGCTGAAACGCGAGGTCAACGCGCTACAGGATCTGGGCTCTGCCATCGTTAAACTGGGCGCCAAGGATCTGGCCAAGATCCCATTACCAGACAAACTCGCCGACGCCATCAATGAAGCCCGCCGACTCAACAGCCACGGCGCCCTGCGTCGCCAGATGCAATACATCGGCCGTCTGATGCGCAATATCGACCCGGAGCCGATTCAACAAGCCCTCGATGCCATCCGTCTCTGCGGTCAACAGTCATCAGCCCGCTTCCACGCCGTTGAACAGTGGCGTGATCGCCTCATCAGCGAAGGCCAGCCAGCGCTAAATGAATTCATCGGCCTAAACCCCCAGGCCGATAGACAGCAACTGCGCCAGCTAATGCTCAATGCCACAAAAGAGGCAGCGCAGCAAAAACCACCCAAATCATCCCGCAACCTGTTCCGTCTATTAAAAGAGATTCTCAATACCGAAGAATAATTATTCGGCCGAGGTTCCCCCGACAGTCAAACCATCAATGCGCATGGTCGGCTGACCAACACCTACCGGCACACTCTGACCATCCTTGCCGCAGGTGCCAACACCTTCATCCAACTTCAAATCATTACCCACCATGCTGACGCGGGTCATGGCATCCGGGCCATTACCAATCAGGGTCGCGCCCTTGACCGGGCAGGTCACCTTGCCATTCTCAATCATGTAGGCCTCACTGGCGGAAAAGACAAACTTGCCCGAGGTGATATCCACCTGACCGCCACCAAAGTTGACCGCATACAGGCCCTTATCAACCGAGGCAATAATATCTTCCGGATTGTGCTGACCCGGCAACATATAGGTATTGGTCATGCGCGGCATAGGCAGATGAGCATAGGACTCGCGGCGACCATTACCGGTAGACTCACCCCCCATCAGACGGGCATTCATCTTGTCCTGTATATAACCTTTCAAGACACCGTTTTCGATCAAGGTGGTACAACGAGTCGGCGTGCCTTCATCATCGATATTCAAAGAACCACGTCGCCCTTCCAGGGTGCCATCATCGACGATGGTGCACAGTTCCGATGCCACTTTTTCGCCAATTCGACCACTGAATGCAGAAGTACCCTTGCGATTGAAATCACCCTCAAGGCCATGACCAACCGCCTCATGCAACAATACGCCGGGCCAGCCTGGCCCCAACACCACCTGCATGGTGCCGGCAGGTGCCGCTTGCGCCTCCAGATTCACTAGCGCCTGACGCACCGCCTCACGCGCATACCCCAGACCACGCTGTTTCTCGGCAAAAAAGCCATAATCAAGTCGCGCACCGCCACCGGACGAACCCTTTTCACGGTGATCACCATCTTCAACCACGACTGAAACACTCAACCGCACCAGCGGCCGTACATCAGCCGCAAAAGTACCGTCACTGGCCGCCACCAACACCACCTTATGGGCACCCACCAAACTCACCTGCACCTGTTTAACACGCGGATCCTGGGCGCGGGCCTCAACATCAACGGCCTCCATCAAGGCAACCTTTTCCTGTTCGCTCAGACTATCAAAGGGCGAAGCACTACCATAAAGCTGACGACCACCAGACTGGCCCGACCAGGCCTTGACCTGTCCCTGCTGACCACTCTTGGCAATCGCGCGGGCACTCAAGGCTGCCTCGGTCAAGGCCGGCAAAAAGATTTCATCGGAATAGGCAAAGCCGGTCTTTTCCCCGCTAACAGCACGTACACCCACACCACGCTCAATGCTGTAGTCACCATCTTTAACAATGCCATCTTCCAGCGACCAGGACTCAAATCGAGACGTCTCAAAATAGAGGTCGGCATAATCAATTCGATGCGCCATGATCTTGCCCAGCACGCCTTCAAGCTCGGCCTCAGCCATGGCCGCAGGCCGCAGAATCACATCGCGGGCAATATCAATATATTCACTCATACTTGGCTCCGTGCCGGACGATTGATTTAAATTTGACGATGGCTGATGGCCGGCAGACTACGGCGAATCGAGACCAGCTGTTCTCTATTGATGTCAGCTGTCACCACCCCGGAACCTCGTGGCAAGCGGTCAATCACCAGCCCCCAGGGGTTCACCACCATGCTATCACCATGAGTCTCACGACCATTGACATGATAGCCGCCTTGCGCCGCCGCAACCACATAACAGAGATTTTCTATGGCACGGGCGCGCACCAGCACCTCCCAGTGGGCCTTGCCAGTAATAGCCGTAAAGGCAGCGGGCAACACCAGCAACTCCATGTCTTGATCCAGCATCTTGCGAAACATCTCAGGAAAACGCAGATCGTAACAAACCGCCACACCCATGCGACCAAAGGGTGTGTCGATCACCACAACCTCATCACCACGTTCAATGGTTTCTGACTCAGTGTATTTTTCACTGCCCTCCTCAAGAGAGACATCAAACAAATGCACCTTGTCATAACGGACAACCCGCTCACCAGCATCATTGAAGACCAGACAGGCGGCGCGCACTTTATTGGCTACCGTCGCCACCATCGGGATAGTGCCGCCCACAACCCAGATGCCATGCTGTTTGGCCTGCTGAGCAAGAAATGTCTGAATAGGCCCTTCACCGTCCTGCTCACGCACACTGATCTTTTCTTGTTCGTTCATACCCATGATGGCGAAGTTTTCCGGCAACACCACCATGCCAGCCCCAGCGACTACTGCTTGTCCGATCAAGCGTTTTGCTTCTAACAAATTGGCATTTACGTTTGGCCCCGAGGCCATCTGAATTGCTGCAACACGATTCTGATTCATTCCTGCTTCAACTCCACCTGCTCTTCTGTAACCACACCATCTTGAACTGCAGTTTCCTCTGCCAGTCCTGCCTCATCTGCAACAATCGTTTCATCTACATCAATCACAGCTGTGGCCGCATCGATTTCATCAACCTCATTAGTTGCAGCGTCTATAACCGACAACGACTCATCAACCTCTTCGCCCGACGTAATCACGACCAGCGCCACACCTTCGATCTGATCATAACCTGACTGCAATTCGATACGGTCCGAAACAATGCCCAGCGACACCAACCAGGCCTGCAATTCCTGCCCCCACAGCTCACCCGTCTCATTATCTGGATAACGCAGGGCCAGATAGGCATCCGGGTCTGCAATCATTTTTTTGACCGCTGCACGGACACCATAATGTTCAGCAACCACATCACCGTGACGCGGCATAAACCAAAATTCTGCATCCAGCACCACAACAGTCTCTTCGGCTGCATAGCTAACCGGCATAAGACATAACAATAAAAAAAGGAAACGTTTCATCATAGCGAGAATATCATTATTTACATCGTCAAGGACAAGGCGGGGTTACTTATCATGCTGAACCAAATCAACCGGCTCAATCAGAGGATCATCCCAGCTGCCTGTCACCTGATAATAAACCCCAGTCACCTTATCCACTCCAGACTTGGTCAGCTTTTCTATCAATGCCCACACCACCGCCGGGCCAATCTGACCAGTCAATACCGCAGCCAGTGTCGGCAAACCTGAGGTTACATGCGGCACCACTTTGACTCGCTGATCATAATCTTCTTTTGCCAAACCAACCCGCCCCTGCAAATCAATTCGTGCTGCCGGGCCATCCATAAAAAAATCTTTTGTATTGGCATCGCCATCATTGATATCAAAATGGCCTCGCATGGTATCAAAGGCAAAGCCCTTACCAAAGAAGTCACTAAAATCGAGCATCAATCGGCGTGGCAAGGCAGTAATACTCAACAGACCAAAAAAACGCCCTGCCCCTGGCTCCACCTCCAGCAAACGACCATCTTCAAAATCAAAATCCACCGTGCCGTCCAGACTGGCAATATCATAGTCCAGCAATGGCCCATCCCATTTCAGACTCAACTGACCAACACCTTCAGCATTTTTAACCGTCTCCATATAACCCAGCCCGGCCAGCACGGCACCCAGATCATGTAGCTTGAGCTCGGCATTGACCAACGAGCGATGCTGCTTGGTCATCAACCACTGCCCCTTGATGCTTGTTTCAATAATATCGGATTTGGTCACCAGGCTATCAATCAACAGCCCCAACGGTAGCTTACGTGTCGTCAGACTCACCTGCCCCAGATCCAGATCGCCAAAATGAGTTTTTTTACTATTGATAATAAGCGGCGGTAGCTCTCTAGGATCAAAGGACTCTTCTGCCTCCTCAGACTCTGCCGTTTTCCTGCTTATATAAAGGTGCTCCAGATCCATCTTCAGAACATTATTCCAACTGTCAGGCAACCAGATCCGCCCCGCCATTTCATCACTTTTTAAATCCGCATCCCAGATCTCCTCGGTGTGATCAGCCTGAAGCTGTACCTTGTGCAAAGTTTGAGCAAACAATTCAACACTATCAAACTGCAGATCAATCCGATTGACTACCGCATCCTTTTTCGGCAACTCCTGATCCACAACAAACAACGGCTGCCATTCGTCATAGACAAAATGCCCCAGCTTACCCGCCAGCCTCAAACCTTTTTTTTGTGGCAGCTCGGCTGCACCCGCAAACCGCAACTCACCCGACTGCAAGCCATTAGCGCCAGCCAGTTCAAACACACCCGTCAAGGTCTCTTCGCCATAGTCAAAAAACCAGTGACTGGCCTGTTCATCAAAACGGGCAAACAAATCAAAGGGCCGCGAGGTGTCAGCAGTCTTTTGTA
>CBFCYE010000010.1:0-91507 GCA_965602225.1 uncultured Gammaproteobacteria bacterium | reverse complement strand
GCAGTGGACTCATAATCCATTGGTCGAAAGTTCGAGTCTTTCCAGGCCCACCATACAAAAAAAGGCCTACGCAGATTGCGTAGGCCTTTTTCTTTTCAAAACATCCCGTGTAGACGCCGTGTAGACACTTTGTGTCTACAACTTTTAACCACACCAAAATTAAAGGGGCACTCAAAGATCAGTGCTGGCAGTTCAGTTCGCCCCCTAGGCAGCACAAAAAAACCCTGATAATTTAGCTAAACCTTATATATTTCAGTGAAAACCTCATGGAAATCGCTCATATATATTTACCAGGAGACACTAGCGCAACCTGACTTTGAACATTTAGGTCACACCTACCGGCCCTGCCAACAAAATTCAAATCAAGTATCGCGCCCTGGAATTTCGTAACCTCATATCTATGCGCTCAAAACTCCTAATTTTCTTGTTATTTCCTCCTTTTCTTACCGCGCGTCCCTTTACCGCTCTTATTTCTGGGCGGAACCCTAAAACCAGGCCGCTTGATCGAGGATAAAAGATTGACCGTGGAGAGGGTGCGAGGGTGCTTTGACCCAAAAAGCTGTCGGAATATATTATGAGCCTCTGTAGCCAGTGTAAAAGCTTCATTTGGCCGGTGAAGACTATCAAGGAACGCAGCAACATTATGCATGGATAGAGCGGTATCAGGGTGTCGATTACCATATAGCTCACGCCGAATTTGGAGAGCCTTTTCTGCCAACTTTAAAGCTTGATTTGGGTCAGCTTTATACAAAGCCATATTGCTTATGGATGTAGCGGTATCTGGATGTCGCTCCCCGAACAATTCAAGGCGAATTTGAAAGGCCTGTTCTGCCAGCGCCATAGCATTTTTTGGGTCACCGAGTGCATTAGTATATGAAGCCATATTACCGAGGGAAGTAGCAGTATCTGGATGCCGCTCCCCGAGCAACTCACGCTGGATCTGAAAACCCTGCTCTGCAAGAGCTAAAGCGTGTTTTGGGTCACCGAGCAACCTTTCATAAATCGCCATGTTATTGAGGGATGTAGCAGTATCCGGATGTTGCTCCCCAGATAACTTACGGTAGATCTGAAAGGCCTGTTCTGCCAGCTCCAAAGCCTGCCCTGGATTACCAAGATCACTTTTAATAGAGGCCACGATAGTGAACGATTGGGCAATATCTGTATGCAGGTCTCCAAACAACTCACTCCGAATTTGAAGAGCCTGTTCTGCCAGCACCAAAGCATTTTTGAAGTCACCGAGGGAACTTTTAATTAAAGCCATGTTATTGAGGGATGTAGCAGTATCACGATGCCGATCCCCGAACAACTCACGCCGGATATTAAAGGCCTGCTCTGCCAGCTCCAGAGCTTGGCTCGAACTTCCCTGTTTGTCTAATACAGAACCGGTATCGCAGTACAAATTGGCCAGCAACTCAGGGGCATCGCACTCCTGTTGTTTGTATTCATTGAACGCCTGCTCCAATGAGCGCTGAGTCTCGTGATACTGCCCCCAATGGGAAGACGGATACCCTTGAAGCCAAGTAAGGCGCGCAGCCTGCTGCGGAGCTAAGAGCAAAGCATGATCATGCCAGGCCTGAAGATGGTCAATTTCCGCCTCGAAGCGGGGCAGTTGGCTGAAGTCCTCCCGCAGGCTATAGAACCAATCGCCAATACAGACACAAACCTTGCCCACCCATTCTGGCCTACCAGCCAAGGGAACTTGCTCGCGCCGCACCTCTCGCACCAGCCGATGAATAGCATAGCGATCGCTGCCCGGAACCTGCTGGAGAATACGTAGCGCAACACCAAGACCCAGAGCGCCGGTCAGTTCAGTTTTGTCTTGCACCCCAACCAAGGTAGATATCAGCTCCAAGCCCATAGCTGCCGGGGCGCTCCAGGTAAGAAGATCCAGCACGGGCTGCAGTTGAGGCTCCTCATCAAAAACCTCTTCACTGATCTGTAGGGTGGAAAAGAGGTCAGTCTCATGGGCCGTCCAGCTTGAAAGTCTGTTAGGCAGTGCCTCCTTGAGATTGCGCTGTAATAACTTTAGGTAATCCATGAAGCTCACCGGTCGCCGAGCCAAGTAGGCTCCGGCCAGCTCGATGGCCAGCGGAAGTCCAGCCAGGGTCCGAGCTATTCCTCTGGCTGCTTCCAGTTCCGTCTCACCGTCAGGCTGGCGGCCTGCCTCTTGGATCAGCAGCTGCAGAGACTGTTCTGGTGTGAGCAGATCGAGAGGGAGATTGATGAAATCTGGCTGCTCAGTGCGGCTAGTCACCAGCAGGTGAGGCTCTGCTGGCGGCACGGGCAGATAATTGCGTATTGTTGCGGAATTTTCAAGATTATCGAAGACGATCAGACAGTCTGAGATGCTACGCAGCCGGTGCCGTGCAACCTCCAGCTTGAAATGGTGTTCTGACTCGGGTGCAATCCAGCGCGCCTTGACTGCCAAGTCCACGAGCTGCGCGTCTAAATCCTGATCAGCTGTGAGCCAGATGACACCGTTTGGATAAGCATCCCGATAACGAAAGGCATACTCGACCGCCAATTGGGTCTTACCCAAACCACCCAGCCCCTGAAAAACAGCAGTCTGGCCTATGGCTGTATGGCGTCCGGCGGTCAGCTGCTGCCGCAGTCTTTCTAGCGCCTCTTCCCGCCCGATTACCTCATTCCCCTTCTGCCGAAAAGGAACATAAAAGACTGGATTGCGCGGATCATAGGCGGCCGCGGCCGCGGACGCTGACTGTGACGATTGAGCGGGAGCGGCAGCCAGGGTGGGGGAAGTAGATTTTTTCGGGTATGCGATGACTACCGGCCGAGTGCCACCATCATGCTCTTCAAGTTCAAAGGATAGATCTCGTTCAATCTTTCGGCCCCCACCTGATTTGGCAATGGCATGGCGTGGCCAAATTCTCAGCTGAAGCTCATTGCCATCTAAACATAACTCACCCAGGGAATAGCCGTGCTCGCGCTGTTCTTGATTTTCACCCCAAGTCTCCATACCAAAAAGGGAACTGCCTTGGAGGCTACGCCTCTCACCACTTCCGCCTAGGGACATGGATCGTAATTCCGACTCGTGCATGTGACCAAAAAGATGTAAGCCAAAGCGATCTGGCGGAGCGTGTATCTCATCTGCGAAATGTTTTTGTGCTTCTTTGCTCAGCCAAGCTACAGGATGGTGTGTGAGGAGCAGGCAGGCGTCGTGTGTTTTCACCCAATTCGGCCCATCACCATTACAGGCAGCGTGAAACTGCCGGACATCCAGATGCAACTTCTCTTTGCAATTCCATTTCCCTAACTGGAGGAAAGCACTGTTTAGCCCCAGGACGCCAATGTTAAAGCCGTCTACTTCGAGTGTGGCGGCCCAGTCACCTGGCAGCATACCCTCGCAAAGGCTCGGCTTCGGGATAGTAGTGCTCTGCCACCAATGGGTAAAGCCATCAAACGCTTTAGAGACTAATTGCCGTTGCTCGCAGTTGGGGTCCACCCAGAAGGGTTCTTGAACATCTTTTTTTAAATGCCAGTTATGCTGAAGCGTTAGAAGAGCTGGGTTTGATGTCGTCTCCGGCCGAACCAAATCATGGTTTCCTGGAATAGCTAGTAACAGAGGCTCAAATCCCCATTCCTTGAAGCGAGACCAAAGTTTTTTCAAAAACGTCTCAAGGGCATCGAATTCCGCTTTAGTACCACTCTGCGTGAGGTCGCCAGTGAAAATCACCAGATCCCAGCTACCAACATTTTTATGGAGACGTTCCAGATCCTTTAGAAATAATTCCTCCATATTCGGCCAGAGGTGTGCATGTGAATCCATTCCTAGATGCAGATCGGTTAGGTGAAGCCATCGGTAAACACTCATTGTTCAGAACCCATAAAATCTTGCACATTCGTTAGGAGGCATGCGAATTAGAGCCGCAGAACACAAAACAGAATTAAAAAAATGAATAAACGCACAGACTCGTTTATACCTACTCATGCAACCCCCATTGCACTTCTCGATTTGGATCGAGAAGTATGCTTTTTACTTGCTCAACCACCTTACATCTCATTAGTGCAATACGACAATACCCAATCTTAAATACAGGAATATTGACCCAACCAAAGGCAACCCACCTCCCCAAATAACAGGAGATCGACCACGTTTCCCCATATATTTGAATGACCGCGCAGAATAGATTGCCCCATATCTTCAGTACTTCCATAGTAAGAGCGTACAGTTATTTACAGAACTCCAAGTGCTCAAACCATCACCCCCTAAACCACTGCGTTAATCGCCGCCAGTCTCACCATACCGCCCCGCACACACCCCAACCCCAGACATGCCTTTTCAGGAATCATGTTTTTATTAATCGCTATTGCGAATCATTATCATTTGCATTAATATCATTCCACCTTAAACACAAAGCCAAGCAACAGAGAGATGATGATGAAAAAACTATTTACCACCCTTACCCTGCTGATCGGCCTTGGCGGCATTCACCCGGCCTTTGCCGACGAGCATATGCCAACAGCAAGCTTTGCCGAACCTGATGCCTACACGGCCGTTAGCAACACCATCGACACGATGACGATCTGGGCTGGCGCTGAATATCTGGAGCACGAGGTTGAAGGCCTGTTTGAACGTCACCCACAAGATGGCCAGGTAACACAGGCGACGATTGAGATAGCCAAGCAGCTAAAAAAACAGGCCGAAGCCGCTGAAAAGGCGGGTGAGCTGGTTAAGGCGCGTGCCTATTATTTTGCCGCCGAGGCCGCTGCCCGTTACTCGGTACAAATGCCTCACATGTTGGAACAGCGTGTGCAGAAGCTGGCACAACAATAACCCCCTCCCCCCAAACAGGGCGCCTCCTCGGACTCTGGCTCTGGTTCTGCCTGCCCTCAACCTGCCCCTTTCCGGGCAGGTTTTTTTTGGGCCTGCGGCTAGAAAAAATAAGCGTTAATACTTATTTCGCTATTTAATTAAAGGTTTCTAATGTTCTGCCCGATGATTATTGTGTGACCTGGTTCACACTTTGATTTTAAGGATTTCATTCATCAAGGACTGTTTTGATAAGGGCAACCCCTGGCGAAAGCCTGGGGGCGCAAAGTTACCGATCTAAGGGGCTTACACCCTACGACAGCGGGACCGCCGGAACAGTTGTCGACCTCCTCGATTGAGGCCGCCTTCTCGTTTCATATTTCACACCCAAGCCTTGAGGCTGGGTAATGACATCTGCATAGCAACATTGCAGATGATGACGAGAGACGGGATGTCTCAAACAACGAGATTTGAGGTGTGTTATGAATGGAACCAATTTTGCCCTGGTAATCGAAGACTCTCGCTCAATGCGGGATTATGTCTCACTCATCCTGAAACAAGATGCACATATCGACCACATAATTGAGGCCGAAGAATCAATGGGGTCAGACTCGATTGATCAGCGATATATATGGCAGCCATGGCCGAATTGAGAAGATCACAGCAATCACTCTAGAAAATTTGGATGGTCGTCTGGAGTGTGCCCAAAGCCGTCCTTCAATTAATGAGGATCGGTTCGCTGGAATTAGCTATGAAGAGTCATTCATGCTGTCTATGCAATTGCTGGTAGTCGACTTAAATAGGTATCTCAAATTAGAGTCATAAAGTTAGTCTTATCAAAACTAGCATTACTTGAAACCGCGGTGTATCTGTTGTTGAGTTTCAAACGTTATTTTTTCGAGACTTACAGTGAACGATGATTCGTTCTCCACACCCCTGGAGAAACGCCCATTGTACGTTTGAATGCACGACTAAAAGCTGCAACATTTTCGTAACCGCTCATAGATGAAATCTTATCAATGTTGCTTTGTGGATGATTTAGAAGCTTACTAGCTAGATACATTCGCCACTGGGTTGCATAAGCCATCGGGCTTAATCCCATTATTTGAGTGAAGCGTGCAGCAAATCGAGATGGTGATAAAGTGCTAAGTTCTGCCATGGATGTAACTGACCAATGGTAACTAGGTTGTGAGTGAATGGCGCTGATCACTCGAGCGACCACTGGGTCTTTTATTGCGAGCAACCATCCGTTTTCTTCAATACCAATGGATTCAACATATGAGCAAATAGATTTTGCACAAAGAAGCTCTAGATAGCGTTCGACTATGTATCCATGAGAAAACGATGGGTGCGCTATTTCACTGAGTAGTAACTCAATGATACTTTTTGTTGTCGAGTAAGAATAGCCATCTACATGCTTGGTGGAAAGTTTGAGTAAAGAGGGTAGCGCTTCAAATAATGGGTTGTGTGTTGTGTCCTGTAGTTGGAAAACTCCGCAAAGCAATGAAGTGGATTGTGGCTCTTCTTGTTTTGATGGCCTAAATATATTCCCGCTGTCGCGCACAATTTTTTCGAATGGGTGGGCTGGCGTGTTTGAGCCCTGGTGTAGCGTATGCCCAATGCCTGAGTAACAAATCACCATTTCACCTTCATAAATAGTGTCGTGTTCGCCATTACTCAAGGTTATTTCAATTGAGCCCCGCTGTACGAGGTGAAATGCTGCAATACGAGTGCTGTGATTACATCCTAGGTTTTCAGCTAACACTTTATGGTTTGGAATTGATATTGCCCACGGGGGCAAATAACATTCATTTAACAGCATTCCGCCTGATATCTGCATAAGACGTAACAAATCACCAATAAGATCATTTTCAACGCTTATATCAGTAGTATCAGCAATAATATTGCTTGAAATAGCCATAGAAACCTCTTCTCTGGTGGTCGATACTGCATAGTCTAGACGCATTTAAAGAGGAATCACACTATGTCATTTATTACATCCCCTTTGTTTATGATTGGGTTAGATATACTCATGATTACATATACGCTTTGGGTGCTTTCACTAAGCAATAATAATAAGTTCCACTACGGCATTGGTGCCGGGTTATTGGCTTGGTTGCTGATGCTGAACTTTGGGCTTTCCAGTCAAAGTATATTTCCAGAGACTATTTCAGGTGTAGCCTTTCTAGCGGTCATTGTTGCAGCCGTCGGAGTGGTGGGCATGATCTTATTGGGGGTTCCAATTATCAGAAAGATTCTTGTTAACCTGACTCAACAACAATTGTTATTGTTACAGGGGATTAGGGTGTTTTTTGGCGCAACATTTTTGATGCATGCCAGTGTCGGTGGCATGCCGCTTATATTTGGCGTTATTGATGGCTGGTCGCATATCACCGCTGGTTTTCTAGGACTTGTGGCCGCCTTTTCCTTTGCAACTAAAACAGATGCTACTAGACGTGCATGGTTCGCTAATATATTTGGTTTAACAGATATATTGGTGGTTGCAAGTACGTTATCTTTGCTAATACTGCAGGATATAACACCGCACGGTGTCATGATGTATGCCGTATTTTTACCGGCACCACTGTGGCTTTGGTTTCACCTTATTTCAATTTACAAGCTGGTTACAGATAAAAATAAAGAGAGTAAGTTATGCCATACGTAAACATTAAGATAACGGATGACGGCGCTACTAAAGATCAAAAAGCAGCGCTTATCTCGGGTGTCACTCGACTGCTTCAGGGTGTGCTAGGCAAGAACCCTAAAACAACAATTGTTGTTATTGAAGAAATTAAAACTGATAACTGGGGGATTGAAGGTGAGACAGTGACTAGCAGGAGGACACGAGATGATGAAGCATAAGGCAATGACTGATGGAGTGCATCATATTGGTTTAACAGTGGTTGAGTTTGAAGCGACGGCCGAGTTTTTTATTAAAATTTTAGGGTGGCAAGAAGTGCGACGTGACCCTAGTTATCCAGCAATATTTGTTACGGATGGTTCTCTGATGATTACATTGTGGGAGGTACAGTCAGATAACCCTAGTAAATTTGATCGAAAGATAAATGTTGGGCTACACCATCTTGCGTTGTCTGTAGAGAGTATGGGGGATCTTGAAATGATTCATGAAAAACTTAAAGAGAATAATGTTGAGATTGAGTTTTCACCCGAGTTATTACGGGGTGGCCCAGCTATGCATATGATGTGTTACGAACCGAGTGGTATTCGAGTTGAGTTTATATATATTCCTAATACATCGCATACGGCTGTTGATAGTTAATGATTTAATGCGTCTCACTGTCTGCTAACAGAATTAACTCTCTACTTGCTGATTCTGGGTGAATGGCAGGAGTTGGCCGAAACCAGCAAAATAAAATGCCTTGCCTTCCTACCGTACAGTTATTGACAGAACTCCAAGTGCTCAAACCATCACCCCCTAAACCGCTGCGCTGATCGCCGCTAGTCTCACCATACCGCCCCGCACACACCCCAACTCCAGATACGCCTTTTCAGCAGTCATGTTTTTTACTAACCGCTATTGCGAATCATTATCATTTGCATTAATATCATTCCACGTTAAACACACAACCAAGCAACAGAGAGATGATGATGAAAAAATTATTTACCACCCTTGCCCTGCTAGTCGGCCTTGGCGGCATTCACCCGGCCTTTGCCGACGAGCATATGCCAACAGCAAGCTTTGCCGAACCTGATGCCTACACGGCCGTTAGCAACACCATCGACACGATGACGATCTGGGCTGGCGCTGAATATCTGGAGCACGAGGTTGAAGGCCTGTTTGAACGTCACCCACAAGATGGCCAGGTAACACAGGCGACGATTGAGATAGCCAAGCAGCTAAAAAAACAGGCCGAAGCCGCTGAAAAGGCGGGTGAGCTGGTTAAGGCGCGTGCCTATTATTTTGCCGCCGAGGCCGCTGCCCGTTACTCGGTACAAATGCCTCACATGCTGGAACAACGTGTAGAAAAGCTGGCACAACAATAACCCCCCCCCAAACAGAGCCCCTCCTCTGGCTCTGGCTCTGGCTCCCCTCAACCTGCCCCCTTGTCGGGCAGGTTTTTTTGGGCCTGCGGCTGGAACAAAAATAAGCGTTACTACTTATTTCGCTATTTAATTAAAGGTTTCTAATATTCGACCCGATGAATATTATGTGATCTGGTTCACACTTTGATTTTAAGGATTTCATTCATCAAGGACTGTTTTGATAAGGGCAACCCCTGGCGAAAGCCTGGGGGCGCAAAGTTACCGATCTAAGGGGCTTACACCCTACGACAGCGGGACCGCCGGAACAGTTGTCGACCTCCTCGATTGAGGCCGCCTTCTCGTTTCATATTTCACACCCAAGCCTTGAAGGGCCGGGTAATGGCATCTGCATAACAACATTGCAGATGATGACGAGAGACGGGATGTCTCAGACAACGAGATTTGAGGTGTGTTATGAATGAATCCAATTTTGCTCTGGTAATCGAAGACTCTCGCTCTATGCGGGATTATGTCTCACTCATCCTGAAACAAGATGCCCATATCGACCACATAATCGAGGCCGAAAGCCCCGATCAGGCCCTGGAAATACTGAACACACAAGCAGGCCAGCCGTCACTAATCATTAGCAATTGGAATATGCCCGGCATGCCGCTGCAGGATTTTATGCTGGATATAAAAAGCCGCCCGGAACTTGCAGAAACAGCCATCTTTTTGCTCAGCGGCTCTAGCGAGGAAAAGGCCGAGTGCCTGGCTCAAAAAATCCGTGCCCATGCGGTACTGACCAAGCCATTTGAGGCTGGTTCGCTGCTGACGCTGATTAATGAACACATTGGTTTTAAAGAAAAACGCCGCGCCAAACGGGTCACGCCGCTGAAGAAGTGTTCCATCGACCTTGGTTTTGATGACACACAACCCGCCTTCAACGCTGAAGTGATCAACATCTCTGAAACCGGGATTTTGGTTAGCTCACCACTGCCACCCGTGGGCGCAGGTTATATCTATGATTTTTCCAGCCTGGTGTTACAACCGGAAGATGGTGAGTCATTCAAGGTCTACGCACAGATCGTCCGCTTGGAATCCATCCAAAAGGGTACCCCCAGGGTTCTTATGGCGCTGAACTTCGGGCGACTCGACGAGGACACCCTGAACAAGATTCGCAGCTATATCATCATGAATGAGCCCGGTGATAACCAGCTACAACACTAAGTACCCCGTCATGTAGGCGCACCCCCTCGGCCAGTGCTGAGGGGGTTTTTATTATGCGCTGTGTTTTGCTTCACCCAGGCGCAACAGGCTGGGCAGCAGGATCAAGGTAAACACCGTACTCACTGCCAGACCACCAACAATCACCCCGGCCAGACCACGATACAGCTCGGTACCCGCCCCCGGCACCAGCAGCAACGGCAACATACCGAACAAACTGGTCAGGGTACTCATCAGGATGGGCCGCAACCGCAAATGCACCGCCTGCTCCACCGCATCACGCCGCGCCAGCCCTTCACGCTCGGCAGCGCGGGTCTGATGCACCAGCAGGATGGCGTTATTGACCACCAGCCCCAGCAGGATGACAAAACCAATCATGGTCAGCAGATCCATCGGCTGTTTGATACCGACCAGATTCATGACAAACAGTGTCGCCACACCACCCACTGTCGCCAGGGGAATGGTCAACAACACCAACAGGCTGTCCTTGAATGAGCGGAACAGGGCGCTGATCAGCAGATAGAGAATCACAATCGCCAGCAGGAAGGTGCTACCCATGCTCTCCAGCGTAGCATCCAACTTGCCGGCCGAACCGGAATAACGGATATAACCATCCTCGGGCAGGGCCGCCTCGATCACCGGTGAGACCTTGGATTTAATCATGTCGATACCCTCTTCCACCGACATGCCTTCAGGCAGGCGCACCTGTAGGGTAACGGTACGACGCCGGTCAATGCGGCGCAGCTGATCCGGGCCGGCGGTGCGCACCACATCCATCAGTTCGCCCAGCGGCTGGATACCCGCATTCGGCGTCGCCAGGGGAATCGCGGCCAACTCTTCTGGCGTAGTCCATTCATCACTACGAAGGATGACATCGAGGCGCTGCTCGCCATCAAAATAGTCAGCGACATACAGACCGTCACCCAGGGCGCGGATGATGCCGCCCATGTCGCCACGATTCCAGCCGGCCTCGGCGATGCGGCGCTCGTCCGGCACCAGGCGTAACTCTGGCTCCGCCAACTCTAGCCCAGGGAAGGGCCGCGGCATGGTGCCAAAGGCCTCGCGCACCGCCATAAAACCAGCCATACCGGCCTGCAACAGGGGTTCAAGCTCACGCCCCTGAATGTCTATATCAATAGAACGACCGCCGCCCAGACCACCAAACAGCGAGGCCTTGAAGGCAAAACCGATGGTGTCAGGAAAACCAGCAATGGTTTGATTAATCAGCGGCACCAACATTCCAGTCTGATCCGGATCAACCGTCCGCGCGCCCATAAACATGCCGCGAGACATGGCAACAAAGAAATAGTTATCCAGCTGCGGCTGCTTCTCACCGGTCAGGTAAGGGTCCATTGCATCGGCGACCTGCTGGCCCATCTCATTTTCCATAAATTCGATGTTGGCGCCGGGCGGTGGATTGATAAAACTGAAGACCAGATTGCGATTACCCTCGGGCAAATAATCGGCCTTGGTAATATTGAATAAGTAACCACCTAAAGCCACAGGGATTATGATCAAACCGGCAATCCAGAACTTGCGTGTCCGCGGATCGGTAATACGCATCACCCCGGCAGTCATGGCATCCCACCAATGCTGATGAGGATCTTTCATTTCTGCACTTCTCAACCAGGTCATGGCCGTGGTCGGCAATAGCGTCACCGCCACCAATAAAGAGAAACACACCGCCACCGCAATAGTCAGCGCCAGATCGGCAAACAGCTGCCCGGCCTCGTCAGCCAGAAACACCACCGGCAGGAAGATCGCCACGGTGGTTGCCGTTGAGGCCAACAACGCACCCCAGACCTGAGAGGTGCCCTTGGCCGAGGCGACTTCCGCCGACTCGCCCTTTTCGCGCAGCCGAACGATATTTTCCAACACCACAATCGCCGCATCCAGCACCATACCCACGGCAAAGGCCAGGCCCGCCAGGGAGATGACATTGAGACTACGACCAGCGGCATCGAGAATCATAAAGCTGCCCAGCACACAGGCCGGAATCGCCAGGGCCACCATCAAGGTGGCGCGGAATTTACGGAAGAACCACCACAACACCCCAATCGCCAGCAGAATGCCAAGCCCCAGATTGTTAGCCACCATGGCGATAGAGCGGTTGATATAGATAGTCTCGTCGTAGACCTGTTCTATCGACAGGCCGGCCCGTTGCAGCGGCCCTTCACGCAATTCATCCACCGCCAGGCGCAGGCCGTCCATTACCTCAAGCACGTTAACGCCGGTTTCTCGATGGGCATTCACCGCCATCGCCGAGTCACCGTTCTGGATCACAAAACTGCTGCGATCCACCATTCGCACCTCAACCTTGGCGACATCGCGCAGATAGACCGGCCGGCCATCGCGCCAGTCCAAAATCATCTCGTCAAAATCTGCCACTGAATAGGCACCGGTATAACGCACCGTGTAACGACGTTTGCCGACATCAGCAAAACCGGCCGAAACATCTTCAGCGCCAACCAGCTTGACGACCTCGGGCAATTCAATACCGTAGCTGGCGGCCTTGTAGGGATCAAAGGTGATGCGCAGCTCGTTCTCGCGACCGCCACGGACTTCAGACATGGCCACGCCGGGAACACGCTCGAAACGGCTTTGCACCACCTCTTCGATGTAGTCCTGATAACTGGCGATATCACGCTCATTGCCAGCCATTGGTTTGATGATGAACCAACCAATCGGACTACTATCGCCACCCACGGTGCTGATGACCGGCTCATTGGCGTCGGTAGGATAACGCGCCACCCGGTTGAGGCGACTCATCACCTCCAGCAGGGCACGCCGCAGATCGGTACCAACAGCAAAGGTCAAGGTCACCTTGCCCTGACCACGGCTGGCCTCGGACAACACCTGGGTAGCACCAGGCAGGCCACGCAGGGCATCTTCCTGGGGTTCAATAATCTCAGACTCCACCTCTTCCGGCGCTGCCGCACGCCAGGTGGTGGAAATGGTGATCTCAGGTTCTTGTACTTCCGGGGTCAACTGGATCGGCAAACGACCCAGGCTGATCAGGCCGAACAACAATACCAACAATACGGCCACCGCAACCGCGACCGGGTTGCTGAGCGATAAACGAGTTAGATTCACTTCGCAGTACCACCCTTCCAGTCGGCTTTACCCTTCCAACCGGCCTGGCCCTGCGGCTCTTCACCCTTGATACTGACGCTCTGGCCCGGACGCAGGCGCTCATTGCCTCGCACCACCACCTGATCACCAGCAGCCAGATCACCCATTACCTGAATAAATTCACCGCTGGCTATGCCAGTCTGCACCTGCACCCGCTCAGCCGTTGACTCTGCGCCAATCTTAAATAGATGGCTGCCACCACGACGTAGCACCAGGGCATCACGCGGCACACTCAACACCTCTTGCGGCAAGGCTGTGGGCAGGGCGACCTTAACCGGCTGACCAGCCAGCCATTCACCCGCAACAATATCCAACCGCAGGCGCAACAGCCGCGACTGACTATCGGCCACCGGCACCACCGCCCGCAATGTCGCCAGGCCCTGCTGTTTGCGCGCCGCAATCTGCAACTGCTGACCAATCAGCAGAAACGGCTTCAAGGCCAGCGGTGCCGAGGCCTCAATCTCAAGACGGCTTGAATCAACCAGCTGTAACACCTCATCGCCACTGTCGACCCATTCACCGGCGCGCTTGGTGCGCTGCGCCACCACCCCGGCAAACGGGGCACGTAATTCGGTTCGATCAAGATATTCCTGGGCAATCAACATCCGTGCCTTGGCCGCCACCAGCTCATTCATGGTTGCATCACGCTGTGACAGGGTTTGTTCCAACTGGGTCTGGGCGGCATTATTCTGCTTTGCCAGCCGTTGCAGCCGTTCAAGCTCACGTTTAAGAAAGGTCAGATTGGCCTCTGCCCCCGCCACCTCGGCCCGGGCCGCATCCAGACCAGCCTTGATCAAGACATCATCAATGCGCGCCAGGATACCTCCCTGCTCAATCTGATCACCCTCGTCGGCAACCGACACCAGCCGGCCATCGACCTCGGCCGCAATCTTGGCATCATCGAGACTGACCACGGTTGCTGCCGCCCAGCTGACCGGCGCCATAGTCCGCAGCTGAGCCTGACCCACCTCCACCGGCGCCGCCCTGGGGCCTTGCTGGGCCCAGCTTTCTGCAGCAACGCTAAGCATAATAAAAGCCAACACCCATCGCGAAACAACCCGTTTACTGCTAATTACCAACACTACTCTCCTTATTACTATGAGGGCCTGCGCCCCACAAATAGCTTTAATAACGCGCATAAAAATAGCACGCCTGTCGGCAAAGACAATCCACACAACAACAGTTTGCCAACGGTGCTTGTATTTTATGTTTGTTTTGCATTATTTTAACCAGTCTTATTCGTAGGCATGAATGGCTATTTCTCTGTAATCCAATAGTTTCGGACCGCAGCTACATTTTATTCGCCGTAATACCGATATAATTCAGAATGATGTGGCCATTTCAAAAGGAAGACAGCATGTTCAAGTGGGGCAAGGCAGATGATTAAGTTGAACATCCCGGAGCGCAACAACAATCCAAACATCACCATCAATCCGGGGGTTGCTCAAATCAAGGCCAAGCTTGATAGCCTGCCGCTGGCCAACGCCCGTGAAAGCTGCATCCAGATTCACGACCTGATCAAACCGCTTAACAGGGCACCACTTGACCTGAATGTACGCAGCCAGATCATGACCATGATCCTGCCGCTGCTGGAAGACCTGATTGGCAGTGTTCGCTCAAACTATATGAATGCGGCGCTACCGCTGGCGGAAAAACTAAGCCGTAATGCCCTGATCATCCGCGCCCTGCAGACCGAAATCAGCTACACATACAAAATCATCGTTCAGGATCTACTGGAAGACCAGGAGGCCACCGCAACTGGTTCAGTGCAACTGCCTCAGGCAATCTATTACGCCATGAGCTTTTTGGCCCGACAACTGGTCGACGCCTACGCCCTCTACACCGACGAGCCAGCCCATATCTGGCTAGAACTGAACCAGCTCTACCTGTACGCGGAAAAACACCAGCTACATGAGATTGAACTGAACCCGGTCAATGCCAGCGATGAACCCAAACCGGCCACCATTACCAATATCTACCGCCGCATTGTGCTGCTTTCACTGGCCAACCCCTACCACCTGATGCAGGGCGAGGCAGTGAAGATGTTCAAACGCCTGATCGATTGGGCACCGAGCTGCAATATCATTCCACACGGTAACAACCCCGTCCCTGAAGGCCAGTTATTCGTTGACCTGCACATGGACGCTCCGCCTCTGTATGCGCCCAACACACCCAACAAGATTCGCCCCAAAGAGGGACGTCTACTTGAGATCAAGGGTATTCTCAGCAAGCTTAATAATGAAATCCGCGTGCTGGCAACCCAGAGCAAAAACTCCATTCACAGCAACCTGGCCAAGCGCATGGAACGCGATATGTATTTTCGCTGGTCAGAAAGCTGGGGCATCCGCCGCGAGCGCATGAGTCACCGCAGCCCAACCAAGACCCCAACCCAGGTGATCTGCAGCCTAACACTGGCCCATCACTTTATCAGCGGCGGTGAGCATTTTGAGCCCGAGGAAGACGAAATCGAAATGCAAGGCACCGACAGTCTGAACCTTGGCAAAAGTAATGACTCTCTCACTTTAATCCCAGAGGAACATACCCCCTGGGCACAGGAAAGCGATGCCCTACATCTAAAAATCGGCACCGACAAGCCACGCAAGTCAACCTTTGAAAGCGATGAAGGACAAAGCCAGAAAGACATCTGGATCAAGGTCTTTGCCACATCAGCTAAAGCAATAGAAGAACTGACAGAGCACCAAAAAGTTGAATACGACACCTACGACTGCCAGATCATCAATACCAATCAGGGCGGTTACGGTCTGAACTGTCCCAATAGAATCACGCCGTCAGCCCGCGCCGGTGAACTGCTCGCCGCCAGAGCCGGCCAATATAATGAAGGCTGGTCCATTGGCGTCATCCGCTGGATGAAGATCTCCGGCAGCGGCGGCATCAACATGGGTGTCCGTACCATCGCCGAAGATGCTCGAGCGATTGCCTCCAAAGCAGTTTCGGGCATAGGCACTGGCAGCGAATATTTTCGCGCCCTGCTGACCCCCGATCTTGACCCCGAACAATACCCGACTACATTAATCGCGCCAGCTGCCGTATATGATATTGGCTCCGTTATCATGCTGAATTTCGATGATCGAATTCTTTATGCCCGGCTAACGCGACAGATTGAGTCAACCAGTGCCTACTCTCAATACCAGTTTGATCTGGTAAAACGACCGGAGACACTGAAATCCAACAGCACTACTAGCCAAGAAGAACGGAAATCGTCCAGATTGTTTAAATAACTATTTAAGGTGACCAAAACATGCCACTAATAAAAAACGATGACCCTATGTACCGCCTGCTGCGCGATGGCGATATTGAAACCTTCAACAGTGAAAAAAATAAAGGTGCCAAGGTTAATCTGGCTGACTGTGACTTCCGCAGTGTCGACCTCAAAGGTCTGGATGCCTCCGGCGTTGATTTTAGTGGTTGTTACTTTCGCCAGGCCGACCTACGCGGCATAGATTTCAGTGAGGCCAACCTCAGAGGCGCCAGTATCAATGGTTCCAAGGTTTCCGGTGCCTACTTTCCCAAGCAGCTAACAGCCCTGGAAGTTGAGCTTTCCCTGATTCATGGCACCCGTATGCGCTACGACGAAAAGGCTTAAGCGTCGACCAAGCTTGGCAACACCTCAGACCTGAGCAAGGCGCCTAAAAACTCCAGCTCTGGTTGTTGCTCGGCAACTTCCGTTATGTAAGCCAAGGTTCTGGGAATATCCGCCAAATAACCTGGCTTGCCATCACGGATGTTGAGTCGGGCAAAAATTCCAGCGGCCTTCAAATGGCGCTGCACACCCATGCAATCAAACCAGGCCAACAACTGACCCTGTTCGATATCCTTAGCCAAACCGGCCGCCTGAATCCGACGATGATAGTCTGCCAACCAGGCCTCAACCTTTTTTCGCGGCCAGGTGATATAACAATCCTTCAACAATGACACCAGGTCATAGGTCAACGGCCCCAGCACGGCGTCCTGAAAATCGAGTACGCCAGGGTTGTCCACCTCAGTTCGCATCAGGTTACGAGAATGATAATCCCGATGCACCCACACCTGCGGTTGCGCCAGCGCCTGTTGTGCCAACCATTCAAAGGTCTTATCCAACGCCGCACTCTGTTCATCGTTTAAATTTATTCCCAGTTGTTGCGGCAACAACCAGTCTTTAAATAGATTCATCTCCGTCATCAACAACTGGTGATCATAGGCAGGCAGGCTCACCTCACTACCAAGACTATTCTTTTGCAGCCTCACCAAGGCAGCAATGGCATCAGCATAAAGTTGATCAGCATTGGTTTCATTGAGCGCCTGTAAATACTGTTCACTCCCCAAATCTGACAACAACAGAAAACCCTGCTGTAAATCCTGTTCCAATACCCGCGGCACATTCAAACCAAAACCGGCCATGGCCGCAGAGACTTTAATAAACGGGCCGCAATTTTCTTTGTCCGGTGGCGCGTCCATAATCACAAAACTTTTCTGCCCATGCTGAACGCGAAAATAACGCCTAAAACTTGCGTCCGCCGATGCGGAAGTAATCTCTGCATCTGCAATACCAAGCAGCCCTTCAACCCAGACCTTTAACTGTTCAAATCTTTGATCCATTACTTTCTCACTTAAGCAGACAGACGCCGCACACATGCACGATAGCGCGTATAACAATAACTATGCAGATCATCTGCAATCAAATAAAAACACGGCAGCGCCAACAAGATCAACAGCGTTGCAAACAACAAACCAAAACCCAGACTAATCGCCATTGGCGACAAAAATGCAGCTTGGCCGGTGGCAAAAAATATTAACGGCGACACACCTAAAAAGGTGGTGATACTGGTTAACAGGATTGGCCGCATCCTGACACGACCAGCCTCAACTACAGCATCCAGCCTTTCCCAGCCCTCGGCGCGCCTACGTTTCATAAATTCAATCAGGATCAGCGAATCATTGACCACAATCCCCGACAAGGCCAGAAAACCCAGCATGGATAAAAACTGTAGATTTTCACCCAACAACAGATGCCCCGCCACTACACCGATAAAACCAAACGGAATGGCAAACATCACCACCAACGGTTCAAACAGGGAACGAAACAACACCGCCAGAATAAAAAATATCACCGTCAGCGCAATCACCAGCGCCCGCAACATATCGCGCATCGATTCATTGACCTCTTTCTTTTCACCCAGGAAGATCAAACCATAATCATGTTCGTCTTCGATTGCAGCAAACTCTTGCTTTATCAGATCGGTTACAGCCAAGGGTGTGGTGACCTTATCATCCACCTCGGCCGTTACTGTCACCAGACGACGTTGGTCGCGATGTTTAATACTCTCTATGCCACGGGTGATTTCTATGTCAGCGACATCAGACAAAATCACCACCCGACCAGCGGACAACACAATCGGCAGTTTTTGCAGCGTCTGCAACTGCCGTCGCACCGACTCTTTATAAATCAACCTGACCGGAATACGTTCGTTACCCCAGGTGACATGGGCAACCTCTTCGCCTTGATAACCACGTCGTACCGCATCAGCCAGCTGCCATTGTGTCAGCCCCAGTTGGCGACCACGTTCATTGATCTGATATTGATACTCCAACTTGCCTGCTTCCATATCGGTGCGAACATCGTAAACGCCTGGTGTCTTTTTCAAGAAGGCGGCAATCGCTTCGCCATGCTGCATCAGCCCTGCGATTTTTTTGCCCTGCACACCGACCTCAACATCGGCACCTGACGGTCCACCCTGCGGCCGCAATATGGACAGCTTTTGAATGCCCGCCTCGGCCAGCAAACGCTGCCGCAATTCATTAATCACATCCTGGGTCGCGCGATCACGTTCACCCTGCCAGGAAAAGCTCAGACTCACCACCGGGGTAATAAATGTTTCGATAACCCCCTGCGGTTTTTGTTTTTTCAGATCAACAATGAATTGAATATATTTACTGCCAAAGCGCACCGTATTGAAGTCGATAAAGGTCACACCAACATTGGTCAGCAGACTCTGTAATTCATCCTCCTTAATCACATCGGCAAACACAGCCTCCAACCGAGTCGCTAAACGGGCGCTCTCTTCCAGGCTATAGGTATTTGGGGTTTCGACATTAACAAAAAACTGTCCGGTCTCGACACTGCCAAACAACTGGAATGGCACCCGGGTCACCGCAACCACTATTGCAATCAGCAACACACCGACTGTTGCCACGGCTACCAGATAACGATTCACCACCGCCCAGCTCAACAGCTTTGAATATTTATCCACCAACCGCTGCCATTGACCAGCCTTCTGTTGTTTTGCTTTATCAAGCCGCAGGAATTCACTGGCATGAGATGGCAACACCGCAAAGGCCTCCCACAACGAACCCAACAGGGCACAACTGACCACCACAGGGATCACCGCCACAAACGCACCCATGGTGCCACCAATGGCAAACACTGGCAGGAAGGCGGCGATGGTGGTCGCCGTCGATGCAAGCACCGGCCCCATCACTTCACGGCTACCGATCAAGGCGGCATCACGTGGCGACTTGCCCATCTCCATATGACGATAGATATTTTCGGTCACAATAATTGCATCATCAACAATCATCCCCAGGGCAATCAGAAAGGCAAACAACGACACCATATTGATGGTGTGGCCTAGATAATTCATGCCGACAATGGCAATCAGAAATGACACCGGAATACCCATCGCAGTGATCAAGGCAACACGAAAATTGAGAAACATATACAGCGATAACAGCACCAATACCAAACCCACCACACCGGATGACTTGACCGTGTTGAGACGATTTTTTACATACACAGACAGATCGCTAAAGACGCCGCTATGAATCGACAGCGGCAATTCCTGCTGCAACAAGACCGACAATTCATGCACCCGCCTTGATACCTCAATGGTGGAGGAATCCACCGTCTTGGTCACCGTAATATTGACCGACGGCTGGCCATTGAAACGCGCCAAGGTCAGGGCCTCTTCGAAACGCAGCTCCACCTTAGCCAACTGGCCGAGACGCAACACGCCGCCCTGTTGATTGCGGCGGATGGGAATCTGTTGCAACAATTCCGGTTGCGGTGCCACACCGATACCACGCAGCAGGATGTCACCCTCTGCCGCTTCGATCTTGCCACCGGGCAGCTCGGTCAGATTCTGGCGCAGCGCCTGCGAAACTTCCTCCAGCGTTACCGTCCTGGCGGCCAGTTGATGCGGATCGACACTGACCCATAACTCCCACTCGCGTATTCCGGCCGGCTGGGCACTGGCCACACCCGGTATGGCCAGCAGACGGCGTTTAATTTCATCAGCAGTGTCGTACAGCGTTGCGGCAGCCACATCACCGTAGACAGCCATACTGATCACCGGGAAGCGGGTCTGCACCCGGCGTACATCCGGCTTTTCGGCATCGTCCGGCAAATCGGTCACCCGGTCGACAATGCTGCGAGCATCATCAAGAAAGGCCGCCACATCACTGCCGGGTTTGAGTTTGATGATGATGCTCGACATGCCCTCGCTACTGGTGGACATCAGGCTGTCGATGTCGGCCAGGCCATCAAACTCTTCCTCGATGGGCATGGTCACCTGACGCTCCACCTCGGCCGGTGCCGCGCCCTTGAATTCAGTCTTGATGGTGACGCGATCAAGTTCGACCAGCGGAAACATCTCCTGCGGCATTGAGAACCAGGAGATCACCCCGGCCACCAGCACCAACACCAACATCAGGTTGATGATGAGGGGATTGTTAATGGAATAGCGGATTAGCGGCATAACAAATGGTTAATCCGTAGGGCGGGTCCCACCCGCCGTGATGAGGCATAACAAAAGCACATGGAGGGTGGGACCCGCCCTACGGTTATGCAACATCAATATTGCACCGCCAAACCATCACTGAGACTGGCGCCACCGCTGCTTACCACCAACTCACCAGCCTCAACCCCAGACAGCAACACCTGGCTATCCAGCTGACGCGGACCCAATTCGACCACACGCCGCTGCAACAGCCCGTCTTTAACCACAAAGACATAGGTTTGACCGTCGTCATGCACCACTGCTGCCACGGGTATCAAGTGCGCCTGCTCTATTTTAGGCAACAGCAAGCCAGCCTCGGCCGCCGCACCGGACAGCAAACCCGGATTTTCAAAACGGGCACGCAAGGCATAAGTATAGGTATCTGGATCAGGGTGTTGCTGCAGGGCAATGATTTCGGCTGAATAAGATTGACCATCGACACGAACATCAATCATCTGTCCACGCTGCAACTGGACCACGGTGGCCCGGTCCAGCTCGGCATAAAACTCCAGCTGACTCAGATCGAGCAGATCCAGCACCACGTCCTTGGCCGCCACATCATCACCCAGTTGGGGAATAATCCGATTCACCGTGCCGGCAAACGGTGCCGTCAACGTAACTCGCTGCCAGTTGCGTTCAGCCCGCCGGACACTGGCCTGCATGGCCTGCAGTCGCGCCGCTGAACTACCAACACTAAAGCGCAAGCGCTCTTCATCAGACTGCAACTGAATCAGCCGTTGCCTTGAGCCATCCAGCGCCGCCCGCGAACTCAGCGAATCCGAACCCAGTCGTTGCTGCCGAGCCACCTCATCAACCTGCAGACCACGATTGCTTTCCGCCAGCTGCAATAATTTCTTATCACGCTCAACTGCCGACTGCTCCTGCTGCAATTGCGCCCTGGCCTCAATCATCAGATCTTTGTAATCGGCACCATCAAGGCGCAACAGCTCAGCCCCCTGCCCCACCTGCTGACCCGGCTCAACCAGTTGTTGCTGTAGTCGTCCAGCCACCTGAAACTGCAAGCGTGCCTGCTGTGCCGGGCGCAGATAACCCGCCACTAACTGGGTCGGCTGCATATCACCCAGCTCAACCGTCACCACCGCCACTTGCAACGGCGGCAAGGCCAGCTGCTGCAGCTCCGGTTCGGGGCGAGTCACAACCAAGACAACAATGATCAGCACAATACCGACCATCAAGAACAAGGTATACTTAGGCGCTACGGGCTTTTTTTGCACTTTAAAACCAGACAGTTGAGTGGGCCAGGGTTATTCATGACTGTTTCAATACGTTACGACAAAATCCATCGCTCTACCATTGTTTCCTGTGCCAGCCGGTATTTTCTATATATAAGCGTAACGACAACACAACAATTCTATTAAGTCCCCAGCCCTTATGTTCAAAATCTCCACCACCAAGGTCATCAGCATATTCCTGATCAGCGCAAGCTTTCAGGTCAGCGCCGGAGATTTTGACTTGTGCCACGCCTGGCCAACACCGACTATCGATTACCCAAGAAGCGAACGCGGTGCAGATGCGCCGGTTGTACTCAGCGCTGATTCATCAGAAAGCGAAAACAACGAGATAGTAAAACTATTCGGCAATGTGCTGGTGCAACGCCCCGAAGAGCAGCTGAGTTCTGATCAAGCCATCTTCAACAAGGCCACGCAAACGCTCAACGCCAGCGGCAATGTCCGCTATGAAACCCCGAACTTCAGCACCTATAGTTCAGAGGCGCAGATAATCAGCGGCAGCAGCCAGGGCAGCTTTGATAATGCCGAATTCTTTATCTATGACCGCCATGTCCGTGGTGCCAGCAGCAAGATCCAACTGCAAGGTGAAGACCGCACCACCATGAAACAGACGCTCTACACCACCTGCAACAAAGACAACGAAGTCTGGGCCCTGCGCGCCAGCACGGTGGAGCTCGATCACGCCAGCGGCATGGGCAACGCCTATAACACCCGTCTCTATATCCAGGATGTACCGGTGTTTTATTTGCCCTATATGCGCTTCCCCATCAGCGATCAACGCATGACCGGTCTGCTGCCGCCGTCTTGGGCCAGTTCCAAACTAGGCGGCAACGAATTTGCCCAACCGATTTATATCAATCTGCATCCGCAGCTCGACGCCACCATCACACCGCACAACTACACCGCGCGCGGTATGAAACTGGAAAGCGAACTGCGTTACCTAAGCCGCTTTGGCCAAGGCGTGATCAGCGGCGACCGCATCGATGACGAAGTCTACGGCAAGAAACGCAGTCTTTTTCATTACGAACATCAGGGCAGACTGGGCCGCAACTGGTCCGATAACATCCTCTTTGATCGCGCCTCTGACGATGACTATTTTAATGACTTCAGCAACCTGCTCAGTGTCAGCGCCACCAGCACTCTCGAGCGCCACGCACAACTACAATATGCTGACGCGACGCAGCAGTTGGAGATTCAGGCCCAGGACTTTCAAGTCATCAGCGGCAGCCAGCCCTATCGCCGCCTGCCGCAGATCAAACACCAGTTCAACCCATCTCTATCAGGGCCAATCCGGTTTTCGATGGACACCGAGCTAGTGCGCTTTCAGCGCCTCAACAGTCTCGGTGGCAAACGCGCCAACATCCACCCATCCCTGAGCCTGCCGTATCAGCGTAGTGCCGGCTTTATCATCCCCAAGCTCAGCCTGCATCACAGCCAATATCGTTTCGACGAGCAAAACAATAACCTCGGCGTCGACACGCTCAGACGCACCGTGCCAGTCAACAGCATCGACAGCGGCATCTATCTGGAAAGAGACAGCCGCATCGGCCAGACCGACTACCTGCAAACACTGGAGCCGCGACTGTTTTATCTCTACGCACCCTATCGCGACCAAAGTGACTTTCCACTGTTCGACACGTCAGAGTTGGCCTTTGGTCAATCTATGCTGTTTAGTGAAAATCGCTTCTCGGGGCCTGATCGCGTTGGCGACACCAACCAGATCACCCTGGCCTTGAGTTCGCGCCTATTACGGGCAAAAGATGGCCTGGAACAGCTCTATGGCAGCATCGGCAAGATCGTCTATCTCGACGAGCGCAAGGTTGGTCTTGGCGGCAATATCCTCAACGAAGCGCATCAATCAGACATCCTGGCTGAGGCCAAGTTCTCGCCCAATGACAAGCTCAGTCTCAAAACCACGCTAAAGTGGGACACCACATACGACCTGGTCACCGAACGCGATGTACGACTGCAATATCAATCCGACAGCAAACACATTCTCAACCTGAGCTACCGTGATCGCGGCAACCGCCTCACCGCTCCAGGCTCAATCAGCCGGGAAATCGACACCTCGCTATTATGGCCACTGACACCGCGCTGGAGTATGATGGCGCGACGTTATCACTCGTTAACGGACAACCGCACCATGGAAAAAATGGCCGGCATCGAATACAACAATTGCTGTTGGGCCATGCGCGCAGTACGTCGCGCCAACTTCGTCGAAGATAGCTCAGCCCTTAGCGCCCCATTCGGCAGCTTACGTTATAGCTGGTATATCCAACTTGAACTAAAGGGCCTCACCAGCCTGGGCACCCGTATCGACGAACTCATGGAAGAACAGATACTAGGTTTTAACGCAGTAAACTAGAGACACTCAGCATGATTAAAAAGACATTTATCAGCGGCCTGATTGGCCTGTCAGCACTGTTTGCTGCTGCCACGCTCAAGGCCGAACCGGTTCAAATCGACCGCATCGTTGCCATCGTCAACAACGAAGCCATCAGCGAGTCAGAACTGCAAAACGAACTGCAAAGCATCAAGCTGCAACTCAAGGGCAACAAGATGCCCGCCGACAGCGTCTTGCGCGATCAGGTCATCGAACGCCTGATCATGAGACACCTGCAACAACAACTGGGCAATAGCAACAACATCATTGTTGACGACGAAACCCTCAACCAGGCACTCAACAGCATTGCCAAACAAAACAACATAACTCTGGAACGGCTACGCGAAGTGCTTGCAAGTGACGGCATCAATTTCAATGCCTACCGTGAAAATATTCGCCACGAAATCCTGCAACAACGGCTGCGCCAGCGTCACATCAACACCCGCATCAGCATCACCGAAACAGAAGTGGATCAGTTTCTGGCGCAACAAAAGACACAGGGCAACAGCGCTGACGAATATCGACTTGGCCATATCCTGGTCGGCCTACCCGAAGCCCCCTCAGCCGAGGCTATCGCCAAGGCCAAACAGCGTGGCGAAGAAGTGCTAACACTGCTGGCCCAGGGTCAGGATTTCAACCAGACCGCCATGAGTCATTCCGATGGTCAGAACGCCCTGTCCGGCGGTGACCTTGGTTGGCGTAAGGCCGGTGAATTGCCCAGCCTGTTTGCCAAGGCCGTGATCACCATGCAAGCCGGTGAAGTCAGCCAACTGATACGTAGCCCCAGTGGTTTTCACATCATCAAGATTAGCGAACAGCGCGGCGGCGAACGCCACATGGTGTCGCAAACTCACGCCCGCCACATCCTCATCAAGACCAATGAACTGATCGACGACGACGCAGCCAGAAGCCGACTACAGGAACTCAAAAACAGAATTGAAAATGGTGATGATTTTTCCGCCCTGGCTCACGCCAACTCCGACGACAAAGGCTCCGCCGCCAAGGGTGGTGATCTGTCATGGAGCAGCCCCGGGCAAATGGTGCCGGCCTTCGAAACAATGATGGGCAAACTCGAACTCAATATCATCAGCGAACCCTTCCAGACACAATTCGGCTGGCACATCGTCGAAGTGTTGGAGCGTCGCCGACATGATGATACCGACCAGTTCTATCGCAACCAGGCGCGCAAACAATTGTTTGAACGCAAGGCCGCCGAAGAAGAAGAGCTGTGGCTGCGCCGTCTGCGTGATGAAGCCTATGTAGAACTGCATCCATAAAAATGGACAAGATTCATAGACTAGCCATTACCCCGGGCGAACCGGCCGGCATCGGCCCCGACCTGCTCTTACAACTGGCACAACAGCCACAGCCAGCCGAACTGGTGGCCGTGGCCGACCCGCAGCTGCTGCAACAACGCGCAGATAGCTTAGGTCTAAAAATAGAACTACAGACGTTTGATCCAACACAAGCAGCGCAACCACATCAGGCCGGCAGCCTCAAGGTCATGGCGGTCAGCCTGCAACAGCCGGTGCAGTGCGGCCAGCTGAATCAGGACAACGCCCGCTACGTTCTCGAAACACTGCGCCAGGCCACACTGGGCTGCATGGACAATACTTTTGATGCCATCGTCACCGCGCCAGTGCACAAAGGCATCATCAATGAAGCCGGCATAAAATTCAGCGGCCACACCGAATTTCTGGCCGAACTCACCAACACCAAACAGGTAGTGATGATGCTCGCCACCCCCGGCCTGCGTGTAGCCTTAGCCACAACTCATTTATCCTTGCGTGAAGTTGCCGACGCCATCACCAAACCATTATTGGAAGATGTGATCCGCATCCTGCAACACGACCTGCAATACAAGTTCGGTATCGCCGAGCCAACCACTTATGTCTGCGGCCTCAACCCACATGCAGGTGAAGACGGCCACCTTGGGTTTGAAGATGAAGAGATCGTCAAACCGGTTTTGAACAAACTAAAAAGTGAAGGCATGCAACTCAATGGCCCGCTACCCGCCGACACCGTATTCATCCCCAAATACCTCGATCACGCCGACGCCGTACTGGCCATGTATCACGACCAGGGCCTGCCGGTGCTAAAACACAAAGGTTTTGGCAATGCCGTCAACATCACCCTCGGCCTACCCATAATTCGCACCTCGGTTGATCACGGCACCGCACTAGAACTAGCCGGCACCGGCAAGTGCGACACAGGCAGCCTTGAGCTGGCCATCACAACCGCCATCAACATGGCCCAGCAGTGGAAAAGACAATGAGCAAATCACACCAAGGCCATCGCGCCCGCAAACGTTTTGGCCAAAACTTTCTCCACGACGAAAATATAATTCAACGCATCATTTATTCGGTCAGCCCAAAACCCGGCGACAACATCGTTGAAATCGGTCCCGGCCTTGGCGCCCTCACCGAACTGTTGTTTGAAGCCAGCAACAACATCAATATCGTCGAGCTAGACCGCGACCTGGTGACACGCCTGCAACAACGTTTTGGCGAAAACGAAAACTTTCACATCCACAGCGCCGATGCCTTGAAGTTTGATTTCAGCAGCCTGGCCACAGACAAAAAAATACGCGTTGTCGGCAACCTGCCCTACAACATCTCAACGCCGTTGTTGTTTCATCTAATGGAACAAATCAACAGTGTGCAAGACATCCACTGCATGCTGCAAAAAGAAGTGGTCGACCGTATCTGTGCCGGCCCCGGCGAGAACAACTACGGCCGCCTTAGCATCATGTTGCAGTACTACTGCCAACCACAACACCTGTTCAACGTACCCTCAGAAGCATTTCAACCCGCACCCAAGGTTGATTCCGCCATCCTCCGCCTAACACCACACGCACAGCCGCCCATCACACTCAACGATGAAAAACTGTTCGCCAAACTCGTCGCCCAGGCATTCAGCCAACGCCGAAAAACCCTGCGCAATTGCATCAAGACATATTTGACCGCAGAACAGATTGAATCAGTCGGCATCAACCCAACCGCACGCCCTGAGACACTAAGCCTTGAAGAATTCGCCAAACTCAGCAACATCGCCGTAGCGCCGCAAGACTAAATATCAGCAGCGTAAAAATGAGATTTGACCCACCAGAGGCAAACTGCCAAAGTTAAATCTCAGCGCACATACATGAGGGGTCATGTAATGGAAATCAGAACCACCATCCTGCCGGGTCAAAATGGCACCAAACAACTTGTCACCGCATATGGCGACCAGCTGGTCTGCGTCCGCTACCGCTATGACAAGCAAAAACAAAACGCTACAAAACCATCTAACTCATCGTCGACGAACAAGACTGGATACCCGGCACCAAGTTCTCACCCGACAAGCTAGTCAGGCTACGAAATGGCTATGGCGAAACCGAATTACGCGAAAAGATCAAAGAAGCTGTCGGTTTCTGGAATTCCGAGCAAAAGGCCTGGGCGCTCCCATACCACAAGACATTGCGACTAGGCCTGGAAAAGCGGATTATAGATCCAGAGTTTGATTTATAGTTTCTAGATATAGGAACACAATTTCTATATCTAGAAACTAAATAGGCAGGTATAGGAATGATTTCTATATCTAGAAATGTCGTCTACTCACTGTTAGAGCCGAGATACAATATGAGATTTCGTGATTTCTTGAAAATGCTAATAACACTGCTGTTATTGTCAGGCTGCGCCCATATAGATTTCACAACAAAATCGAAATTAAACAATGTGTGCTTAGAGTCTAAATTTCCATTTGTTTTGTATGAGCATGTATGTTTTTTATGCAAAACTACTTACGGTATTGGTTATCAGGATGCCTTTCTTGATGAAAGATTTTTTTTGGAATATAAAAAACGTTTAGAAAACCTACCTGCTGGCACAAGAATAGTAATTAAAAGAATAGAAAGGGTTTCGGGTTTAACTGATGGTCCACCCTATTATATATGGGGCTCTCTTGAGGAAGGGAGATACTCAGAAATTGAGTTTCATATTCGATTTAACGGGAATTTCGAGCGCGCAAAAGGTAATGATATTAAGTTAATTGAAAATTATTTTAATTATTGCTCAATTGAATAATATTTATTAAAGAGGCTCTAACAAATCGCTTGTTGGGACATACCTACGCGGTGCTCCGGTTTGCCCCACAGCTTAAACGTTAACCGTTCGACCTACCCACGAAAAGTAGAAGGAGCTTCATTTTGAAACAATGGTACGAGCAGCTTTTCGAGAATTACAGCAAAAAATACGATGAAGAATCGTTCACCCAGGGGACAATAGGTGAGTGTGATTTTATCGAAAAGGAAATAGAGCATATTAAGTCCACTAAAATATTGGATATCGGTTGCGGAACCGGAAGACACTCTATTGAACTCTCTAAAAGAGGATATTCGGTTGAAGGTATAGATTTATCTCCGTCGCAAATCAAACGAGCCATAGAAAAATCAAAGGAACAAAGATTAAAAATAGAGTTTAGTGTGGCTGATGCCCGTAACTTAGAGTACGAGTCGGAGTTTGATCTTGCGATTATGATCTGTGAGGGCGGGTTCTCTCTCATGGAAACAGATGAAATGAATTATCAAATTCTGAGAAATGCATCGAAAGCACTAAAATCAAAAGGTAAGCTGATCTTTACTACGCTGAATGGCTTATTCCCCCTATTTCACTCCGTAAAGGACTTCATAAACGCAGGAGCAGAAAAGGGTTCCACTTCCGGAAATACATTTGACCTAATGACATTTCGAGATTGCTCAGCGTATGAAACAGAGGATGATTCCGGAAACAAATTATCGCTAAATTGTAATGAGCGCTACTATGTCCCTTCGGAAATAAGTTGGTTGGTAAAGTCTGTTGGTTTTACCAAGGTGGATATATACGGAGCCAAACTCGGTAAGTTTTCGAGAGCTGATGCTCTAACCACTGAAGATTACGAAATGTTAGTAATTGCGGAGAAATAAAAATGCTAACAAAAGGCTTCAAGGGACTTGCCTAGGCGTTCGCTAAACAGGGAAACCACATGCTTCGAATATTTCTTGCTATCGCTTTTATGATTTCTCTTACAGCTTGCAAACACAATGATGATTCCAGTGGTTCGTGCACCAATCCAATTGAAATAACGGGAACACCATTTACTAGCTATATAGTTAGGGCCAAACCAGGAAATGATCCAAACTTAATTGCCACAGAGTACATTGAGGCATACGGAGATAAAATCAACGTATACACAACCTCAACAACAATATTTGCCGCTGAAATGAGCAGCGATGTTTTGGGTGTTATTCAATGTGACTCAAGGGTTGAATCAATAAGTTATGATGGAGTGGTTGGAATAAATTAAACACTTGGCCGACCTAACAGTTACATTAATTATTTCTTCTGCCATTACACACAGTCATGACACCTCAATGGACAACACCAGCCAATGAAATCTGACCCAGACAAACTCGTCAAAAAGCACCCTGATCTTACCCATACAGATATGGCAAAGGTGGTCTCGCACGTACAAAGAACTCTGGACGATTGGATTTTAAACACCATCATGATTGAAGGTTGTGAGGTGCCGTTTAAATACAAACGCAAGAAGGATTACAAAAATCTGAATGGGCAGCGCGTTAACCTGACTTATTATCCCTGCAAGGAATCAGTGGCCGGAATGGAATTTGATTTTATGAAGGTGGTTAGAATTAAAATTGCCTAATAAAAAAGCCCACCTTCAGATGAGGCGGGCTTTTTCTTTCCGGCACTTGTAAAACTATTTACAGCGCACTTCAATCTCAGCATTTCAATTCATTATCTACCGCCGCCACAAATAGATCACATCAAACCCAGGGCGCCTCAATTGAGCATGATGTGCCACTCCAGCGGGCCAAAGACCTGAATTGGATCACGGTAGATCAGCTGGTTGCCCCAATATACTTCAATATAATAAGGCGCCTGATCTGGCGGTACAGCATGAATGGCATAACGGCCCCAGCCGTCCGTGTAGGCCGGTGAACTGCGCCCGTATACTGGATGAAACAAAGAGACAACAACACCGGGGACAGGCTGGCTGTAGGCATTGGTGACAGCGCCATAGACACTGACACCCTGAGCCCAGGCAGTTTGTGCCAGTAGCAAGAGTATTGCCATAAGCGAGAGTTTCAGTCGCTGTTTCATAACGGACCTCCGCTACCAAAACTACCACCTTCACTCAGGGGCGGCGCCTCCACCCCTGTTGGCAGTTCGGCGATTCGCGCGGCATTGGGTTCTATCTTAGGCGCAGCCCGGGCCAGGGTAACGCTACCAAAATCAACACCACGCTTCAGCTGATTGCGGGCAAAAGATTCATAATGTGGTGTGTAACCCGGCGCACTGACCACCACCCAGAGCACGTCCAGCTGCGGCCGCACCACCTGATGCACTTGCCCCTCGTGCGCCTCGATCGGCCACTGGGACTGCAACCTAATGGTCACCTGTTCATCTATGCCCTCGGTTCTGCCGCGCACTTCGATTGCTGTTGCGGCCATGTCTTGACCAAAATAAATCGATAGCACCACAAAACAGAGCCCTATCATGAATAAGCCCAGCGCCGGGTTGCGGGTGGAAAACTTGAGCTCCTTTTGAAACATCTCAACGGTCAGGGCGGGGTCTTTGGAGGCCACCTCAAGCCTGATCGCGCCTTTGTATAACAGGACAATCCCGCCAAAGACCATAATGATTCCACACAGGATGGCGCCGAGAATGGCGTAATCATAGGTACCCATATACAAACTCCCTTTGCTGGATATAACCGCCAGTGACCTTTGCAATGAGGTAGATGATTGCTGGCACCGGTATTACCACTGTTTTTAAGACTAGCACAGCAAATAAAACAGGTCAGATTTTGAAACCGTGCCGCAGCGTTTTATGTCGCCAGGCTAAGATTTTGCTCCTAACTGTCGTTACATAACATAGCAATAATATATATCTTTATGACCCACAAGCACTCGCAGGTAACAGTATGTCTATCGATAAATCACTCTATGATCGCTTGGGCGGCAAGCAAACACTGGAACGTGTTCATAAGACCTTTTATGACTTGGCCTACGCCCACCCCTGGCTGAGCAAATATTTCACCGACAAACCCCAGCGGGTACTGGAAGAGCAGCAGACTGACTTTATGAGCTATCTAATCGGTGGCCCCAACCGCTATGCCGGCAAAACCCCCAAAATGGCCCACCAGCATATGGTCATCACTGAGGAGTTGTTCGAGGTCAGGCGCCAACTGTTGTCTGATGCCATCAAGCAGGAAAGAATTAGTGACGCGCTAAGAGAAGAGTGGCTGGCCGCCGATGGCGCTTTGAAAAAAGCCCTGGTAAAAAAATCCGCTGCTGATTGTCAGCGCACCTATGCCACCCAGGAAATACTGGACTTTAAAAACCCGGCACGCTGATAGTTTTCTAACAATAAAAAACGGCGACGCTATTTCTAGCGCCGCCGTTTATTCAAACCAGCTTAGTTACGCGCTGCTTCTACTTCAATATGCAGTTTCATTTCATCGCCTACCGCAGGCAGACCATAGGTCACACCAAAATCTGAACGTTTGAACTTACCTTTGGCATCAAAGCCACAGATGTAGGCCCCTTTTTTCATTGGGTGATCACCGCAGTTGATGCTTGCCACATCAAGCGTGACCGGCTTGCTGACACCCATAATCGTTAGATTGCCTTCGACCATGGCGGTTTTATCTTTATTGATAGTGACCTTGGTAGATTTGTAAGTGATCTCAGGAAACTCGGCGGCATTCAAAAAGTCTGGTGACATCAAATGATCATCACGTTTTTTCATGCCGGTACTGACCGAGGCTGCATCGATAACGATATCCACCGAGCCGGTGTTCTTTTTCCAGTCGATTGTCAGATTGCCAGAGGTCTTATCAAAACGACCATGCATGGTAGAAAAACCAAGATGGTTGATTTCAAAATTAGGATAGGTGTGAAATGGATCGATGGTGTAACTCTCGGCAGCCTGGGCTGACATTGATGCCATCATGGCAACGGCTAAACAAACTTTACGCATAACATACTCCCCTGTTAGTTAATAAAAAGACCTTCAATAAACTCTTTATAGCGGTGGTGCACCAACTTCTCGCCAGGTTAAAAACACCGCCAATGCGGCAGGCACCAGCGTAATCAAAACCGATAAAACTATGTGTAGCAGTCGTGGCATATTGGCCGGCAATGGCACACGCGCCATGACCGGCACCAGGGCCAACAGCAACAGGCTATACCACGGTAATTTAGCGTAGACCACCGCCCCCAAACCCAGCAAGGCCAGGACAACAACCAAGGGCAGCAGCATGATCGAACCGGCCACAACGGGTTTGCCAAACAGCTGCATTAATAAACGCGCACCCACTGCGGCGGCGATGGCTGAACCCAGCTGACCATACAGGGCCGTTGCACCCAGCAGCGCAGATAAACCCGTGCCCAGGCCCAGAGCGAAGACCAGGCTATCGGCCTGCAATGCTTTCTGCCGCAGCCCCTCAGAGGCCACCACCAGCCAGGCAACATAGGCCGGCCCGGCAATGACCAAGGCCCACAACTGCCAGCCATCAAAGGCACGAAAGCGCGGCCAGATCACCCACAAGGTCGCCGCCACTGCGGCGACAAACAACAGCCCCGGTGTGATGCGCCGCCAGGGCAGCATATCTAACAACATGCCCAGCACCACGGCACCGCCACCCAGCAACAAAATTTTGCGGTGACTGCTTAAGGGAAAAAACCTGAAATCGGTTATTAGATAAACACTGGCGGCAAATCCAGCCACAGCAGATAGCCCGGCCCAAACCCAACCATGCGGCCGCAGAATAACCGCCACTACCAGGCTAACGACAAATGGCAGTAGTGCAGATTGAAAAAGAGGATTGTTAAGTAATGCGTCCACGCTGGCCTTTCATGATGAGTATCAATGGGGCAACAGCATAACAAGATAGTTCAGCTGCGAACTACGGACATTTTGTGGGGGATTATTTCTTACGTTCGACGATCTCTTCAGGCTGACCAGTGATCTCGGTCATGGCCTGAGTGATCCACGCTTCGGCCATTTGATTAATCTCAGATGCCTTGTGCAGTTTGCTATCAATCACTGGGCCGATCTTGACCTTGATCACTCCGGGCTTTTTGAGAAAACCGTGCCGCGGCCAAAAGTAACCGGCGTTATGCGCAATCGGCACTACCGGATGACCGCTCTTCTCGGCCAACATCGCGCCGCCAAAACCAAACTTGCGCATCGTGCCTGGTGCCATGCGTGTGCCTTCAGGAAAGACAATCAACCAACGGCCTTCATCAAGACAAATCTTGCCCAGCTCAACCAGTTGTTTCAGCGCCTTGCGCCCCGCCGCCCGATCAATGGCCACCGGTTTTAACAGCGCCAAACCCCAGCCGAAAAACGGCACCCGCAACAGTTCGCGCTTTAACACCCAGGTCTGCGGCGGCAGAAAACACTGCATCGCATAGGTCTCCCAGGTGGAGGCGTGTTTGGCAAATACAATCGCCGATTCTTTCGGCAGATTTTCCAGGCCTTCAATTTCATAGCTCAGACCACAGGTCAGCTTAAGCCACCAGATATTGAAGCGCGCAAATTGCGAGATAAAGCGATAACGCGTCTCGAATGAAAGCGGAAAGGTCAACAGTGCCAGCGATGCAAACACTACTGCGGTCAAGACCATGCTGACAAAATAGATTGCCGAACGAAAATACTGCATAAAACTTAACCTTCTTCCTGCAACAGCATATCAACCACTGCGGCCAGATCGTCATAAACCGGATAGGCGAGATCATCACCCAACTTGGCAATGGTGCGTTCGCCTTTACCGGTGCGCACCAGCAACGGTCGCGCCCCGACTGCATCGGCCGCCTGTAGATCGCGCAAGGAATCACCCACCACCGGCACACCCTTCAGATCAATACGCAGGCGTTCGGCAACATCCTTATACATGCCAGCTTTTGGTTTGCGGCAATCACAGCCTTCATCCGGGCCATGCGGACAATACAACACCGCATCAATTGCACCACCGGCATCGCTGACCAGCTTGTGCATTTTGTCGTGCATTTGATTTAAAGCATCAAGATCAAAATAACCACGGGCAATACCCGACTGATTTGTGGCAACCACAATGTGGTAGTCATTCATCGACAGTTTGGCGATGGCCTCAATGCTGCCGGGAATCGGCTGCCATTCGTCTACTGACTTAACGTAGTCATCAGAGTCTTGATTGATAACACCATCGCGGTCGAGAATAATCAGCTTCATCATTTAGCCCTGCAACTGCGATACATCGGCAACCTGTAAAAACAGGTGATGCATGCTGTTGAGCAAGGCCAGACGATTGAGTTTGATCTGTTCATCTTCGGCCATCACCATCACCTGATCAAAGAAGGCATCGACTGTTTCACCGAGCACCGCCATTTGTTGCAGGGCGCTGGTGTAATCGAGTTTTGCCAAGGCAGGCTTAACCGCTTCGCTAACTGAAGCGATACGTTCGGCCAGGGCCTTTTCTGCGGCTTCCTGCAATAGCGACGCATCCACTGTCGCGGCAATCGCAATACCACCCTCAATCGCCTGACGCAGAATATTGGCCGCACGTTTGTTGGCTGCAGCCAGTGCATCAGCCCCAGCCAGTTGGCGGAAGGCATTCACCGCACGGACGCGCTGATCGAAATCATAAGGGCGTGTTGGCCGCACCACAGAGACTGCCTCAAACACATCAACCGAGATACCGGCATCGGTGTAATAAACACGCAGACGCTCCATCATAAAGCTGAATACTTTTTCCAGCGTCTCTAGCTGCAGCTCTCGCTGTTTAGAACCAGAATTTTGATAACAACTACCGGCATGATCGAGAACAGTTTTAAGATCGAGGTCCAGCTCTTTCTCAATGATGATACGGACGATACCCAGCGCGGCACGACGCAAGGCAAACGGATCTTTCGAGCCTGTCGGTGGCTGACCAATATCAAAGATACCGACCATGGTGTCGATCTTGTCGGCAATCGCCACTGCCTGACCGACAGCTGCTTGCGGCAGTTCGTCACCGGCAAAACGCGGCATGTACTGTTGATCCATAGCCGCGGCCACAGCCGCTGATTCACCATCATTGTTGGCATAGTAAGAACCCATGATGCCTTGCAGTTCAGGGAACTCACCGACCATTTCAGACATCAGATCACATTTGGCCAACTGACCGGCGCGAACGCCATCGGCCTTATTAGCCCCGAGTTGTTCGGTGATAAAACCAGCCAGCTCAGCAATGCGTTCAGACTTATCAAACACGGTGCCCAACTCTTTCTGGAACACCACACTATCAAGTGACTTGCGGCGTTCAAACAGCGTCTGTTTGCGATCCTGATTCCAGAAAAATTCGGCATCAGACAGGCGCGGACGAATCACCCGTTCGTTACCAGCAGACACGGCGCTGATATCCTTGCTGTCGATATTGCTGACGGTGATGAAGTTAGGCATCAACTTGCCATTGCCATCGACCACATGAAAATATTTCTGATGACCCTTCATGGCCGAGATCAGCGCCTCGGCTGGCACATCAAGAAAACGCTGCTCAAACGAACCGGCGACCGCTACTGGCCATTCGACCATGCCGGTGACTTCATCCAACAGAGCCTCATCAATGACTGCCTTGCCAGCCAGTTTGATTGCTGCCTCTTGCACCTGACCACGCACGGCTTCACGTCGATCATTAAAACTGGCGACGACACGACCTTCGGTCTCCAGCAACGGCGCATACTCGGACGGCTGGTTGATGATGATCTTTTCGGGATGATGAAAACGGTGACCGCGGGTTTCACGACCTGACTGCACTGCCAATATTTCTGCGTCGATGATCTCGTCACCAAACAGCAATACCAACCAATGCACCGGACGGACGAATTCAGCTGTCAGATCACCCCAACGCATCCGTTTAGGAATAGGTAGTTTATCCAGCGACTGCTGGACGATGGCAGGAATCAACTCCTGCGCTGGCTTGCCCTTTTCTTCGGCGCGATACACCAGCCAGCTACCTTTGGCTGTTTCCAGAGTTTCGAGCGCCTCTACCTCAATCCCACATGAACGGGCAAAGCCCTGTAACGCTTTGGTGGGCAGACCATCATTATCATAAGCGGCCTGCACCGCTGGGCCGCGGCGTTCAATTTGAGTATCGGCTTGTGCCTCTTGCAAGGCTTCAACCACTAAGGCCAGACGGCGTGGTGAGGCATAGCTGTGCACGGCCGAGTGACTCAGGCCAGCCGCCTTCAAGGCTTCGACAATACCTTTGGTAAAGGCAGCGGACAGTTTTGACAAGGCCTTGGGGGGCAGTTCTTCGGTGCCCAGTTCAACCAGAAAATCACGTCTATTCATCAGGCTTTCTCCCCTTGTTTCAACATGGGAAAGCCCAACTCTTCACGACGCACGTAATAGATCTCGGCGACGGCGCGCGACAGGGCGCGAATCCGACCGATAAAGCGGGCTCGTTCGGTCACTGAAATAGCGTGACGGGCATCAAGCAGGTTAAAGGTATGTGATGCTTTGACCATCTGCTCATAGGCGGGCAACGCCAGGCCGGCCTCAATCAATTTATTGCTCTCCGCCTCACAGGCATCGAACCACTGAAACAGGGCATCGGTGTTGGCGTGTTCAAAGTTATAGGTCGATTGCTCGACTTCATTTTGATGAAAGATATCACCATAGGTAACATCGCCATCAGGGCCGTGAGCCCAGACCAGATCATAGACGCTGTCGACACCCTGGATGTACATCGCCAGACGTTCAAGGCCGTAGGTAATCTCACCCGTCACCGGTTTGCACTCCAGACCGCCGACCTGCTGAAAATAAGTGAACTGAGTCACTTCCATACCATTGAGCCAGACTTCCCAACCCAAACCCCAGGCACCCAGGGTAGGTGATTCCCAGTTGTCTTCGACAAAACGGATGTCATGCACCAGCGGATCGAAACCAAGCATCTTCAACGAACCGAGATAGAGTTCCTGGATTTCTAGAGGTGAGGGTTTAAGTACTACCTGAAACTGGTAATAGTGTTGCAGGCGATTGGGGTTTTCACCATAACGACCATCAGTGGGACGGCGCGAGGGCTGAACATAGGCAGCACGCCAAGGCTCGGGGCCGATGGAACGCAGAAAGGTGGCGGTGTGAAATGTGCCGGCCCCGACTTCCATATCGTATGGCTGCATCACGACACAGCCCTGCTCTGCCCAATAACTCTGCAGCGCCGAAATCAGGCCCTGAAAGGTGGAAAGATCACAATCGGCAGTCATACTGCCTTGATTACTGGCAACCAAGGTATCCCCTTCGAAATACTTAAAAATCAAAAAGGGGGAGATTATACCCTCTGGCCGCGAGAGATTGCAGCCAAGCTGCTTACATCCTTAATTCCAGACCCAAATTAATCGCCGCTGACTCCCAGTTAACCTCATTGAGTTGAGCTGTCAAAACGCCACCCGCCGAAGGATAGACGCGATCCAGACCAACCTTAGTTTGCCAGCGACCATAATCAAGACCAAAGGCCCAGAACCATTTTTTTGAATGGCCAAACGGCGAACGACCATTAAAAGACAGGGTAAGGCCATGACCATCGGAAAAATGCTCAAAACTCTTGGGGTGGGCAAGGTCCGTCCTTAGATTCCAGTCTGCCTCGGCCTGATAATCAACATCGTGGTAGATCAAACTCAGTTCGATCTCAAGATCGGTATCGGTATTGGCTTCGCCAAAGATCAGCCCCACCCAGGCCCCTTGCCACTCAGCGTCATAACTGGCGTTCAAACCAGGAAATGGCCCCAGAGGCAGCGCACTTAATGTTGCCGTTGCAACTGACAAGGTCTGAACAGCATCGGTCATTTTCATATCCTGCGTATGAATGGAGTAACCAAACATAGGCATAAAATAACTACTGAATTTACTGCCCGCATCAGAGGTATCAAACTTATAACCAAAACCGATACTGGCATCCGCCACCTCTCCATCAGCACCATTATTGTTGGATCTGGAAAATTCATTAATACGATTATCGGAAAGGTAATCCGAGTCCTGATTATCACCGCTATTTATCTCACCGTAGGAAAGATTTCCCCTGAGATAAAAACGATCCAGATAGGCGTCAACATCCAGTTTAACCAGGGGGATTTGGAGGCTGGTCCACTCCAATTCAGATAGAACATTGACATATTGGCCTTCGAAATAAGCGCCAATATTCCAATCAAGACTGTCGACCCGGTAACCCAGCTGTAGCGCTGTCGACATACCAGTTTCCGCCATGACCACCGTCGAGACACTGCAACCAAGCACCACCCCCAATACAGACTTATACATAACCACCTCTACACGACCAGTCTTCAATTTTACTCATCATACATACAAACACTATTCAGGATAAGGCTGGCTCAAGGGGCCCAACCAAATAGCCGATACCCTTAATAAGCGACATAAAACGGTGGAGCTAAAGTCATGAACAGTATTGTTATTGAACCGACAACAACCGCCCAGTGGCAGAGCCTGGTCAGCGAGGCTGAGGACAATGCCAAGCTCCAACTCGATGAAACCTTGGAGAGCTACCTGGTCTTCACCCTGATGCGCTTCACCCAACGCCCCGAATTGACCAACAGCATCATTGCGCTGGAATTTCTCGACGGCATTCAAAGCCAGGGGCAGCAGCAACACGACCAGCTGCGCGACGTTGGCGATAAGTGTCTGCTGTTATCCGGTCTTTTTCCTCTTATGGCCAAGCGCCGCCTGCTCAACCTCGGCTATTTCGTCAATATGGGTCGCAGCGCTTACCAGCAGCTGCATGACACGATTCACGGTTTTTATGGCCAACTGGCGACGGACTTTGTACCGATGATGGATGTGCTGCAGGCCATTGGCGAACTTAACCAACAAAACCACCAGTTTGACCTGCTCGACAACTTTGAACTGTGGAACGAAACCGACAGCCAGCTTGCGCTAAACCGCATCAAGACAGCCAGCAACACCGGCCAACCCTTTAAACACGACAGCGACACCCGCCACTAGCAGATCGCTGAAAAGTTTCATGCGGCACGATACAGCGTTAAAGTTAGACTCAAAATGCTCATTTATAACTAATAAACTGCGCTTTTTCGCCTAACTTTGCCTTGCCTCGCACTCACCTGAAACCTTTCAGAAACCTACCTAAACAACGCATCAACATCGCCTTATTAGGCCGCCATTGTGCTATATTTGGCGGCCTTTTCAGTTCTAAGTTTTCTATATCATCATGTCAAAACAAGCCAAAGCAGTGGCCCTTATTTCCGGCGGTCTCGACTCCATGCTGGCGGTACGCGCCATGCAGGAACAAGGCGTCTACGTCGAAGGCATCAACTTCTTTACCGGTTTTTGTGTCGAAGGCCATACCCACGCCATCCGCAAACAGGATCAGAAAAAGCCGAAGCGTAACAACGCCCTATGGGTAGCGGAACTGCTGGGGATCAAACTGCATATCATCGACGTCATCGAAGAATACAAAGATGTGCTAATCAACCCCAAACATGGCTATGGCGCCAATCTCAATCCGTGCCTCGACTGCAAGACCTTCATGGTGCAGAAGGGCATGGAGTGGCTCAAGGAAAACGACTTCGACTTCATCATCACTGGCGAAGTGGTCGGCCAGCGCCCTATGTCACAACGGCGCGACACCATGAACATCGTCACCCGCGATTCAGGCGCCGGTGAACTGCTGGTACGGCCCTTGTGCGGTCAGAACCTGCCCGCCACCAAACCCGAACTGGAAGGCTGGATTGAGCGTGACAAGATGTTTGATTTCAATGGTCGTTCGCGCAAGCCGCAAATAGCTCTGGCCGAGACCTATGGCTTTGACGAATACGCCCAACCGGCCGGTGGCTGCTGTTTTCTGACTGACGAAAGCTATTCAAAAAAGTTGGTTGATCTATGGCAGGTTCAGGGTCACAAGGAATATGAGTTCGACGACGTGATGCTGCTCAAGGTGGGCCGCCACATCCGTCCTCGCCCCCACTTCAAGTTGATCGTCGGTCGCGAAGAGGGTGAAAACCGCTTCATGGAAGGTTATAAAAAGCGCTTTCCTTACCTTTATTGTAAGAGCCACCCCGGCCCGCTGGTGCTGGTAGATGGCAAACAGCTTGACGATGCCGACATTGAACTGGCCGCCCGTATTACGGCCCGCTTTGGCCAGGCCAGGAGCGCCGCTGAAGCAGTGGTGCACTACGTCAACACTGATGGTACTGAAACACCTCTCACTATCGCGCCCTTGAGCAGCGATGATTTGCCACAGGAATGGTACATATGAGCAAACACACCCTAGACGTCAAAGGTCAGCTCTGCCCGATACCGGTAATCCGCACCCAAAATCAGGCAAAAAAACTTGCACCCGGCGACACACTGGAGGTACTGTGCTCCGACCCTGGGGTGATCAATGATATTCCCGCCTGGTGCCGCATCAACGGCCACACTGTGGTTAGCAGCGAAACCAAAGAAAACGGGAATCTGATTATCATCACTCTGACGATTGGCGGATAAGTGCGCCATTACGGTGCATAAAAACCTAATCACGCACCGTTTTGGAACACACAGTGTCAATCGGAAGCTAACAACCCATTGTTAGTGTTTGAATTGTCTGCCCCATTCACATGGCATGCTTCGTGCAAAATGCCCAGTGACTGAGAATTCAGGGGCCGCCCGGTAAGGCGGTCAGACTAAAGATTAATTTTTAAAACTATGAACCATCTGAGGGAGAACCAAGCAATGCCTGCCAACGTGTTAAATATGATTAAAGAGAACGACGTAAAATTCGTCGATTTCCGTTTCACCGATACCCACGGTAAAGAACAACACCTGTCGATTCCAGCCCAGACTCTGGAAGAAGATGATTTCCGCGACGGCCGCATGTTTGATGGTTCGTCCATCCAGGGCTGGAAAGGTATCGAAGCATCAGACATGGTCATGATGCCTATTGCCGACACCGCTGTAATCGATCCGTTCACAGATGAAACCACGCTGATCCTGCGTTGCGACATCCTTGAGCCAAACACCATGCAGGGCTATGAGCGCGATCCTCGTTCTGTTGCCAATCGCGCCGAAGCCTACCTGCAATCTACCGGCATTGCCGACACTGCCTTCTTTGGCCCTGAGCCTGAATTTTTCGTCTTTGATGACGTTCGCTGGGGCGCCGACATCAGCGGTTCTTTCGTTAAGGTCGACGCTGAAGAAGGCCATTGGAACTCTGAAAAAGCCTATGACGGCGGCAACATGGGCCATCGTCCTTCTGTTAAAGGCGGTTACTTTCCTGTACCTCCTGTCGACAGCCTGCACGACATGCGTTCAGCCATGTGCCTGGCACTGGAAGAAATGGGTGTTGAAGTTGAAGTACATCACCACGAAGTGGCAACGGCTGGCCAGTGCGAAATCGGCACACGGTTCAACACTCTGACCAAACGTGCTGATCAAAACCAGATCATGAAATACGTTATCCACAATGTTGCCCACGCCTACGGCAAGACAGCGACATTCATGCCTAAACCTATCGTTGGTGACAACGGTTCCGGCATGCACGTACACATGTCTCTGGCCAAAGATGGCGAAAACCTGTTCGCTGGCAATCTCTATGGTGGCCTGTCTGAAACTGCGCTGTACTACATTGGCGGTGTTATCAAGCATGCCCAGGCACTGAATGCGATCACCAATCCGGCAACCAACTCTTACAAGCGTCTGGTTCCTCACTTTGAAGCACCGATCCTGCTGGCCTACTCTGCCCGCAATCGTTCAGCCTCTATCCGTATTCCTTTCGTCGCCAACCCACGCGGTCGTCGTGTAGAAGTACGTTTCCCTGATCCAATGGCTAACCCATACCTGGCTTTCTCAGCCCTGATGATGGCTGGCCTGGACGGCATCCAGAACAAGATCCATCCTGGCGAAGCCATGGACAAGAACTTGTATGACCTACCAGCCGAAGAGCTGGGCGACATCCCACATGTCTGCCACTCTCTGGAACAGGCCCTGGACGCCCTGGACAAGGATCGCGAGTTCCTGACCCGCGGTGGTGTTTTCACTGATGACATGCTGGATGGTTACATCGCCCTGAAAATGGAAGATGTACAACGCATGCGTCAGACAACTCACCCAGTTGAGTTCGACATGTACTACAGCCTCTAATCCAGAGACTCCGTAGCTAAATCAAGCCCCCGCCAGTCGGGGGCTTTTTTTGCCCTGAATTAATACGCACCATTTTGGTGCCACCGACTATAATCAGTGCATAAGCTTAAAATCGACAATTAGCTCAAACCAACCAGAAAACAATAACCTATTGATTTCACTATCCTTTAAAAACACCAAGATAATCCTTAACAAACTGGCTTGGTCTTTGCTAAAGCATATATATGACTCAAGATCCTATGCAGCAAAACGACCTATTTAAACGCATATTGGAAAACTCCAACACGGCGATGCTGGTGTTTGACCAGGACCTGCGCCTGACTTACCTGAATCCAGCCGGCGAGATGCTGTTTGCCCTGAGCCTGCACCGCATTGAGGGCGGCGACCTGCACGCGCTATTTGCCGATTCGAACAAATTCATCACCAATGTCGAACTGGCACTCAATAGCGGCCACCCATTTACCGAACGGGAACTAGCCTTTCGGCTGCCCAATCAGCGCCAGATCACCGCCGACTGCACCATTACCCCAATCAGCGAGGCCAGTGACAAGACCACCCTGTTGGTAGAGCTGGCCCAGGTTGACCGCCAACTGCGTATCGCCAAAGAAGAACACCTGCTAGCCCAACACAGCGCTACCCGCGACGTTATCCGCGGCCTGGCCCATGAGATCAAGAACCCACTCGGCGGCCTGCGTGGCGCAGCGCAACTGCTACAGGCCGAACTGGAAAGTGAAGAATTGAAGGAATACACCGGCATCATCATCCAGGAAGCCGATCGGTTACAAAACCTGATGGATAGAATGCTCGGCCCCAATACCCTGCCGCAGAAAAAGAACACCAATATCCACGAACTGTTGGAACGGGTCAGGCAGCTGGTGCAAACAGAGATCCCAAAAGGTATCGAGATCTGGCGCGACTACGACCCCAGCGTGCCCGACATCTACGCCGATCCAGACCAACTGATCCAGGCGGTGCTCAACCTGACCCGCAACGCCGCCCAGGCCCTCAAAGCTCATGGCAGCATCACCCTGCGCTCACGCATCCAGCGCCAGATCACCCTTGGCCACAAACGCCACAAGCTGGCCGCCTGCATTGAGGTGATCGACAACGGCCCCGGTGTTAAGCCAGAGATATTGGACAAAATTTTCTACCCCATGGTCACCGGCCGTGCCGAAGGCACCGGCCTTGGCCTGCCGATTGCCCAGGCCCTGATCAACCAACATGGCGGCCTGATTGAATGCAGCAGCCGACCAGGCGAAACCATTTTTACTATTTTATTACCGCTGGAGATGTCATGACGGACAAAAACACTCACGTCTGGGTGATCGATGATGACCGCTCGATCCGCTGGGTGCTGGAAAAGGCCCTGCAAAAGGCCGGCATGGAAGTGACCAGCTTTGAGAACGGTCTCAACATCACCGACTATCTACGCAAGGGTCAACCGGACGCCATCGTCTCGGACATCCGCATGCCCGGCACCGATGGCCTGCAACTGCTGGATCTGATTCACGCCGACTATCCCGACCTGCCCGTCATCATCATGACCGCCCACTCGGATCTGGACAGCGCCGTCTCCGCCTACCAGGGCGGCGCCTTTGAATACATGCCCAAACCCTTTGATGTTGATGAAGCCGTCGACCTGGTGCGCCGCGCCATCAATCATCAACGTAAGGGCAAAGACACCAAGCCCCAGGCCAGTATTGAGGCAATGCCCGAGATCATCGGCGAGGCCCCGGCCATGCAGGAAGTCTTTCGTGCCATCGGCCGCTTAGCGCGTTCCAATATCACCGTGCTGATCAATGGTGAATCCGGCACCGGTAAAGAATTGGTGGCCGACGCCCTGCACAAACACAGCCCACGGGCCGACCAGCCCTTCATCGCGCTGAACACCGCCGCCATCCCGCGTGACCTGCTCGAATCAGAACTGTTTGGCCACGAACGCGGCGCCTTCACCGGCGCCCAGGCAGCGCGGCGTGGCCGCTTTGAACAGGCCGATGGCGGCACCCTGTTTCTGGATGAGATCGGCGACATGCCGGCCGAACTGCAAACCCGGCTGCTGCGGGTGCTGGCCGATGGCGAGTTTTACCGTGTCGGTGGCCACACCCCGGTCAAGGTTGATGTGCGCATCATCGCCGCCACCCACCAAAACCTGGAAGAGCATGTCAAAAAAGGCCTGTTCCGCGAAGATCTATTCCATCGCCTCAATGTCATCCGCATCCACATCCCGGCCCTGCGCGAGCGACGTGAAGATATCCCCTTGCTGCTGAAATTTTTCCTTGCCGCCGCAGCCAAGGAACTCGATGTTGAAGCCAAGATCCTGCTGCCAGAGGTGAGCGAATACATGAGCCGCCTGGACTGGCCCGGCAATGTCAGGCAACTGGAAAACATCTGCCGCTGGATCACCGTCATGGCCTCAGGACACGAGGTGCACATGGACGACCTGCCGCCTGAACTCAAAACACCCGCGACAGGCGAGACGACCTCCAACGATTGGGAAGCAGCACTAAAGCGCTGGAGCGACCAATACCTGGCCAGCGGCTCAGAGAACCTGCTCGACACCGCCATGCCGGCCTTTGAACGCATCATCATCAAGTCAGCACTGACCTACTCCGGCGGCCGCCGTCAGGATGCCGCCAAACTACTAGGCTGGGGCCGCAACACCCTGACCCGCAAGATCAAAGAACTGGGCATGGAGACCGAGGTTTAAAATCACTAAAACATCAACTTCATACAAACCCACCCACCAATGCCAACACAATTGAGAGGGGTTATTGGTACACTCTTGCTTTTGCTTGATTAATTCAAACCAGAAAACATCAAGCAAGGGCAACAGAGTAGTTTTATCGAGGGGGGTCTCGTGAACTGGCGTAGATGTGTTTATTGTCTGATTGTTTTGTTTGCCTCTCTAGGCAATTGTCTCGCCGCAGTTACACCTCAAATTGATGCGGGCGACAAACATACTCTAGTCATTAAGAGCGATGGCAGCCTATGGGCGTGGGGGAGCAATGAATATGGCCAGCTTGGTGATGGCAGCACAACCGACCGTCACAGCTCGGTGCAGGTCAGCAGTGACAGCGACTGGCAAGCTGTAAGTACAAGCCCAGCTCACACCCTCGCCATCAAGGCCGACGGCACCCTATGGGCATGGGGGTACAACTCAAACGGCCAGCTCGGTGATGGCACAACAACCAACCAACACTCTCCAACACAAATTGGTACTAACACCGATTGGCATACTGTAACCACTGGCCGTTCTCATTCTATTGCCCTAAAAAAAGATGGAACCCTATGGGCGTGGGGAAGCAGTTATTACGGCCAACTTGGCAACAACACTTATTACAACTCCAGCAACCCCACTCCTATTCAGATAGGCACAAGCAACAGCTGGAACACTATCACAGCAAATGAGAACCAATCTTTCGCCATCAAAAATGACGGCACACTATGGGCATGGGGAAGTGGAGCAGAAGGCCAACTCGGCACGGGCAACCAGAACGACCAAATCACGCCAACTCAAATTGGAACTGACAACAACTGGAGCACTGTTACCGCAGGACAAGAACATACCTTGGCCCTCAAAAGAGACGGCACACTATGGGCATGGGGCAACAACTGGTACAGCCCATTTGGCAACGGCACTAATAACCACAGCAGCTCCCCAGTTCAAATCGACACCAGCAATCAATGGAGCACCATTGCCGCTGGCGGCCATTACTCCCTAGCCCTCAAAAGTGATGGCAGCCTGTGGGCTTGGGGAAACAATGAACATGGTCAACTTGGTGATGGCACTACAAGCAATCGCAACAGCCCGGTTCAAGTAGGCACTGATACCAGCTGGTTTACCATCACCATGGGTGCGGAGCATTCTATTGCCCTCAAAAGCGATGGCTCCCTCTGGGTATGGGGTTCTAACGGCTATGGTCAACTCGGTGACGATGCCTCTGCCCACAGTTATACCCCGGTGCAAATAGATGCCTCAAATCAATGGTCGAGCATAATAGCCGGAGGACAACACTCTCTCGGTTTAAAAAATGACAACACCCTGTGGGCATGGGGCAACAACTGGCACGGTCAACTCGGTAATGACACAACCACCCATTCCAACACACCCATTCAAGTAGGCAGCGATAATCAGTGGAATACCATTGCCGCAGGCAGCTATTTCACCCTCGGCCTCAAAAACGATGGTTCTCTGTGGGCATGGGGATTTAACAATGATAGCCAGCTTGGCGACAGCACCGCTACGGATCGCCATAATCCAGTGCAAATTGGCACCAACACCAACTGGCGAACTATCGCCGCAGGATTTTTTCATTCCGTCGCGCTCAGAAGCGATGGCACCCTGTGGACATGGGGAAGGGCTGAGAATCTCGCACCCCCCAACAGTTCTCCAAAGCGAATAGACACGAGCAACCAATGGAGCACTATTACTGCTGGCCTCTATCAGACCTTCGCCCTCAAAAGCAATGACACCCTATGGGCAGGGGTACTTGACCAAATTGGTAGCGATAACCAGTGGGCCACCATCGCAGCAGGGGACACTCACACCCTCGCGCTCAAAAAAGACGGTTCCCTGTGGACATGGGGAAATAACAAATACGGCCAACTTGGCGACAACGGCACAACGAAGAAACTTATCCCCGCGCAAATCGGCACCGCTAGCAACTGGCACACTGTGGAGGCAGGCTCTAACCACTCATTCGCCCTCAAAAACGATGGCACGCTGTGGGGCTGGGGTAAAAATGAACACGGCCAGCTCGGCGACGACAGCACAACCAATAGACTCGCCCCAGTGCAAGTTGGCAGTAGTAATCAGTGGACCGCTGTTACTGCTGGAGAGACCCACTCCCTCGCCCTCAAAACTGATGGCACACTATGGGCATGGGGCTGGAATGTCCACGGCCAACTAGGCAGTGCAGCCATTCCATCATGGAAAACAGTCCCAATAACTATCCTCAACCTTGATATCACCCCGCCAACGACAGGCAGCATTACAATCAACGATGGCACTACATCCACTCAACAAGAACTGGTTACTCTCAAATTAAACTGCTCAGATGAGTTGATTTGCGTCACCATGCGCTTCTCCAGCGACCGGGCGATCTGGTCAGACCCCGAGAACTACATAACAGACAAAAACTGGAATCTAGGCACCGGCGAAGGCAACAAAACCGTTTACGTGCAATTCAACGATGGCGCTGGCAATAGTTCGGAAGTTTATTCCGCCAGCATAACCGTCAACAGCGTATCAACAACTGACAGCGGTGGTGGCCGCCTGACAGCTGGCTCCCTGCTGTTTCTACTTCTCGGCAACCTACTAAGCCGTAACCCCAGACTTAGTCGCCAGACAACAAATAAACCAAAGCAATTTCATTCACAAAACAGCACTTCTAACTTGGAATAGTGAATGGCGCTGTGTATCCTCCATCCATGTTTCATATAGCCCTATTCCAACCGGAAATCCCGCCCAACACCGGCAACATCATCCGCCTCTGTGCCAACACCGGCTCACAGCTGCACCTGATCCACCCGCTCGGTTTTGATCTGGATAACAAAAAGCTGCGCCGCGCCGGGCTTGATTACCATGAGTTTGCTGACGTGCAGGAACACCAAAGCATTGAAGCGATGCTGGCGCAGCTTAAACCTGACCCCAAGCGTATCTTTGCCTTCTCTACCCACGGCAAGCGCAGTTATGCCGAGCCAGACTTCCAGCCAGGTGATATCCTGCTGTTCGGCCCGGAGACACGCGGCCTGCCTGGTGAGTTATTACAACAGCTGGGGCCGGATCAGGTGCTGCGCCTGCCGATGAATGCGAACAGTCGCAGCCTAAACTTGTCCAACACTGTAGCCATCGCCCTATTTGAAGCCTGGCGACAAAATGACTTCAAAGTTTAATCAATAAAAAACAGCTAGTTACGAAAAAGCAGTTATATAATAAAAACATGTTATCAAGCCCAATCAAGTCCGACCTGAGACGCATGCTGGCACTTATTCTGCTGCCGTTGTGTCTGCTCGTAGGTCTGGGTGGCTGTATCGATAACAGCACCACCAATCCGTCGACAGCCGATCCTGTGGTTCAGGATCCCGATGCAACCCCAGCAGATCCTGACCCCATCACCCCACCAGTAGATACTTTTGGCCAAACCACCGGCCTAAAGATAATCAGCAGCGGTGGCAGTCACAACTGCAGCATCAAAAACCTGGATGGTAGCCTGTGGTGCTGGGGCAACAATGAAGACGGCCAACTAGGCAACGGTGAAACCGGCGTCCGCACCAGCCCCACTGCCATTAGCACTGACCTCTGGCAGGTGGTTATCACCGGAGATACACATAGCTGCGGTATCGATGAAAATGGCGCATTGCACTGCTGGGGCAAAAACGATTCTGGTCAGGTAGGCAACGGCTCAACCCTCATTCAGACAGAGCCTGCAGCCATCTCGGCCAATACCGACTGGCGTGATGTCAGCCTCGGCTCGATACACAGCTGCGCGATCAAAAACACAGATGATTCACTATGGTGTTGGGGCAGTAACACCAGCTCACAACTAGGCCACCCCCCAACCAACAGCAAACGACCCTCCAAGCTGATAAAAACCAATGCGGATGAAACCACCACTGAACAATGGAACACAACAGCGAATGGCAACAGCCACACCTGTGCCATCAAAAAGGCAGACCAGTCACTCTGGTGTTGGGGCGGCAATGACAAAGGTCAACTTGGTCAGGGTTCAATATCGACACTGCTTAGCGAGCCAACCGAGGTTGCCACTGGCGGTCAATGGTCGAGCATTGCCGCCAACGGCGATCATAGCTGCGCCATCAAAGACGACAACTCCTTGTGGTGCTGGGGCAGTAATAGCGCAGGCCAAGTCGGTGGTAATTCGAGCGAGGCTATCATCAACACACCTACCGCCATTACCATCGGCTCAATCTGGAACAAAATCAGTCTTGGCACAGAGCATAGCTGTGGCATCAAAGCTGACGATACACTGTGGTGCTGGGGTGACAATACACATTCAAAACTGGGCGACAACACAACAAAACCAAGCCTCATCCCCTTACATATTGGCACAGCAAGCTGGCTTGAAATCAGCCTTGGCGACCAGTTCAGCTGCGGCATCGATGGAAACAATCACCTCTACTGCTGGGGCAGCAACACCAGCAATCAGCAGGGCCATTTACCCACGGGCAGCACCAACGCCATTGATATGACAGTGCCAACATCGGTTGATATGGACGTTTCAAGCTGGTTAAGCATCAGCAGTGGCGACGCCCACAGCTGCGCTATCAAGACAGATGAAACCCTGTGGTGCTGGGGTAGTAGCTCTTATGGCCAGGCGGCACAAGCCACAAAAACCACAAAAACCCCGACACAGGAACCCAGCCTAAGCCTCTGGCTCAAAATCGAGGCCGATGGCAATCACAGCTGTGCAGTCAGAAAAGATAGTTCATTATGGTGCTGGGGCAATAACACCTTTGGCCAACTTGGTAATGGCACAACCAGACTAAGCACTATTCCAGCACCTGTTTTAGATGAATCAATCTGGATAGGACTCAGCCTCGGTGTAGACCATAGCTGTGCCATCAAAGATGATAAAACACTGTGGTGCTGGGGCGATAACAGCCAATCTCAGCTAGGGGATAACAGCACTAATAACAGCACCATCCCAACACAGATTGGCTTGGCAACCACGTGGAGCAGTCTCAGCCTGGGCAATCAGTTTAGTTGTGGCATACAAACAGACACGACAATTACCCCTACAAGCCAAACACTCTGGTGCTGGGGCAAGAACGATTTATCACAACTTGGCCATACCCCTGTAAACAACAAAATACCTTCTCTAGTCGACCTTGCCACTGATTGGACGGCCATTAGTGCCGGCGATAGCCACGCCTGCGCTATTAAAACTCAAAGCCCAAACCAATACCTATACTGCTGGGGCGACAATACCTATGGACAATTAGGGCAAGGCGACAATTTAGCCGAGCTTACACCCAAGCAAGTTGGAACAGACATCAACTGGCTAGGCATTTCTGCCGGTGGCAACCATACATGCGCCATCCAGGCAATACCCGTTGCAGGCTCTAACCCAGCCGAGTACATCTACCCCTTATACTGCTGGGGCAACAATGACGCCGGCCAACTCGGTATTGGCAACACCAGCCACCAGCCCACACCAAAACCGGTTACGCATAGCGATGCACTCGATTGGCGCTTCGTCAGCAGCGGTAAAAACCACACCTGCGCTATCGACAGCGACTATATAGGCCACTGTTGGGGCTTGAACGACTTTGGACAACTTGGCAACGGTATCAACCAGGACACCAGTACCGCCAGACTGTTTGATGCATCAAACAACTGGGGCACTATCGACGGCAGCGACAATCTGAAGAAGGGCAGCTTCGGCAGCGGCACACTGCATAGCTGTGGCATCAAAATCGATCCATTCACGCTGCTCAAGACACTCTGGTGCGGCGGCGTTAACAATTACGGTCAACTTGGCATAGCCTCAACCGCCAATCAATCAGCGCCAATACAAATAAATGGCCCCGATGCCACGCTTGGGGATTGGGAGTATGTCTCCACTGGACACTTTCATAGCTGCGCCATTACCGATGCCGGAGCCCTCTACTGCTGGGGTAGAAACACTCATGCACAGCTTGCAAAGGCGGCCTCTGACAATGGCGCAGCCAACTGGTCACTGTCACTACAAAACAAAATTTTACCGCCAGCACCTGATAACACAGACAACTGGATCAAAGTCGATGCTGGCGCCAGCCATACTTGCGGCATCAAAAATACAGATGAGTTGTGGTGTTGGGGTGATAACGCTACCGGCCAGATTGGCGATGGCGGCTCAGGTGCTGGACTCCGCGTGAACGTACCAACTCCGATTGCTAGCACCTGGCTGGATGTTGCCGTCGGTGGCTACATCAATGATACCGACCATATCGAAGGCGGCCACACCTGCGCCATCAAGACCGATGGCACGCTGTGGTGCTGGGGTGAAAACGATGCCTCCCAATTGGGCGACCAGACCGTCATTGATAAACCAACCCCAACTCAAATCATCGTCGACACCGCCGCTAACGGCTTTCCACCGCAATTTAATAACAGCTGGGTAAGCGTCAAAGCCGGCAACAGTTTTACCTGTGGCTGGCAGGCAGACCAACATCTCTATTGCTGGGGTGATCACAGCCTGGGGCAGACCGGCATAGGCACAATAGATGTGGCCACCAACCCGGCCCCGATAAGCCCTAGACTTATTACGGGGAATCACAGCGTGATCGATTACGCAGTCGGACAAAATACTGCCTGCGCTATTACCACCGATAATAAGCTCTGGTGCTGGGGCGAGAACTTTACCGACACACCAACTAACCGCCTAACAGGCAGTAACTGGCAGGGCGTGACACTGGGAATGGATCATGGTTGTGGGGTACGTGAGGATGCTACCAGCCTCAATCGCAATATTTATTGCTGGGGAGAGGGGGCCGAATTTCAATTTGGCAATGGCAGTGCCTGGAAAGAGATACCACAAGAGGTGTCGTTACAATAATGGCGGCTAACAGCGGCAGATATTTCCAACACCCGCCGCTGTTGCCTGTGGCTTAGTCCTGCGGCAGCAGCGATTCCTGGCGATAGAGATCATCAAATGACTCACGCTGACGTACGACATGCACCTTGTCACCATCCACCAATAATTCAGCCGGACGCGGCCGTGAATTATAGTTTGAACTCATACTAAAACCGTAGGCACCGGCACTGCGCACCGCCAACAGATCACCAGCGGCAATCGCCAGCTCTCTATCTTTGCCGAGAAAATCACCTGTTTCACAGACAGGCCCAACAATGTCGTAGGCTTGCGCGCTGACATCGTCACGCTGCTGTAGTGGCACAATCTCCTGCCAGGCAGAATAGAGTGATGGCCGCAGCAGGTCATTCATGGCGGCATCAACAATGGCAAAGTTTTTATGGCCGCTAAGTTTCAGGTATTCAACCTTGGTCACCAACACACCGGCATTGCCAACAATGGCGCGACCTGGCTCGATCAGAATCTCGATCTCTGGATTATTGAGTCGCTGTTTGATCGCTGCGGCGTATTCGGCCGGCGCTGGCGGCGTTTCATCCTGATAGCGAATACCTAGCCCACCACCGACATCAAGGTGCTCAAGCTCGATACCCTGTTGTTTTAGCTGCTCAACCAGCAGCAAGACACGATCAAGCGCATCGACAAAGGGTTCCACCTGGGTCAACTGTGAACCAATATGGCAATCCACCCCAACCAGGCGCAAATTCGACATGGTCGCAGCCTGCTGATAAACAACCAGCGCCTGGTCGATATCAATACCAAACTTATTCTCTTTCAAGCCGGTGGAAATATAGGGGTGGGTCTTGGCATCGACATCCGGGTTAACCCGAATTGAAACTGGTGCCTGCATATTCATCTGCGCCGCAACCTGGTTAAGACGTGCTAACTCAGCAACAGATTCAACATTGAAACATTTAATCCCCACCTCAAGCGCGCGGTGCATCTCATCCTCACGTTTGGCAACGCCGGAAAAAACCACCTTGCCTGGATCACCACCCGCCTTCAATACACGCTCAAGTTCACCCACCGAAACGATATCAAAACCACTGCCCATTCTTGCCATGAGATTAAGCACGGCCAGATTAGAGTTGGCCTTCACCGCATAACAGACCAGATGCCGCTGACCTGACAAGGCATCATCAAAGGCCCGCCAATGCCGTTCAATCGTTGCCCGCGAATAGACATAACAGGGCGTACCATGGGCCGCAGCCAGCTCAGCCAAAGTCAATTCTTCGGCAAACAGGCAACCATTTCGATATTCAAAGTAATCCATAACTCTCCAACCAGGATACTGATTCCGCAAACGCGGCGACCCCCGCCCGCTGCTCTGGGAAATAGAGGTCACCCTTCTGACCACAGCCAACAAGCAGATTTAAACAAGCCAAGGTTAAAATTATTCGCACTATTTTCATCTGTGATACCCCAAGAAAATAACGTGGCGGCATTATCCCAGAAAAGCAGAGATTGCACTACAAGGTTGGGGCAGCTCCCAGAAATGAGAGAAACTAACGGGGTTTTAGTGGCCGTACGCGCGCCATGTTATTGAGCGACTGATTAAGCTTGTTTTCAATGTTTTTCTTGTAATTAAGAAATTCCACCACCGGCACATTACCGTCTGGATAATCGGCAAACATGGCCGCAGGCAAGTCCACATCCGTGATGTATACCGGGTAAGACTGACCACTTTTACGCTGCGACATAATATAGGCCGCAACTTTATTAAACAGATCACTACCAAACTCTAGAGAAGAAAATTCACGCTCATCGCAATAAACAGTAAAACCGCCTGCGGCCTCTTCCTCTTCATAAGAAGCAATGACTTGGATGCTGAAATATGCTTTCTTGGCATTTTGATCCGGAACCTTTTTAGCAATCTGGTATTGGCCCTGACGGTTACGAACAATGCCATAATATTCCACATCGATTTCGCTACCACTCTCGGCATCGGAACCAGCCACCAAAAATGAGCGCCGCTGCAAAATGGAATCAAAAAACAACCTGAAATGCCCCATCAAACTGGCTTCATCAAGTGACTCGACCTTCTGACGAAATAATGAACCATTTTCATCAACAACAAATATATCGGCCTTGCCTGCATCACGCTTATAGAAAAACTGCACCACACCTGGCTTGTTAAACTTCATTACCAGAGACAGCAAATCATCTGCGATCACATTTTTATCAAGCAACACACGACCAAACACCTGACGCCCCTTACTCAAATAACGCAATAGCTCACCATATTCTGCGAAGCGCTGATAACGCAGCACATTTTCTTCCATATACAGCAAATAATAGGCACGTCGAACACAGAGAATATAACGGCTATTAAGTTTGTCTTTCGAGCCGTAAAAACACTCAATCAAATCATCAATAAGCTTTACGATCCGCTGTTTAATGGTGATGGCATGATTTTGCGTGTAACACAAAACCGTTGGTCGGGGCGGTTCAACACCCTTTGATGGCGGCATCAAGCGAAAATAATTACTCAACCAGGCCAGCACACTTTCAGCACCCTCGTAATGAGAGGTCAACACCTCTTTCCAGCTGCTTAACAAAACCTGATCAACACTGCCAACCAGCGTTTCATACATACCACCGTAACTTAAGGCATCAGTTCGATTACTGGCCAGATGTGCTCCCGTGCGCCGCAGTTCAACCAGTGGATCCTGACCAATATTGATCACGACTGCGGATTGTAAAATCCTGACCGCACGGCCCAGATCTTCAACGCTGGTTTCAAATACTTTTTTGGCAGGAATAAACTTTTCCAGTTCTTTTACAAACTCCCCCAGCTCCCTCTGATCTGCACTACCAGAACTCCTGACCACATTAATCGAGGTCATGGTATTCATCAGGCCGTTATAAAACCCCCAGGCAACCAGTTCAATAAGGTGTCGACCACGCTTCAATGCCACCATCGATGATGGATCATTGGCAGTGGATCCTTCCGCCGCCGCCAACAAGGCCCAACCACCATCCCGATCCTTTTGTAGGATCTGATAAAGCGTCAACGATTTTTCAAATACATCCTGGGAAATACCACGATTAACAACTTCGACTTTGCCGGTCTTGCGTTCAAATGCAGCATAGAGTTTGCGACCAAGGGCATTCAAGTCTTCCTGATTAATGGCTGCCAGCTGGGCATAATTTCTAGCGAAGGAAGAAAGAAACTGATAGGTATAGGTTAATTCTTTTACCAAAATGCCCCTTTCTTTTAATACTCTCTGAATCCGCCAACCAGCACGCAGATCCAGCATCGTCAGGTATTCTTTTTCCCAGCCCCATGCATTGGTTTTGGAACGTAAAAGATCCCGACGCCAGTCATACTGAGCATTCTCGGTCACACCTAGTTTCTGATTAACTTTGAAATAAAAACAGCGCCGCACCAGTTCAAGTCGATCCGGCTCATCACGTTCGAGCAGATATTCCTCAAGCCTTTTATAAAGCATCAAATAAGGATCCAGCTTGTCCAGGTCATGTTCGCCATCAAAGATGGCCTTCTTGAAACGCAAACACAACAATTCAATATCAGGATACTCAGAGGCATAAACTTCCATCAATAATAGTTTCAGCACCGACTTGTAAGGAGAGTCTATGCCCTTAAATAATTGCCAAACCGCTGCACCAAAAAACTCCTCTGCCGGCAAGGTCGGAATACCACCAAAATCGATACACTCAGACTCCAGCACCAGACGACTTTTATAAAGTTCTTTGACATAGTTGTCATAATTTTCCTCTTCCTCCACCGGCACTAACCACCAGATTGGGAAACGCCCAGCAATCAGTAGACTGGTACGATAAAACTCTTCCAGCAATAGATAATACTGTGCCGTGCCACTACTCTCAGATGAAAGATCAACGATCTTACCTTGCTTGAAGTTTTCTGCGTCCATGAGGAAAAAGTGCACTTCCAGCCCCTGAGCATCGGCCCATTGTTCGATGGCTGTGCAGCGGGTCTGGAGCTCTTCAAGGCTTTCTTGTGAAATACCATGCTGATGACACAGCCAGATATCAAAATCACTCTTTTTCGAATAGGCAATCGTACCGCTACTGCCCATCAAAAACATCGACAGGATGTCGTAACGCACCATGGCCCGGTTTTTATACTCAAAACGATGAATGTATTTATTGGCCGCGGTTAGAGCGCGGTCTGTTGGTGCGTAATCACAAATGCCTGACGGCGTATCCTTAGAGACATAGCCCGGCAGGCTGGGGTGATTGATATGGAATAACAAGGGCAGGAAATCGAGAAAATCGCGCTGATTATTGCGCATACAATCCTCGCCACGACGCAGGCGCTCCTTGTTCAACAACAAGAAACGCTTTTTAACCGCATCAACATCGGCAAACTTGATTTTGGTTTCCGAATTGGCTTTGGATTTTGTTCTAAACATTCGCTCTCCCGACCAATATCATATCGGTCATCAGCGCAAAAAACTTGATATCCACAGCGACAAAAAACACTCTAAACAAGCCCCCTCCTTAGCCTGTCGGTTAATCCCAAACCCTGAAAAAGCTATATCAGCCAAACGGCCCGATCCACTTGGCATCACAGGTGCTTTTAAGGTATACCTATCTCATTAATCCTAGGGGAGCAAAAAACCAATGGAAAACATCACTCTCAGCGGCATGCAAGATGCCCTGCAACATTCACCCATAGGCATCGTCCTAATGGACGAAAAGGGCAACATTCAGTGGCATAACAGCAGCCTGGAACAGATGCTGGGCATAACGACAGAACAGCTCAGTGGCAAATCCACTGCTGACCTGCCCAAGGAGCTAAATAGCATCCTGACTTCACCGCCCGAAACAATCCTGCTACAGAATGGTGATGCCCAGCGCTGGCTACACTGCCACAGCCAGACCAGCGATGACGGTAAACGCAGCCAGTTTTACATCGACATCACCACAGAACAACGCCTGCGCCTGGAGCGTGATCGCCTGGAAGAGGATCTGCAACAGCTAACCACCCGTGACCCTGTGACCGGCCTGCCCAATCGCCGCGCCCTGTTACAGGGCCTGGAACCACTAATTTCTCGCAGCCGCCGCTATGGCAATCCGCTGTCACTGATCAAACTTCACGTTGAACTGGACGGTCTGGAGCCACAAAACGAAGTCAAATATCAGGAAGAGGCCTGGACTAAAGTCGGACAACTGCTAAAAGAGCAAATGCGCTGGGCTGACATCATCGGTCGCTACGATGGCGCTGATTTCTTGCTAGTTCTGCCAGAAACTCCCGCTGATGCCACCGAAACGCTGGCACAGAAGCTCTGCGAGCTGATTGATGAACTTGAACTGGTTGGCGATGACAACCAGGCAATCAAGATCAAGCCCTATTGCGGCCTGACCACCTGGCAAAAAGGCGACGATGCCAACCTGATGTTGCAACGTATCAGCAACGGCATCAACGATGCCAAAGCAGCCGGCATGGCCATCGCCAAAGCCAGCTAACAACCAAGCCAGCGGAGGTAGGGTGCGCACTGCGCACCTTCATTCTTCGACTACCGCCATTCCCAAAGATTTTGCTGCGCAGTGCGCACCCTACATCAATCGGTTGCGCGCCCGCGCAGCCGCCGCCTTGACCTGACTCGGGGCAGTGCCGCCAATATGATCACGCGCCGCCACCGAGCCCTGCAGAGTCAACACATCAAACACATCATCACCGATTGCATCCGAGAACTGCTGCAACTCCGCCAGCGTCATTTCGGCCAGATCACGGCTAGTATCAACCCCCAAACGCACCGCCTTGCCTACCACCTCATGGGCATCACGGAAGGGTACACCGTTGCGAACCAGATAGTCAGCCAAATCAGTGGCGGTGGAAAAGCCCTGCAACGCGGCCTGTTCCATGTTGTCCCGCTTGATAGTCAGGGCCGCCATCATGTCAGCATAGACCTTGAATGAACCACGCAGGGTATCAACGACGTCGAACAGTGGCTCCTTATCTTCCTGATTATCCTTGTTATAAGCTAAAGGCTGACCCTTCATCAGGGTCAGCAGCGAAATCAAGTGACCGTTGACGCGACCGGTCTTGCCACGCACCAGTTCAGGCACATCAGGGTTTTTCTTCTGCGGCATGATCGATGAACCGGTGCAAAAGGCATCGGGAATATCGACAAAATTGAACTGCGCCGAGGCCCACAGAATCAGCTCTTCGGAGAAGCGCGACAGATGGGTCATTATCAGCGATGCCGCAGCACAGAATTCGATGGCGAAATCCCTATCACTGACCGCATCAAGAGAATTCTCTGTAACGCTATCAAAACCCAGCAGCTTGGCGGTGTATTCCCTATCAATTGGATAGCTAGTGCCAGCCAGAGCCGCAGAACCCAGCGGCATTACGTTAACGCGCTTGCGACAATCAACCAGCCGCTGTGCATCACGCACCAGCATCTCAAACCAAGCCAGCATGTGATGGCCAAAGGTCACCGGCTGGGCCACCTGCAGGTGGGTAAAACCGGGCATGATGGCATCGAATTCACGCTCAGCCAGATCAATCAGAGCTATCTGCAAACGCTTCAGCTCGGCCTGAATAGCATCGATCTCATCACGCAGATAGAGGCGGATATCGGTGGCCACCTGGTCATTACGTGAACGGCCGGTATGCAGTTTTTTGCCGGCATCACCAATCAGCGCAGTCAGACGCGCCTCGATATTCATGTGCACATCTTCAAGCGCCACCGACCATTGCAGCTGGCCTGATTCGATCTCAGCCTGCACCTGATCCAGGCCCTGCAAAATCTGCTGGCACTCTGCTTCGGTCAGCACGCCTATATGGGCCAACATCTGTGCGTGCGCCCTGGAACCAGAGATATCGTGACGATAGAGGCGCTGATCAAAACCGATCGAAGCAGTAAAGGCCTCAACAAATGCGTCAGTCGGTTCGGTAAAGCGCCCGGCCCAGGGCTTGCTGCTCTGTTCTGTCACGATAATTCCTTGGTCTAGAAAAATTTTGGCAAGTATAGCATTCCGCCTCAAGGCACTGAATCCCTGCCGGAAATAAGACAAACACCAGTAAGGTCCGATACTATCTTGGGCATAGAACATTTATCACCACGCAGCACAGAGGAAATACAACGCCAACATGAGCCCGACCCTGGAAAACAGCAGCTCCAACAGGAACAAGACCTTCCTGCCCGACTTCTGTCACATCCGGATCGTCTTTTCGGTGATCATCATCGCCGAGCTGCTGGCCTTCGTCCTCACCCTGGCCACACCTAGCGCCCGCGGCGGAGACTGGGACTATCTCAGCCTGATCTCAATCTACATCCTCTGGATTGCGCTCTGCTCCACCGCCCTGCTGTGTTCGTTAAGGCCCCAGCTGGCAAAACTCAACAATAATCTAGCAGCCATCGCGGCCTTTTGTTTGCTATTGCTGACCACCATCACCTTTAGCGAAGCGGCCTTTCAGCTCAGCCTCCGCTTTGGTGCCGGCGCCCTGCAAATCAATATGAGTCACCTGGAATTTTTCAGTCGCAACCTGGCCATCTGCGCCATTGCCAGCCTGCTGACCCTGCGCTACTTCTATCTACAACATCAGCTCAAACTCAACATCGAGGCCGAAAACCAGTTTCGGATGCAGGCGCTACAGGCGCGCATCCGCCCCCATTTCTTGTTCAACTCCCTCAACACTATCGCCAGCCTGATCCGACACCAGCCACAGCGGGCCGAAGAGGCAGTGGAGGATTTATCAGATCTGTTCCGCCACACCCTCAACGATGCCGAGGCCCGACTGCCTTTTGCCACCGAGATCGAAATTGCCCAACGCTATCTCGACATGGAAAAACTGCGTCTGGGTGAGCGACTGACTATCGATTGGGACATAGATGCTATCCCGCAGGACGCCTCACTGCCCTCACTGACCCTGCAACCCTTGTTGGAAAACGCCATCTGTCATGGTGTTGAAATCATCAGTCTGGGCGGCACCATTACCATCCAAGGCCAACGCAAGGGCAACACCCTGACACTCACCATCACCAACCCCTTGCCTGGCACCGATGAGGGCACGTCACGCAAACGTCAGGGCATGCACATCGCCCTGGACAACACCCGCCAACGGCTACAGGCCCATTTCCAGGAAGACGGCAGGCTTACCAACCAGCAGCAAGGCAATAGCTACCAGGTTGAGCTACGCTTTCCTTACCAGCCGCATTCAAAACCATGAAAATCCTGATCGTAGACGATGAACCCCTGGCCCGCAGCCGCCTGCAAGACCTGCTCGGCGACATTGGTAATCATATAGTCATTGGCGAAGCGCACAATGGTCACGCCGCAATCGAACAGGCACAACAACTAGCCCCTGATGTAGTCCTGCTCGACATCAATATGCCCGAAATGAGCGGCCTGGAAGCCGCCATCCACCTGGGCCAACTAGAGCCTGCTCCAGCAGTGATCTTCACCACCGCCTACAGCGAGCATGCACTGGAGGCCTTTGATGCCAATGCCATCGACTATCTGCTCAAACCCATCCGCCGAACTCGGCTGGAACAGGCGCTGAACAAAGCCCAGCCCCTGCTACGCAGCCAACTCGACAAAGCAGCGAAAGACCAGCACACCAATCGCAGCCACATCAGTGCCCACCAGCGCGGCGGCATCAAACTGATTCCTATCGAAGATATCTATTATTTTCACTCTGACAGTAAATATGTCGTCGTCCACCACAAGAATGGTGAAGTGCTGATCGACGACCCACTCAAGAGTCTGGAACAGGAATTCGGTGACAACTTCACCCGCATCCATCGCAACTCACTGGTGGCCAATAGCTGTATCGAGGCCCTGGAAAAGGTCAGCGACAACCACTTTCAACTGCGTCTGCGCGGTTGCGACGCCTTACTTGAGGTTAGCCGCCGCCAGCTGCCTACGGTACGGAAACTGATCAGCGAACTTTCTTAGCGGCTGATAACACTAATAATATTGATTCCATCGGCCCCAGGCCTTAGCATATGCGGTTCGCTGAAAGGAATTAATATGTCGAAGCAAACCATTCGTATCGCAACCCGTAAAAGCCCGCTGGCCATGTGGCAGGCGGAATTCGTCCGTGACAGTCTGATAGCTGCCCACCCCGGCCTGGAAGTAGAGCTGCTGGGCATGAGCACCCAGGGTGACAAGATCCTCGACAGCCCACTAGCCAAGATTGGCGGCAAGGGCCTGTTCGTTAAAGAGCTGGAAGTGTGCATGCTTGAGGGCGATGCCGATATCGCCGTTCATTCTATGAAGGACGTGCCGGTAGAATTCCCTGAAGGCCTACACCTGGCAGTGATCTGCGAACGCGAAGACCCGCGCGATGCCTTTGTCTCTAACACATTCAAAACGCTGGATGAGCTACCCCAGGGTGCCAAAGTCGGCACCTCAAGCATGCGCCGTCAGTGTCAGCTGCGTGAAAGACGCCCAGACCTACAAATCATCGACCTGCGCGGCAACGTCAATACCCGCCTGCGCAAGCTCGACGAAGGACAGTACGACGCCATCATTCTCGCCGCTGCCGGCCTGATTCGCCTTGGCTTTAACGACCGCATTACCCAGCTAATGGAAACAGACATCAGTCTGCCAGCCATCGGCCAGGGCGCTGTCGGTATCGAATGCCGCACTGATGACGAGCGTGTCAATGGACTGCTAGCCGCCCTGAACGACGCTGAAACCTATACCCGCGTCATCGCCGAACGGGCCATGAACAACCGTCTTGAAGGGGGTTGTCAGGTACCGATTGCCGGCTATGCCGTACTTGATGGCGATACCCTGCACTTACGTGGCCTGGTGGGCCAACCCGATGCCAGCGAAATGATCCGCGGTGAAGTTTCAGGACCTGCCAGCGAAGCGGAACGACTAGGCACCAGTCTGGCCGACGATCTGCTCTCACGCGGTGCCAAAGAGATCCTCGACGCCCTCTACCAAAACGCCGAATAGTCGGCCATAGCATGGCGATGTTGTTGGTGTTAGCATCAAAACTTCAATATCGAAGCCGGCATGACTGAAACACAGGCCCTCACGGGCATAACAGTGGCAGTAACAAGACCGGCCAAGCAGGCCGGTCCACTGTGCCAACTGATCGAAGCACAAGGCGGCAAGGCCATCAGCTTTCCCAGTCTTGAGATCCTCGCGGCACAGGCGCCACAACAAACGGCAGCGTTGGTAGGCCGTTTGGATCGGTTTGATATAGCAATCTTTATCAGCGTTAACGCAGTAGAGGCTGCCGCCAACCTGATCGGAGATGCACTGCCTGCCGGACTGACGCTGGCAGCAGTAGGCAATAGCAGTCGTAAGGCTGTCGAACAACAATGGCCAAATGCTGTGATATGCCCTGCTTCAGGCGGCAACAGCGAGGCCTTGCTGGAGATGGCAGAACTACAACAGGTTAAGGGCCGCAACATCCTCATCTTTCGCGGCCAAGGGGGACGTGAATTGCTGGCACAAACGCTAACACAACGTGGCGCCACGGTTGAATACGCCGAGGTCTATCGCCGCGCCCGTCCAACTGGCGACCTGGCACCACTGAGCCACCACAGCCCAGCCATCGACCTGATTACCGCTACCAGCAATGAGAGCCTGCAAAACCTGTATGACATGGCTAGCGACCGGGTTCAGCGCGACTGGCTGCTGTCCCGACAGTTAATCGTCATCAGCGAGCGCACCGCCCAACTGGCACAACAGCTCGGTTTTCATCACCCCGCCATCGTCAGCAAGCAAACTAACGACCAGGGGTTAGCTGAGGCAATGCTGGCCTGGCGCACACACGACCTGAACAACAACCACTAATGATTTTGAGGACTGCGTGATGTCTAAAGCACAACAAAAAACAGACACAGAAACACCAACGCCTGAAAAACAGATCGAGGCTTCAGCCAGCCAGCCAGAAACCGCAGCAAGCCCAACCATTGAGGCTATGACCGACAACAGCGACCAGCCAGCGGCCAAAAAGTCTGGCGGCGCAATCGCTGTCATTGCCCTGGTGGTTGCCATCGGCGCCGTTGGCGCTGGCTACAAGGCCTGGCAGCAGATCGGCATTGAACAAGACGCACTGAGCCAGCGCCTTAGCAATACCGAAAACAGCCTCTCAGGAATAGAGTCCGGCTCGACATCAAGCCGCGCCATCGCCGAGAACGTGCAGAGCACCAACCAGCTGCTGCAAAACCGTCTCGACTCCATGGAGAACAAAGTCAGCGGTCTGGATGACAAGCTGGCCAGCAGCGTTAGTGAACTACAACAAGGTGATGCCGCCATCAGCGACTCACTCAACAAACTCAGTGACTCCCTGCGCAGCAATAAAGACGACCAGCTGCTGGTGGCCGAGGCCCGTCACCTGATCAACATCGCCAACCACCAGGCCCAGCTCAATCACAATCCGGCCGCCGCTGCTGCCGCACTGGTTGCTGCTGACCAACGCCTGCGTGATGCCGCCGACCCTGCGCTACTCGACGCACGCCAAATCATCACCGATGACATCATCGCCCTGCGTAAGATCAGCAACATTGATACCAGCGGTATTGCCCTGACACTAAGCCAGCTGGAAGCCAGCATCGACGGCCTGCCGCTACGCAATGAAGCCGCCGAATCAGACCCGGTAACAGAAACACCGGCGGTGACAGCAGTCACCGATGTCCGCGGCTTTTTCAATAAAGTCTGGAGCGATATCAAGGGACTGGTATCCATCCGTCATAACAGTGGCGACCACAGCGCCGCACTATTACCACCTGGGCAACGCTTCTTCCTGCAACAAAATCTGCGCCTGAAGTTGGAAACCGCCCGCCTGGCACTGCTGCAAGGTGACAGCCAGACCTTCCAGACCAGCCTCAATACCGCAACAAACTGGGTTGAAAGTTACTTCGATACCTCAGCCGCTGGCACCGCCAACCTGCTGACCAGCATCGCCCCGCTCCAGAGCCTGGAACTAAACCCGGCCTTGCCTGACATTTCCAGATCCTTAAAAGCGCTGGACAACTGGCACAGCCAACAGAAAGCGGAGGTGACAGGATTATGAAACTGGTCATCGCTACTATCATCGTTTTACTAGGCGCGGCCGTTGTCGCCGTCTATGCCATGCAGGATCCCGGCTATATCATGCTGTCGTTCCGTGACTGGACCATCGAAACCAGCTTCGTGCTGTTTGCTACCGCCCTGCTAATCGGTTTTGTACTGCTCTATGCCTCCTTCCGCCTGCTCATCGCCACCGGCCTGCTACCACGCCGCATGAAGCGCTGGAATCAGCGCCACAAGGTTGATGTCGGCCGCAAACAACTGTCTCAAGGCATGATGAAACTCAACCTGGGACAATGGCAGGCCGCCGAAAGATTACTGATCAAATCCGCCCGTAATGAAGAGCTGGCACCACTGGCCTATCTGGCCGCCGCCCGCGCCGCCCAGGGCCAGGGCGTCGAAGCCCGCCGCGATGGTTACATCCAGCTAGCACAACAGAAAACCCCCAAGGACTCACTGGCGCTGACCATTGCCCAGGCCCAGATCCAGGCCGACTTTGGCAAACCACAACAGGCCATCGCCACCCTAAATCTGCTGCCCAGCAATCAACACAAAAACCAGACCGTACTGACGCTACTAGCCCAGCTCTACACCGACAGCAAGGACTGGCCGGCCCTGGTCAAACTATTAGCCGAGATAAAGCACAACAAGGCCCTGCCGCTAACAAAATATTTCGAAACCGAGCACCTGGCCTATTCAGGCCTGATCAACCATATCGCCAAACACAAAGACGCTGCCGCGCTATGGGATACCTGGAACAGCATGTCCAAGGACTTACGCAGCAAAGAAGACATCATTACCGACTTTGCCTGTTCAATGATCAAGTTTGGCCAGGCAGATGCGGTGGAGGAGATCCTCTATAACCGTATCAACAAAGAGTGGAGTGACTCCCTGATCTACATCTATGGGCTGCTTGATGGTGACACCGAGATTAATCTGGCGCGTGGCCGCAACTGGCTGAAAAAACACCAGAGCAACCCGGTGCTGCTGCTGACACTGGGGCGACTGGCGATGCGCGCCCACCAGTGGCAGGTTTCGCGTGACTACCTGCAACAGAGCCTGGAGATCGCCGCCAACGCCGAAACCTACCAGGAACTGGGCAATCTGCTGGCCTTCCTCAACGAGCCGACACAGGCGTTGGAATGTTATCGCCGCGGCCTAGTCCTGACATCAGAACACGCTCCCCTGCCTGAATTGAAAAGCGGCCTGGTTGAACGCGCCAGCCTGCCTCGGCCACATTTCAATCCAGCCACCCATTCGCAGCTGGAAACCGTCCAGGCCTAAACAAAAAAGCCCGCGAAGCTTAGGCCTCGCGGGCTTTTTAACGTATCAAAGCAATTACTTAGCGTCGTTGGCAAACTCAAAGCTGTCGAAATAAAAGTACTTACCTGCCAAACCCTTCAGCGCCATGCCCTGGCGTACCGCCTCAATCATGGCCGGCGGGCCACTGGCATAGACCTCGTAACTGGCCAGACTGGCAAAATCCTGCAGCACCGCCTCATGTACCAGCCCGGTTCGACCCTGCCAGTTACCCGCCTCTTTAGGCTCGGACAACACCGGCACATAGCTAAAGTTATCCTGCTGCTGCCAGGCCTCAGGCAGATCATTGAGATAGAGATCAGCCTTGGCTCGCGCGCCCCAGTAGAGAAACATGGGCCGAGTTACACCCTCCTGAATCGCGTGTTCGATAATGCCCTTGATCGGGCCAAAACCGGTGCCCCCGGCGACAAAGATCATGGGGCGGTCAGATTCTTCCTGCAGGGCGAAGCTTCCGAAAGGCCCCTCAATGCGGAGAATATCCTTTTCCTGCATGGTTTCAAACACATGGCCAGTAAACTCACCACCCTCGACCAGGCGCACATGCAGCTCAATGAACTCATCATTATGTGGCGCATTGGCAATTGAGAAGCTACGCCGACGACCATCCTGCAACAGGATATCGATGTACTGGCCGGCCAGAAACTGCATCCGCTCGGTATCTGGCAGCTTCAAATAAAGCCGGATCACATCATCAGCCAGTCGCTCAAGCTTGACCACACGAGAAGGCATTTTTCGCACCTTTACCTCGCTGGCGCCACCGATCTCATGCGCCTCAATCACCAGGTTGCTCTTGGCCCTGGCACAACACAGCAGGGCCTGACCCACAGCGTCCTCGGCCTCAGTGATGGCTCCGGGCAGGCCGTTGTCATAACCGATTTCGCCCTCAACCACCTTGCCGATGCAGGCACCACAAACACCGTTGCGACAGCCATATTGCATTGACAGACCATGGCGAATGGCGGCATCTAGCACCACCTCGTTTTCTTCAATATCAAAACTGTGACCACTCGGCTCGAGCGTAACTTTGAAACTCATGGTTAATTCCTAGTAAGCTATTCCAACTAATTAAGTCTAGATTTTCCACCATTTAAGCCTGGAGCAAAACCCTGAAAAGAATATTTATTGTCGGCTTTGGCGATATTGGCCAACGTCTAGCCAAACGCTGGCATGAGCAGCAGGCCGAGATCTTCACACTGGCACGTCAGGCCAGCGATAGAGCCGGACATATCCAGGCCGATCTGGATCAGCCAGAAAGTCTGTCAAACCTGCCCACCAGGCAGGCCATCATCTACTATTTCGCCCCGCCGCCAGCGCAAGGTGAAACTGACAGCCGACTAGCAAACTTTCTCGCCGCCATCCCTACTGACGCCCTGCCTGAACGCATCATCTATATCAGCACCAGCGGTGTCTATGGCGACTGCCAGGGTCAACTGGTTAACGAAGCAAAGCCGCCAAACCCAACCACCGACCGCTCCCGACGACGCATGGCGGCAGAGCAGACATTGGCACAATGGAGCAGGCAACACAATGTGGCCAGCGTCATTCTCCGCGTTGGCGGCATCTACGGCCCTGGCAAGCTACCGTTGCAACGCCTAAAACAAGGCATGACCATATTACGGCGTGATCTGGCCCCGCTAAGCAACCGCATCCATGCCGATGACCTGGCCATGATCTGCCAAGCCGCAGTAAAGGCGCCTGATCAACACCGCATCTACAACGTCTGCGACAACCACGCCAGCAGCATGTCCGACTATTTCATTCGTGTCGCTGAACACGCTGGGCTGCCGGCACCAATTGAGGTCGACTGGCAGCAGGCCGAGGCCGAACTGTCTGCCGTCATGCTTTCCTACCTGCATGAGTCACGCCGTTTGGACAACAGCAAGATGCTGAACGAACTACAAATCGAACTGGCCTACCCGGATCTCGAATCCGGCCTTAGCGCCTGTTTTCAATCGTCAGGGCCAGGCACTAAACATTGATGCGCTATAATGGCGCCCTGATAAAACAGCCAAGGACCCACCATGCACAACAGCGACACCCTGCAACGCTTTATGTTTGAAAACAGCAATGTGCGCGGCATCTTCATCCACCTTGGCAACAGCTATCAGACGGCTCTGGAGCGCTATGACTATCCCGCCGCCGTTGGCCGGCAACTAGGACAGGCCCTGGCGGCCAGCGCCCTGCTCGGCTCCACCATCAATTTTGAAGGCTCGCTGATCATGCAGATTCAGAGCACGGGCCCCATCAACATGCTGGTGGCGCAAAGCAACCATGAACATCACCTGCGCGGCCTGGCCCGCTGGCTGGAGGATGACCTGCCTGACAACCCGTTCGGTGAAGGTCGCATCGTCATCACCGTCGAAAACGAAGCCAACGACGAGCGCTATCAGGGCATCGTCGGTCTGACGGATGGCAACCTGAGTAAGGCCATAGAAAACTACTTTGTCCAGTCAGAACAACTACAAACCCGCCTGTGGTTGGCCGCCGATGGCCAGCAGGTAGTCGGCATGTTGCTACAACACTTGCCCGGCCAGGAAGCGGATGAGGACGTCTGGACTCGAATAGAAACCCTGGGTGCCACTATCACCGATACTGAGATGCTAAGTCTGCCGACACTAGAGATTCTACAGCGGCTGTTTCATGAAGAGGATGTGCGCCTGTTTGACGCCGAACCGGTCAGTTTCCGCTGCAGCTGTTCACGCGACAAGATCGTCAGCGTAATACGCTCCCTTGGCACAGACGAGGCCCACGACATTCTGGCCGAGCAGGGCAAAATCAGTGTTGGCTGTGATTTCTGCAATCAGCAGTACCAGTTCGACAGTGTCGATGTAGAAGAGATGTTTGCCAGCAGCAACCCCATACCGGGCAGCAGTAGCACGCATTAATTAGAAGCTTCGGCTTGAGTCAAAGCCACAACAGCAAGAGCTAAAATCACCGGTCAAAGCCAACCCCAACCGTAGTGCGCCAACGGCTATCCTTGGCACAATAAAGAATAAGAAAGATTCAACCTGAAACAAAAACAGCCGCCTCACAAGAGGCGGCTGTTAAATGTAGAACTCAGATGAAAATCTGATTGCTTACATCGCAGAAAGAAGATCTGGATTTACTAAAAGATTTCTTACGCCATGAGCGTGATCTTCTTTGAAATCATTGCCTTCACACCATTTGCCAACAGTGTCGATGTTAACCTTGGCAACTTTTGGACGCACAGACCAGGAAACCTGAAAAGGTGAACCTTTTTCGTTGTAACCAGGGCCAGTGGTAGAACCTTCGTATTGAACCGGAGTACCTGTGTTGCCAGGAATAGCAGTTGCCTGATACAGACCACCAGTTTGTTTGTAGGCACTCAGCTCGCCAAAATTGAGTGCTTTATCGTCATTCACAAGTACGTAAACTTGAGTTTCTACACGTAATTGTGGGTTTTTGATGGCATCACTCAGACAAGAACCCAGAGTCGCACCTGGTTTAACTTGGGCTGTCGTGTGAACATAGTGAACCTCGATAGTATCACCAGGCTCCAGATCGCCATGTTTGCTTGGGCAGGCGTTGTGCTTAACTGATTTCAGCTCTGCTTTGCTGAGATGACCAGAGTATTTATAACCGCTGCCATAACCGTGACCATCGCCATTACCTGCGTAAGTAGAGAAGTCTTTGGCTTTGTGCTCAGCATTTTCATGGAAGTGGATATTACACAGATTCATTTCTGTATAAGCCGGTGCACTGCCAAAAATACGGTCGTTATTTCCTTTTACCGCATCAATATCACGCGGAGACTGTGGGCCAAAACCCTGGCCTTTAGTGTTCTTGGCAAGCGCTTCGCGTTGCTCTGCAACAACCTTATCGGAAACTGCACCATGGCCACCACCGTGCATTTTACTTGAGCCATGGCTGCTCTCAGAGGCAAATGCCGGCGCCGCAAAAACCGCCGATACTGCCACTGCAATCATCACATTTTTCATTTATCTTTCCCCAAAGAATTTTAGAATTTTTTTAGTTGTTTGTATTAACAGTTTGTTAGCTACCCAAACAACCGCCTAGGGTAATAGCTCTAATTCAACAATTCAAGCTTACCTTCGGCATTCAATGATCCATACGAAATGACTCGGAAATTGAAAGTTACTATGAACCTAAAAGAGGGAGTAACCACTTGTTTCCATTGGCCGCCGGGGACTCATAAATCCATTCAATCATTTCGCCACTCATCTCTAGACAAAAAAACGCGGACCTAGGCCCGCGTTTAAATCCATACAGCTTTATTGTTTTAATTAATTACCTGATGGGAGACAGCAGCTTTGGATTGGTCACCAGTTTACGTACGCCGTGGGCATGGTCTTCGTCAAAGGCATTGTCTTTACACCATTCACCAACAGAGTTGATATCAAGCTTGGCACACTGCGGACGAACGCTCCAACCAACCTGCAGCGGCGAACACTGCTGATCGTTGTACTTAGGACCCGTTGTTGAACCCAGAAATTCAACAGGCTTACCCGTGTTGCTAGGCAGTGCCTTAGGCTGGTGGTAACCGTTGACTATGTTGCCATCGTAATCCAGATCGTTGAAATTCAGCGCGTTTGAATCATTCACCAGAGTGAAGACCTGGGTCTCTACACGTAGAGCAGGATTCATTGTGGCATCGTCTAAACAAGATCCCAGCGTTGGGCCGGGTTTAACATTGGCTGAAGAGTGCACCCAGTGCACTTCAATGGTGTCACCCGGTTGCAGATCGCCGTGTTTGCCTTTACAGATTGCGTCCTTGGTCGGTGCCAGTTCAGTCTTAGTCAGCTCTTTGCTGATACCACACTGATAGCCACTGTCGTAACCATGATTACCATCGCCAGCATAGATAGAGAAGGCCGCCGCTTTGTGCTCAGCATTTTCATGAAAATGGATGTTACACAGGTTCATTTCCGTAGACGCTGGGGCCATAGAAAAATTACGCGTGTTTTCACCGGCAAGACTATCAATATCACGCGGTGTTTGTGGGCCAAAACTTACACAAGCTTCACCTGAAACGCCATGCCCCATGTCATGACTTGAATCAGTCGCAGCGCCATGAACAGATGCAGGCGCATGCCCATCATCTGCCTTATGCGCAACTGTTTTACCATGCTCAACCCCATGCTCTATCTTGGACCCATGATGGTCACCATTATCATCTGAATCAGAGCACGACACCGCCAACAGGCCAATGCCGCCCAAGACCAAAATCGTATATAACGCCCCTTGTTTTGAATCCATAACTTTTTATCTCCTACCCCAGTTTTAAGTCACCTGACCAATGGCCCGGCGAAAAACAATTCTACACTAATCAAAAATCTTCAAATCAGCCCACAATTCATCAACCCGTTGCTTGACCGCCGCGTCCATCACAATTGGCTCGCCCCACTCGCGTGTAGTTTCGCCCGGCCACTTATTAGTAGCATCAAAACCTACCTTTGAACCCAGCCCCGACACTGGTGAAGCAAAGTCTAAATAGTCGATCGGCGTGTTCTCAATCATCACCGTATCGCGAGCCGGATCCATGCGCGTGGTCATAGCCCAAATCACATCCTTCCAGTCACGGACGTTGATGTCCTCATCCACCACAATCACAAACTTGGTGTACATGAACTGACGCAGGAATGACCACACCCCCAGCATGATTCGCTTGGCATGACCGGCATATTGCTTTTTGATACTGACGCAAGCCATGCGATAGGAACAGCCCTCCGGCGGCAGATAGAAATCAACAATCTCCGGAAACTGCTTTTGCAGGATCGGCACAAACACCTCGTTCAGCGCCACACCCAACACAGCCGGTTCATCCGGTGGCCGACCAGTGTAGGTGCTGTGATAAATGGGATCGTCACGATGGGTGATGCGCTCAATGGTAAAGACCGGAAACCGATCCACCTCATTGTAATAACCGGTGTGATCGCCGAACGGCCCTTCATCGGCCATCTCGCCCGGCTCCAGATAACCCTCCAGCACAAACTCGGCAGAGGCCGGCACCTGCAGATCATTGCTAATACATTTCACCAGCTCGGTCTTGCTGCCACGCAACAGGCCGGCAAAGGCGTATTCAGATAAAGAGTCTGGCACCGGCGTCACCGCCCCGAGAATGGTCGCCGGATCGGCACCCAAGGCCACCGCAACGGGAAAGCGCTCCCCCGGATGGGCCTGCTGCCAATCACGAAAATCCAGCGCCCCGCCACGATGAGCCAACCAGCGCATGATCACCTTGTTGCGGCCGATCACCTGCTGACGGTAGATGCCCATGTTCTGCCGTTCCTTGAGCGGGCCTTTGGTAACGACTAAGGCCCAGGTAATCAGTGGTGCGGCATCACCCGGCCAGCAGGTCTGAATCGGCAACTTGGCCAGATCGACATCATCAGCCTCGATAACATTGGCCTGACACGGAGCATTCTTCACCACCTTCGGCGCCATATTCAGCACCTGTTTGTAGATCGGCAGCTTGCTCAAGGCATCCTTGAAGCCCTTAGGCGGCTCCGGTTCTTTCAGTGCCGCCAGCAAATGGCCAATCTCGCGCAGCGCCGACACCGAATCAGCCCCCATGCCCATGGCCACCCGCTGCGGCGTACCAAACAGATTGGCCAACACCGGAATATCTGAGCCGGTCGGATTCTCAAACAACAAGGCAGGCCCTTCAGCCCGCAAGGTGCGATCGCAGACCTCGGTCATCTCCAGATTGGGATCGATCGGCTGGGCAATGCGTTTCAACTCGCCCTGCTTTTCCAGCTGCCCGATAAAGTCGCGTAAATCTTTGTATTTCATCTGTTCGAATTACTATTGGAATAGACGGATGAGGATAGCAAACAACCGACGAGACTGTCCTCTCCCACCCGGCTATTTTCCCTATCTAATATTTAGGGCGTAGAATGGCCTGATAATTAGATAATAAAACTGGGGTATGAGCGATGACGGGGGTCAACAAGCTTTCCAGCTGCGTTGCAGCAATGTTGATATGTAGCAACACAATTGCTACTGCAGCGGCACCTGCTACAGATGGTTTTGATCAATGGACCTTAACTGACGGGACCATTACAACCACTGACTCTTCAACCTGTCCCGAAGGTTTTACCTGCGCCACAGCAGTCACCGGTGAAGGTTTCTATCAACGCCAGATCACAGATGGTTCAGGCAATGATTATTTTCAAACCATCATCACCGATAAAAGCACTTCTGAGCCAACCCCAGGATCACTCGCTTTTTCTGACGAATCATATGTCCAAACGGGGACAATTACAGATCTACCTGACAGAACAGTGATGCTTGAGGCTGTATCAGATATCACTATCCCCCCACGAACAACACTCTTTGGATATGGCACATTTGCCTACCATAGACCTTTTGCCTTCCTTGATGATGTAAGCATCACTGATGCCACCTATGCCAGCCCTGATCTATCATTATATTCTGACGCTACCATTGGCCCATTATTACCGGGCGAGAACCTTATTAATTGGTACGTCAACAGACCGGACGGCCTAGGAACTATCACATCAGAAATCATCTACAACACCCCCGAGGTCAACTTTGGCCCAGACCAAATTGCAGTAGAAGGCAGTAGCGTTACCATTACCGCCCATTTGAACGGCACACCAAACACTTACCCAATAACCATTCCCTTCAGCCTCAGCGGCACAACAGCACTGACTGACGATCATAATGGTGTCGACGGTAAAATTCTTATTGAAAGCGGGCTTAGCGGCGAGATTATTATTCAGATCCATGAAGACGGTATCAGCGATGAAGGCGAAACCATCATCGTGGAGATGGGTGATCCATCACTTGCACAGAAGGGAAGCTATTCCAGCCATACAATTACAATCAGCGAGCAAGGCCTGTCACCACTGATTGATTTCCGTATCAGCCAGGGCCCAGTTCAAAGCAATATTATCAGCACCTTGTCAGGCAATGCCTCGATCCACGCTAAAATTAGAAGCACTACCCCTGATGAGAAATTCAGCTATGACTGGTCTGCTTCGGACAATGCCATCGTGCCATTAAATAGCCCCCAGGAAGCCTCATTACAATTCGATCCAGCCACCCTAACACCGGGGATCTACAAGGCACACCTGACAGTAACCGACAGCCACAACCTCAAATCAAACAAAGAAATCGCCTTTGCAATCATCGACACGACAATACCTGTCTCAGATTCTAACGACAATGACCTCGATGGGCTGCCTGATTTTAAAGACATAAACAAACTACCTGACAACTATATTTTCAATCTCTACAACCCCAATCCACTCAGCGCTAACGCCCCAGGCCCTATATTCTCCCTAGATGATGAGCCTGACACTCTCGGCCTCTCCGTCAGAGCGCCCTACTTTTCTGACTACCAAGAAATCCCCTACATGATCCAAACTCAACCTGGCCTGCACCTCAGCCGCGGGGAGCTAAATCTTTTACTAGATCAGCACTACCAAATCAGCAGCATGGTATCCAGAGATCTAATCGAACCAGAAGATCCACTATTTTCTGCGGCGAACAGCTATAACGCAGCACAAATCGACAGTGGCCTGGCCCACAACATCAGCAATTTCGTCATCAACAACCTACCCTATGCTGGATACACGGCAGCATTTGTCTTGCCTCTGCCTGAACCAATTACTGATACCCCCCAGAGCTTTCGCGTACTGTTATCTAACAGTGGCTGGCAAACCTTTGATGAAATCGGCGACAGCATTGCCTCTGCTGTTCGTAATGGCCACACCTGCCCACCACCCAACTCCCCAACCTATCAAAGCGGCTTGAATAGCGGCGCAAATTGCCTTCTGTTCAGCGTAAAAGACGGCGGCACGAATGACAGTGACGAACAGGCCAACGGCAGCATCACCATGGCACTTGGCACACTAATTGGGATTGAAGCGGAACCTCGCACCATAATTGAGGATCTAAATGTGAGCAGTCCTACAGAAAAGGGGGGATCTGGCACCCTTTCCAGCCTGTTCCTGCTGTTTACTGCATTAGGGCTGGGACTCAGGCATAATGCCCATATCAGCGCCAAACGAACTTAAGCCAACGAAAATGCTGGGGAAGTCTGGTACTGACAACACAGCAACAGGTTTTTCCAACGCATGCAAAAATCTATTCAGGACAGCTATTTCTTCAGCACGATTTTAATCGGCTCACTGCTGTGCGTATTACCCCTAACTGCTGCGGCCACCCCTACTCCGGTCATTGACATCGAAGCTCCAATAATTACCAACACGGCCACCGATCTTTCCATCCCGGTCCTTGCCACCCCCACAGCTCCAAACCTAACGCCAATCGTAACGCCAAGCCTCGATTCAAGCGTTGATGGCATCGTAAAGGCAGGCATCAAGGTGACCGACAAAGTCGTAGCTACTGACACTGAAACCACATTCACCTTTAAGCCTACCGGCAAAATAGGCCCGCTTGGCCCAGGCCAGCACACCATCACCTGGACTGCGACCGACCTGGGGCTTAATAACTCAACACCCGTCAGCCAGACCATTACCGTTCTGCCCAGCGTCAACTTATCCCTCGACCAGGAAGTCGGTGAAGGCGGCACCGCAACCGTCACAGCACATTTGAACGGCAAGGCACCCAGTTATCCGGTCACCATCCCATACACAGTCGTTAATAATGGCACCACTGATGCTGCTGACCACAACGCAAGCAATGGCGACTTTGTCTTCGCTGCTAACGAGACATCATCAAGCATCAGTTTTTCAATTGTCGATGATGGCCCTGGTGATTCCGGGGAAACATTCAATATCAATCTCGGAGCCCTGCCCGCAACACAAGTTTTCGCCGGCCACCAAATCTCACACCAGATAACAATTACCGAAACCAATCTCGCCCCTCTGGCCCAACTGCACGCCGAACAAAACAATAAAACCACCCGCATCATCACCACCGATGCTGGCAAGGTCACCATCTGCGCCATGCCTGTTTGCGCCACGGGCGCATATGATGCAAATGAACCCAATGACACCAACCTGAACTACGACTGGAGCGCCAGTGACAACGCCCTGGTACCGACCACTGGCACAACTGGAAAAGTTTTTGAATTTGAACCACAGGAATTAAACCCCGGCTTCTACACTATTCGCCTGACCGTCAGTGACAGTGACAACAATGCCAGTGCCCATGATCTGCTGCTGTATCTGCGAGAAACGGGAATTGTGCTAACAGAGGCGGATAGCGATGATGACAAAATCAAGGATAACGATGCCCTTGAAAGCTATTACGACAAAGACAATGACGGCATCCCCAACTATCTAGATGCCATAGAAAACAATCCATCCTTGATGCAGGCCTATGAACCCTACCTGTTTGACTCGAATTTAAAGATTGAAGACAGCCTCAGCGTCGATAGCATTACACTTAGCTGGCAACTATCATCCAGCGTCAGCAACCTGACTGTTTACCCGCTTTTAATCGCCACCAGTCCTGGCCTGCATCTAAACATTGGCCCAACCGCCTTTGCAGCCACTAAGACTTATGCCCGCCTGGAAACCAGTGCAGCGGAAAACCTGCGCGGAGCTAATGTAGATGAAGGTCTAATCAGTAGTGATGGCCAGGTAATAGACATCGAAATAACAAATCTAAATAGCGTCGGTGATAGCGCTCTGATTGTTCTGCCACAGGCGGCCCCCATTCCCGCATCAAAATCGGGAACAACACCGCAATTCATCATCTTTAAAAACACAAAGACCTGGGGTGCCTTTACTGCAGATGTCAAAAATGAAATCAAGACCAAAAAAGAAAAACTCGCCAATAGTTACTGCCCAGGGCTGAATGATACTGTCAGTTACACTGACAGCCTGGCTACCGGCGACGAGTGTTTACTAATCAACATAGAAGACGGCGGCCCCAATGACTACGATGGAGTTGCCAACGGCACCATCAGACTCATGGGTTCGATCTTTATCACCAGCGACAGCGTTGCCGACACCAACCAGACAACAGGTGGCACCTTCACTGGCAACACTGACTCGGCACTGGAAGGACAAGACAAACTAAATCTTGGTACTGGCAGCGGTGGAGGTAGCCTTGGTTTTATATCTCTATTCGCTTTATTGCTAACAACAGTTATCCGCAGATTTAGCCATAAAAATCAGTAAACCCGCACACCACCAAAACGCTGCCGGACACGTCGATCAAGCCAATAAAAACCTGCCGCGAAGCCCGCCACCAAACCCAGGATTAAAGTAACGATAGGCCATGGGAAAGCAGATCCAGCCAACGACGAGACATTTTCTTCCTCTACTTCATCAGCAGCATTAATCAACAACGTCGCCGCCAGCCGTTGTTCCAGATCGGTATTCTTCGCCGTTAACTCATCAAGCTGAGAAGCAAGTGTGCCGGCCTGTTGATCGACCTCACTGGCCTGACGCTGTTTTGATTTCACCGTAGTCTCAAGTGTTGCTGCTTTTTTGCGTGCCTTCTCCATCTCGGCCTTCATCCAACCAGCATCCTTGCTCGCTTTCTTGGCTGTTTTTTCAAGCGCCTCGATTTGTTGTTTGGCCTTAACAAGCGCTGCATTCGCCTTACTCAATTCGTGATCAGAATTCTCCAGCTGAATCGATACGGGAAAATTAGTGGTCAGAAAAGTCGTGCGTACCCAGCCTGTCTTACCTGAACCGCTTTTCACCTCAGCCACATCGGCAGTGCTTTGCAAGATATCCACCAACTCACCGCTAGACAAGCGCTCTAACGGTTCGCCCTTTAACTTGGAGGATGCAAAAATACCTACGGTAATGGAGTCGGTCACGTAGGCCGTCTCGGCTTGACTATAGCTTGCCAACAACAGTGCTGCCGGCAACAAGATCAAACTTATCTTTTTAGACAACAGCACAACTAGGCAGCCAAACCGCTGTGACGCAACAAAGCATCAATGCTTGGCTCACGACCACGGAACTCAATAAACAACTCCATCGGTTCGCGCGAACCACCCTGTTCCAACACTGTTGCCAAAAACTTCAGCCCTGCTTGACGATCAAATATGCCGCTCTCTTCAAAGGCGGCAAAGGCATCGGCCGACAATACCTCGGCCCACTTATAGCTGTAATAACCGGCAGCATAACCACCGGCAAAGATGTGACCAAAGCTATGTGGAAAACGATTAAATGATGGCGGATCCATCACTGCCACCTGCTGGCGGACGCTGTCGAGAATTTCATAGACGCGCCCACCCTTGGCAGGGTCGTATTCCTGATGCATGCGAAAATCGAAGATGGAAAATTCCAGTTGCCGTGCCATCTGCATCGCCGACTGAAAATTCTTGGCGGCGATCATCTTGTCAAACAACTCATCCGGCAGCGGTTCACCAGTTAGATAGTGACCGGCGATATCGGCCAGCGCCTCTTTCTGCCAGCACCAGTTTTCCATGAACTGACTGGGCAACTCCACCGCATCCCAAGGCACACCACCAATACCAGACACACTGGGATAGTCCACCTGGGTCAACATGTGATGCAGGCCATGACCAAACTCATGAAACATAGTCAGCACTTCATCATGGGTAAACAGGGCCGGATCATCTCCGATCGGCGCCGAAAAATTACAGGTGAGATAGGCTACCGGTGTCTGCACCCCCTCAACGGTATGCATGCGTGTGATGCAATCATCCATCCAGGCACCACCACGTTTTTGCGGCCGCGCATAAAGATCAAGATAAAAACTGCCGCGCACACCATCATCATCTTTAATATCAAAAAAGCGTACGTCTTGATGCCAAACATCCACATCCTTGCGTTCGCTAACCTTGAAACCATACAGACGCTCGACCACGGCAAACATGCCGCTTAAGATTTTGTCTTCAGGAAAATAAGGTTTCAGCTCTTCCTGACTAATGGCGTATTTATGCTGTTGCAGTTTTTCTGAATAATAACCAACGTCCCAAGCCTCCAATTCATCCACACCATGCTCTTGTTTGGCAAAGGCGCGCAGCTCATCAAGCTCGATTTTTGCCAGCGGCAGAGAGCGCTCGGCCAAGTCATTCAAAAACTCCAACACCTGATCAGTGGATTGCGCCATCTTGGTGGCCAAAGATTTTTCAGCATAATTTGCAAAGCCCAGCAGTTGCGCCGCCTCATGACGTAGCGCCAGTATCTGTTCCATCACCGGCGTGTTATCAAACTTTTTATCATGCGGACCTTCATCCGAGGCACGGGTAACAAAGGCGGTATAAACTTCGCGACGCAGTTCACGATCATCAGCATAGGTCATCACTGGCAGGTAAGAAGGATATTCCAGATTGAAGACCCAACCGTCCAACTCTTCACGTTCGGCGATCTGCTTGGCCATACCCAGCGCCGACTCAGGCAAACCACTCAGGCGTGACTCATCGTCAATCTGAACCTTCCAGGCATTAGTGGCATCAAGTACATTTTCACCAAACTTGCTGGTCAGGCCTGACTGCTCTTGCATAATCTCTTTGTAGCGATCCTGCTTCTCTTTGGGCAGGTCGATACCGGACAAACGAAAATCACGCATGGCGTTATCGATGATCTTTTTCTGCGCCGTATCCAGCGCTTCGTAATCGGCGCTGTCGGCAATCTGTTTAAAGGCCTGATACAGACCTTCATGCTGGCCCATCTCGGTGCCGTAATCACTCAGCTTGGGCAGGCAGGCATTATAAGCCTCACGCAGTTCATCCGAGTTGACCACCGAATTAATATGCGACACCGGCGACCAGACCCGACCAAGACGTTCTTCCATCTCCTCCAGCGGCTGCACCAGGTTGTCCCAACTGTATTCTGTGGTGGCAGCCAGCAGGTCTTCTACCGCCTGACGGCTCTCAGCCAGCAAGGCATCAAGGGCAGGTTCAACATGTTCAGGTTTGATTTTGGAAAACGGCGGCAGGCCGTCCATGTCCAGCAATGGATTGGTCATAAACTATTCCTATTGGTGTAAATACAGATGGAGAAACTTTAGCATACAGACGGTGGGCGGGTATCACCCACCGATTGCGATTTTAGATTGTTTTATTTTGCGAAATGATAAACCACTTCGATATAGAAACTACGGCCTTCTAATGGAAAGTCGTTGGGGATCGCTGCCGCTGAGGGTTCACGGGCATCTTCATCAAAGGCATTGCGCACACTGGCGGCCAACTCAATAGGCCACTTGCGGCTATTGCAGCGCAGGGTCAGATCTACCAGGGTGTAGTCACTGATATCCGCGCGCGTATCACCTGCAGCACGAACTCTGTCTGCCACCCAATTGGCTTGAGGATTCACGGAACAATAATCCGTAGCTTTATAACGCAAACCAAGCGAGGCTTGATGGGCAGGGGCATCAGCAATGGTTGCGCCAGTATTGCTATCTTCAGAGTGTTGCCAGGCATAATTGGCAACCACATCCAGCCTACCCATGGCCTGCCAAACAATATCCGCTTCCACCCCATAACCATCCTGATCATTGACGTTTTGGCTCTTACCAGCCACCTGATCAATCAAGTCATCAAGATCATATCTGAAGATATTAAAAACCGTTTGCAGATCAAAGGTGGGGTGATAGTCAAAAACCAACTCCATTACATCGATGGTTTCAGGTTTCAAGTCAGGATTACCTAGCACGGAAGGATTATTAACGAAATAGAATTCGGTATAGCTGGGAGCCCTGAAAGCACGGCCATAGAGCAGTTTGGTTGTCAGGTTGTAATCCGTTGCCCAGACCAAGGCCAATCTAGGGTTGGTGGTGCCACCAAAGTCTGAATAGTGGTCATAACGAATCCCCGCCGTCAGTTCCCAGTCTGGCGCAAAAGCCCATTCATCCTGAAGTGAGAGATACTTCACACGGCGTGACGAATCAGGGAAATATTTGAATGGCGTACCGGTGGTACTAGTCAAAGTACCGTCCACGACCGTAGCCGTCGCCAAATTAAAGCCAGTGAGATCAAGCACACCCGGTCCAAAATTTTTGGTCTCCTTAGCCACAGTCCCATCGTAACTTGCTCCCAGGGCGAAACGGATCAAATGGCTATTAAGCTGTGTATAGGTCAAGGCGGTTTCAAAATAGGCCTGCTCTGAAATACCGCCAGGATTGCCATGCAAACCTTCTGAAAACAGTGCATAGCCCGCCGCCGGGTTTGGATTATTGGCATTCTTGACATTGCCATCGGCAGCCATCAACAGAACAGAGCCTGGTGGAAATAGCTGGAAGGTGGCCTGTCGATCGTATTTGATATAACCAAGCTTGACGTCCATTTTCAGCTGCTCAGCAAAGTCATCATCTTTATAATCCAGCGTCATCGAATACCAGTCTGAATTTTGGCGCCCCACCGGGTCCAACGCCATCGCCGCCCCAGGCCCCATACCTGCATCACGCAGGTTCCAACTGTTTAACCCAACCTGCCATTGATCACGACTTAACTTAAGCGAGGTGGTCAGATGAGTCTGTTGAGTACTGACAGGCCCAGGCGCTAATGATGCGGGGCCTGACATTAAAGCGGCAAATGCCGGGACGCTATCAAGAACTGTTTGTTGATCTGAATCAACAACCCGATCTTTGTCACCATCGGTCGTAGCGTAATCCATGCTGAACGCGGCATCCCAACCAACATAGCTAGCACCATGTTGCAGCCAGACATCTTGGCTATCAAAGGAGCCTGCGCGTGCAGCAACGGTGGTGCCCGCCAGCTCATCGGCGTCTTTGGTAATGACATTGATCACACCAGACAGGGCATCGGCGCCATACACGGCGGAGCCCGGGCCACGCAGCACCTCGATACGAGAGATATTGGCGGCGTTCATGCGAAATAAACTTGGCTGAGCGCCACTAAGATTATCGACCATGGTATGTCCGTTAACGAGAAACAATACCTGCGGACTTAAGTCGGTATGAATGCCGCGAATCGAATAGATCTTGTTATGGCGATTAAAGGAGGTGGAAACGTGTAAACCGGGCACATGCTCAAGCACGTCACTTAGCGTTCGCGCCCCCATGGCCTTGATGTCTTTGGCGGTAATTACGCTGGCAACAGAAGGGGCCAGATGAAGCGGTTTATAGGTACCGGTGGCGATGCTAATCATTTCTTCATCTTGGTAAAACAAGGCTAGGTCTGCCTCACCCATGGCCAGATAATCATCAGCGGCGACGGCGACTGCACTGACAAACATTAATATTGAAAAAACTGCCGGACGCAAAACCATTCTCCACCGAAAAACCTTACTAAAAACAACAGAAAAATAAGCAATTAACCAACATATAATATGTTAGCAGTATTTAATTAATAGTTAAGTAAATTACTCAATAAATATAGAAGGCGACTTAGCGAGCCCAAGCCTGCAATAGCCAAGTGGCGGTAGCTCCGGCGACAAAAAAACCGCCCAGATAGAGATAGGCATGCAGACGAAAACGTTTGCTCAGTTGATCTTGAGGATAAATCGAAAGTAGAAAAGGATGTTTGTCATCCTCAGGTTTGGCGATGATATGGATATCGGGTTGTTTGGCGCGTTCGCGGAATTCGGCCTGGGCGTGCAGCTTGGCTGACTTGCGCACCAGCTGCCATTCATCCCCATCAATATGGCCATCCTTGTTGACATCAAAGCGTTCCAGCATTTGCGCCTGATCCTGTTTCCATTCGCGGATCAGGTCGCGGGTGATTTCGGCGCTGCTATAAAGCTGGGCCGGGGCAATGGTTTTGAACTGACCAATCACATACAGGGGCTGACCGGGTAAAACCAGCCATTCACTGTAGCGATAACGGTCACTGCTAAACATCGAGCCGCCACCATGCAAGGGAGAATTCTGCGGCCAGGAACTGTCGCCATACCAGACCACCTTTTCGTCGGTACTGGTCTCGGCGCCATCGGGGTCGACGATGCACTTGCCAGTGTCATCCACCAGATGGAACAGGTTGTCGCTGGTCTCTTCACGCTCGGTGACCCAGCGGGTCTGGGTGCCATGTTTGGTGTGATAGGTATCTTTACGCTCTATCTTATAGCGATACCAGAGACAGGCATGATTGGTCAGCGGTGCGATGATCGGTTCACCATCCATTAGCTGGCCATCACCCTCCAGCTCCAGATAACCCTGATGGGCGGAACGGATCTTGGCGGTGGGGGCATCTTCGATGATGCGGGCGCGGCGCCAGTTGCGCCAACCGAAGTAAAAGGCCGCCAGCGTTGCCGCGACAGCCAGGGCCAGCACTATCCAGAATTCGGCGGGGTCTAGCCCCAAAGGTCGTTGCTGCATAACAATTTAGCTAAGGCTTTAACTAAACAGTGCCTTCACATCGACATCTTTTTTCTCTTCGTCACTAAACTCCAACAGATCACGGGGAGTGAATTTAAAAAAGTTGGCTATCACCACATCGGGGAACTGTTCGATACGGACATTGTTGTTGTTAACACTTTCGTTGTAATACTCGCGTCGGTCAGCAATCTGGTTTTCCAGACCCGAGATGCGGGTATGCAGGTGCTGAAAGCTTTCACTGGCCTTTAGCTCGGGATAATCCTCGGCCACAGCAAACAGATTGCCCAACCCCATGCGCAACATACTCTCGGCCGGTCCCAGGGCGGAGACATCACCGGCGGCACGGGCACTGGCCACCTGCGAGCGAGCCTGCATTACCTTTTCCAGGGTCTCTTGCTCGTAGCCCATGAACTGCTTGCAGGTTTCCACCAGCTTGGGCAATTCATCATGGCGCTGCTTCAGCAACACATCGATGTTGGACCAGGACTGGGATACGTTATGCTTGAGACTGACCAGGTTGTTGTAGATCATGACGGCATAGACCACAATCACCAGGGCAATGCCAAGAATTATAAATGTGCTGATTTCCATGATGGGTTTTTCCTAATTTATCCAACGGACCAATAAGTACATCTATCGGCTGCACAGACGAGGATATTAATGAGTACGCACTACAATCTTATCGCAATCGGCGGCGGCAGTGGCGGCCTCGCGGCCTCCAAGCAGGCGGCCAGCCTTGGCGCCAAATGCGCTGTCATCGAAGGCGAGCGTCTCGGCGGCGCCTGCGTCAATGTCGGCTGTGTACCGAAAAAGGTGATGTGGTATGCCGCCAGCCTCGGCCACAACCTGGCTGATGCCTGCGATTACGGTTTTTCAATTGATAACAACGGCTTCGACTGGGGCAAGATGAAACAGGGCCGCGACACTTATGTGCAGCGCCTCAATCAAATCCATCTCAACAATCTCAGCAAGGCCAAGGTTGACTTCATCCCCGGTTATGGCCGCTTTGTTGATGGTCACACTATTGAGGTGGACGGCAAGCAATATTCGGCTGATCACATCATCATCGCCACTGGTGGCCGGCCGCTGCAACCCAAGCTGCCCGGCACCGAGCTGGGCATTACCTCGGACGGCTTTTTTGAGCTGGAACAACTACCGCAGAAAACTGCCATCGTCGGCGGCGGTTATATCGCCGTCGAGATTGCCGGCGTACTGAACGCCCTCGGTGGCGAGGTGGATATTCTGCTGCGCGGCGACCTGCTGCTCAGCCCCTTCGATCCCTTGATTCGAGATACCGTGCGCGAGCAGATGCAGCAGAACGGCATCGGTATCCATACCAACGTCAACCTCAGCACCGTCACCCTGGGCAAAAATGACAACCTGGTGATGGTGTCTGAAAACGGCCCCGAGCTAGGCGGTTATGACTGTCTGATCTGGGCCATTGGCCGCATCCCCAACACCGACCAGCTCAACCTCGAAGGTATTGATCTGATCTGTGATGTACGTGGTTTCATCCCGGTGGATGAATTCCAAAACACCAACATCGACAACATCTATGCCATTGGCGATGTCACCGGCAGGGCGACCCTGACCCCTGTCGCCATCGCTGCCGGGCGCAAACTGGCCGAGCGCCTGTTTGCCGGCAAGGCCGACAGCAAGCTGGATTACGACAACATCGCCAGCGTGGTCTTCAGCCATCCACCAGTGGCCACGGTCGGCCTGACTGAACCACAGGCACGGGAAAAACATGGCGACCAGGTTAAGATCTATCAAACCAAATTCACGGGCATGTATCACGCCATGACCCAACACAAAACCAAGACCGCCATGAAGCTGGTCTGTGTCGGCGAGGAAGAAAAAGTGGTCGGCTGTCACATCGTCGGTCATGGTGCCGACGAGATGTTGCAAGGTTTTGCCGTGGCCATCAAGATGGGCGCCACCAAGGTGGACTTCGACGATACGGTTGCCATTCATCCCACCAGCGCTGAAGAACTGGTCACACTTAAATAAAGGAACACAGATGAGCATACGCAGCTTTCAGGGCATCAGCCCGAAGATTTCAGACAGCGCCTATATCGATGAAGATGCCGTGGTCATTGGCGATGTCACTATCGGCGCAGACAGCTCAGTCTGGCCCACCGTTGCCATCCGTGGCGACGTGCAAAAAATCACTATTGGTGCGAGAACCAATATTCAGGACGGCTCGGTCATCCACGTCACCGCCGACAATGAATTCAACCCTGGTGGATTTCCAACCACGATTGGTGATGGTGTCACCGTCGGTCACAAGGCCATCCTCCATGCCTGCACGATTGAAGACTATGCCCTGGTTGGCATGGGCGCGATCATCCTCGACGGCGCCATAGTCAGAGCCAAAGCCCTGGTCGGTGCTGGCAGCGTGGTTGGCCCTGGCAAGGACATCGAAGGTGGTTATCTGTGGCTAGGCAGTCCAGCCAAGAAAATACGACAGCTATCTGAAAAAGAGATGGCCTATCTGGAATTCTCAGCCCAGCATTATGTCGACTTGAAAAACAAATACAGCGATGCTTGATTGAGCCATTTAGAGACACCCTTAAGATCAGCTTAAGAAAAAACTGTTAATTTATCGGGGATAGTTAACAGAAACACCCAGGTTGTATGTTGTCCATCCCCCGCACTGCAAGATCAAGATTTCAGCAGCGACTCTTCCAGCTCACAGGCGTCTGTCTGCTGCTGATTTGCTGCAACCTCAGCTGGGCCGAAACAACATATCGCGACACGCCGGTGCTGACCCTGCGCGCCCAGCTGTATATAAAAATTGGTGATTACTATTCCTCACGTCAGGAATACGAACGGGCCACGGCCGCCTACCTCAAGGCAGCCGAGCTATCGAGCGAAAACCTGCCACTGCAACAACAGCTATCTATCTCAGAACGACTGGTCAACGTACAAAAGCTGGGGCTAGCCATAACCAACCTGCAGGCGATTCGTCGTGCTGAGCCAAGCAATAGCAATGCCCGCCTGATGCTGGCCAGATACCTTGGCTGGCACAACCGGCCGCGCGAGTCGGCCATTGTCGCCGATGAATTAATGGCGCTACAGCCAGACAACCTCGACGCCCGAATCATCAAGGCCACCGTCTCCAGCTGGCGCGGTGATTTCGCCACAGCCATTCCGCTGTTTGAGGAGGTGCTGCGCCAACAAGAAGACTTCGACACACGCCTCAGCTACTACCATGCCCTGAGCAATGTCAGTCATGTCATCTGGCGTAACGGCCTGGCCGATGAATTGAAAACGGAAAACGAATTTCAGCAATTGGCGCTGGATGAGCTGCGCTGGGCGCTGCAACTCAAGTCCGCCCCTGCATTGGAATACCGATATGAATATTACGATGACTCATATGAAAACCAACACCGCGAACAGCAGATACGTTTTAGCCGCCCCTGGCATGATGCCAGCACTTGGCTAAGTATTGGTCGCGCCGAGGCAGCAGATGGTTTCGGTTATAACTTTGACCTGGACATGCTTTCAGTTGGCATTGAAAAGTCACCTGGCGATGCCAACCGCCTATTGGCCGAAATCGGCATCACCCGTTACAACGACTTTGACTACGCCGACGTGCTCAGCAGTCACCTGCTTTTCAGCCGCAGATTGCCAGACCTTTTCCTTAGCCTGGAATATGAACACGAAGCCTACGATGACTACACCTACATCGTCTTCAACAACATTAAAACCCACAAGCTAGCCGTCAAGGCCAACTACCAACCCAGTGATTTTTGGGATATTGAGTTCAATCAGCTACAGACAAACTATTCTGATCACAACCGTTCCAACGAAACAGCCCTGATGTTGCGCTATGCCATCCACCATACCCCGCCACGCATCAGCATCGCTTACAAACAGGAACGACTGACCTTTGCCACGCAGACATTTCACGGTTACTACGACCCGGATCGAGCCAATACCGGCAAGCTGCTGCTACAGATATCCCAAAGCGGAAATCGTTACGAGGCAAGCGCTGAGGTCTATTCCGGCCACCAGGACAGTCGCCGCCTGGGCGTTGCTGATGACAACAGCATCATCGGCTGGAGTACCTTTTATCGCCTGCATCTACAGCGCAATCTATTTCTGGAAGTTGAATGGGAGGGCAGTAATTCGAGTTACATAAATCCCTATGGTTATGACTATAATTTTATAAGCGCCCGGGCCAGGGTTTTTCTGTAGATCACCGCAACAGCTCACTTGTCAGCCATATTTTCACACACTTGCTTGGCAAAAAAGGGCCTATCTGGTGCCTCTAGCCAACATTATGTTAATTTGAAGGGTAAGCACATAGCGATGTAACAAGCTCGGTTACCCCCTCATTATCCAACATATTTTTGAGCAAAAAATCAGCATGCCTTACACAAACAACTGGCAAGAAAAAGGCCTCTATAGAAAGTTCACAGGGACGATTTCTGGTATCGAAATACTAGAAGCCAACTTGAAACTGCACGTAGACCCTCGCTTCAACAATATCGAATACGTCTTAAATGACTTTACTGAAGTAGGCGATCTACGCGTTGAGACAAAACATACAAGCGCATATGCTGCCAGTGACAAGGTCATATCTGACCGAATGCACGGTTTAAAGATTGCCCTTGTAGTGACCACCGAACTACAAATCGAATTGGCCAACGCCTACCGGGAACAGATGAAAGACTCAAATTTCAAATGTGAAGTTTTTACCAGCCTGGATGATGCTTATAAATGGGTAACATCCTAGCAAGCCTTCCCATCCAGAGGCATGACTTACTCAGCCTCAGCCAACCGCTTCATCAACTCTTTCAACGATTCAAATGGCAGGCTCTGCTGAACGATATTCACAATCCACAACGGTAGCTTGCCGCGCGGGTCAGCATGCAACAACATCTCAACCCGGGTCTGATTTCCATCAACAGGTGTTAGACGATAACCACCCTGCATCAGGTTGGCACGGACATAATCATCCTGCACCGGCATAAGCGAGGATTGTTGCGACTGTTGCTGATAGCTAATACTGCCATCCTCATGCTGACTGACACGCACACGGTAGACGACATCACGATCACGGGCAGGCCAGGCGGCATCAAAGCGGCTATAGAGCAGAATTTCTGTCGCTGATAGTTGTTGCAACACCCGCGCCTCAATTAGATAAGGCATCCAATCGGAGTGATGTGCGACATCCTCAATCACGGCCTTGACGCTGTTAATATCGACGTCGACAACAGCAATGGCCTTGACCTTGAGAATCTCCGTGCCGGTGACGCTGCTGGAGTAGAGCTGAATGCCATCGACCTTGTCGAGCTCTTTCCATTCCTCTTGGCCGCTTGGCTCCGCTGCCAATGATAGACAGGGGATTAACAGACACAAAACAGTAACCAGGCGGTGCATTCTCAGCTCACGGTTAAGCCAGTTTGATCTGATCGTTCTCAATCACAATCATGCGTCGTTTATATAAAGCCCCCAGGGCTTTCTTGTAACTTTTCTTGCTGACATTAAATGTCTCATAAATATCTTCCGCCGCACTTTTGTCAGTCAGGCTTGAAACACCGCCCTCGGCCTTGAGGTGGTCGAGAATCTGATCTGCAAGTTCTTTTTTTGCCACCTGACCTGCCAATTGCAGGCAAAGATCAATCTTGCCATCTGCACGAATAGCCTTGATATAGCCATCAAGCTTCATTCCGTATTTCAGAGGTTTGAAGGCATCATCTTTAAAGATCAGGCCGAGATGACTGTTATTAATCACGGCTTTGTAACCCATGTCGGTGCGGCCACAAATCAGTAAACTCACCGCCTGCTCTGGTTCAAAGTCATCGCCGTATTCATCCAGGTATTCATGCAGTTTGGTGGTAGCAGCAATGCGATCAGAGTCTTCATCAAGATAACAATAGACGACATAGTCATTGCCCTCTTTCATTTTCGTGGTTTGCTCGCTATACGGCACCAGCAAATCTTTACTCAGCCCCCAGTCGAGAAAGGCACCGTAATCATTCACCGCCTTAACCTTCAGATAAGCGCACTGGCCCACCATGATGCGTGGCCGCTGGGTGGTGGCAATCAGTTTGTCTTCGGTGTCGAGATAGATAAAGACCTCGAGTTTGTCGCCAACGGCCCAGGTTTCAGGCAGATAGCGGCGTGGTAACAGGATTTCACCATGCTCACCACCATCGAGATAGACACCAAAGTCCACCGACTTAACGATTCGCAGACTATTCTTCTTACCAATATTTGCCATTATTGTGTACCACCCTGCATGTCACTGCGCAGCTTATCGATCACCACACGGGTGTCTGGACGAACGCCACGCCAGATAGAAAAAGATTCGGCCGCCTGTTCTACCAACATGCCTAGACCATCCAGCGACTGGGCGGCGCCATGCTCACGCGCCCAAACTTGAAACGCCGTCGGTTCAGCGCTATACATCATGTCGTAACAACTGCCGTTCTCATATAACAAGTCATCAGGCAAGGGGGGCACCTCACCTTCAAGACTGGCCGCAGTGCCGTTGATCACCAGATCAAACTGCTGACCCGGTAACACATCGAAGCCACAACCAAACACATCACCGAAATCATTAAACTTTTTGGCCAGCTCCACCGCCTTTGATGCGGTACGATTTGCCACAATCACGAACATTGGCCTTTGCTCCAACAGTGGCTGCAACACACCACGCACAGCACCACCCGCCCCCAGCACCAATATGCACTTACCTTTCAGCTCAATGCCGTTGTTCTCGGTGATGTCCCGTACCATGCCAACACCATCGGTGGTGTCGGCATAGTGGCTGCCATCCTCACGAATCACAATAGTATTCACCGCGCCAGCCAACTCGGCACGCTCGCTGCGCTCTTTGACCAGTTCCCAGGCCTGCTGTTTAAAGGGCACAGTAATATTCAGCCCCTTACCGCCTTCAGCTTGAAACCAGTCAACAGCAGCGGCAAAGCCATCCAATTCAACCTGAATAGCTTCATAACTGAGGCTCTGTCCTGTCTGCTCGGCAAACAAGGCATGAATCTGTGGTGATTTACTGTGACCAATGGGGTTGCCCATGACGGCATATGAATCTTTTTTCACAAGGAGATCTCGCTAGTAGTGATTGCGGCAGTATAACGGATGCCACAAAAAAACGGGCACCAGGCCCGTTCAAATTAAGCATTTTCAAGAGTGATCAGCTTTTGTTAAAAACTTCTGATTGGTTTCACTGAAGGAATGGATGCTAGGCGCAAACGAGTGAAAAAGCGGAGTTTACACGCAGTAAATAAGTGTTTTGAACTCGTTTGCAACAACGCAGACAACCTTCAGGGGAAGTAATCAGGAGTTTTTCAACCACTGGGCAATCTGCTTGGCATAGTAAGTCAGGATGCCATCAGCCCCGGCACGTTTGAAGCAGACCATTGCCTCCATCACCACTGCCTTTTCATCCAACCAACCATTCTGGCTGGCCGCCTTGAGCATGGCGTACTCGCCACTGACGTGATAAGCGTAGGTTGGCACACCAAATTCACTTTTCACCCGACGGACGATATCGAGATAAGGCATACCAGGTTTGACCATCACCATGTCAGCCCCCTCATCCAGATCAAGACCGACCTCATGGATGGCCTCATCGCTGTTGGCGGGATCCATCTGATAGGTATATTTGTTACCCGCACCAAGATTGGCGGCCGAGCCCACCGCATCACGGAATGGGCCGTAGAAACTGGAGGCATATTTGGCCGAATAGGCCAGGATGCGGGTATGGATGTGACCTGCTTGTTCCAGGGCATCGCGGATCTGGCCGATACGACCATCCATCATGTCAGAAGGCGCCACCACATCGGCACCGGCCTCGGCATGAGACAGAGCCTGTTTTACCAACACCTCAATGGTCTCGTCATTCATGACATAACCATTGTCGTCGATCAGGCCATCCTGGCCATGAGTAGTAAATGGATCAAGGGCAACATCGGTAATCACCCCCAATTCAGGGAATTCTTTTTTCAGGGCACGCACAGCACGCTGGGCCAAACCCTCTGGATTAAAGGCTTCGGCTGCATCCAGGCTCTTCTTATCCATCGCCGTCACGGGAAACAAGGCAATCGCCGGAATGCCCAGCTCGACCAGCTCGGCCGCTTCTTTAAGCAGCAAATCAATACTGACTCGCTCAACCCCGGGCATGGATGAGACACTTTCACGCTGCCCCTCACCCTCAAGCACAAACATGGGATAGATCAGGTCATCGCTGGTTACTTGATTTTCCCGCATCAGACGACGAGAGAAACTGTCTCGCCGCATTCGACGCATGCGGCGTGGAAGGAAAAGTCCTGAAGCTGACACGTTTTTACCCTCTTAAAAACAAAAAATGGAGCGGCATATTGCTATGCCGCTCCATTATATCGGTTTAGATCAACTACTTTTTCTTTTTGGCTGCTTTTTTCTTGGCAACCTTCTTCTTAGGCGCTGCCTTCTTTTTGGTGGCGACCTTTTTCTTGGCTGCTACTTTCTTCTTAACAACCTTTTTCTTAGACGCTGCCTTCTTTTTGGTGGCGACCTTCTTCTTGGGTGCCTTCTTCTTAGTAGCGACCTTCTTCTTGGCTGCTACTTTCTTCTTAACAACCTTTTTCTTGGCTGCCTTCTTCTTGGCTGCCTTCTTCTTGGCTGCCTTCTTCTTGGTGGCAACCTTCTTCTTGGCTGCTACTTTCTTCTTAACAACCTTTTTCTTAGACACTGCCTTCTTCTTGGTGGCGACCTTTTTCTTGGCTGCTACTTTCTTCTTAACAACCTTTTTCTTAG
>CBFCYE010000009.1:0-105257 GCA_965602225.1 uncultured Gammaproteobacteria bacterium | reverse complement strand
GAACAAACATGAGCAAACAGGCCATCGACTGGACCATTACCTGCCACATGGATTATGGCGACAACGGCGTCGTTGCCATCGTTCATCACAAGAATGGCGAGAGCAAGGTCAGCAGTGTGACAACCACTACGGCAAAGGGCGGCGATTACAACCAGCGTTCGGTATTTCTCGGCGTCAATGCCAACGACGAAGTGCTGATCATGAACCCCGAATCCAAGCAGGTTGAGTCCACGACCAGCATGGAAGCCGATAGCCGTTATTACTATGCCTATCGCGACAACCAGTCAAACCGCTTCTGGTTTACCAATGATGGCGACAAAGATGGCAACGACACGCTGAATTGCGGCACCGATGGTGGCACCGTTACTGTTGCAGCCAAAAATGGCAATCATGGCGAAGTGCTGCAAACCTTGTTGATTGGTCGCGGCCACCATGTCTCGACCTTTTGTCGCCCAACCGCAACCAACTCAGAACTACCGAACCACGCCTTTGTCAGCAATCTGCTCGATGGCACCATTTCGGTGATCGGCAATAATGAGAACGACAAAGACAACTTCCTCAAGATACTCACCACCATCAACCTGTTTGACAACCGTTTTGAAAAAGATGGCGTCGCTGACTTCCCCAACAACGCCTTTCCACATGGCATGGAGTTTTCACCCATCACCAACAAGGTCTACAACCTCAACAACGGTTATGGCACGGTGGCGGTTATCAATCCAATCACTAACGCAGTGGAAACTACCATTCCAATGAAAGGCAGCAGCAATCTGCTGCTGAGTCGTTGCGGTAACTTTTTGATCGGCAAGGGAGCTGACCGCAAGGCCAATCCCGATCACGTCATGGGCCGACTGCAAGTGCTGGATGTAAACCAGCAAGATGTGGTCAACAGCTTCGATATTCAGGATTTTTATCCCAGCGTCTACCGCTTCAACTCCGAAGGTGATCGCCTCTATGTCACCGCTGGAGCGACCGGCAAGGGTGCTCAGGCTGAAAACCTGCGTACAGACATGGTTCAAGTCTATGACAGCAGCAAGCTGCCTGAACTTAAGCTCATCAAGGAAATCAAACTGGAGGAATGCAATTCAGGTCGCCGCCCGATTGCATTTCTGGAACAGGGCGGCACAGCACCACTAGTGTTTGTTCCCAATCCAGATCAAGGTAGCCTGGCCGTGATTGATAGCGACAGCAATGAAGTCATCGAAACCATCAGTATTGGCAAAGGTGAGATGAAGGAATTCAGTTTCTCCTTCTGGCATGACAAGGCTATTTACGGCGGTTAAATAATCCACCTCAACGGCCCGTCTAAAACGGGCCGCGTTTTTTCAATTCAGAGAAGCATTATGAAAGCAGTTAAATCCATCATTACAGTCTGCCTGTTAAGCCTGCTGAGTCTGCAACCTGCCAGTGCAATTGCCAGCCCAACAATAAAAAAAGACGAGCAGATCAACGCCATCCTCGAAAAAACCGGCTTTAACAAACTGTTAAAACACACCCCCAATTTTTCACAGTCTGTCTTAAAACAAAGCAGTGGCGCACTTGAACCTGAAATGGGCTCAGCCCTCAGCGCAGCCTTTACTCAGGCCTTTGCCACAACAGCAGTACAACGTGACATTAATCATGTGCTTGCGGCCCACTATAATGAGGCGCATGCGACGGCCTACCTCAAGCATCTCAACAGCGCGCTGTCACTGAAGATGGCTAAGCTTGAAAGCGATACCAATAATCCAGCCAACCGTGAAGACATCAAGGCCTTCAGCGCAGCATTAACAAATCAGCCGACCACACAATCACGTAGCAAATTGATTGAACACCTCGACAAGGCCACCCGAACCACCGACTTCAGCATTGATATGCAGACAGCCTTTTTCAAAGCGATCTTTGTTGCCATCGAACCGGTGATGGAAGCAGACATGCGTATTAGCGAAGATGAACTGGGAAAAATGGTCAACGAAGTACGCACATCACTCGAAGAAGGCTTGCGCAATAACACCCGCCTTTCTTTTCTGTATGCCTTCCGTAACATCAGCGACGCAGAACTCCAGTCCTATATAGACATATGTGAATCAGAAGAGTATCGCTGGGGCATTCAGCTACTAGGCAACGCAATGATCTCAGCCATCAATCAAGCCGCCGATCGAGCGGCCCTGACCATGAGCCAAAACAACCGCTAACAAAGCACACACCAATAATAAAAAAAGCCCGCTTTAAGCGGGCTTTTCTTTTTCAAAGCATTAACAGCAATGCTTATTCAGGTATTACATTAATCGCTTGTAAACCTTTCGCGCCATTCTCAGTATCAAAAGAAACCCTTTGACCTTCAGCCAAAGACTTAAAGCCTTCAGCTGTGACTGCAGAAAAATGTACGAATACGTCATCGCCACCATCAGCCGGAGTAATAAAACCAAAACCCTTGCTGTCGTTAAACCACTTTACTGTACCAGTTGCCATATTACTATCACCTCAAAATTACTTTTATCTTGTCAACACGCAGCGACTAAAGACGGCTTTATAGAAGCTCTGATCAGCATAAAAAGCACGATCAATATCTGCGATTTGGAAAGTATAGCCAGTAATTTCGCCGCAACACAAGTTTTATTTGATTAACGTTTTGTGACGCACAAAGCTAATCAACCTGTGGACTCCAGCCGCCACTAAAGGGCGCTAGATCTTTTGCATGCAAGCGGCCACCGACATAAAGGTCGTTAAGCGTATCGCGAACAATGACCTGTTCACCTTCATATTTCCATGCAGCAGCGATCACCATTTCAAACATGGTCACCATAATATCGTCCAGGCGTATGGTGTACTCCTTGGCCAGCCTACTGAAATCGTCCAACGTCAGAGGAGAATTTTTCTTACCAAATTCCTCTTTCACCAAGTTAGCCAAAGCAACATCCCAAGCAGGCACATCAATATCATTATTCGTATTTGTCATATTCACACCTAAATCATTACATATTCATAATCTTAATTAAATCACAACCAGATAGCTACTATCTTAAAGCTGATTAATCTGATAACCACGCTGTTTCAGTCGTGCCACAATCCCTTCGGCACCAGACAAATGACCAGCACCGACGACAACAAAATACTGCCCGCCTTTCTCTGCTAAGGCATGCAGCTTTTCGGCCATACTTTTGTTTCTATCAAGCATCACGAGTTGATTGAGGCGTTCACCACTATCCTCAGCCATCAGACCTTCGTCAAACATACTCTGAATACCCGCTGCATCACCAGCACTCCAGAAGCGCAACATCTTGTCAAAAAAGGCCTTACCTTCACCCAATTCGCGCAGACTTTCCTCCAACATCATGACCTGCTCTGCAGATGTCAGCTGATCAAACAGTGACAATTGCCAGGCTATACCTTCCAGCTCAACCACCTTCTTTTTACCTTTGGCCAGACTGAGAAAGTGGGCATCGATACCCTTATCTTCAGAAAAACCCAATTGTTTCAGTGCCAGGGCCGTCAGGGTCATGGAGACAAACCACGGTTTCTGCATATTCAACAACTCAACCGAGATACCCATTGATTGCGCTACCTGCTCCAATTTCTGCCAGGTTTCAGCCGACAAATGCTGACGCAGGCTCAAACCATCCGGGTACATCGCCTTGCTTGCCAACAGCTGAGCCAGCTGAATCTGATCGACATTGCCAATATCAGCCTCCACCACCAGAGTATCTGATTTATTGAATGAAGATGTCATCACCATTGGCAGGGGATACATCTGCGGCGTTCCAAAATGGATCGATCCCAGCAGGAACAGCGTTCCCTTACCGGCGCTGGCCTGCCAGAGAAAATGCTTGGCCTTTTTATCACGCTCTGAATCAACATTAACAAGCTCGGCTGTAGCACATGGCCTATCCTGAAATCTAACCATACCGGCGTCATCAGTGCATTTAAACACCGCCGCCTGTACCGGGACGATAAAGAGTAAGCCCAGCAACAAAACAAAACTTCTAGTATTTATGAGTAGATTCAAGACTTCCTTTCCGCCCCTTTTAAAATTCAAGCCCAACCCATTAATCCACTTGTATCGGCAGCATCAGCAGCTAACATTAAGTGTGAACAAATCAATTCGCCAAACCACCTAACTTATCATCACAGACTGTAGATATTCACTGTATAGGAAAGCCAAACAAGAGGCCAAAAACATGCAAATTTATAGTGAAAAAAATAATCAATGGATTGAGCATCGCGACACTAGCGAATATAAACGACGCAAAAATAGACTGCGCGATTACTGGACTGTTGGCCTGCTGGCCACACTGGCCCTACCGCTAGGCATACAGATTACGGTACTGTTTTTCGGTATCTTCATCTCGCTGTCCTATCTTGATGAAACGCCTTATAAAGTCGATTAGGCAACAAGCAAGGCTTGCTAAAGAAAAGCCAAGGGATACAATGCCTTTGTGCATCATCATAATCATAATTTCATAAAAAAATTCCCCATCAACCAGCAAGGTCGCGACTTTATTGCTGGCGATATTCATGGCTGCTTTGATGAACTCAACACCAGCCTCCATGAACTCCAATTTGATCCCAAAGCTGATCGACTATTTAGTGTCGGCGATCTGATCGACCGCGGCCCAGGCTCACATAAAGTGCTCAGCTGGCTACAGCAGCCCTGGTTTCATTCCTGTCTCGGCAACCATGAGGAGATGATCCTGACCACCTCCATCGATAGTACGGAAGGCCAAAACTGGTTCGAAAGCTATGGCGGTGAATGGTGGCTGGAACAGGGAGCTGATGTCAGAACCGAAATCAGCGCCGCCTTTGCCGAGCTACCCCTGGTTATTGAACTGGAAACCAGCCACGGCACAATAGGTATCGTCCATGCCGACATCCCGAAGGGCATGAGCTGGCCTAGTTTTATACGACTGCTAGAGCTGGGCGATAGCGACACACGCAAGAGCACCTTGTGGGGCCGCAGCCGCATCAAACGTTTTATCAGCAGCCCGGTAAAGGAAATCGAGCGGGTCGTCTGCGGCCATACGGTCACAGCCAATCGTAAGATCACCACCAAGGCCAATGTCTGGTTTATTGAGACCGGCGCCTATTTGCAAGACGAGGCCTCACATCTCAGCGTCATTAATACAGAACAGCTATTCGAATAAAGCAGAACAAGATCAACATGCCCTGCCAGGCATTCAAACTGACTTGCGATTATTTCAGCAAGCAATTATCAGTGTTTTTATTGAATTCTGAATACAAACCCGGACGGGCAAAGAAAAGAAAACCGTGGCTGGCATGGAGGCGCCAGCCACGGCAAAGATCACTAGCTGGCTTTATAAATCATCCACATAGGCAACGCCATCATCGCAATCCCCAGCACAATATTTACAAATGCAGCAACTGGCATGGCAGCAACACCGACAATCATTGCGCCCAGAGCCATAAAAGGTTTCGGTTTTTTTACACTCATTGCTATCTCCCCATATATCCAGCATAGGCCGAATCAGATTTAGTTTAAGGACGTTGACCTGAGTATTCCCCCTCAGAAATACCCAACTGCCGAACTACGTTAATAGATTATTCCCGAGTATGCAAGTATGTCTTTATAAAAAAACGGCCCGCCTAGATAATCCGGGCGGGCCGTTTTTTGCAAGCTGGCGTATCGACTAGCGAGAGAGCAGCCACAACCGCGAATGAGGCTGAGACTCAATTACCGCCAGCTTTTCAATCACCTGATCCGTCTCGGCATCAATAATGGTGACAACACCTTCCGCTGAGGTAGAAGCAAAAACAAGCTCCGCCTTGCCATCCACAGCCAGAAAATCCAATGTGCCGGCCGAACTATCCAGGCTCAACTCATCCGCAAGCTCCAATTTTGGCAGTTTGGTTAGATCCAACACCAAAACCACACCCGACTTCAGATTGGCCTGCTGCTGCTCGCTGCCCGAAGATGAAGTGGTCAGGTAGAGCTTGCTGCCCTCAGTATTGAAAAAATACTTACTGATATAAACATCAGGCAGATCGATCTTGTCCATCACCTCGTTGGTAGTGACATCCAGCACCGCCATCTTGGCAATCACGTGATTGGGATCTGTTTTACGATCTGCGCCACGGCCAATAATGTAACGGCCACAGGGACTGACAAACAGATTGCTAAAGCCCTTGAACGGAATCCGTTGCTCGATCTCATGACTAAGCGGATCAATCACGGCGATGGTGCCGTAGCCGTTATTGAGGTTATACATCTTGCCCGAAACCTTTGAATAGACGAGGCCATGCGGAAAAGAGTTATTGGGAATCTGGACGGCGTCAAAATCTTCCTTGTCTGGCTCACAAAGATTGATGGTCGCAACCACCTGCAGATAACTGTCTGGCTTGGCCGGGTCATTGGCAATCACGGATAAGCTGCCATCATTGAGGTTGCTAACATAAGTCTGTGACGGCACCTGTGGCGCCAGCTCAGACGGGTAACTGAAATTACACTGGTGATGGCCACGACCGACGCAGATAGTCTTGAGGTATTTCACCGCTGAACTATCGGTATTTTCAACTACCGTGACAGATGACCCCTGATCACCGCAGTTTAGGGTGTCATTACCTGTTTCCTTATCACCATCATACATATACCAATCGCGATTGGCGTTTGGGTCAGTATAGATGTGGGCCGGAAAGGCATCAGGAATAAACTCATCGCTGATTGAGATTGCCTTGCTCACAGGATCCAGGGTAATGCACTGATCCGTTTCGGTCAGACCGACAAAGATTGGTTTCAACGCCTTATCTTTGCCACTCTCTGCCGCAACAGCTAGCCGTTTTGTTGCCAAAGCACCGCCGTTGCGACGCACCACGGTCACCGAACCGGTCTTACGATCACCCGAGTAATACGCCAGAGCGAAATCGATTGTCTTCTTATCCAAAACCATCACCTTAAATTAAACATTCTATTTTTCGAAACTTGCCCGGCATTATACGCCAGCAAAAGTAACCGACTCAGGACTCGCCAGAGACTTCCTGTATCAATACCCACGGCGCCACCACAACCGTCCAGAAATCTGGCTGGCGCTCAACCCAGTCTTTGGCATCCTCCAAAGAGGGATGACCAACCAGGTCGGTATTCATCCAGAGTTCAACCTTTTCTTTGTCATCCTCGGAAACACTAACCGCCACGTCAATCAGATCCAGCGACGGGTCTACCCGAATCACCGAGCCACGGGCGAAATGACGCTCCAATTCGGGCCAAACCAACTTAGCCGTTTCGGCATTCAGTTGAGTGCGCAAATCCAGTTCTGCATCATCGCTATCCATCTTTTATCCCCTTGTTGATCAGCCGCGCATTATATCAGCTTGCGTCATCGGCCTCATTCACAACAGGTCGCGCCGCCACTATGCCCGCCCAGGAAAATAACAAACGCAGCAACAACCACTGCACCACCACATAGAACGCCATGGCCAGCATAAAGATAAGGCTTGATTGCTGCTGCAACACCGCCCCCAGGCCAGGGCGAGAGCTGTATGTCAGCGCTGGCAGTGCTGCCAGGCGATCACGGGACATCGTCTCGTGCTCGCCAATAATCATCACCAAGGCACGATCAACCCATGCCAACATCACATACTCACCACTAGCCGAGGTAAAATGCGTTGCCCACAGGTCAGCCTCTTCATGTTGATGTGGAATTATTGTCTTTAAATGCTCATGGGCAGAGGCGGCAGAGGCCGAGCTATCAAATAGCGCCAGCACAGCATTACTGCCATCGGGATAATCGGCCGCCGCACTGGCAACAATACCGTCCAGATCATTCAACACGTCAACGTCGTATTTATCCGCCCCCAGCCCCAAGGCCGATGTGTGATTGATAAAGCGCCCCGACTCAACCTGCAGCAGCGGCTCATTAACTGACAAAGGAGGCTGCCCGGGCATCAGCAACACCAACAACGGCGCCCCCAAGGCCAACAGCAAATAAATCCAGGCTAAAAAGCGCCGCAAAGGCTTTGGTAAATCAAAGCATTTCATGAATAACAATTCCGAATTATTTGCGCCACACAAATGAAGCGCTGTAGTCACAGCAAGAACTTACAGGTTTATTGACTATGCCGCTATTGGTTCAAGGCGGTAACCGTGGTGATAGATTGAACTCAGACGCCAACCGGCTTCCTCACCTAAATGCAGCTTCTTTCGCAAACGACTGATATGGGTATCCAGCGTTCGGGTGTTCAGCTCAGCGGAATGGCCCCAGACACTCTCTAATAAGTGGGCACGAGACAGCAACCGGCCAGCATTACGAAACAGAAACAGGATCAACTCAAACTCTTTTTGGGTCAGAGAAACCTGTTCATCATCCATATAAAGTTGGTTGCCTTGCGTATCAAAACGGAACTTTCCAAATTGCAGTGGCTTATTGGCATCGGCCTCAGCACCATGCACGCGGCGCAGCAAGGAACGGATTCTAGCCTTCAATTCCAACGGCTTGATCGGCTTAGAAACATAATCATCGGCACCATGCTCCAGGGCATAGGCCAGATCTTCTTCACTATCACGTTGGGAAACAAAGATCACAGGTACCCGCCAATCCAGATTCTCCCTAACCCAGATCAACACCTCAGCACCGTTCATGACAGGCATGTACCAGTCGAGCAGGATCAGGTCATAACTATCTTTTTGGAAGGCCTTGATCGCCTTGGCACCATCTTCAAACAGATGGCAGTCATAATCCCCTCCGGCCGACAACCACACTTGTAATAAGGCGGCCTGATCTGGATCATCTTCAACTATGGCAATACGCATGATAACTATCCAGTGAATACAATTAACGCCAATGGGCACACCAAATGTGCTTGCCCCATTCCCCCTAGAACTTTCGTGTCAATTGTTAACTAATGTCACTTGTCGACAATAGCCCTTTCCATCAACAATATGCAATTGGCTATTTACTGTAACGGTCACATAACCATAAAATTTATACCGGGAATTTTTAATTAGCTGCAGAAAAAAGCTTCGATAGGCAATCAGCCATGTTTATCACTGTTTGCGTACCCTCACCGACCAATCCAACACCTGTTTAACCCGCGGCGCGACCATCGCATAGGCGTCATCAAAATTAACCCAGCGAAACTCCTCATGCTCAGGCCGACCCAGCGCTTCAGAAATGGGCAAATCAACCTCACCACTCACAGATTCAGCAATGTAGTAGCGGGCAATCTTGCGAAACCTACCGTAAGGCGCCGTCTGGAAAAACTCATGGCCCCAATGAAAATCGAGTCCGGTCAGGGTTGACTCCTCCTCCACCTCACGCAGCGCGGCATCAAACGCCGACTCACCGTCCTCAACCAGCCCCTTGGGGAAGTCCCAGTATTGATAGGCCCGCAACAGCAGATAATGCCAATCGCCATCAATCTGACGCAGAATCACTACGCCGGCCGATACTGGGTTACTGTCTTGTTCTAGAGCCATCTAACAGGACTAGCCGTCAAGCCGACTCACGGCAGTCACAACAACAGGCTCAACCGGCACATTTTGATGTCCACCTTGGTTAGCCGTCTGCACGGCAACAATCTTGTCCACCACGTCCATCCCTTCAACCACCTTGGCAAACACGGCATAACCAAAATCACGGTCGCCGTGATCGAGAAAGGCATTGTCGGCGACATTGATAAAGAACTGCGTCGTAGCACTATCCACAACCTGAGTGCGCGCCATAGACAGTGTGCCCCGACTATTCAAGACACCATTATCGGCTTCATTCTTGATTGGCTCACGAGTCTGTTTCTGTTCCATGTCCGCAGTAAAGCCGCCACCCTGGATCATGAAACCAGGGATAACACGATGAAAAATCGTCCCCTCAAAAAAACCTTCATCCACATATTGGAGAAAGTTTGCCACCGACACAGGCGCCTGTTCGGGCATAAACTCAATCTTGATATCACCTAACGTTGTTGAAAAAACAACCATTTTCAGACTCCTTATTCGATTAACAGCCAATTCAGGCCATTGTATCTGTTTTTCCTAATAAATTCAGCGCAGCACCGCCGCACGAAAAACAACAAACACGGAACAATTAAGAGGTAAAGATTATGGTAAATGGTCCGAAAACAGCTATACGACTTTATGGAAAAACAGCCATGCACGCAGATACAAAAACATCGACAACACGCCTGGAGCTATTGCTGTTTCGTCTTAACAATAAACAACATTTTGGTATTAACGTACTAAAAGTAAAAGAAATAATTTCGCGCCCTGCACTGACACAGATACCCCAATCAAGCCCCAACATCGTCGGCGTGGCTGAACTACGCGGACAAACCATCCCGGTTATCGACCTGGCCATGGCGATTGGCCGCGCGCCCATCAGCGGCGAAACCAATGCCGAACAGAAAGTAATCATTGCCGAGTTCAGCCGTACCTCCCAAGGTTTCCTGGTCTCAGGTGTTGACCGCATTGTGGTGCGCGACTGGAAAGATGTGTTACCGCCGCCAGGCGGAGTTACCGGCAGTTTTATCACCGGCGTCATAAAGCTGGAAAATGAATTGGTACAACTGGTGGATGTTGAACAGGTCATGCATAACGTCACAGACAAACCCCTCAACTCGGAAAACAACCTGGAACAGGAGTTGCTTGATCAACTGCAAGGCCGAAACATCCTCGTTGTCGATGATTCGGCTGTCGCCCGCAACCAAACCTGCCGCATCCTCGACCAACTAGGCATCAACCACGTTACCGCTCGTGACGGCAAAGAGGCGCTTGAGCTGATTGAGGCACTAACCCATGAGCACGACAAGGCCTCTGACTGTCTACCCATCATCATTTCGGATATCGAAATGCCCGAAATGGATGGCTACCAATTGACCCGTGAAATTCGCTCCAACCCGCGCTACGAGGGACTCTACATCCTCCTGCACACCTCACTGGACGGACAGGTCAATGCCGAACATGCTCAGGCAGCTGGCGCCAACGAAACCCTGACCAAGTTTGAGGCTGATCTACTGACCGAAGAAATCATCAAAGGTCTGAAACACATCGCCGCCTAGGCAGGGCTCCATCATATACCCCAACATATATTGGAACCCTCATATGCTAGACTGACGCCTGTAAAAACAGGCCTTAGCCATGCATAGACAATTCCTACAAACAAAGCTCACCGCACATAAAGCATATGACGCCAACGAGACGCACATGTTGCAGCAAATCAAACAATTCGTAGCTGAATATCCAGACTGTTTCGAACGTAGCCTTAGCATTGGTCACATTACCGGCTCGGCCTGGATCATCGACCATGAGCGCAACCACGTACTGCTGACCCACCACCGCAAGCTTGACGCCTGGTTCCAGCTCGGAGGTCACTCAGATGGCGACGCCAACACCCTTGAGGTCGCACTAAGGGAAGGTCAGGAAGAATCAGGACTAAACAATCTCAAACCAATCACCGAGGCAATCTTCGATGTCGATGTTCACCTGATCCCGGCGCGCAAGGCAGAGCCCGACCACTTTCACTGCGACGTCCGTTTTCTGCTTGAGGCCGACCGCAACGCAGCACTGACCATCAGCGGCGAATCAAATGAATTAGCCTGGGTAACACTGGATCAGGCGCTGGAGTTGTCAAAAGATGAATCGATTCAACGCATGGTCGCCAAAAGCCGCAAGCTCTCCTGATCCATGTCGCACTACCAGCCAATTGAACCCGCCGACATTGACTGGGACAACGGCACACCACGTTGCCCGAAACACGGCGACATCTATTTCTCCACCGATGGTGGCATTGCCGAGACCGAATACGTCTTTTTGCAGGGCAACCAACTACCACAACGCTGGCAGAAACAATCATCATTCACCATCGCCGAGACCGGTTTCGGCACCGGCCTGAATTTTCTCTGCACACTCAAACACTGGTTTGAAACCGCGCCAGACACGGCCAGGCTGAATTACATCTCGGTAGAAAAACACCCCCTGTACAAAACAGACCTGCAACGCGCCATGACCAGCTGGCCTGAACTGGCCAAGTACGGCGCGGAATTACTCGAACACTATCCACCACTGGTACACGGCCTGCACCAACGCCAGCTGTTTAATGGCCGTGTCATCCTGACCCTGTTGTTCGGCGATGCCAGCGCCATGTTCGCCGACATCGACGCCGCTGTAGATGCCTGGTATCTGGATGGCTTTGCGCCAAGCAAAAACCCCGGCATGTGGACCCCTGAGCTATTCAAGCAGATCGCCCGCCTGACCAAGACCAACGGCAGCTTCGCCACCTTTACCGCTGCAGGCACGGTCAGGCGTGGCCTGAAGTCAGAAGGCTTTGAGGTAAAGACCCCGTCCGGCTTTGGTCGCAAACGCAATATGTCGGTAGGCAAGTTAACCAGCCCACCCCAGCAACAAAGCAAACAGCCCTGGTTTGAATACCCAAAAACCGAGACCAAGACAAAACAGGCCATCGTCATCGGTGCTGGCCTGGCTGGCTGTACCGCCAGCCATGCTCTAGCCGAACAAGGCTGGCAGGTCACATTGATCGAACGCCATGCACAGATTGCACAAGAGGCTTCAGGCAACCACGCAGGCGTGGTCATGCCGCGCCTGACCGCCGACATGAGCGCCGCTGGCCGTTTTTATCTCAACGCCTTTCTGCACACCACACACTGGCTCAATCAACTCAAGAAACGTGATCCGTCACTGCCCTGGTTTCAAAGCGGCGTGTTGCAACTTTGCGATGAACGACAACAGCAACGGATGCAAAAGTTGGGACTGCCCGAAGATGTGCTGGAAATCTGCGACACCGCCACAGCCAGCCAACACTGTGGCATTCAAACCAAACGCGGCGGCCTGTTTTTCCCCAGCGGCGGCTGGCTCGAACCACCGGCACTGTGCCAATGGCTGCTCAATGACCAAAGCGCCAACATCAACAGGCTCTTGAATCAATCAGCCCTGACACTCAGGCGCGACCATAGCGAATGGCAGATCATCGCTGAGAATGGTTTAATCGCCAACGCCGAGACCGTCATCATCGCCAATGGTTATGACGCCGAACGCCTGCTCGACACAGAGATATTTACACTGCAAAAAGTCCGTGGCCAGCTGACTTATCTTGAATCAACATCGCAAAGCCAAAAACTAAAAACTCCGGTCTGCTACGACGGTTACATCATCCCTACATACAAAGACCTGCATTGTGTCGGCGCAAGTTATGACACCGATGATGACAGCACAGAACTCAGGCCAGAATGTGAACAACAGGTACTGACAGCACTGGCAGAAGAACTTGCAGAATTTGAAAAGCCAGAAGTGGCATCAGGCCGTGTCGCCTTTCGCACTTCAACTCAGGACCATCTGCCCCTGATCGGTCCGGTGCAAAACCTGGAGTTTTATAAAAACAACTATGCCGATCTGTATCACGGCAAACCGGCACATCGTTACCCCATAGCTGAATATCTACCGAATCTATTTTTAAGTGTGGGACATGGCTCCAGAGGATTGGTTTCAGCACCGTTTGCAGCAGAGCTAATTGTCGACCACTTAAAAAACCACACCACCCTCGTATCAATCCATAGCTTAACCTCAAGCCTCCATACAGGCAGGTTTCAAATACGAAAATTCAAGTGCAACAAAACCTGAAACATTTATGGCTCTGCAATACAATAGAGTGATTCGTCGTTATCGAGGTGTACTGTGCGCTTAAACGTTGAGCAATTCAGAAACTGGCAACACAAGAGCATCACCCTGCTGGGTATGTCAGGGGTGGGCAAGACTCGCCTGTCGGCCATGTTGCGCAAGGGCAGCTGGTTCCACTATTCCGGTGATTACCGCATCGGCAGTCGTTATCTGGACGAGCCTATCCTCGACAACATCAAGCAGCAGGCCATGCAGGTGCCATTTCTGCGCGATCTGTTGCGCACCGATTCAATCTACATCGCCAACAACCTGTCGTTTGACAACCTGACGCCGGTCTCCAGCTTTCTCAGCAAAGTGGGCAACCCGGAACAGGGCGGCCTGTCGCTGCCGGAATTCAAGCGCCGTCAGGCCCTGCACCACAAGGCCGAGATCCTGGCGATGCGTGACGTGCCGTCGTTTATCGACAAGGCCCAGCAGATCTATGGCTATAACAACTTCATCAATGATGCTGGCGGCAGTGTTTGCGAACTGGATGACGACAAGACGCTCAAGCTACTCACCGAACACACCCTGTTGCTCTACATCCAGGCCACCGAGGAAGATGAAAAAGAGCTGATCCGCCGCGCCGCGATTGCCCCCAAGCCACTCTATTACCGCGCGGCCTTTCTCGACGAACAGTTGGTGGAATACATGCAGCAACAAAAGATCGAATATGTTGCCCAAATCGATCCCGACGACTTTGTCCGCTGGGTCTTTCCGCGCCTGTTCTATAGTCGCATCCCGCGCTATGAGGCCATCGCCAAGGAATATGGCTACACCATCACCACCACCGAACTGGCCAAGGTTCAGACTGAACAAGACTTTATGACCCTGATCGAAAAAGCCCTTGTGAAATGAACATGAAACAAAAAAGTAAAACAGAGAAGTAATGCAATGCCACTGGTAGCCAATACAAATTTACCCGCATTCAAACGTTTGGAGATCGAAGGCGAGACCATCCTCCAGAGCGATGCCGCCAAACATCAGGACATCCGCGAGCTGCACATCGGCCTGCTTAACATGATGCCCGACTCGGCCCTGTCAGCCACCGAGCGGCAGTTTTTCCGCCTGGTGGGTGAGTCAAACCAGATCGCCCAGTTCTACATGCACCCCTTCACCCTGCCCGAGATGCCTCGCGGCGAAGAAGGCCGCGCCCATGTGGACAAATATTACGAAACCTTTGAACAGATCAAGACGGCGGGGCTGGACGCACTCATCATTACCGGTGCTAATGTCACCCAACCCGATCTGGCGATGGAACCCTTTTGGGAGCCACTCAAAGAGGTCATTGATTGGGCCTATGACAATGTCACCTCGACGCTATGCTCCTGCCTGGCAACACACGCGGTAATGCAACAACGCTACCAGCAAAAGCGTCGCCATCTGGGTTTCAAACGCTGGGGCGTTTATCCACATTACCTGCTCGACCGACAGCATCCGTTAGTAGCTGGTGTGAATACCCGTTTCGACATCCCTCATTCGCGCTTCAATAATATCTGTCGGCAGCAGTTTGAGGCTGCTGGCCTAAAAGTGCTGGTGGAAAGCCAGCAGGCCGGCGTCCATCTGGCCGTCAGCGAAGACCTGTTCCGCCTGGTCTTTTTTCAGGGTCATCCGGAATACGACATCATCAGTCTGCTGAAAGAGTACAAACGTGAAGTAACCCATTTCATCAACGGCGAACGTGAAAACTACCCGCCGCTGCCGGAAAATTATTTCAGCCTGCAAAGCGGTGCCATTATTGAGGAACACAAACAACACGTCTTGCAGGCTATGGAGAATGGCAGCGCAGCGCCCGAACTGCCCGAGGCACTGGTGACGCTACAGCTGGACAACACCTGGCACGATAGCGCCGAGGCGGTATTGAACAACTGGATAGGCACGGTCTATCAACTCACCAACATGGATAGAAGACTACCGTTTCAGGATCATATTGATCCGAATGATCCGTTGGGGTTGAAGTAATTAATCCCCTCCCATCAAGGGAGGGGGAATAAATAATCAGCTCAAGCGCTTTTTCAAAGTCTTGTTAACCACCCTTGAAGCCGCCATAAACCCAAAACTGGCGGTGACGAAACTGGCCGAACCATAACCAAAACGACAATCCAGCGACACGCCATGAATGCCCGGTTTTTCATGACTCACCGTGCCGTCATCCTTGGGATAGACCTGCTGCTGTGATGAGAAGATGCATTCCACCCCAAACGAGCGTTTTGGGTTACGAGCAAAATTAAACTCACCCCGCAGCCGCGAACGCACTTTGGCAGCCAGCGGGTCATTAAAGGTCTTGCTCAGGTCAGCCACATGAATCATGCTCGGGTCGGTCAGACCACCGGCACCACCCGTCGCGACAATCGGAATCTTGTTGCGCTTACAGTAGGCGATCATGTTGGATTTGAACTTGATACTGTCCAGGGCATCGACCACATAGTCATAACCGCCGCCCTCCAGATAGCCATTCATATTTTCCATATTGATATATTCGTTAATGGCATTTACTTCACAATCAGGGTTGATCTGCCTGACCCGCTCGGCCATCACCTCAACCTTGGACTGATCAAGGGTATCGGTCAGGGTATGCAGCTGACGATTGGCATTACCGACATCCACCGTGTCACCATCAATAAAGGTCAGCTTGCCAACGCCGGTACGTGCCAGCGCCTCCACCACCCAGGAGCCAACCCCACCAACCCCAGCGACAAAGACATGCATCTCACGCAACACATCCGCCGCAGCCATGCCATATAAACGCTGAATCCCGCCGAAACGTTGACTATAATCGTCGCTACCCATCACTAACTCGCAAACCAAAAAGACAATATTTTACCATGATCAAATTTGCCGCCCTCTATCAACACGCCGCCCGCCGCAAAGGTGGTGAAGCCGAGCTGGAAGCCTTGCTGCTACCAACACCACTCAGCGCTGACGAGCTGGCGGCCATCCCTGACGACCGCTGGCTGGCGACGATGAGTAAATGCATTTTTAACTCAGGCTTTAACTGGAAGGTGGTGGACAAAAAATGGCCCGAGTTTGAAGCAGTCTTCACTGGTTTTAATCCAACCCGTTGGAAGTTCATGTCTGAAGATGATTTTGAAAGACTCATAAAAGACACGCGCATCATCCGCCATGCCAAAAAGATTCTAGCGGTGCGTGACAACGCCACCTTTCTCTGTGACCTGGCTGAGGAACACGGCAGCGCCGCAAAGTTCCTCGCCGACTGGCCCAGTGACGACTACGTCTCATTACTCACGCTGCTGAAAAAGCGTGGCAGTCGCCTGGGTGGCAACACCGGCCAATACTTTCTGCGTTTTATGGGCAAGGATTCATTGGTGCTTAGTCGTGATGTAGTCGCGGCATTGATCCGCGAAGGCATTGTGACGACAACACCGACATCACAACGTGACCTGAAATTGGTTCAGCAGGTATTTAATCAGTGGAGCCAGGAAAGCGGCAGGCCGTTAACTCACGTCAGCAAGGTATTGGCGTTTACGATAGGAGCATAATTAATCCCATAGAGCGGTGTCTACTGCGTTGGGCAAAGCACTAAAAATGCTCATTTACTAACTGTAAACTCCGCTTTTTCGCGCTTCACCCGCCTTGCAGCCATCCGCTCTATGAAATTAAAATTTTTTAATCGAGCAAATGCTCGATAGACTGCGCCGCACAAAAGGCGGTTAACTCATCCACCGCAACATCAGGCACAGCCAACTGCACCAGCACCTGTTCGCCATAATCCACATTTAAGACCTGCGCCTCATGCAGCTCAGCCCAGTGGCGCAGCAACTGCTCCTTGGCAAAGTCCAACGACAGCCTCACCTCTTGCACCGCCACCGCCTGCTCCAGCGGCAATATCGACATCACCGCCTCCGCCGCGCCGCTATAGGCGCGCACCAGGCCACCGGCACCGAGCTTGATGCCGCCGAAATAACGAATTACCACCACCAGCACATCGCCCACCCCCTTGTGCTGGATCACATTCAGAATCGGCTTGCCTGCCGTGCCGGAGGGTTCACCGGCATCATTGGCCGCCGCACTAGAGGCAGAAACGGGGTTACCCAACAGATAAGCCCAACAGTGGTGACGGGCATCCGGGTAGTCTTGTTTGGCCTGCGCCACCAGCGCCAATGCCGCCTGGCGATCGACAACCTTGGCTGCCCGGGCAATAAAACGGCTTTTCTTGACCTCAGTCACGGTCTCGACACTGGCTGCGGGGCTTGGGTAACTGCTGGACATAATGCTTGAGTCTAACATGCCGCTATCATGACTCATGCCCAGCGAATGTAAAAAACATGAGCGCTTACTAACTAATAGAGATATATTCCGGCTACATCTAAACCACCAAACAAACAGATATCACCACAAACAACTAAAGGATAGATAAACATGAGCAAAGACATACTCTGGTTTGGTTATTTGGAGATTGGGGAAAAAAGCACCCCAGTCGTCAGTGAACCCAAACTCAACACCAGCAATCCAGAAACCATTTATCTATTCAACCTTCTGCGCAACGAAATCATCGAATACAAGCGCAGCATCGTAGAACCCAAACTACGCGAATTTACCGCAGACGAAACCGACCTCCTCAAAGAAGTCAAAAAGGGCTACATCAAAGCCGTCAAAGACTTCAGCCCACGCGGCAAGATACTCTCCATTCCCGACAAACATACGAGCAAGCCCCCGACAGCCAAGCAAAAAAAGGCTGCTGAGCTGGAAAAAATCCCCGCAGAAGATAATGACGACGTGGTTGATGATTAGGCCTAACGGTTAATCTGATTTATCAGAAGCCTGCGTAGAGATACGTGGGCTTTTTTTATGGCTCGTCATTCCGGCACCCAAAGAACGGGCGCAAGCGTAGGCCGGAATCTGGTTTTGATTGCCTTCGGCAGCTTTTATTTTGATGTGGGCTTCCGCGCCCACACTGCGGGATCATTTCTTTTGTGCGGCCAAAAGAAACGAACCAAAGAAAAGGCCGCCCGGCGACTTGATCAGCGCAAACTACGCGCTGATTCACCTGCGCTTCTCGCCCGCTTTGGCGCACAACCAAACTCGCACAAAAAACGTGCTCAAACAGGGTTGCGCTTAACCCAAAGCGGCCTGCGATGCTCGGCTGCGTCGGACGGGAAATGGTGGCAGCCCCATAACACTCTATAAATACACAATTGAAACACTATTATTTACAGGTTTTTGAAAAAATATATTGAACCTTATTCGCGATATTACTGACATCGTAGCGAACCCACTGCTCAACTCCACTGCCGAATATCCATCCCTCTGTATAACTCATAATAGGATTTACCCCTGAATTGATTTTAGCTATCATCGCATTTTTCAGAGCAATGGATTCTGGGCTACTCGCATCTTTCATCTCAGTCGAAACTTTATGAATTTTCATATGTTTAGACTCTAAATCAGGCATCCCTTTGAATGTCTTACTAGGAGTCCCCTTGAGACTCCTTACATGAGATTTAGCATCCCCAACCGAAACACCTTTAATCTTTCCACTGAAGGGAGAGTCAAACCGAATCAACGTCAAATTACGATCATTATCGAAGAAGAACCACACCCCATATTCATCTAAATGATAGAAATATTTATTACCAGAAGACGAAGTGCTTTTCGACCTTGGTTCATTATCCAATCCATAAAACCCCTTCACTTTGCTATAGTGATCGCCCTGTTTAAACTCACATGAATTCAACCATTCCTGGTTTAATTCCTTAATTTTAGTTTCAGTCCGCTCCAAGTTACTAGCAGCCTTGATATGTTCATTCCACGCAGCAACATTCTTGCACTGAGCTAGTGACTTTTTCTTTGGCCCATGAACAGCCTGATAACCTCTATTAGCACAAATCAAAACTTTTGCTCCAATTTGTCCAGCTTCCTCACGACTAGGAATTACTTCAGGCACTTCTCTTCTTTCCTTATCAGCACAAAGTCGAATTGCAGACATATATGTCTCTTCACACTGCGAAGCCGTCACATCAAAACATTGACGGTAATAATTGCTTGACTGACAAGCCTTGAGCGTTAGTGGAACATCCATAAACGAAAGATACTCATCGCTACTAACACTTCGCTCAGCGACTGCACTAGATGACAACAAAAGGAAAGAAAAAATATACAACAGTTTCTTCACCATAACCCCCGATTAATTTTGACCCTAAGATAGCAGCTTATCACCTGCAACCTTTCATGCAATATTTCAAATAACCTGCAGCAGCCACCGGTTTTGACTTTAACCCCGTATGACGCAGCCGAGCACCGCAGGCCATAGCGGGTAAAGCGCATTACTGTTTGAGTACGTTTTTTGTGCGAGTTGTAATGTGCGCCGCTATGGCTGAGGAGCACAGGGGACCCGGCGTTGTTTGCCGGGCAAGTCATCCGGGCGGCCTTTTCTTTGGTTCGTTTCTTTTGGCCGTGCAAAAGAAATGAACCCGCAGTGTGGGCGCGGAAGCCCACATCAAAATAAAACATCGCGACAGCGACACAAAACTCTACTCACCAATAAAAAACAAAACCTGGATTCCGGCCTACGCTTGCGCCCGTTCTTTGGGTGCCGGAATGACGGAGAAGCACGCAGGCTGAGAAAAGCGAATTCGCAGCCCAACATCCTCCAAAACAAGACCGTTGGGCTGCATTGCATTTAGCCCAACCTACGTAAACATCTGCTTTTGACTTAACCCCGTATGACGTAGCCGAGCTCCACAGGCCATAGTGGATGAAGCGCATTACTGTTTGAGTGTTTTGTGCGAGTTGTAATGTGCGCCGCTATGGCTGAGGAGCGCAGGAAACCCGGCGTTGTTTGCCGGGCAAGTCATCCGGGCGGCCTTTTCTTTGGTTCGTTTCTTTTGGCCGTGCAAAAGAAACGAACCCGGCTGCGGTCCGGAAACCGCATCAAAATAAAATCATCGCGGCAGCGATACAAAACCTCACTCCCCGCAATATATGCAGGCTTCGTTAAACCTTTCACCCCCACCCTAGCCCTCCCCCTTCAAGGGGGAGGGAATAAAAAAAGGGCCAGCAAACGCTGACCCTTTTTCCAAACAACCAACTAAGCAAGACTAAGCCTTCTGGTATATCTCCGCCCCAGTCTTCTTAAACTCAATCGACTTCTCTTCCATACCCTTAGCCAACGCTGCCTGCTCATCAAGCCCCTGCTTGGCAGCAAACTCGCGCACATCCTGAGTAATCTTCATAGAACAAAAATTCGGCCCACACATAGAACAAAAGTGCGCCACCTTGTGTGCATCCTTAGGCATGGTTTCATCGTGATATTCACGCGCCCGCTCTGGATCAAAACCCAAATTAAATTGATCCTGCCAGCGGAATTCAAAACGCGCTTTACTCAAAGCATTATCTTGCAACTGCACCCCAGGAAAACCCTTGGCCAAATCGGCAGCATGCGCTGCAATCTTGTAGGTGATGATGCCAACACGTACGTCTTCTTTATTCGGCAGACCAAGATGTTCTTTCGGTGTGACATAACAAAGCATGGCAGTGCCGTACCAACCGATATTGGCGGCGCCGATGCCGGAGGTGATGTGGTCATAACCTGGAGCGATGTCGGTGACCAATGGACCCAAGGTATAGAAAGGCGCTTCGAAGCAGTCTTCCAGCTCCTTGTCCATGTTCTCTTTGATCTTCTGCAATGGCACATGACCTGGACCTTCGATCATGACTTGGACATCGTGTTTCCAGGCGATCTTGGTCAGTTCACCCAGAGCTTCCAGTTCACCGAACTGGGCCGCGTCATTGGCATCGGCCAGACAACCGGGGCGCAGACCATCACCTAAAGAGAAACAAACATCGTAGGCCTTCATGATTGCGCAGATATCTTCGAAATGGGTGTAGAGAAAATTTTCTTTGTGATGCGACAAACACCACTTGGCCATGATGGAACCACCGCGCGAAACAATGCCGGTAAGGCGGTTGGCGGTCAGTGGTACATGACGCAGCAATACGCCGGCATGGATAGTGAAGTAATCAACGCCCTGCTCGGCCTGTTCGATCAGGGTATCTCTGAATATTTCCCAGGTCAGATCTTCGGCCTTGCCGTCGACCTTTTCCAGCGCCTGATAAATAGGCACGGTGCCGATTGGCACAGGTGAGTTACGCAAGATCCATTCGCGGGTTTCGTGGATGTTTTTGCCGGTGGATAAATCCATCAAGGTGTCGCCGCCCCAACGCGCTGACCAGACCATTTTTTCCACTTCTTCTTCAATCGAAGAGGTGACGGCCGAGTTACCGATATTGGTGTTGATCTTGACGCGGAAGTTACGGCCGATAATCATCGGTTCCAGCTCGGGATGATTGATGTTGGCTGGAATGACGGCGCGACCGGCGGCGACCTCGTCACGGACAAATTCAGGCGTGACCACATCGGGCAGGTTGGCACCCCAAGACTCACCCGGATGCTGTCGCAACAATTTGCTGTAACGCTCGTCCTGACGCAGCTCTTGCAGGCGACAGTTTTCACGGATGGCAACGTATTCCATCTCTGGGGTGATGATGCCTTGTCTGGCGTAAAACATCTGGCTGACGTTTTGCCCTGTTTTGGCGCGACGCGGGGTGCGGATATGTTCGAAACGCAGGTGCGCCAATTCAGGATCACTCTGACGTTGCTGGCCGAACTCAGAGGTTGGGCCAGCCAGGAATTCAGTATCACCACGTTCTTCAATCCAGCCAGTGCGGACATCGGGCATACCTTTTAACAGGTTGATCTCAACCTCGGGATCGCTGTAAGGGCCGGAGGTGTCATAGACAGTAATCGGCGGATTCACTTCATCGCCACTGTCGGTCTGGGTTACAGCCTGACTGATCTCACGCATGGGCACGCGGATATCCGGGCGCGAGCCTTGGACATAAATCTTTTTGGAACCGTCGAAGGGTCGGGTGATATCTTCCGATACCTGGGCTGTCTTTTTCAGGAACTCTTCTGGAATCGCGCTCATCAGGATTAACCTCTAGTGTGCTTGTAGTGTAATAAGGAAGAACGCGACCGCCTGCGACGGTGCTGTGGCTTCCCTCCAGCGGCATTAACCGCATCAGGTTCAAAGGGTGTGATCTCAGCCCGTCCTATGGGCACCCCTAGCTTCGGTCGAACAAAGTAGCCGATCGGCCCCTTTTTTTCAAGTCAGGAGAGCACTGCCAACCTGCGTCAGGCTTGTGGTCTTTGCTGTTTTTGACCGTATTACAACCGAGGCAGGCAGGCATTTTGGCTTGCTTCAGACGGCCAAACTGCTTAACCTTAGGCGGTTATGAATTCTGGGTTTCTTCTAGGGAGCAAAAAATGACAAGTGTAGAGCTGGCCCGCTTTAATATGGTTGAACAACAAGTCCGTCCTTGGGATGTACTCGATACCCAGATACTGGATCTGCTGCAAGCCATGCCGCGTGAGGCATTTGTCCCCAATGGCTACGAAAACGTTGCCTATGCCGACATCGATATTCCTATTGCCCATGGCGAAGTGATGCTGGCACCCAAATACGTAGGCCGCATGCTGCAGGCCCTGGATTTGCATGAAACCGACATCGCCCTGGAAGTCGGCTGTGGCACCGGCTATGTCACCGCCCTGCTGGCCAAGGCCTGCCGCGATATATTCAGTATCGACATTCACCAGGATTTCGTTGATACCACCGCTGCCAATCTAAAGACTCAGGGCATCGACAACGTCACTCTGGAATGCGGCGACGCTGCCCAAGGCTGGGATGCCCACGGCCCTTATGACGCTATCTTCATCAGCGGCTCAAGCCCGGTATTAGCCGAGGCATTCAAAAAATCGCTTAACCGTGGCGGCCGCCTGGTTGCCATTATCGGTGATGGCCCGGTGATGCAGGCCACGCTGATCACCCGCACCGCGGTCGGCGAGTGGCGCACAGAGCTGCTATTCGAGACTGTGACCAAGCCACTGGTGAACGCCGCTAAACCAAATCGGTTTGTCTTTTAAGACTGCCTCTAATACTGTTACACATCGATATATTGCCAGGTAGGTAGGTTATATGCGTCAACTAAGTCCCCAGCAGGTGTTCGAACTGATCGAGCAGAGCGAAAGCAAACCCGTCTTGATTGATGTCAGAGAAGACTTCGAAAACGAGATCTGTGCCATCGAGGGATCAATTAACATTCCCCTGGATACAATCCCCGAGGCCGTAGAAGAACTAGACCCACAACAGGAATATGTCTTAATCTGCCATCACGGCATGCGCAGTCAGCGTGCCGGTATGATTATGGCTTCACATGGGTTTGAAAACCTTATTAACCTGGTCGGCGGCATAGACGCCTGGGCCTGCAACATCGCCCCGGAGATGAAACGCTACTAAAACGACGGAAGGCGACAAATGAATAAACTACAACGGACACTGGTACCTCTCATCACTGGCCTCATGCTTAGCCAGGCCAGTCATGCCGAAGATCTGTTGCAGGTTTATCAAGCCGCGCTGCAAAGCGACCCGGTACTGAGCGCACAGGAGTCTGCCTTTGACGCCACCAGCTACAGTCAACGCCAGACCAAATCGCTTTATTATCCCAATATTTCATTCAATGCCGCTGTATCACAAGCCACTAGCGAGGTGACGGCGCCAACCTCCTCCTCGGCAACGACAGGCGATTTTGATTCTGACACCACTAACTACGGTCTGACACTAAGCCAGCCGCTGTACCGCAAAGATTACAGCAGCCAACTGCACCAGGCCGAAGCCACTACCCGCCAGGCCCAGGCCGAGCTAAATCAGGCCTATCAGGACATCATCCTGCGCGTCGCCCAGCGCTACTTTGATGTGCTGGCCGCCAAGGACAGCCTGGAGTTTTCCCAGGCAGAAAAGAGCGCTATTTCCCGTCAGCTGGATCAGGCCAAACAACGCTTTGAGGTAGGTCTGATCGCCATCACCGACGTCCACGAGGCACAGGCCGCCTTTGATCTGACCACCGCCAGTGAGATCGTGGCTCAAAACAATCTGGCCATCAGTCACCAGGCGCTGCGCGAACTGACCGGCAGCCTGCCTCAAGGGGTTGCCGTGCTAGGTAAACAGCTGACACTGGCGTCACCCGAACCCGCCAACATGAACGACTGGGTCGATAACGCCCTGCAAAATAATTTCAAACTAATGGCTGCCGAGGCCGCCACCGCCGTGGCGCTACAAGGTATGGAGCAACAACGCGCCAACCGTCATCCGAAACTGGATCTGGTCGCCAGCTATGGCAACACCGATTACAGTGGCAACAGCGCTACCGAGAGGGAACAAACTGACACCTCGTTAAGCCTGCAACTCAACATCCCTCTGTATCAGGGTGGAGGCATCTCGGCCGGCATCAAACGCGCCAACGCCCAGCTGGCACAAGCCAAAGATGGGTTAGAACAACAACGTCGTGCCACCCAACGTGAAGCCAGCGAAGCCTACCTCAGCGTGCTAGCCGGCATCAGCAAGGTCAAGGCGCTGCAACAGGCTGTGACGTCATCGGTGAGCGCCCTGAATGCTACCGAGGCAGGTTATGAAGTTGGCACCCGAACCACGGTTGATGTGCTCAACTCTCGTCGTGAACTATTCCGCACCCAACGTGACTTTGCCCGCGCCCGCTATGACTACATCCTCGCCAGCCTGCGTCTACAACAGGCCGCTGGCACGCTGGACGTCAAGGATGTAGAGCAGATCAATGCCTGGCTGACTAACGCTTCGTAAGTATGCGCCATGCGCATCACAAGGCTAAGCCTCTACATTTGATTTATTAGTGCGCATAGCGCACCCTACGACTTTTTTTAACCAAGAACCGCGTTTCCCATTGAGCGATCCAGCAAAACCAAGCTTTAACCCCCGTTCTTTTCTTGCGCCGCGTTACTGGTCGCTATGGTTCGGTTTCGGCCTGTTGCGTCTGGCCATCATGCTGCCTTACCGCTGGCAGCTTAGGCTCGGCGGCCTGCTTGGCAAGCTAATGTACCTGGCTATTCCACGTCGTCGCCATATCACCGCGACCAATATCCGACTCTGTTTTCCGGAATTATCAGAAACTGAGCAACAACAACTAGTAAGGGACAGCTTTCGTGAATCAGGCATTTCGCTGTTTGAGATAGGCCTGAGCTGGTGGGGCCACGACAGACAATTAGAGTCGCTGGGCCAGATCGAAGGCCTGCATCATCTCGATGCCGCGCGGCAGCAGGGCAAAGGCGTGATCCTGCTCAGCGCCCACTTCACTTGCCTTGAGATCGGCGGCCGCCTGCTGGCCCGCCACACCCCTTTCTACGTAATGTACAAATACCATCGCAATCCGTTGTTTGAGGCAGTGATGAAGGATGGCCGCGAGCGTCGCTATCTCGGCGCTATCGAACGCAGTGATGCGCGCAGCATGATCAAAACCATCAAGGCCGACCACGCCTGTTGGTATGCACTGGATCAGGACTTCGGCACCATCAACGCCGTATTTGCACCGTTCTTTGGCATCCAGGCCGCCACCCTCACCGCTACCTCGCGTATCGCCAAGATGACTGGTGCGCCAGTGGTACCGTTTTTTGTCCGCCGCCTCGAAGATGGTTCTGGCTATCAACTGACCCTGCTGCCGGCGTTGGAAGACTTCCCCTCAGGTGATGACCAGGCCGATGCCACGCTGACCAACAGCCTGATAGAGACCGAAGTCCGCAAGGCCCCGGCCCAATACCTGTGGATGCATCGCCGCTTCAAGAGCCGGCCAAAAAACCAGCATTCTCCTTACAAATAACCATCAAACCTCTTGAAAAGGCAATTTCCATAAACCAAGAAATTTATGTTGCTCAGGGTATTTTTCTGAATAAATAACAATTGGATCAGGCAGATTAAACGGGGGAAGTAAAAGATTTCTATCCCTGCACCTACCTGGCCTAATATTTCTTTTATTTCTTATCCCATGACGCCTAATATGGGTCGTTGCCAACAAATAACGGGCACCGCTCTCTGAAAAGCTTCTTAATGCTTTTTGGATATCTTTTACAGGCAAATGCTGTAAAACATCTCGGCAAAGTATCATTTCTCCAGAAGGTATGCCTTCATTTACAAAGTCCAAATGCTGAAAACTATATTGCGGATAATTTAATTTATGCTGTTCAATCAAACTAGCAACAATATCGCAGCCTCTATATTGGATGCTTGGAAACTCTTGAAGAACTAATGGCATCCAAACAAAATCGCCGCATGCAACATCCACAATACTTTTTATTTTGTAATCTGAAATTATCTTGGTAATGACATCTCTAGTTACTTTTGTTGCATCAAGCGTTGAACCTGCCCCCGAAGAACCTTTTTCTCCCCAATACCCATCCTCATAAATAGACTTAAAGGCCTGCTCTCTCTCGTCTTCTAATTTACTCATCTCACACCTTAATCAAATACAGACATTCATAATTCAATCCACTTCTATTACAACACAGTTCACAAGCATTCAATTCACCCGTAAAATAAACTCTAAATTATATTTCTCATATATTACTCACCCATGAGCCTCCTCCCTGACTGGCGCTACCGAGCTTTGATTACTGCACTGGCACCGCTACTGGCCTGGCACAGCATTGCCCAGGCACGCCAGCTGAATGACTCACGCATGGCAAGACAAAAACTGGGCAAGGATCTGCCTGAGCGACATGACCGGCCGATCTGGATTCACATGGCCTCGGTGGGCGAGGTGAATGCCGCCTATCCCTTGGTGATGGAAATGCGCCAACGTTATCCTGAACTGCCGCTGATCGTTTCAACCTTCACCCCGACCGGTGCCGAGATGGCGGCGAAGAAATTTGGCCCTGAGATCGAACACGTCTACCTGCCACTGGATTTCAACAAGGCAGTGAAGACATTTTTCCAACAGATCAAACCGCGCTGCGCCTTGATCATGGAGACCGAGATCTGGCCGCGACTGTTTTATCACTGCAAACTCAACAAGATTCCGCTGGTCATCGTCAATGGCCGGCTATCAAAACGAACCCTGAACAAACCGACCTGGGTACGCGGCATTTATAAAAAGGCCCTGCAGAACGTTGATCAGGTGTTGGCCCGCTCAGCAACCGATGCTGGCAGTTTTATCGAACTGGGTGCCGCCGCTGAGAAAGTGCAGACCATCGACAACATCAAGTTCGCAGCTGCTACTGAAACAAACACCACTGTTGAACCGATCGACCTGCCCCGCCCCTATCTGCTGGTCGCCTCCAGCCATGATGATGAGGAGCTGCAGATCAGCCGTGCCTGGCTCAACTCTGAATTGAGCCAAACCCATCTACTGGTGATCGTGCCGCGCCATCCCAAACGCAAAGCAGCGATCCTGCAACAGCTACGACCATTGAACGCCAGGCTGTCAGTGCGCAGTGACAACGATATCGTCACCGATGAAACCCAGCTCTATCTGGCCGACACCTTTGGCGAACTGCCAGGTTTTATCGCCGGGGCGCAACTGGTCTGCATCGGCGGCTCACTGATTCCACGCGGGGGGCAGAATGTGATCGAGGTGGCGCGACAGGGCAAGACAGCCCTGTTCGGCCCACACATGGATAACTTTGCCGATGAGCGCGACCTACTGCGTGAGGCTGAGGCCGCGGTTGAAGTCGCTGATGCAAATGAGCTGATTGAAAAAACGGCCGAACTGCTGAGACAGCCCGAACAACTCAAGGCCATGGGCCTACGGGCGCAGCAACTGGTGAACAATAAGGCCGATGTGGCGCGGCGTTATCTCGACGCCCTGGAATCCTATTTAGCGTAACCCGCCAGCAGCCACTGCCAGCATTGCTCATCAAACCAAAATTGCGCCTCACTGTTTTTAAACTTGTTCAGCGAACGCCGCAGGCGCTCAAGATTGGCCTGCTGCCAACTTGAATCAGCAACCCGCTTTTCTCCTTTATCGAAATCAATCACAAACACCTGACCGGCCTGATCCAGCAGAATATTGCGGGCATTCAGATCAGCGTGATAGATACCGGCCTGATGAAAACGTCTGATCGTGGCACCAAGCGACTGCCATTGTTCTGCCGTGATTGCCCGCTGCATCAACAGGTCAGCGAACGGCGTAACGTCGGGCAGGCACAGGGTGACTAGATCCGCCGAATAAAACAGTCCATGGCGCTGCACCCGCGCTGCCACTGGCCGCGGCACCGGCAAGCCTTGCTCAAACATCTCGGCCAGCAGATGCCATTCACGCCAGGCTCGGGTCTTGTCCAAGCCTGACCACTGATAGCGGTCATCACTCAGTTTGGCCATCAAACCACCACGGCGATAATGACGCAGCACAAACGCCTTGTCCTGATAAGCAAAGATGCAGGCGGCACCCCGACCTTGCGCCAGACTAATCACAGCATCTTCTGAACGCCAATGATCCGCTTCAAAAAATTCATTGTTGGGAGTATCGATGCTGTTCGCATCAAACAGAATATGCAGCCCCTGCTGATCAACCTGATTAGGTTCAATCATCATGGCAAAAAACGCTGACAGGCCTGAAACACCTGCTGTGGTGTTATATCCGCAATTTGCCTAGTCGGCGATTGCACAATCTCGTAACGGTCATAGGGTGCATAGGCACCACTATCATTGGGGTCGGTGCCACCGAACAAGGCCACCAGGTTGGTGCCAACTGCGCCGCCGATATGCATTGGTCCAGTGTCGGTGGTGACAAAGATATTCATTCTTTCAAGAATGGCTTTATAGCGCTGAAAATCCAGCGGTGGCGTCAGCATGGTGACCTTGCCACCGCTGAGCTGGACGATCTCTTCACCCACCTCGACCTCTTCCGGCATCAGGTCCATGATGATGCGCAGGTTAAGATCATGCTTTTCTGCATAGACTGAAAGCTGCTTGGCCAGTTCGGCAAAGTCCTGCGTCGGCCAGCGCCGGCCAGCATCCATGTTGCGACGCCAGGCCATCTTCTTCAGGCCGCTGTAGGTTGGATGCATACCAACAACAAACGTCTCACCACCAATCCCCTCCTCGGCCAGCACCGCCCGGGCCTTGGCTCGCGCCTCATCTGTAACCGGTAGATTGAGCCAGTAATTTTCAACTGGCTTGGCCACCGCCCGCGCCACCACATCGAGACAACGACGGGCATAATGTTCCTGAGGTTGACTCATATCGACACAATGACCACCATCGCACGCGGCCTGATAAAAAGGTGCGAAGCTGGGATTGAGTTCAAAACAGAAGGCATGATCATAGCCTTCGGCCTGAACCTGCTTAAGCAGCTTATTGAGATTAAGCTTGGCCAACAGCGCCTTACGGTCATGCAGCAGGTAGGTGGTCAGGCGCTCGGAAAAACCCTTGAAGACCCGCTGACCATCGGCACCGGTGAGCAGGTGCAGCTCGGCCTCGGGATAATTATCCAGAATCGCCTTTACTGCAGGCGTAATCATCAGCATATCGCCGACCCGACCCACCCGTATCACCAAAATTTTCAACGCTTTAGTTCCTGTCGCATATTGTTATCCCGCCTGCCGAGAGTGGCCTTTTAAGGCCCCTTCCAGTAACATAGCGCCCTATTATCGCTTATACATCAAACATGTACACAACCTTTGGTGAACTCTATGAACCTGTCTGCTGAAATTTCTGTTGGTGAATTCCTCGACAAGATCACGATCCTCGAAATCAAGTCCGAGCGTATCAAGGATCCAGCCAAGCTGGAGAACATCCATAAAGAGCTGAACACCCTGCGCGCAACCTGGACAGAGTCAGCATTCTCGCAACAGGATATCGCCACCGAAATCGCTAAGTTAAAAGCCATTAACGAAAAACTGTGGGTAATTGAAGATGACATCCGCATCAAGGAGTCCCAGGGGGAGTTTGATCAAGAGTTTATAGAACTGGCTCGATCCGTTTATGTCGTTAATGATCAACGCGCCACAGCTAAACGCGTCATCAACATCAAGGTTGGCTCGGAGTTGGTAGAAGAAAAATCCTACGAGGACTACAGCCGCAAAGATGCCTAAGTCTCAGACATAAGCAACAAGCTCGTTAATAGATACGTTTAAGCATGGCGATTACATTGAGCTCGGCGCCAAAGTACATCTGCATACTCAGACTCTCGGCCCTTGGCGATATCAGCCATACCCTGCCCATCGTTCGCACCCTGCAAAAGCAGTGGCCGGCAACCAAGATCACCTGGGTGATTGGCAAGCTGGAGCATCAACTGGTCGGCGATATCCCTGATATTGAGTTTATCGTCTTCGATAAAAACCAGGGCCTGGCAGCTTATAAACAACTGCGCCAACAAATGCGCGGCCGTCATTATGATGTGCTACTGCATATGCAGATGTCGATTCGCGCCAGCCTAGCCAGCCTGTTGATCCCAGCAAAGATCAGACTCGGTTTCGACAAACAACGGGCCAAGGATCTGCAATGGCTGTTCACCAACCATAAGATTGCCGCCAAACCCAAACAACACGTCATCGACAGTTTTTTTGGTTTTACCGAAGCGTTGGGAATAGAAGAGCATCTGCTGGAATGGAATGTTCCTATTTCGGATGAAGCGCGAAAGTATGCTGAACAGACACTAGGCACAGACAAAAAGATTCTCGTCATCAGCCCCTGCTCCAGCATGAGTTATCGTAACTGGACTGCCGAGGGCTACGCTGCAGTGGCCGATTATTCCGCCGAGCGACACGGCATGCAGGTAGTGCTATGTGGCGGCCCCAGCGTCATCGAACTGGAATATGGCGAAAAGATTAGCGACCTTTGTCAGCACAAGCCGCTCAACTTGATTGGCCAGACCAGCGTCAAGCAATTACTGGCCGTTCTTAATAAGGCAGATGTAGTGCTTGCCCCCGACTCCGGCCCAGCCCACTTGGCCACCGCCATTGGCACGCCGGTAATCGGCCTTTACGCCTGCACCAATCCCGACCGGGCGCGGCCTTATCTTGATGCAAAGCTGGTGGTGAATAAATATCCGCAAGCAATCGCAGCCAAACATGGCAAGCCAATCGATGAATTACCGTGGGGTATTCGAGTACGGGATGAAGGGACGATGGAGCGAATCCAACCAGATGATGTTATCGCCAAGCTGGATCATACCCTCACCGAATAATTACTTACGCAGGATGGCGACGAAGTTACCGTCAGCCTCTTCAAACACCTCATCCACACCAATCACTTCGCTAAAACCAATCCGCTTTGCCAGCGTGGTCAGATTTGAAAGATTAAACAGATGCAGATGCTCGAGTGGCTTTAGAGCGCCCCAGTCACGACCGTTCTGTTTGGCCTGCTGGCAATCCACATCTGGGGTCTGAATGACAAAGGCACCGCCGGGTTTAAGAATCTCAAGAATGCCATTCAAATCAGCAATCACATCCTCGAAGTGTTCGATCACATCAATGGCGGTAATCAAATCAAAAGTATTATTGGCAAACTGGGGACGCATATCCATAAAACGGCCCTGATGCACATGATCACGACACTGCTTGTGGGTATTGAGAAACGGTGCAGTCAGTTCTGGCACCAATTCACAGCCGTAGACATCCCAGCCTTTTTCCAGCCCTTGCGCCAGCAAATAACACTTGTTACAACCGATATCGATATATTTGCCAGTCCCTTGCACCTGACTGGCCGCAAAGGAAAAGATACTCTCGGCCCGCTTGACCGAGTAGTCAAAGCTGCGATCCTGATGGAATTTTCGAAACGGCGCCATCAGACGACGACGCAGGGATTTCAAGCCACCGCCACTGTATGCCTTGTAAATATTTTCGGTCTTTTCCTGCTGGTCGACATACACCAGACCACACTGATTACAGAGCAGATAATCATAACCATCAATCTGGCAATAGTGCTCAGCATGTTGACCGGTTTCGCAAACCACACAATCTCGAAAAGACATTCAGGCCCCTTGTCTCAAATTATTAGTTGACCATGACAGCAAAGATGGCGGCCAAGCTCAGATTTTCATATACTCTCGTGCCAAGACGAAGTTTAACATTCGATACCCCTATGATTCCAAACACAGTAAAACCCAAGGCCAGTATCATAATCGCTATCTACAAGGATATCGAAGCCCTGCATTGTATCCTATTGGGTCTAACCCGGCAGAGCGAAAAGGCATTTGAAGTCATTGTCACCGAAGATGGCAATGACCCAGCCGTGGCTGAGTATATCGCCACCAAGGCCCCAAAAGAACTAAACCTTCGCCACCTCTCCCAGGAAGATATCGGTTTCCGCAAGACCCGCGCAGTCAACCAGGCCGTTGCCAACGCCCATGCTGAGTACCTGATCTTTATCGATGGCGACTGCATTCCCCATTCGCAATTTATTGCCATGCATCTGAAACATGCCGAACCAACCCGCATCTGCACCGCGCGCCGAGTCTATCTTGGCCCTAAGGAATCGGACAAGATCAGAAAGCAGCCGGAGCTGGCTCAAGGGCTGGAAAACCGACTCAGTTTTTTCCTCCGTGCCATTCCTTTGCATCAGGATGGGGTACGCGACTATGAAGTCGGCTTCGCCTCGTCACTGCTGCACAACATCGCCAAGAATCGCCAGCTAGGTATCATGGGGTGTAACTTTTCCTGCTACAAAGCCGACATGGAAAAGATCAACGGTTATAACGAAGACCTGCCCGGCATCGGCGGCGAAGATGACGACCTGGAATGGCGCTTCAACGGCCTGGGAATGTACACCAAGAACATCAAGTTTCAGGCCGTCACCTACCATCTTTACCATGACAGTCGTCGCGCTGACACTGAGTTAAACATGTCCATTAGCCGCAAGAATAAGGAAAAGAAAATCTATCGCTGCCTAAACGGTATTCTCAAGGAAATGGAAGAGAGTTCATCCACAAGTCAATAACCACGACCGCATCACTGACGTTTCTTGCGCGCCATGACAAAAAAAGATGAGCTTGAATAGAAAAAGTTCGGCAGATAATAGGTAAAAAACTGGATCAACTTCGATTCACTCATATGAGACTTAGCGCCATTCATACTCAGCACCACTTCAAAGCCACAGATATCGAGCAAGTTTTTCATTGATTTAGGCGTGTAGTAAAACACATGGTGATCCGAATCGTAGTACTTACCCACCCTACCTTTTTTGAGCCCCGCCTTCTCTAGAAACAGTTTCAGCCTTGCCGACCAGGAATGGATATTGGGCACACCTATGTAGATATAGCCATCGTCAGAGAGCAGTTCATACATGATATTTAGATCCCTGGCCGGATCTTTCAAGTGTTCAACCACATGATGAGCATGAATCAGATCAAACCGCTCTCCTTGCCAGTCTACGTCCGGCAAGGAACCGCACTTGATTGGTATTCCATAACGATCCGAAACTTGTTGCATCGCCTCACAATCGACATCATACCCAACAACATCCCAGCCCTTATCCTTGGCATAAACTGCAAAATTTGCATTACCACAACCAAAGTCCAGCGCTCGACCAGGCATATGTACGAATTTATCTATAAATTCGAACTTCATGTAATTAGTACAAGCCTGTCCCTCAACCACGTTGAGGTCACTTTCTCCACCACCGTAATACCCCGCATAGTACTCAAACAAATACTCATCAGAATAAACAGGATTCATAAATTGTATTGTGCAGGCAGAGCAGACAAAAATTGTGTTCCCTCTAAAATCACAATGATATTGATGAATGGCTGCATCACGACACACAGGGCACGATTCATACGCCTCATCGTATTTAGACATAAATCTTATCTCCTCTTTCCAGACAGGCTTTTCAAGCTACACTCTTACTATCCCTATACCAAAACCAGTCTGCGCTGGGTCATCAATAAATTCCTCAGCGTTCACTGTTGGCTTTAAGCGTTTCCAAAAGTAATACACTTGGTTTGTCGGTAGTGCTTGTTTCTCAATAACATCATGAAACGCGATCAAACCACCGGGGCGTACCAGATGTTTGTAATCGTTGTAATCCTGCTCCACGCCCTTCTCGGTATGGTCTCCGTCGATAAAAAGAAAATCGACCGACTCACCAGCCAATTGCTCCTCCACCTTTTTCCTGAATTCGGCACTATGTGAATCCCCGGAAAGATGAGTCACTTTGCAACAGGATGCAGGAGGGGGAAACGCCTCATACAGTGGGCGTCGCACACTCGGGTCCAGCAGGTCACAACTCACCACCTTGTTTGATGCCAGCTGCGACCAAATAAACAACGAGCCTGCCCGCGCCGTGCCAATCTCAAGAATATTGCTAGGCTTCAGTTCAGCAACAGCACTGGCCAGAGCCATGATCTCGCTACGTTTCTGGATAGACTCAACACGAAACAGACCGTGACTAGGAAACTTGATTGCAGCATCGACAATCTCATCCAAGCTACGGGGCTGACTGTGAAACTTCTCCAGTTCCTTGAATGCCGAACGCTTATTAAAAGGGGCCCGTATTTTGCGCCCGATATTTCTCACCGCTTCACTCATATCAATATCACCCTAAAATTTATAGCCAACTGAAACCACGTTTAAAAATCTTTACCCTTAATCTTGCAATAACGTAAATACCACCCCGATGTCTTACGCCAAAACTTGGATGCCTTGGTATTGGGAAACATGGTAATCCGTCGCACCCGCATCAAGTCATCCGCCATCTTGACCGGGCCACTCACTGTCGCCACACCAAAACAGTAACCGGCTTCACGCACCAGCTCAGCTTCACGATCGCCATAGTCACCATAAGGGTAGGCAAACGATACCACCTCATCACTCAACAGTTTTTCCAGCACCAATTTTGAATCGAAAACCTCTTGCCTGACCTCATCATCACTCAATTGAGGAAGGTGCTGGTGACGCAATCCATGCGAGCCGATTTCAACCAGACCGCTCTGATGACACTCAAGCAACTGTGCATCATTCATCAATGGCGCCTCAGGTTCACCCTTGATCATATCCCAACAATTATTTCTGACCGCACGATCGACCAAGGCATAAATCACTGCCTTGGCATTATGCCTTTTCAACAACGGCAACAGATTTTGATAGTTGTCCTCATAACCATCATCGAAGGTGAGGATGACTGGCTTTTTCGGCCGTACTCCCTCAGCTAAATTCTTGAAGGTGACAAACTCAAAGCCACGCTGTTTCAGATTCATAATCTGTGACTCAAGCTCTTCAACTGAGACATAGATATTGAACTTTGACCCCTGTGGAGGCTGCGTTAAAACCCGATGATAGGTGAGAACCGGAATCTCTTTAAATGGCTGTAACACGGCATCAATCCGCGCCTGACGATAGATATCCATCACTTGCGGATAGACATGATCAATCCGGTAATCAACTACATAGTCAGGATAATTAGCAAGTGGCAACTCAACTTCACCTGAAACAATTGAATGCAAATCATATATCAGCTGCGGCGTACTCCAAGCGGTCAACTGATCACAATCACCAAAATTAGTCGCCTTGGCCAGAGTGATAGTTTCATCATTGATTGGACCGATGTAACGATTCTCACCCACGGCAATGACCGGCAAACCAAAACGCATCGCCTCTACCGGCACGCGACCGGCACCGATGATCAGATCATTCTGTTTGAAGATTTCATTCACGTCTTTAACAAAGTCGGTCAAGGTAACGTTGCTAGTGGCTATAGAACGAAATTTATCGGTAACCGGTCCACCGACAATGGTGAACTGCAGTTCCGGAAATGCAGGTGCAACCTGGGCAATAATTTTGTGAGCGATTTCACCCTTTGGTCCGGTCAAACGACCAATCCATGCCACCCTAGTCAAAGCCATTGCGAACCACCCTGACATCAGCATCGGAGATATTGAGCTCATTACGAACATGCCCCTGCAGATGTTCGCACACCACAATAATATGGCGACCATAAACATTCACTTTGCGCTTGGTGGCACGTTTACTCTGCCGGCCGTGAATAGTAGATACATAGGCGAGACCTGTTAGCCTGGCCACAATATTGGCTACCCAGCTGGCGGCCCGAGAATGGGCATGGATTAAATCGATCTTTTGCTGACGACACAAAGAGACAAGTTTGAGAATATTATTTATCCGGTTAGACAAAGAACGATTATGAATCGCCATCGCAATATAGGTCGCGTCGGTTTCCACCGACAAGGTATCAGACACAATCAAACACTCGTGCCCATCTGCCATTTGCTGACGACACAAGGCCGCGGCATAAACCTCCGGACCGGTGAGATGGGTTTGCGACAGCAGGTGCAGAATCTTCATTGAAACAACCGTCAGCCCAGTATTTTACATGTCAAGCCGAACACCTGTTCAACATCTGGCACACCAGCATCCGACCTGAAGGCTGCCTCGTGGCCACCATAACGGGGCCAGTAACGAAACACCGGGGTGACAAAAAAGATGCCGACAGTTGGCGTCTCACAAGCGATGGCGATGTTGCGAATACCGGTACAGTTGCCCACCAACAGACTGGCGCCTTTAATCAAGGATACGGTCTCATCGAAATCATCCAGCTTCAGGCCGGTGACATTTTCCTTACCCTGTTGCGCCGCCATGATGTCATCAATCTTTTCCCACTCGGCAATCCCTTCCAGCACAATATGTTCATGAGCTGGATATCGCTCCGCCATCTTACTGACCAACTCTGCAATATTGGCATGGGGCCAACATTTCTCTGTAGTTGAGGCGCTGGGGAAATAAACGGCATAAGGTTTATCCCGCTGCATTGGCTTGACCGGCATATCAAAACGCAACGGATACTCATGGGCATGGCCAAGCACATTCAACATCTCGAGCATATTCTCCGCCTCGAAACGCAGATCTGAACGGGAAACAGCAACATCATAAAACAGCGGCCGCTGAATGGCGTGATAGGGGAAACCCAACTTCAGCTTCGCCTTGGTCAGCTTGCACAGCCAGAATGAGCGTGATGTCGCCGCCAGGTCAAACAACAGATCCTGCTCACCCAGCTCTTTGGCACGTGCAATCTGCTGTTTCAGAGACACATCACGACGATCGTTGCCGTAGACCACATGAACGTGATCGACCAGATCAAGCGGCGCACCACGGGTATAGTTACTAACCAGACTGAGGGTGATTTTGGCATTAGGAAAAAAGCGACGCAGCTCGATCAGAAAGGGGCGTGTCAGCACCATATCACCGACGGCGGCATGACGAATCACTGCGACACTTTTCACCTTGTCCGGTGACATCTGCCGGGCAATGCCGGCGGCCCTTTTATTGGCCCAGCCACCGCCCTTAAACCAAAGCTCCATATCTTTCTCTTCCAGTATATTGGGCCAAACACTCTACGCAGAGTATAATCAGCCGCCAATGAGCACACAGCGCAAAAAAATTATTATTGTCCGCAACGACAAACTGGGCGATTTCATGCTGGCCTGGCCAGCCTTTGCCAGCCTCAAGCAATCCTTGCCGGATTGCGAGATCCACGTCCTGGTCAATCCCTACACCGCTGACATGGCCCGGCTTTGCCCCAGCATTGATCAGGTCATACTCGACCCAGGCGCATACGCCAGCATGAGCGAGCAACTGTCTTTCAGCAAAAGCCTGAAACAGCAAAACTATGCTGCCGCCATCACCCTGTTTTCCACTACTCGCATCGGCTGGTTGCTGCTGCTGGCAGGCATCCCCTATAGACTGGCACCAGCGACCAAAATTGCGCAGCTATTCTATCATAGCCGCCTGAAACAGCGCCGCTCGCGCTCGGAAAAACCCGAATATGCCTACAACCAGGACCTGGTAATTAAATATTTAAACGACTCAGGCATCAACACAATTCAACAGCCTCAGCCGCCCTATCTGGAATTTGATGCCGCAGAGATCGAGCAGATTCGCAATACGTTCTGCCAAACCCACCAGATCAAACCTGAACTGCGACTGGTTTTCATCCACCCCGGCTGCGGTGGCTCAGCCAACAATCTCAGTCTAGAGCAATATGCCGAACTGGGCAGAAACCTGAAATCCAGGAACGGACATCACATTATCGTCAGCGCCGGTCCAGGCGAGATCGAACAGGCCGAAACAGTGGCCGACAAACTCGGCGACACGGCCCACACGATATATCACTCCACCGAAGGACTAAAGCGTTTTGCCCAACACATCGCTTTTGCCGACCTATTCATCAGCGGCTCGACCGGCCCGCTGCATATCGCCGGCGCCCTGAACTGCAATACCGCCGCCTTTTATCCGCGACGCCGCTCCGCCACCGCATTACGCTGGCAGACAACCAATCAGGAAGATAAAAGACTGAGTTTCTCACCCACCGAAGGGGCAGGACAGGAGGATATGTCGAGCATTGATGCGACTGCGGCAGCCAAGCAGGTCAGCCAAAAATTTCTACTCTGAGGCAGATGCCGGCTGCTTACGCGTCCATAGGTCGGCGTATTTAACAAAGGTGGAATGAGCTGAGAGCAAGGCCATCAAAAATCCCTGTCTGCCATCAAGGAAACCAGCTTTGACGAAGTACATACGCACAAAGCAACCAACACCGTGCAGCACCCCCTCCAATAACGAAGCCGACTTACCACGCTGTTGGCGCTGCTCTGCCCATTCTGCGGCATAGCGGGCCGACTTGGTCAGATAATGCTCCAGATCACGATAGGTGTAGTGCAACAGATCTCCTTTTAGGCGTTTGATCTCCACCCCAGAAACAAACTCAAGTTTCTCATGCACCCGCTGATCACCGTACCGCGCCTTATCATTGGCATAGAGCCGCACCTTGTAAGCCGGATACCAGCCACCGTGACGCAGGAAACGGCCAAAACACCAGGGCAAGATGGCCATCGACCAGGCCTTGTTGCGATTATCCTGCTTAACAACGTCAAGGATACTTTGTCTCAACTCGGCGGAAACGTGTTCATCAGCATCGATCATCAGAATCCAGTCGCCAGTCGCCCTGGCCTGGGCACGCTGCCGCTGCATACCATAACCTTCCCAGTCTGCCTCAACGAATACCTTGTCTGTATATTGCTTGGCAACCTCGACCGTCTCATCCGTACTGCCACCATCCAGCACTACTATCTCATCGGCCCAGTCTAGTCGCTTTAAACAGTCGGCAATTACCGGCGCTTCGTTCTTGGCAATCATCACTACCGACAGGCGCACCATCTAAACAACCCTCTGATTAACTGTGGCCAGATGCCGGGACAGGAAAATTGTCATGCACAATAAGAATATGGACACAAAATTGCCCTTATCAAAAGTGGATGCATCGGTAATAGAAAAGACTGAAAAACCAACAATATGAACAACTCCAAATATAGCGGTTGAGGGAGATGTTTGACGTGTTTTCAAAAAACAATAGAGCGGATAAAACAGCATCGCTATGAAAATCAAAAATCCCACCATACCCCGTGACATCAATATATCGATATAGGCATTATGCGCCTGGCCATGATTCGCAACATTCGCAGACAAACCCTCCACACCAACATACTGCCTAACAGCTTCAGTGTAATTATTAGGCCCAACACCTAGAACTGGGGCATCTTTGAACACCATCCAGCCGGCACGCCACATCTCAAAACGGACATTTATTGAACCACCGGCTTCATGCTCACCTCGCTCAAGTTTTTCAAAATAGACATTCGCTTCAGTAGCCGCAACGTCCACCCGCTCCGCCAGCGATGGAAATGAATGATAGGCTGCCACAGGCAATACCAACACAACAACAAGCGCCGCGACACGCTGCCAGCCCTTAAAAAACAGACCACACCAAACCAACAACATCGCCAAAAGCCCCACATAGGCACCACGCGAGCCCGACATTGCCACTGCCCACAACGCCGCCAACACCAAGGGTGGCAATAGCCAGCGTAGTTTGCCCGGCTGATTCCAACTCGACAACAGCCACATAACAACCAGGGCGGCCACTGGCCCTAACAAATTGGGACTATACGGCCCCTGCGCTCTAGTTAAATGTAATACTTCGACATCGTAATAAGCCTGGGCCGCCAGGGTAACCGCAGCAAGCATCACTCCCGCAAGCAGGAAACGGCCTGCGGCAGTGTAGTGACGCAACATCAGGTACAGCGGCACCACCAACAGGTAGCGCACATCCACGCCAAATGCGCGATTTTGCAGGTGAGCCCAGCCATTAATCCAAGCTGAAATAACAAAGGAGAGAAAAAATGCCGCACACAGCCACAGCCATATCTTTTCTTCTTTAAAAAGAACAGCTCTTTTGCCCCAATTTTTGACTAGATCCCACAACGAGATCAACATCAAAATAGTGAAAATGGCACTAAACCAGTGCCTAACACTAACACCAGCCACAGGGAATAGAAAAACCAGCCCATAGACCAGCCACTCTTTTATGCGCGCCAGCGTCGGCATCATCGCCGCTTCAGGCATTACAGCCGACACTGTTCAAAAACCCTTTCCACACCAATCTTCCTCAAGCAATCGTAGTGCCCCAGAGGACATTCGCGTTCAAAACAGGGGCTGCATTCCAATCCCAGATAAACCACCTCAGCCTTATTCGTCAACGGCGGGGTATAACGTGGTGAAGAAGAACCATAAATAGCGACAATCTTTCTGCCTGTCGCCGCAGCAATATGCATCAAGCCTGAATCGTTACTCACCACCTGTTCGGTCATGGCAATCAGATCAACCACATCCTCCAGCTTGGTCTTACCCGACAGGTCAACCACTCCTTCACCGGCAGCCGCAAGAATCTGCTGACAGACAGACTGGTCCTTGGCTGAACCAAACAACCACACCTGCTTGCCTTGAGCTACCAACTTCTGCGCCAGCTCGGAAAAATATTCCGGCGGCCAGCGTTTGGCCAGACCATATTCCGCCCCCGGCATGAATCCGACCACTGGCGTATCCATATTGAGTGAAAACGCAGTCAACAGGCGCTGCTGATTTTGCGGATCGATTTCGAGTTTTGGTTGAGGAACCTGTTCAGGTGGCAAGTCTTCATCCCACCCCAAGCCCAAAGCAACATAACGCTGCACCGTCTGGCTCAACACGGACTTATCCAAGGGACGCATATCGTTGACCAGCCCAAACCGCATTTCACCCTTGTAACCGGTACGCTTCGGAATGCCAGCAAAAAACGGCGCCAATGCCGCCTTCAATGAACGAGGAATAATAATGGCCTGATCATAATGCTCGCTACGCAAAGCCTTGCCAAGACGATAACGCGCCGCCAGACCAAACTCGCCATGCCCAAGCGGCATTTCGATATGACGTCGCACCTCGGGCATGCGTTTCAGGATCGGTCCAGACCAGGCGGGCGCCAGCACATCGATCAGCACATTAGGATAGCGCTGGCACAAACCCATATAGAGACTCTGCGCCATCACCATATCCCCGACCCAGGCGGGGCCGGCTATAAGAATCTTTTGCATCGAGCCTACTTTCCCGTCGCCACACAGATCAACACAGACTTACTTGCCTGCGTTGAGACACTGCATGTATTCGGCAACGCCCTCTTCAACCGTCTTGAAAGCGGCCCCATAACCAGCCTCACGCAAGGCATTCATATCGGCCTCGGTAAAACTCTGATAACAACCCTTGAGGTGATCAGGAAAAGGAATATATTCCAGCGTACCCTTGCCATGATGAGCCAACACCGCATTGGCGACATCATTAAAACTCTGACTGCGACCGGTGCCAAGATTGAAAATGCCAGTCTTATCCCTGTTCTGCCAAAACCACAGGTTCACCGCCACCACGTCACCGACATAGATAAAGTCGCGACGCTGCTCACCGTTACCATAACCGTCACAACCTTCAAACAGACGCACATTGCCGCTCGCTTTAAACTGATTATTCAGGTGAAAGGCGACACTGGCCATGCTGCCTTTATGCTGTTCGCGCGGGCCATAGACATTGAAATAGCGGAATCCCACCACCTGGCTCTGCGCCTCTGGCAGCAGGCGGCGGACATACTGATCGAACTGAAACTTGGAGTAGCCGTACACATTCAACGGCTCTTCATGCTCGGGCGATTCCTTGAACACCGGCCCGTCACCATAAACCGAGGCCGAGGAGGCATACAGATACTGGATGCCGCGATCGAGACAGTAGTGCAGCAAAGCCTTGGAATAGTCGTAATTGATCTTCATCATATAGTGGCCGTCCCACTCAGTGGTGGCAGAGCAGGCACCTTCATGAAAGATCACTTCAATCGGCGCAGCGAATTCTGCACCCGACTCGATCATGGCCAGGAAATCATCCTTATCCATGTAATCAGCGATATCGCAGTCGGCGATATTCTTGAACTTGATACCGTCCTTAAGATCATCCACCACCAGGATATCAGTGCGGCCCAGCGCATTCAGCCCCTTGACGATATTGCTGCCGATAAAACCGGCACCACCTGTGACTACAATCATTTGTTTATCCTCATATCGTTCTTAACCGCCACGAATCACATCAATAATGCGCGTGGTCGAACAGCCTTCGACAAAATCCAGCACCACGACCTTACCGCCAGCCTCTGCCACACACTTACCACCGGCGATCTGCTCGGGCTGATAATCACCACCCTTGACCAACACGTCGGGACAAATATGGCAGATCAATCGCTCCGGCGTATCTTCCGAGAACGGCACCACCCAGTCGACACTCGCCAGCGCCGCCAGCACCGTCATCCGCTGCGGCAGACTGTTGACCGGCCGCTCTTCACCCTTGAGTCGTTTGACCGAGGCGTCATCATTGACCGCCACGATCAGCCGGTCACCCAGCTTTCTGGCCTGTTCCAGATAGGCCACGTGACCGGCATGAAGGATGTCGAAACAACCGTTGGTCATCACCACCGTCTCACCGTGGGCCTGGGCATCACGCACCAGCGCCTCCAGCCTATCCTCTTCGAGCACACCGCCTTCAATCTCGTCATGTTCACGAATCGCATGCCGCAACTCAGTCACACTGGCGGTCGCCGTGCCCAGTTTGGCTACCACCACACCAGCAGCCAGATTGGCCAGCGCGGTGGCCTCGGCCAGATCCTGCCCTGCCGCCAGCGCCGCCGCCAGCGCCGAAATCACCGTATCACCGGCACCAGTCACGTCATACACCTCGCGCGCCTTGGTCGGCAGATGCAGCACAGGCATGTCCTTGCGAATCAGAGTCATGCCTTTTTCGCTACGGGTCACCAGCAATGCCTCCAGGTCCAGCTCAGCCCTTAAGGCCTCGCCCTTGGTTTCCACCTCGGCGTCGGTCTTGCAATGCCCCACCACCGCCTCAAACTCGGACAGGTTCGGCGTAATCAGAGTGGCGCCACAATAGATCGAATAATCATTACCCTTGGGGTCGATCAATACCGGTTTGCCAGCCTGACGCGCCGCCGCAATCAGAGACTGAACCGCCGTCAGCGTGCCCTTGCCATAATCCGACAAGATCACCGCATCACAAGCAGCTAACAAACCTTGGTAGCGCGCCTGCAGGGCCGAGCTGTCAACCTCGTGAAAACCATCCTCAAAATCAAGCCGAATCAGCTGTTGATGACGACTCATCACCCTGAGCTTGGTCACAGTAGCCAGTCCGGCTACCTTTTCGAAATGGCACTGCACCCCAGCGCCTTCAAGACGCTGGGCTAAGGCCTGAGCGGGCTCATCATCACCAGTCAAACCGAGCACATCCACCTGGCTACCAAAGGCGGCAATATTCAGGGCCACGTTACCGGCCCCACCAGGGCGCTCTTCCGACTCCCCAACGTGCACCACCGGCACCGGCGCCTCGGGCGAGATACGTGAGGTGCTGCCGTACCAATAGCGATCAAGCATCAGATCACCCACCACCAGCACCCGCGCATTATCGAAATTTGGAATCTGGATCTTCATCAACCCTACAGCCCCGGAGCATTCATAAAGGGCAAAATAATACCATGAATCAAGCGCCTATTCACCGCCCGAAGCGCCAGACCACAGCATGAACACGAGTTTAGAAAAACACGAATCTCTCCATCTTACTCAGGAACGGGTACAATGCCCTACGCCTATTTGAAACAAGACCTTAGACCGCAACAATGGATCAAAACAGCAAGCAGTTATACCTTCGGCTCCTTAGCTACGCCCGCCCCTACTGGAAAATATTTGCCATCGCCATTTTGGCAACGGTGGTTGTAGGCCTCTCTGAACCGGCAATACCAGCCATCCTCGGCCCACTTATTGATGGCAGCTTTGTTGAGCAAGACAAGGGCTCCGCCCTTTACTACTCGCTCCTACTAGTTGGCTTATTTGTTTTACGTGGCGCAGCACAATACACCAGCGCCGTAGCAATGGGCTGGATAGGCCATAAAATCGTCATGGACCTGCGCAATGAAATGTTTGACCGACTCATGCAAGCCCCCACTCACGCCTTTGACCAACAACCATCCGGCGGACTACTGTCAAAATTCACTTACGATGTAACCCAGGTATATGAAGCCAGCACTAACGCCATCCTCGTACTGATCCGCGACACGGTGACACTGTTCGGTCTATTGGCATTTATGCTCTACATTGATTGGCAGCTGGCGCTATTCTTTTTTATCGTCTTACCCATCATCGGACTCATCGTTAAACTCATATCCAAACGGCTACGCCGCTTCAATCTGGCATACATGGATAGCATTGGCGAGATGAACAATATTGCTGAAGAAGCGATCAGTGGCCACAAAGAGGTCAAATTGTTTGGTGGTCAGGCCTACGAAAACCACCGCTTCCACGACACCATTAACTGGGCGCGCCGCTATTATATGAAGGTACTAGTCACCTCATCCGGCAGCGTACCCGTGGTTCAGTTGCTGGCGATTATCGCCCTGGCCACCATCGTCAACCTAGCAGCCAACAAAGACCCTGCCATGAGCGCCGGCACATTTACCGCCTTTTTTACTGCCATGGGAATGTTGCTTCCTCCCATTAAACGCCTCACCAGCGTCAACGACGCTATTCAACGCGGCCTTGCCGCCGCTCAAACCGTTTTTGAAATAATCGACCAACCGACAGAACCTGATGACGGCCAAAAATCGTTGGGAAAAGCCAAGGGCCAGCTTGAATTCCGCAACACAGGCTTTCGCTACAGCGAGGCAGAACAGGATACGCTAGCCAACATTTCACTCAATATTTCTGCTGGTGAAACCATCGCCCTGGTCGGGCAGTCAGGCAGCGGTAAATCGACCCTAGCCAGCCTGATACCCCGATTTTATCAACCCAGCTCAGGCCAAATATTGATCGACGGTATTGATACCCAGGAGATCAAACTTGCCGACCTGCGCACCAACCTCAGCCTGGTCAGCCAACAGGTAGTACTGTTCAACGACAGCATTGCAGCCAACATAGCCTATGGCACCAAAAACGATGCCAGTGAAGCAGAAATCATTGCCGCTGCAGAAAAAGCCCATGCCATGGAGTTCATCAAGGACCTGCCTGAAGGACTGCAGACCCAGTGCGGCCAAAACGGCGTGCGCCTCTCCGGCGGCCAACGCCAACGCATCGCCATTGCCCGCGCCCTGCTCAAGGACGCGCCCATATTGATTCTGGATGAAGCCACCTCAGCATTGGATACAGAGTCAGAACAGAAAGTACAGCAGGCACTGGAAGTGCTGATGCAGGGCCGCACCACCATCACCATCGCCCACCGCCTTTCAACCATCAAGAAGGCTGATCGAATCGTGGTGCTGGATCACGGCAATATCATAGAAATCGGCAGCCACGATGAACTGCTGGCCAAAGGTGGTCGCTACGCCGACCTGTATCAAATCCAGTTTTCCGGCCAGGAAAACAGTTAACCCCCCAAACAAAAAAACGCCCGGATCAGCCGGGCGTTTTTCTATCTAGATCATTCAATCGTTCAGTCTTTTAACGTGTACTCCGCACCACAATAAGGACACTTGGCCTTGCCGTCGGTCATAGGTAAAAACACCTTGGGGTGAGAATCCCACTTGCTCATACCAGGCATGGGGCAATGCAAGGGCATGTCCGCCTTAGTCACATCATAATGATTCTCGGCATTGGCCGGCATATCCGCGGGTGAAGCCTGTTTTTGTGTTGCCACGATCATATCCTCGTTGGTTAGGCCATTGTCAGCCAGTGCATATGGCTCTCACTACGACCATGAACAATATCGAAATAAGTGGTTTGCAGACGTTCGGTAATCGGACCACGACCACCTTCACCGATAGCCCGACCATCCAGTTCACGGATAGGGGTTACTTCCGCCGCCGAACCGGTAAAAAAGGCCTCATCGGCGATATAGACTTCGTCGCGGGTTATACGCTTCTCTTTCACCGTATAACCCATTTCTTCGGCCAACTTGATGATGGTGTTACGGGTAATGCCATCCAGGGCCGAGGTCAGCTCTGGCGTATAGATCACACCATCACGAACCATGAAGAAGTTTTCACCGCTACCTTCAGCAACACAACCGTCAGTATCCAGCAATAGCGCTTCGTCACAACCACAGGCCAAGGCTTCTTGCAGCGCCATCATGGAATTGACGTAATTGGCATTGGTCTTGGATTTACACATCATGATATTGACGTGGTGACGTGTAAACGATGAGGTGCGTACCTTGATGCCGTTCTTGAGATTTTCATCACCCATGTAAGAACCCCACTCCCAGGCCGCAACCATGACATGAGTTTTGAGATTGTCAGCACGCAGGCCCATACCTTCGGCGCCGTAGAACACCATTGGGCGGATATAACCGAATTCAAGATTATTCTCTTTAACAGCAGCAACAGTGGCGGCGTTAATGGTGTCTTTATCGTAAGGCATTTTCATACCCATGATGTGGGCTGAACGAAACAAGCGATCGGTATGTTCCTGCATACGGAAAATGGCCGCACCCTTGTTGGTCTTGTAGGCACGTTCGCCCTCAAACACACCCATGCCATAATGCAGGGTATGGGTCAGCACGTGGACCTTTGCCTCGCGCCAGGGAACCAACTCGCCATCCATCCAGATGACACCATCCCGATCCGCCATACTAATCACTCAAACTCTCCTTAAACCTTACAATAACCATCGCCCAACTAATTGCAGCAGGCGAAAACGTCCTATTCTACCTTTTCCAGCAGATCCTGCCAGATGCGCGTAACACCTTGACGCAAATAAGCGAACTCTTGTTCTGGAACGACAACTTTCATTTCCTGCAGACCAAGCCGATGAACGGCGGCGCGATAGCTGCGATAGGCATCAGCCAACAACTGGGCATCAGCCTCAACCAATAAACCCTCAGCGGCCAGCGTTTCTAACAAACGGATATTATCTGTCCATTTCATCAAGGCTGGGTGCTGCTGCGCCCAGCGCAATACTGCGTATTGAACGATAAATTCAATATCCGCGATACCGCCCGGATCCTGTTTCAAGTCAAACATTCCAGCATCGGCCTTGGACAGGGTATCGCGCATTTTCTGTCGCATCTCACGAACTTCGGTCTGCAACTGTTGCGGGGCACGCTGACGCCCCAACACTTTGGCACGAATGACATCAAAACGTTTAGCCAGCTTGGCACTCCCAGCCACCACCCGCGCTCGTACCAGGGCCTGATGCTCCCAGGTCCAGGCATCATTATCCTGATAGATGGCAAATGAATTCAGGTCCGACACCAACATGCCGGCATCACCATTAGGGCGCAGACGGGAGTCTATTTCATACAAAATGCCAGACGGCGTCAGCGCAGTCATGATATGAATAATGCGCTGCCCCATACGGGCGAAGAAGACCATATTATCGGTAGCTGAGTCGCCGTCGGTCTGGCCACCACAATTATAATTACCCTGCAGAAACACCACATCCAGATCCGAACTATAACCCAGTTCAAGACCGCCCATCTTGCCATAGGCAATCACCAGAAAACCGGGCTCATACTGCTGACCATCATCACCTACACACAGGGGCCGACCGTGTTTGGCCTGTAAATGCTGGTAGGCAATGCGCACCACCTCAGCCATCACCACCTCAGCAATCTCAGTCAGATGATCCGAGACAATCATTAACGGAAAAAAACCCATTACATCAGCGGCGGCGACACGCAGCACATTGGCGTGTTTGAAGTGCCGCAACACCTCCATTTGCTGTTCCAGGTCATCACCAACCTGTTCCAGCAACACCCTCAACTCCGCCTCAAGCCCGGCCCTGTCCGATGGTGCATACAGACTGCGAGCATCAAGCAGTTCGTCCAGCAGCACCGGATAACGGGCCAAGTGTTTGGCAATCCAGGGACTGGCGGCAAACAACTTGACCACTTGCGACAGCGCCATGGGATTTTCCACCAGCAGCGCCAGATAGGCCGTTCGCCGGGCAATAGCCTCAATTAAATCAATAACCCGCGCCAATACTGCTTCAGCATTATCCAGCGTCGACACCGCCCCCAATAACAACGGCATTAATCTATCTAGCCGCTCACGACCGCGACTGGAAAGCCGACGAAAGGCCGAGCCCTCTCGCAGCCGTTGCAGCAGGCGTAGCGCCTCTTCTGGTTGCTGATAGCCGTTGCCCTGCAACACGGCAATGGCCTGCTCATCGCTGGCCGAGCCATTCCAGACGGCATCAAAATCAGAGCCCTGTTCGGCGGCCTGCTCACGCTGTGGTGCAGCAAACACCTGCTCAAAGGCATCATCAACGCTGCTCATATGCTTGCGCAGCTGCGCCTCAAAAGTCGGCCAACTATCGTAGCCCATTGCCACCACCAGACGCTGCCGTTCTAGCTCGCCACTGGGCAGACTATGGGTCTGCTGATCGGCCATGGCCTGCAGCCGGTTTTCGGCCCGACGCAGAAATACATAGGCACTTTGCAGCGAATCAACCACATAGGCTGGCAACAGATCTTTTTCTACCAACAACGCCAAGACCTGTTGGATTGGCCGAATCTGCAAGGTCTTATCGCGGCCACCGCGGATCAACTGATAGGCCTGCCCAATAAATTCGACCTCACGAATTCCACCCGGCCCCAGTTTGATATTGTCCTCCATGCCCTTGCGTCGCACCTCGGTAGCAATCATGCCCTTCATCTCGCGCAGCGATTCAAAAGAGCCGTAATCGAGATAACGGCGATAGACAAACGGTCGCAGGATGGCCATCAATTCGGCCCCCGCATCAAAGTCACCGGCAATCACCGCCGCCTTGACCATGGCGTAGCGTTCCCATTCACGACCATGGGTTTGATAATAGTTTTCCATACCATCAAAGCTGATCGCCAACGGCCCGGCATCACCAAACGGTCGCAGCCGCATATCAACACGAAAGACAAAACCTTCTGCCGTTTGCTGATTCAGGGCAGCAGCCAGACGCCGGCCCAGGCGAATAAAATATTCACTATTGGCCATTTCATAGCGACCGCCCTGGGTCTGCCCCTCTTCCGGATAGGCAAAGATCAGATCGATGTCGGAAGAGTAATTCAACTCACCCGCACCCAGCTTGCCCATGCCCAGCACCACCAGAGACTGCGGCTTGCCACTCAGCTCGCCTATGGGCATGCCCAGCTCAGCAGACTGCCACTGATGCAGGCGCGTCAGACTCACCTCAACACAGGCAGAAGCTAGGGCAGAAAGATCAGCCAGGGTCTCATCCAAATCAGCCCAACCAGCGATATCACGCCAGGCAATGCGGACCATCTCACGACGACGAAACTGACGCAGCAAAACGCCAAGGTAATTATCGTCGTTAGCATCTTCTAGCAGAAGACTCAGTCTTTTTTGGTAATAATCAGATGAAGATTCAGGCTGCAGCTGGGCTTCATTTATCAACGTCTGCAGCATGTCTGGATAACGCAGGCAGGCCTTAGCAACAAAATCACTACTGGCCCAAACCCGACACAACGATAGCGCCAGCGTTTCATTTTCTAGTATCTGTCTGGCCAGCTCTTCGCTGGCGGCACAAAAGTCCCGCCACTGATCTTCCAGCAATAGACGCAGCTCCGCCGGCAAGCCGACCAAGCCAGCCTCAGGCAAGAGAATCGAGGAATAATTTGTCTCGTTATTCATAAAAAACCACCAACTGACACAACAGAAAATACTGAAATAAAATTGCTCCAGGCACCCTTACTCCGCCACTCCTTCCAAAATCATACCACTTCTCAAGTTGCCTCTAGTAACGCCGATATCTTCAACGTAACCACTTGTCGCAAACAAAGGGACTTAGAGACAACATGGAACTCAAAGACTATCTGAAAATCATGGTCATGAAGGATGCTTCGGATCTTTACCTAACCACCGGCGCTCCACCCAGCGCCAAAATTCAGGGCGAGCTAGTGCCACTGGAAAAGACACCACTCCCACCTGGCCGGGTCAACGAAATAGCCGACCAGATTATGAATGACGACCAGAAGGCAATCTTCAAAGATAGGCCCGAGTGCAACATGGCCATCTCCGAACCTGGCATCGGCCGCTTTCGCGTCAACATCTTCCAGCAACGCAACCAGGTCGGCATGGTCATCCGCGCCATCAAGGTAGACATCCCCAACTGGAAGGATCTCGGTCTGCCAGACATACTCACCAAACTGGTGATGCAAAAACGTGGCTTGGTGCTATTTGTCGGCGGCACTGGCTCGGGTAAATCAACCTCGCTGGCGGCGTTGATCGACTACCGCAATAGCAACAGCGCCGGTCATATCATTACCATTGAAGACCCGATTGAGTTTGTCCACAAACACAAAAAATCTATCGTCAATCAGCGTGAAGTGGGGGTTGATACCGCCAGCTTTGAAGACGCCCTAAAGAACACTCTGCGTCAGGCGCCAGACGTAATCCTGATCGGTGAGATTCGCGATCGCGAAACCATGGAACACGCCATGGCCTTCGCCGAAACCGGCCATCTGGCCATCTCAACCCTGCATGCCAATAATGCCAACCAGGCGCTGGATCGTATCATCAACTTCTTTCCCGAAGATCGACATAAGCAGTTGATGCTTGATCTATCACTCAACCTGCGCGGTTTTGTTTCGCAACGCCTGGTACCAACGGTAGATGGCAAACGTGCCGCTGCGATCGAAGTATTGCTGGGCACACCCATGGTCTGCGATTTGATTTTGAAAGGTGAAATCACCGCGATCAAAGAGGTCATGACAAAATCAGAAAACATTGGCATGCGCACCTTTGATGGCGCGTTATACCACCTCTATAAAGAAGGCCGCATCACCCTGGAAGAGGCGCTGCGCAATGCCGATGCACCTAACAATCTGCGACTACGTATCGACCTGGAAGAAAAGGGTGGCAAGATTCAGGAACAAGATTCAGGACTCACTCTGGCCAACGATGATGACACAGACTCATCAGAGCTCTCACTCGAATAACAACAAAAAAAACGTCATGTAGGCACATTAAAAAGCCCCGCCAGTCGTGAGACTAACGGGGCTTCTTTTTATTTCAGGTCGCTATAAAAGCGGCTGATTATTTTTGCTTTCAAGTTGCCGCTGAGCGGTTCGAAGACAAGGCGACAGCGCACAATTTACGAATAGTAAATGAGCACTTTCAACGCAGTATTCGGAGCGGTCAGCGGTGAACTGAATGGCAAAAATTACATCATGCCGCCCATGCCACCCATACCACCCATGCCGCCCATATCAGGCATGCCTGCAGCACCACCTTCTGATGGTTTGTCAGCAACCATGGCTTCGGTAGTGATCATCAGGCCAGCAACAGACGCAGCATTTTGCAATGCAGAACGAGTCACCTTGGTTGGATCCAGGATACCCATTTCCAGCATGTCACCATAGTCACCAGAAGCAGCGTTGTATCCAAAAGAATCTTTACCTTCAGCAACCTTATTGATAACTACAGCGGCTTCATCACCGGCATTACCAACGATCTGACGCAGAGGCTCTTCCATGGCGCGGAAGGCGATAGAGATACCAACATCCTGGTCATGATTATCACCTTTCAGGCCTTTGATAGACTGCAAGGCACGAATCAGGGCAACACCACCACCAGGAACCACACCTTCTTCTACCGCAGCACGGGTCGCGTGCAGGGCGTCGTCAACGCGGTCTTTCTTCTCTTTCATTTCAACTTCAGTGGCAGCACCAACCTTGATCACGGCAACACCGCCGGCCAGCTTGGCAACACGTTCTTGCAGTTTTTCTTTATCGTAATCTGAAGAGGTTTCGGCAACCTGAGCACGGATCTGAGTCACGCGTGCATCAATATCAGCAGCTGCACCAGCACCATCGATGATGATGGTGTTGTCTTTGCTGATCTGGATCTTCTTGGCAGAACCCAGCTGTTCCAGAGTTGCTGTTTCCAGAGACAGACCAATCTCTTCAGAGATTACCTGGCCGCCAGTCAGAATAGCGATATCCTGCAACATCGCCTTACGACGATCACCAAAACCTGGTGCTTTAACAGCAGAAACCTTAACGATGCCGCGCATGTTGTTAACAACCAGCGTTGCCAGGGCTTCGCCTTCAACGTCTTCAGCAATGATCATCAGTGGCTTACCAGCCTTAGCTACGCCTTCGAGGATAGGCAGCAGTTCACGCAGGTTAGAGATCTTTTTGTCAAAGATCAGGATATAAGGACTGTCCAGTTCGGCAGTCATGTTTTCCTGATTGGTAACGAAGTAAGGTGACAGGTAACCACGGTCAAACTGCATACCTTCAACCACGTCCAGTTCATTGTCCAGACCGGTACCTTCTTCAACGGTGATCACACCTTCTTTACCGACCTTCTCCATAGCATCAGCAATAATCTTACCGACTACTTCGTCAGAGTTTGCAGAGATAGTACCTACCTGAGCGATAGACTTGGCATCTTCACAAGGCTTAGACAATTTCTTCAGCTCTTCAACAGTAGCAATCACTGCCTTGTCGATGCCGCGCTTAAGATCCATTGGGTTCATGCCAGCAGCAACAGACTTCAGGCCTTCAACAAGAATGCTTTGTGCCAGTACAGTCGCAGTGGTAGTACCGTCACCAGCAACATCATTAGTTTGTGAAGCAACTTCCTTCACCATTTGTGCGCCCATGTTTTCGAACTTGTCTTCCAGCTCGATTTCCTTGGCCACAGAGACGCCATCTTTAGTGATGGTCGGCGCGCCAAAACCACGCTCCAGAACAACGTTACGACCTTTAGGACCCAGAGTTACCTTAACGGCATTGGCGAGAATATTTACGCCGTCGACCATGCGACCGCGAGCTTCTGATCCAAACGATACTTCTTTTGCTGCCATGTTGATTATTCCTCTTAAATATAATTAGTTTGCTTAGGCTTCGATAACGGCAACTACGTCTTCTTCACGCATTACCAGCAGTTCTTCGCTATCAACCTTGATTTCAGTACCGGCATACTTACCGAATAGCACCTTGTCACCAACCTTGACGTCCAATGGACGTTTTTCGCCGCTATCAAGGATCTTGCCATTACCCGCAGCAACCACTTCGCCACGAACAGGCTTTTCGGTAGCAGAACCAGGCAGGACAATACCTCCAGCTGAGGTAAGCTCTTCTTCCATGCGACGAATCACGATACGGTCATGCAAAGGACGGATATTCATTCTTGATTTCTCCAATCAATTCAAAAAGTTAAAATAAAAACATGTTACCTGGAATACGGTTTTTAGCACTCCCTCGTAAAGAGTGCTAAACATAATAGGGGCAAATATCCCAGAGTCAAGCCCCAAGCCGTTCAGATTTTGGAAGGAAAACGCAGGAAACCAACTGCTTAGCTACTCAGTCTCTTGAGCCTCAACGCAGTTCATCTTTGTCACGCCAGGACTCACCATCGATAGTACGAGGCCCTTGATGCGGCTCATGTGGCGACCGACCTGCGGCCGTGAACTTGAACGCTCCACGAGACATAAGCCAGCGAATCAAGCCCTGACGCAAAGGCGGCAGCAGACAGACAAAGCCGATGGCGTCGGTAAAAAAACCCGGTGTTAATAACAATGCACCACCAAACAGTAACAGCGCGCCTTCAAGCAGTTGCAGTGCTGGCAGCTCACCGCGCGCCATACTCTCCTGCACCCGCCGCAGGGTGGCAAAACCCTGTTGCCGTAACAGCAAGGCACCAAGCACAGCAGTAAACACTACAAGGAAAACGGTCGGGATCGCACCGATCAAGCCACCCACCTGAATCAGCAAGTAGATCTCGATGATGGGAACAATCAAAAACAGTGCTAACAACGTACGAAATGAAAACATCTGGGCCACCTGTTTATTCAAGCCGCCATTCTACACCAGCCTAACAGGCTTTGCCCCGCAGCCAATGTTCCGGTATCTTGCCCGGCATGCAACAGAAACCACAAATTGTCTTTAATACCTGTCCCGACCAGCAGACCGCGCAACATATCGCGACACAGCTGGTCGAGTTGCAACTGGCTGCCTGCGTCAACATCATTCCAGCGATCGAATCGGTCTACAGTTGGCAGGGCAAGGTCGAGTCCGAGACTGAATACCTACTAATAATAAAGACTCATAGCGACTGCTATACTGAGCTAGAAAGTACCATCCAGGCGCTGCACCCCCATGAACTTCCAGAGGTCGTGGCTGTCCCTATTGAGGCTGGCCTACCCGCCTACCTCGACTGGATCAACAATAACACCAAGTAACCAGAATGTTTGCCAAGCTAAATTTAAAAACTCTCTCTTTCTCACTGACGCTGTTATTTGCCTGGCTGGCTTTTTTGCCAGCTCAATCCAACGCAGCAGAAGACCCGACAACGGTCACAATCGAGACCAAACAAGACTCAGGCATTTTCGATAGTCTTTCAGCTTTCGGACAAAAGCTTGGTTTTGGCGGCAACAAGAATGGCCCATTCATCCCACCCGAGCAGGCCTTCATCCTCAGCGCTGAAGTAGCAGATGCTCACACCCTGACGCTACGTTGGGACATTACCGACGGCTACTACCTATATAGAGACAGGTTCGGCTTTGAACTCATCGATGCCGATGGCATTTCAATCCAGCCATTTGAATTACCTCGTGGCGAAGAGAAACACGATGAAAACTTCGGCCTGATGGAGGTTTTTCATCATGAGGTCGAAGCCCGACTGCCACTCCAGCGCGACAACACCCAAGCCACCGACATCCAAGTGCAAGTCAAATACCAGGGCTGCGCTGAAGCTGGCTTCTGTTATCCACCCATGAAGCAGTTGCTGACACTCAGCCTGCCCGAGGCCAGCGGCCCGGCGCCCAAGCGCGAAACCAGCAATAGCGGTTTTGTTTCCGAGCAGGATAAATACGCCAACAACCTGGCCCAGGACAGCCTGCTACTAAGCATGCTCAGCTTCTTTGGTCTGGGCCTGCTACTGACCTTTACCCCCTGCGTGCTACCAATGATTCCGATCCTGTCCAGCATCATTGCCGGCCAGGGCAGCAACATCACCACCCGTCGCGCATTTTCCTTGTCGCTGACTTATGTGTTGGCGATGGCCGTCACCTACACCTTCGCCGGGCTGATGGCTGGACTGTTTGGCAGCAACCTACAGGCCGCCTTCCAGAACCCTTGGGTGCTAGGCAGCTTTAGCGCCATATTTATTTTACTGGCCCTGTCCATGTTTGGTTTTTATGAACTACAGATGCCAAAAGCCATTCAGGGCCGACTCACCGAAATGAGCAACAAACAGCGCGGCGGCAGCTATGTCGGCGTCGGCATCATGGGCTTTCTCTCGGCACTGATTGTCGGCCCCTGTATCGCCGCCCCCCTCGCTGGCGCGCTAATCTACATCGGTCAGAGCGGCGATGCCATCCTTGGTGCAGCAGCGCTGTTCGCACTGAGCATGGGCATGGGCGTGCCGCTGTTATTAATCGGCACCTCAGCCGGCAAACTGCTACCCAAGGCCGGCGCCTGGATGAACACCATCAAGGCGGTGTTTGGCGTACTGCTGATTGGCGTCGCCATCTGGATGCTGGAACGCATTATCCCCACCGCGGTTGGCATGGCCTTATGGGGCATTCTGCTGATGGTCTGCGCCGTTTATCTCGGCGCCTTTGAACGCCTGCAACCTGAGGCCAGTGGCTGGCACAAATTCTGGAAAGGCGTTGGCATCGTCATCTTGGTCTATGGCGGCATGTTGCTGGTCGGCGCTGCCAGTGGCAACAAAGATCCACTACAACCCCTGGCCAGCGTTTGTTACGGAGATGACTGCGGCCAAACCAGTCAACAGCACAGCCTGACATTCAAACCAATCAAGGGGCTTGCCGGTCTGCAGCAAGAACTGCAACTGGCCTCAGCACAGAACAAAACTGTGATGCTCGACTTCTATGCCGACTGGTGTATTTCCTGCGTTGAAATGGAAAAAAAGACCTTTTCCGACACTGGCGTGCAAGCCGCCTTAACCAACACCATTCTGTTACAGGCTGACGTCACCCTGAATGACGAGCAGGACAAAAAACTGCTTGAGACCTTTGGTCTGTTTGGCCCACCCTCTATATTATTTTTCGACAAATCGGGGCAAGAGCTGTCCCGGTTTCGCCTAATGGGTTTTCTCGACCCCGGCGACTTTGAAATCCATATCAAAGCCGCACAATCGTAGTCACAAGCAGGAACCCTCATGAACAAAAAAAACCTAATGGTCGGCACTGCGGCCATTCTTATCTTTGGCGCCATCTTCGGCAACTTCGCCGTCAATATGTTTAATCAGGCGCCAACGCCTGCGACCGAAGAGCCATCGCTAATCGGTTCCAGCCTGCCTGAATACCGGCTATTGAGCCTGGATGGTGTGCGTGAAAACGGTAACCAATGGTTGGGCAAGGTACAGGTCATCAATTTTTGGGCGACCTGGTGCCCGCCCTGCAAACGCGAAATTCCAACCCTGATCGAATTACAGAACGACTATCATGACCGCGGCATACAGGTCATTGGCATCGCTCTGGATGATCCAAAGGCCGTTGCCAAATATGTTGACGAAAAGGGCATCAACTACCCCGTTCTAGCAGGTGATGATGAGGTGGTCGAGGTCTCGGAGAAACTAGGCAACGATCTAGGTATCCTGCCCTATACTGTAATCGCTGACCGAACTGGCAAAATCAGTTTCATCCGCTATGGTGAAGTGGATAGAGAAATGATCGAAAACGAGATCAAAAAACTACTCTAACGCAATAACAGGGCCATTTAGTCGTCGCTAACTGCTGACAACTTGCAGCGAACGGTCGCCAGCTTGACAAAAACTGGACAAAAACCACCTTGGCGTGACAAAATCACCCTCATTATCGGTGTATCGCTAACAAAATGTTCGTCTAGAGGGAATACATGGCCAAATTTCTGGTGCTGAACGGCCCTAATCTGAATCTGCTTGGCAGTCGCGAACCGCAACACTACGGCGCAACCAAGCTGGTCGATATCGACGCGCAATTGACTCAGACAGCCCTGCTGGCTGGCCATTCAATAAACTGTTTTCAAAGCAACGCTGAACACGAACTAATCGAACAAATTCAACAAGCGGGACAGAGCCAGATTGATTTCATCCTTATCAACCCGGCCGCCTTTACCCATACCAGCGTCGCCATGCGCGACGCCCTGAGCGCGGTAAAGATCCCATTTATTGAAATACATTTATCGAACATCCATGCCCGCGAAGACTTTCGCCGCAAGTCTTATTTTTCAGACCTGGCGCAAGGCGTAATCAGTGGGCTGGGGCCAATCGGCTATCAGTTAGCCTTGCAGGCCGCCATTGAACAAACAACTAAAACTTAAAACACTAACGACGGTTTAAAGATATGGACACTCGCAAAATAAAAGCACTCATCGCACTACTGGAAGAATCTGACGTTACTGAAATCGAGATTCACGAAGGCGAAGAATCGGTACGCATCAGCCGCCACAAGCAGGTTGTTGCAGCACCCGTTGCGGCGGCTATGCCTGTCGCTGCCGCACCTGCAGCCGCCGCGGTCGCAGCAGCACCCGCGGCACCGGCAACGCCCAGCGGTCACGAAGTCACCTCACCAATGGTCGGCACCTTTTATCGCTCATCTTCACCTGGCGCCAAACCTTTTGCTGAGATTGGCCAACAGGTCAGCGAGGGCGATACCCTCTGCATCATCGAAGCGATGAAGATGTTGAACCAGATCGAATCAGATAAGTCAGGCAAGATTGTCGCTATTCTGGTTGAAAACGGCCAACCGATTGAATACGGTCAACCACTGTTTGTCATCGAGTAATCCGGAATCATTTCCGCAAAACTCCATCAACAACACAGACTATAGAGTTAGAGATTTATGTTCGATAAAGTTGTTATCGCCAACCGCGGCGAAATTGCACTGCGTATTTTACGCGCCTGCCGTGAGCTGGGCATCAAGACCGTGGCCGTACACTCGACTGCCGACCGCGACCTGAAACACGTCCGCCTGGCCGATGAATCGGTTTGCATTGGCCCGGCCGATTCCACCCAGAGCTATCTGAATATCCCGGCCCTGATCAGCGCCGCCGAGGTGACTGATGCGGTGGCTATCCACCCCGGTTATGGCTTCCTGTCAGAAAATGCCGACTTCGCCGAACGTGTCGAAGAGAGCGGTTTCACCTTCATTGGCCCCAAACCTGAAACCATCCGCATGATGGGTGACAAGATCTCCGCCATTGAGGCAATGAAGGCCAGCGGCGTCCCCTGTGTGCCTGGTTCAGATGGCCCACTAGGTGACAACCATGACGAAATCCTCGCGATGGCACGCAAGATTGGCTATCCCGTCATCATCAAGGCCGCCGGCGGTGGTGGTGGTCGCGGCATGCGCGTGGTTAACAGTGAAGCAACCCTAATACACGCCATCTCGCTAACCAAGGTCGAAGCCGGAAGCTTCTTTGGCAACGATGTGGTCTATATGGAAAAATTCCTTGAAAACCCACGCCACATCGAATTTCAAGTCATGGCCGACACCCACGGCAACGCTGTCCACCTGGGCGAGCGCGACTGCTCCATGCAACGCCGTCATCAAAAGGTGATCGAAGAAGCGCCAGCCCCGGGCATCAGTGAAGAGCTGCGCCAGAAGATGGGCAAGATCTGCGCCGACGCCTGCATCAAGACAGGCTATCGCGGCGTTGGCACCTTCGAGTTTCTCTACGAAGATGGCGAGTTCTATTTCATCGAAATGAATACCCGCCTACAGGTCGAGCACCCGGTCACCGAAATGATCACCGGCATCGACCTGGTCAAGGAACAGCTGCGTATTGCCTCCGGTGAAAAGCTTGCCTACAAGCAGGAAGATATCAAGATCAATGGCCACGCCATCGAATGCCGTATCAACGCCGAAGACCCGGACAACTTCATGCCCTGTCCTGGCAAGATCACCAACTACCATGCCCCAGGTGGCCTGGGCGTTCGGGTGGATTCACACATCTACAGTGGTTACTCTGTGCCCCCCTATTACGACTCCATGATTGGCAAGGTAATCTGCCACGGTGTAGACCGCAGTACCGCTCTGGTTCGCATGGCAGGCGCTCTGGATGAGCTGGTCATCGATGGCATTAAGACCAACAAGGCTCTGCATAGCCGGCTGGTACGTGATGCCGCCTTTATGGCCGGCAGCACCAGCATCCATTATCTGGAAAAGAAACTCGGCCTCAGCTAAACCAACCAAAGGGCGTACAGGAGAGCAGTTAAAAACTAACCTCCTGTACGCCCTTATTAACTCTGCGATCACCTATGCCCTGGTTACAACTCAAATTCGATAGCTCTCCCGAACAGGTAGACCATGTCAGTGACCTGCTAACCGAACTTGGTGCTGCGGCAGTTACTTTTGAAGACGGCGCCGACCAACCCCTATTCGAACCCGATCCCGGCGAAACCCGACTGTGGAACAACACCCGCATCATCGGCCTGTTCGATGCCAACGTCGATATGCCCGCTATCATTGAACAACTGAAACAGTCACTAGGCGAACAAGCGCCACAACAAGTCCAGGTCAATCCTCTCGAAGACAAGGATTGGATACGGGCCTGGATGGACACATTCAAACCCATGCGCTTCGGCCAAAACCTGTGGATCTGTCCCAGCTGGCATACCCCGAACGAACCTAATGCCGTTAATGTCATGCTCGATCCCGGCCTGGCCTTTGGCACTGGCACCCACCCCACCACAGCCCTGTGCATGGAGTGGCTGGACGCTAATCCGCCTGTCGATCTGAAGGTCATAGACTTCGGCTGTGGCTCGGGCATTCTTGCCATCGCCGCCGCCCTGTTGGGGGCAACGCATGTCGAAGCCGTCGATCATGACCCACAGGCTGTATTAGCCACCAATGACAACGCCGAAAAAAACAAGGTCAGCGACAAAATCAACGCCTTGCTGCCACGCCAATTTGAAGACACGCCAGCCGACCTGATTCTAGCCAACATCCTCGCCAATCCCTTGCTGGAGCTGGCACCCCGTTTTGCCGGCCTGCTCAAACCTGGCGGCCAGATTGTGTTGTCAGGTATCCTTGCCGAACAGGCTGGACAGATACTCCAATGTTATGAAGAGTGGTTTGAACTACAACCACCGGCACAACAGGACGACTGGGTACGAATCGACGGCGTACGCCGTTAGGCAACCGCAAGAGCACTATGTATACACATTGCCCCCATTGCGACACCTATTTCCGCATCACCTCGGCACAGCTAAAGTCGGCCAATGGTGACGTCCGCTGCGGCCGCTGCTTTGGCACCTTTAATGCGCTCAAGAATCTGGCTGATGAGCCACCATCAACAACCGACAACACCCCTACAGAAAAACCACAAAGCACTGCTGGCAACGAAGCAGCTACTGAAAACCTCGCCACCTCCGCCGAAGAGGTTACTGAGACTGAGACTGAGCCGCGCCAGGACAACAAGAATGACATCAAACACGCTCACTCTCAGCAACTACTCGAAGAGCTACAAGGACACGCAAGCGCTGGCCAAGCCGGCGGCAACCGCCTGGGCTGGGCTCTACTAAGCCTGCCGCTAGCAGCCCTGCTGGTGCTTCAATATGCCTACTTCAATCTTAACCAATTATCCCAAAATGCCCAGTATCGCCCGGCACTAGCAAGCCTCTGCTCAGTAGCGGACTGCAAGGTGCCACTACTGAAACGACCACAACAGATAAAGCTGGTGCAACGCGATATCCGCGCCCACGACAAGAAAAAGAATGTACTGGTAGTCAAAGGCATGATTCTTAACGAAGCCGATGCAATCCAGACCTTCCCGATCATGCAGCTCAGCATGCAAGACATTACCGGCCACACCATGACCGGCAGACGCTTCCTGCCCAAAGAATACCTGGCCAACAGCCCAAACATTGACAGCGGCATTGGCACCAAACAAAGCCATCAAATCCAGCTCGAGCTGATCGACCCAGGCCAGGAAGCAGTCGGTTTCGAGTTCGAATTTCTGTAGAAATTTCCCCTTCAAGCCTTTTCCCACCCCCCTGTTTAGGAGTATTATCTTGCGTCCAGCCCAACGACCACCCCTCGTTGGCACAATTACAGGTTAGCAATTACGTTATTCATCATGCAGATTGGCCCTTACAAACTAAGCAACAATCTAGTTCTGGCACCGATGGCTGGCATCACCGATCGCCCGTTCCGTCAGCTGTGCAAACGCATGGGTGCAGGCATGGCCGTATCCGAGATGGTGTCGTCCAATTCTCTGTTATGGGGTAGCGAAAAGACCAAGCGCCGCGCCAACCATGAAGGTGAGACTGAGCCAAAATCGGTTCAGATCATGGGTGCCGACCCAGCTTTGATGGCCGAAGCAGCCCGCTACAACGCCGACAACGGCGCCCAGATCATCGATATCAACATGGGTTGCCCAGCCAAAAAGGTCTGCAATGTCGCCGCTGGCTCTGCATTGTTGCAGCACGAAACCCTGGTCAAACAAATTCTCGAAGCGGTGGTTGGCGCCGTCAACATACCGGTCACACTCAAGATTCGCACCGGTTGGGACACCGCCAACCGCAACGGTGTCAATATCGGCCATATTGCCCAGGAATCCGGCATCCAGGCCCTGGCTGTACATGGTCGCACCCGCGCCTGCGCCTACCGTGGCGATGCCGAATACGACACCATCGCCGCGATTAAACAGGCCATCGCTATCCCGGTAATTGCCAATGGCGACATCACCAGCCCGGAAAAAGCCAAGTTTGTGCTCGAGCGCACTGGTGTCGATGGCATCATGATTGGCCGTGCCGCCCAGGGTCGGCCGTGGATCTTCCGCGAGATTGAACACTTTCTCAAAACAGGTGAAAAACTGCAGGAACCTTCCGTCATGGAAGTGCGCGACATCCTGATCGGCCACCTGCACAATCTCTATGATTTTTACGGCGAGCACACCGGCGTGCGCATGGCTCGCAAACACATCTCGTGGTATAGCAAAGGCCAGCGTAACGGCGGCGCCTTTCGCCAAGCAGTCAATCGAGTAGACAGCATTGAAGAACAATTGAAAATGACCGAGGAATTCTTTGAGCGTGTACAACAGGACATACAACAGGCAGCCTGAAATGACCGTAGTGAGTGACGACGCGCCCAAGCCGTTTAAAGAGCGCCGTAGACAGCCGCTTCGCAATGCAGCCCATGTCGCCCTAAATAACTACTTTGACGACCTGGAAGGTGAAGAGCCAGGCGGCAATCTATATGAGATGATGATTGGTGAAGTCGAACAAGCCCTGTTCACTGCCATCATGGATCGCTGCCGTGGCAACCAATCAAAAGCGGCCGAAATCCTCGGCATTAACCGCAGCACCCTACGCAAAAAACTTCGCCTCTACGGCCTGCTAGATTAACAACACCGGTATAACTCAGCCGCAAGAATTCCCCGTCCGGATCCCATCACATCCCTTCCGGGCTAACACTATTTCTTAAACATTTTGGACAACAACATTATGGCCAGCATCAAACGTGCACTCATCAGTGTTTCCGACAAAACCGGCATAGTAGAATTTGCTCAAGCACTGAGCGATATGAATGTCGAGATACTTTCAACCGGCGGCACCTACAAACTGTTGGCCGACAACAATATCGATGCGACCGAGGTCTCTGACTACACCGGTTTCCCGGAAATGATGGAGGGCCGAGTCAAGACCCTACACCCCAAGGTTCACGGCGGCATCCTCGGTCGTCGCGGCATTGACGACAACATCATGGCCGAACACGGCATCAACACCATTGACATGGTCGTAGTCAATCTCTACCCATTCACAGCGACCGTCGCCAAGCCTGATTGCGACCTGCCCACGGCCATCGAAAACATCGATATCGGTGGCCCAACCATGGTTCGTGCCGCCGCCAAAAATCACAAAGACGTCGCCATCATCACCGACGCTACAGACTATGGCGTTATCCTTGATGAAATGCAGGAGAACGACAGTGCTCTGAGTTTCGAGACTCACTTTCACCTTGCCTGCAAGGCATTTGAACACACCGCCGCCTACGACAGCGCAATCGCCAACTACCTCGGCAGCATCAGTGACGGCGGCCACAGCAACAACGATCGCAACGCCTTTCCACGCACCTTCAGCGCCCAGTTCATCAAGATGCAGGACATGCGCTACGGTGAAAACCCGCACCAGCAGGCTGCCTTCTACGTTGAAAGCCAGGCCCACGAAGCCAGCATTTCCACCGCCATACAACTGCAAGGCAAAGAACTTTCCTTTAACAACATCGCAGATACCGATGCGGCACTGGAATGCATCAAACAGTTTGATCAACCCGCCTGCGTTATCGTCAAACACGCCAATCCTTGTGGAGTGTCTATTGCCGATAGTCAGTTAGAAGCCTATGACAACGCCTACAAGACCGACCCAACCTCGGCCTTTGGCGGCATCATCGCCTTCAACCGCGAACTCGATGCAGCAACCGCCAAGGCCATCGTCGAACGTCAGTTTGTCGAAGTCATTATTGCCCCCAGCGTCAGCGATGCCGCTGTCGAAATCGTTGCCGAAAAGAAAAATGTTCGTCTGCTGGCCTGCGGCCAATGGGGTGGCAGCCAGGCAGAATTGGACTATAAACGCGTCACTGGCGGCATGTTGATCCAGACCCGCGACAACGGCATGGTCAGCGTCGAAGACCTAAAAGTGGTCAGTAAACGTACTCCCAGCGAACAAGAGCTGAAAGACCTGGCCTTCTGCTGGAAGGTAGCCAAGTTCGTCAAATCCAACGCCATCGTCTACGCCAACAACGGCATGACCATCGGTGTCGGCGCCGGCCAGATGAGCCGCGTCTATAGCGCCAAGATCGCCGGCATCAAGGCTGCCGACGAAGGTCTGGAAGTAAAGGGCTCGGTAATGGCTTCAGATGCCTTCTTCCCTTTCCGTGACGGCATTGATGCCGCAGCGGCAGCAGGCATTAGCGCCATCATCCAGCCCGGCGGATCGATGCGCGACGATGAAGTCATCGCTGCTGCCGACGAACACGGCATGGCCATGCTATTTACCGGCATGCGTCACTTCCGCCATTAAGCACAAAACGTGACACATAAAAAAGCCCGCATCAGCGGGCTTTTTTATTGCTTATCGTAAACACGTATTAACAAAACTTACGACGCAGCAACATCAATAGACCAAAGCCGGCTAGCAGCAACGGATTAAAACTACCGCCACCGCCAGAGTCGCCACTTGATATCTCAGTCTGCGGCTGTTCATCCACAACAGCAGATGCATCTTCAGTCTGCGCTGGTTCAGGTGCCGGCTCAGGCGCTGGCTCAGATGCTGGCTCAGATGCTGGCTCAGGTGCTGGCTCAGGTGCTGGCTCAGATGCTGGCTCAGGTGCTGGCTCAGGTGCTGGCTCAGGTGCTGGCTCAGGCACGACAACAGGCACAGCAACCGTTGCCTGCAAATCCTGAACACTAGGGTCAATACTCTTTAACACCGCTATCGCAACCGGGTCACGAATCACACCCAGCTCCGGATTAGCATCAAACATATCGTTATCACGCAGGATCAGGGTCAGAGTCTTGGCCACCACATCAATCACCCCAGTCGAGACAACTGTACTTGGCTCACTCTGCAGTGTTCGCCACACCCCGGTAACATCCAGCTTACGGATCACCGCATCAGCACTAATCACCGACTCAGGCGGCAACTGAATCACAACCACCGTCCCTGTCTCCAGATCAGCCGCCGTTGGAATATCCTGAACATCAAAATAAAACACCCCAAACGGCTTACTGTAGTCAAAGTCCGCCGTAGTCACATCCAGATTACTCGGAGCGACCACAGTAAGCGGCGACACCACAGCCGATGTCCCTGACGCCAACTCAACCACCATCTCACCGGCAATTGGCTCACTGCCAAAGGTAATGCTGATTGTTGCCGGTTCTGAGCAAGCATCCAATGCGTCACAAACATAAAACGTAAACGAATCTGTGCCCGTGGCACTGGCACTGGCCGTATAAATAAACTCACCAGGAATCAACTCCGTCCGACCACGGCCCACGTCGCCCTGACTTGGGGGCTGATCAATCTGATAAAAAGTCAGCACATCGCCATCGACATCAACAGCGCTAAACACGCCTGTCACCACCCCACCAGCATTCACCACCAACGGCTGGTTAAAGGCTATAGGAGCGGTATTAGTGGTTGATGAACCCTGATTTGCAGGCGGGGCTGACTGCACAACGCCCTGCACAGCCCCGACTTCAAAGGCACCAATATCACAATCAGCCGCTGGGCGCGTATAACCACGCTGGTCATTCAGAGGACAAAGGAGATCATCACCAGCGTCAAGGGCCTCACTACCAGCAAGCAATGCATGGGTGCGGGTAACACCACCATTACCAGTCAATGGCGCCAGGCCAGCTAACGCATTACTAAAACTGGAAGTGTCTGCCGACAAGGTACAAGTGCCATCGGCATCCAGATTATGCCCCAGTGAAACGAGTTCAGAATCCGTACTATTAAAAACACAATCCTGCCGGGTATTATCCGCAATTATCGTATTGGCAGTCTCGAGCAAAACTGTGCCTTCAACAAAAAGACCATAATTATTATTGGCAATGGTGACGTTGAGCAGTTCATGCGTTTCACCGTTATTGGAGCTGCCATTATGAATAAACAGGCCACCACCGTTACGGCCAGCGGTATTACCACTAATGGTTGAATTGGTGATTTTCAGACCGCCTAAGAGGTGATAAATACCACCACCGTCAACAAACACAGCATGACCGGTGATTGTACTATTGTTGATTTCTAGCACCTCGGCCATGGCAGAGTTATAGATGCCACCACCAAAAAAACGCGCCCCACCGTTAGCACTAATCTCAGAGTCATTGATGGTGAGCTGGCCGTCCTGATTAAAGATCCCACCGCCCTGGCCATCTGACTTATTCTGATCAATCACAGAACGATTGAGTGTCACGGTGCCGTTAAAGTTACTGATGCCACCGCCCATAGCAAAGGCGTAGTTGAGCGTGACATTACTGTCATTGACGGTTAACTGGCCACCACTGACATCGATACCCGCACCACCCCAGCCCGCGCCAAACTGAACCAGGCCATTACGGACAGTTATTTCATTCAGAACCAGACTACCGTCGCCATGCACCTGAAAGATCCTGTCCAGTTTCATAGCATCAATCACTGCACCGTTACCGTTAACAGTGATGTCACTGCGAACATCCAGATCACCGCTCAGCGCCACGTCATCTTGGTAACCCGCCAGAGAAAACTTATACAAACTATTGATCAAGTTAATCTCATCGGCACTAGGAGTTGCGTTGGCCTGTTGAATCGCAGCACGCAGACTGCAATCACCAACCGCTGTCATACAAACACCATCAGTGATGTCATTGTCGACCACATCTGCCACGATATTCACGTTGAAAACAGCCGCTGAGGCCAATGAAAAGGAACCAGCCCACAGCAACACACCAGCGCTCAGCACTCGATACGTTCTAAACATCCGTTTAATCCCCTTGCTAACAATAACCCGTAAATCTAAATATTATTATTGGCCAAACCAACTAGCCATCCACCCTTAAGACTTTTTTAACAATCGGGCCAATTCTACCACCCAAACCACATCCAGCCCAGTCCAAAGCTGGTATTCGGATGAGGGTTGTTGCGGTAGAATATGCCCTTATTTTCCCCAATAAAAACACTCAGGAATCATACTCAAAATGAAGCTCTTGGTAATAGGCAGCGGCGGGCGCGAGCACGCCCTGGCATGGAAGGCGGCGCAGTCGCCAAACGTGGACAAGGTATTTGTTGCACCAGGTAATGCTGGCACTGCGTCTGAAGCTAAATTGGAAAACGTTGCCATCGGCGCCGAAGACATAAGCGCACTGGTAAAGTTTGCCCAGGACAAGACCATCGCCCTGACCATCGTCGGCCCCGAAGTTCCTCTGGTCATCGGCGTGGTCAATGCCTTCCAGGCTGCTGGCCTGCGCTGTTTTGGCCCCACCGAAGGTGCGGCGCAGTTAGAAGGTTCAAAGGCCTTTACCAAAGACTTTCTCGCCCGCCACAACATCCCCACTGCTGACTATCAAAACTTCACCGAGATCGAACCCGCGCTGGCCTATCTAAAAGCAAAGGGCGCGCCAATCGTCATCAAGGCCGATGGCCTGGCTGCAGGTAAAGGCGTTATCGTTGCCATGACTATTGAAGAAGCCGAGGCCGCAGTCAAAGACATGCTGGCAGGCAACTCCTTTGGTGAGGCAGGCCACCGCGTTGTTATCGAAGAGTTTCTCGATGGCGAAGAGGCCAGTTTTATCTGCATGGTAGATGGCAAAAACATTCTGCCCATGGCCTCCTCTCAGGATCACAAACGCGTTGGCGAAGCCGACAGCGGCCCCAATACCGGCGGCATGGGTGCCTACTCACCAGCCCCTGTTGTCACCCCTGAAATCCATGAGCGCATCATGTCTGAAGTGATCGAGCCCACCGTTGCCGGCATGGCCGCCGAAGGCAACCCCTACACTGGTTTTCTCTACGCCGGCCTGATGATTGATAGCAACGGCACCCCCAAGGTAATCGAATACAACTGCCGCTTCGGCGACCCCGAAACCCAGCCAATTTTAATGCGCCTCAAATCCGACCTGGTTGAACTCTGCAACCTGGCCCTGGATGGCAAACTCGATCAGGCCAGTGCTGAATGGGATAAACGCGCCGCATTGGGTGTAGTGCTGGCGGCAGGTGGCTACCCCGGTGATTATGGCAAGGGTGATGTCATCAACGGTCTGGCAGGTGCGGATACTGCAGATGCCAAGATCTTTCACGCTGGCACCGCCGAAAAAGATGGTCAGGTGGTCACTGCGGGTGGTCGCGTGTTGTGCGCCGCCGCACTGGGCAACAGCGTCTCCGAAGCACAGGCCAAGGCCTACGCTCTGGCTGGCAAGATCAGCTGGAACGGCATGTTTATGCGCAGAGACATCGGTTATCGCGCCATTGCCCGTGAAAAAAAACAGTAACCGGCCATGACCCCCTGGCAACTCCGCCAAGCCGTCGCCGCCCTACGCGGCGGCGGCATCACTGCCTACCCCACCGAAACGGTTTATGGCCTGGGCTGTGATCCACTCAATCCCGATGCCATTGAAGAGTTGCTGACACTGAAACAGCGTCCGGTCGAAAAAGGGCTGATCCTGATCGGAGCCCAACTTGAACACTTGCGGCCATACATCGATGTCGATGATGCTGAACTACTGCAAAAGCTTCAAACAAAGACCCCACAACCAACCACCTGGATAGTCCCGGCACGCAAACACACGCCCAGCTGGCTTACGGGCCGACACGACTCTATCGCCGTGCGCCTGACCTCGCACCCCATCGCCAGCAAACTATGCAATCACTTTGCTGGCGCCATCGTCTCCACCAGTGCCAATCCGGCCGGACTGCCACCCGCCAGATCAGCACTAACCGTAAAGCGCTACTTCCAAAACAAACTTGATTACCTACTTCACGCACCTATTCATACCGATAACAAACCAAGTGAAATCCGTGACTTGCTTAGCGACAAGGTCTTCCGCGGCACCTGAAACCTGATAGAATCTGTCAACCAAATTAGCTAAAGATTATAGAGAAGAACACCATGAGCGCACCCGACATCAACGCCGTCAAAGAATATTTGCTGCGACTGCAAAGCAACATCTGCAATGAACTCGAAGCCGAAGACGGCGGCGCCCAGTTTATCGAGGACGCCTGGGAACGGGAACAGGGCGGCGGTGGTCGCACCCGCGTCCTCACCGATGGCGCGGTGTTTGAACAGGCCGGCGTCAACTTCTCCCACGTCTTCGGCAACAAGATGCCAGCCTCAGCCACGGCCCATCGCCCTGAGTTGGCAGGCCGTCAGTTTCAGGCTATGGGCGTTTCACTGGTGATTCACCCACGCAACCCCTATATCCCGACCTCTCATGCCAATGTCCGGTTTTTCATTGCCGAGAAAGAGGGCGAAGAACCAATTTGGTGGTTTGGCGGCGGTTTTGACCTGACCCCCTACTACCCATTTGAAGATGATGTGATTCATTGGCACCGCGTTAGCCGTGATGCCTGCGAACCCTTTGGCAAAGACGTCTACCCCAAATACAAAAAATGGTGCGACGAGTATTTCTATCTCAAACACCGTGACGAGACCCGTGGCGTCGGCGGACTATTCTTCGACGACCTCAACGAATGGGGCTTTGAAAAAAGCTTTGCCTTCATGCAAAGCATCGGCGACCACTACATCAAGGCCTACCGCCCCATCGTCGCCCGCCGCAAAGATATTGAATACGGCTCACGCGAGCGCGACTTCCAGCTCTATCGCCGTGGCCGCTATGTTGAGTTCAACCTGGTCTTCGACCGCGGCACCCTGTTTGGCCTGCAAACCGGTGGCCGTACCGAATCTATCCTGATGTCGCTGCCGCCATTAGTTCGCTGGCAATACAACTACCAGCCCGAGCCGGGCAGCCCTGAGGCAAAACTCTATGACGAGTACCTCAAACCTCGTGACTGGCTTTCCGGTCGCTAACCACAAAAAAGGGCCTCAACGGCCCTTTTTTATTGCCTTAAACGACGTAAAGCATATTTCCGCGAAAATATTAAACATCAATTAATCAATAGGTTATCTTGACCCCTCACTATAAAAAAGAATATTCAGATTGACTAATATTCCATCTGGTATTATTATTGCCCCCCAGCATTAGCAGTCTCAAGCTTTCCGCAAGCCCTGTAGGAACATCCAAACATGATGATTCAGATCAAGCTCAACAAGCTTTTTGGCTATACTGCAGCCGCGTTACTGAGTAGCAGCCTTGCCAACGCAGGAATACTGCCAAAAACAGTACTGACGCCAGCCGACAACCCTACCACCGCAGAAAAGGTTGAACTGGGTAAGCAGCTTTTCTTTGACCCTCGCCTCTCGATTGACGGCACTGTATCGTGTAACTCCTGCCACAACGTCATGTCCAGCGGCACCGATAACCGCGCCACCTCAGCCGGTATTAGCGGCCGACAAGGCGTCAGAAGCGCCCCCACTATCTGGAACGCCGCCTTCCTCACCGCCTTATCCTGGGATGGCCGTGCCGCCACCCTGGAAGAACAAGCCAAAGAACCACTACTAAACCCCCTCCAGATGGGCATGCCCAGTGAAGCGTCAGTGGTCGAACGTCTAAACGCCATCCCCGGTTACGTCGAACAATTCAGGACAGCCTTCGGCGACAAAGATGCAGTTAGCTACGACAACATGGCCAGGGCCATTGCCGCCTTCGTGCGCACCCTAATCACGCCAAACAGCCCTCATGACCGTTTTCTTGCTGGCGAGAAAACAGCCATGTCCGAACAGGCCCTGCGCGGTAAAAAACTATTTGAACAGGCAGGTTGCAACACCTGCCACAGTGGCACTAACTTCGCTGGCCCAAGCCTACCCATCGGCCAGGGCTACTATCAAAGATTTCCTAATTACAAAAGTGAGTACAACAAGAAGTATGACCTGAGCTCAGACAAAGGTCGCTTTGAAGTCACTAAAGCCAAAAAGGATATGAATAGATGGCGTGTCCCCAGCCTGCGCAATGTCGCCCTGACCGCCCCTTATTTCCACAATGGATCAATCGAAACCTTGAATGAAGCCGTGCGTATCATGGCCAAGACCCAACTCAATCTGAAATTGAGTGAAAAAAGGGTAAACGATATAGTCGCGTTTCTGACAAGTCTGAATGGTGAGCGTCCTGAAATCAGCGTGCCACACCTGCCTAAGCTGGTTAACAGCAGCCTGGCTAGTGATTTGAAATAGCTTTTTCCCTTCCATACTCTGGGGTGCGTACAGCGCCCCGTTTTTCCTACATAGCTAGTTTATTAACTACGCCCCCCCCCTAACAATATCCAACAATGTCTAGCTATTACTCTTGCGCCCAAATCACAATTAACTGGCGCAAAAAACAAAAAGCGCTTCACCAAAAACACAGCCCCGTTTCTCACTGCCAAAAATAAAGACGAAGTCCCCATCTTGCGGATTGCTGGTGGATTTGACCTTCCCCCCTATTTATCCCGCTTGAAGATGATTTGGTATGTGGGCAATACAACGACCACCCCAAGCTAGGCAGCCCCGCAGCAACACTCCATACCAGCACCTGAAACCTCATGACTGACTTTGCAGCTGCTAAAAGGCCTTAATACCTCTTTTTTATTGCCTTAAACAGCCGCCAGAACAACTTTGGTACAAATTCAGTAAATAAAATCAGATATAAACCTTAAGAAAAGGTTAATATAGCCATCAAGCTAAACTTAGACAAAATCCAGATTTAGCAACCAGCAATAAAGACGTCACAAATAATTATAAAAAAGTAATTGATCACCCCTGTAGGAAGTACTTTGAATATGAAACAGAGAAAGATCAGCGCACTCTTATATACTGCCGCAGCCACATTACTGGCCAGCAACCTAGTCAGCGCCGACACACTGCCCAAGACAGTACCCACCCCGGCCGACAATCCCACCACCACAGAAAAGGTTGAACTGGGTAAACAGCTTTTCTTTGATCCACGCCTTTCCGTAGATGGCACAGTCTCTTGCAACTCCTGCCACGACATCACATCCAGCGGCACCGACAATCGCGCCACCTCCGCAGGCATCGGCGGCCAGCATGGTGGCAGAAGCGCCCCAACTGTATGGAACGCCGCCTTTCACAGCGCTCTATTCTGGGATGGCCGCGCCGGCACCCTGGAAGAACAGGCCAAGGGCCCACCTATCGACCCGCTCAAAATGGGTATGCCCAGCGAAGCGGCAATTGTTGAGCGCCTGAACTCAATCCCTGGCTACGTTGAACAATTTAAGACAGTCTTCGGAATCTCGAATGCTGTCAGCTACAACAACATGGCCAAGGCTATTGCCGCTTTCGAGCGCACCCTAATCACCCCCAACAGCCCTTACGACCGCTATCTGGCGGGGGATAAGTCAGCCCTGCCTAAACAAGCCCAGCGCGGTAAACATGTATTTGAACGAACGGGTTGCAAAGGGTGCCACAGCGGTGCCAACTTTGCCGGCCCAACCCTGCCCATCGGCCAGGGCTTTTATCAAAAATTCCCTACCTACAGCAGTAAATACGACACAAAATATGACCTGAACTCAGACAAAGGTCGCTATGACATCACCAAGGCCAAAACCGACATGAACAAATGGCGAGTCCCCAGCCTGCGCAATATTGCCCTGACCGCGCCCTATTTCCACAATGGCTCGGTAAAAAGCCTGGATGAAGCTGTTCGAGTCATGGCCAAGACCCAGCTTGATATAAAATTGAGCGAAAGGGAGGTAACCGACGTAGTGGCATTTTTGCAAAGTTTGAACGGTGAGCTTCCTGAAATCAGCATACCTCGCTTACCTGAAGCCAAGAAAAGCAGCGTTACCGGCGACTTGAAATAACCAGCTCTCAGCAACAACATTTACCTTTACCCAAAGCCTCCCAGTAGGAGCCTTTATCATTTCCTTCGTTTAACAAAACACATCAACATTGACCAGCGTGCAGCTATACTCATCAACGGCACTACTCTCAAATTGTACTGAAGCAGATTCCGATACCGAACTAGAAACATCGTCTATCATTAAAGCTAACTTCAACAAGGTATTGGCAATGGAGATATCACAAACCATTTTTGATCTGAACAAACTACGCCAGATGCAAAAACTGATGGGAGATGGATTTGACCAGCTTAAAAGCCTGTTCATTCAATCCTGCAGCAGCAAGGTCATTGCCTTGCAAAGTGCCAATGCCGAGCAAGACCTGGAGCAGGTCAAGGCCCTTGCCCATGCAATAAGAGGTTCCGCCGGAAATATTGGCGCGATTCAGCTACAGCAGTTGGCGATGACGATAGAAGAGCAGATCACGCAATCACAACATGAGGCGCTGACAGAGACCATTGCCCGCACCAGCCAATGTGTCACCGCAACCATCAATGCACTAGAGCAATTTAGCGCCGAATCAACCTGACTACAGACCACTTCTATATTGGCATTACTCCTGTGTCGAAATCACAATCAGCTGCCGCAAAAAATCGAGAATCTCTTCACCAAAGACGTCATTATGATCGCTGATCAACTCGCTATCGACTTTGATATTGAGAAAAGGATTGCGCACTACCGTCTTGCCCAGATGTATTAACTCGGTGGCGCCGTATTGCTGCACGCCACCTTCTTGTTGTTGACGCCAAACGCCAGACGCTTCAGCGTAGGCTGTCTTTTTCGCCTGACTAGCGGGACGCAGCTCATGCGTCAACAGCGGTTTAAAATGACCCACCGTACTTCTGTCCGCCGCCCCTTCATGATAGCTGACAGGTCGTCGACAATCATCACGATTGACGGGGCCGTGTGTTTCAAAAAAGGTAGAAAAGATTCGCCCCATCGGAAACAGATACTTGGTTGCCTTATCCGCTTCTGAGGTCAAGATCACCAGCCGTGGCTGTTGTTCGGGGAAGTAACTGCAACGAGCCTGAGCTAGATCATAGAGCGGCGCATAACGCAGCGCCTCAAAGGCAGGATTGAGCAATACCACCAGATCACCAAAACCCTTGGCGGTATCGGTAAAGTTTTTTTCTGCACGGCTATCAACAAAGCGACTCGCCAGGATCTGTGAGGTAGCACTGTAAACCGCCGCACCACCGAAGCTATGCCCAACAATCACCAGGCGACTCTTGATCGGTGGCTCTTGGGTGTTTTTAACATTGCTGATCTCTTCCAGCCTGAGCAGCAATTCATCCATACCAAGATGGCCCACCTCTTGTGCCGTACTCTTACGATCCCAGAAGGTAATATTATTCAAATACGGCACGTCGATGGATTCACCACGCCAACCAACATAGACACCCACCACCTTGCGCGGCTGTTTTTTCTGTCCCGCGCTAAGCTGGCTTTCCAACTGACTCAGCTGCGCCAGACTGGCTTTGAAACTTTCCACATTTGGGTCTTGAGGTTTGGCGCTATGGTGCCAACCATGAACAAAGACATTGATCAGCAGACTATCATTGGCCGCCATCATGTAGAGTTCATCCAGTACCGACTGCATCTGCTTACGATTGCGCAGCTGGCCCTGGTCATCGATCTCAACAAAGCTGATCAAATATTCTTGATCTGTCTTTGCTTGATGCAACTGGATGGCATGGTCTTCGCAGAACTGCTGCGCTGAAGCCACACAACTGGAAAACTCTTTTCGATAAATACCATTAGAGGCACAGCCCGAAATCACCAGGGCCAACAATAAAAAAGGTAATAACCGTTTACTAGATAGATGCATCAAGAACCTCCCTGTTCTTACAGCACAACGCCAAAAGACTAGCCTGATTGGCACGCCCCTTCACAGTCTATTGTAGACCACTCTGGCACATCCTGATCAAGACGCACCGCCACCAACTGCCCCCCCCACAAACAACCACCATCTAATGACAAGGCATTGTTTGTTTCACCCACACCAAGGGTCGACCAGTGGCCAAATACAATACGCTCATTCTCTGTCTTGCGACCAGGCACGTTAAACCACGGCAGCGCGCCCGCCTTTTGTGTACCAAGCTCACCCTTAGCCTTAAGTTCCAAACGTCCATCTGGATAACAAAATCGCAACCTGGTAAAAACATTGGTAATGAAACGCCAGCGATCCACACCCGTCAATTCATCCGACCATTGATCCGGCTGGTTGCCATACATTACCTGGATAAATTCATGATAATCATCTGCACGCAGTTTGTTTTCCAGTTCACGGGCACAGGCTTGGGCCGTGAGCAAATCCCACTGCGGCGACAAACCGGCATGAACCATCGTATAACCCAGCTCACTGTCGTGATGCAGCAGGGGTTGATGACGCAGCCAAAACATCAACTCGTCGCAATCAGGCGCATTGAGAATCTCATCCAAAGTGTCCTGCTTCAACCGCTTACCAAAGCCTTCCGCCTTGGCCAACAAATGCAGATCATGATTACCCAGCACAGTGACTGCGGCATCACCCAGGCCTTTGACAAAGCGCAGCGTCTCTAATGACTTCGGGCCACGATTAACCAGGTCACCACAAAACCACAATTGGTCATTGGCTTGATCAAAATTGAGTTGCGCCAACAGCTGCTGCAACTCATCGAAACAACCTTGAATATCACCGATAGCGTAAGTCGCCACGCATCACTCCCTAAAAACCAAAAAGCCCGCCAAGGGCGAGCTTTTATCTTAACTGATTCCGCTATCAATAGATCAACATCTACCACAAGGACAACAATGATAAACGGTAAAAACCAAGACTCTCTGCCAAAGGAACATCAACCGCAGAAATGGTAAAAATATTAATCTCTCCCGTTTCTGAACCACATAATTGGATACGAAATAGACCATCATGTCCCTCACTAGATTCAAGCACGTCGATACCGGCATTGATCAGATTAGCGTTCATATCCGCAAGTGAAACACCACTCTCCACATCACATTGCAGGCTTTCCGAGTATTGATAAATCTGCACCGGCGGCGGGCTATCACCGCAATCACTATAGCTACTTACCATCCAGTCAGGATCAACCTTAGCGCCGCTAAGTTCCACCACGTGCCCAAGGTGGAGCAAGGTTTGTGACTGGCGGGAATAAACAGCAAAAAGAAAGGGGCGCTGATCCGGAGGATAGAAACAACTTTTTTCAGATGGCCATAAAGTTGTGTTATCAGAGCTAAACATGGAAAAACCAGCATAACCTGACTGAGATGGATTATTAAACAACCAACTAGGTTCATTTTCGGTCGCCTCGTGCACCACTGCGCTTGCAGTCAGACTATTAACCCCCGTCTCGCCCAGATTAAAAGCTATCCGCTGCCTGGGAGGCAAAAGGTAGAGATAACCCGCATCATTGACGCCAGAAAAATTTGCCACAGCGTCAGGATCAACCTCGGCCTCCACCACTAACACTTCGTACACACCTTCATCATTTAGCACCCATTGCGGCACGCCATTCTCATCAAATACCACTTTCGGAGCTTCAGGGCCTAGTAACGCAACCCCTAGATCAGGCATCTCGTTCTTAGTGAGTTTTCGGTCGATCTCAAAGAGAGGCACCATCGCAGTTGTCTGGGCGGGGGCAAGTTTCTCTAACTGCTCTTGCAGAAACGTCTGGTCAAATCGGCTACGCAGATTATCGAATTCACCTAATGCAGGCGTAATCAACAAGAGGGAAAGTTCGCTATCAACCAGAGGAATCTCCACAGCACGATAGTCATCCGCCTCGATGACATTCATCATGCCGTCAATACGTACCATATCTACCCAGCGTTGCTCATCATTTTTCAACACGGCAAAGCGCCCACGAGCAGGTTCAACCTTAAGCTCCGCTGACCACGCTGCATCAAGCTGACTGGTTTGAGCTGCGACCAGGCGACTACGATCATCTATCTCCGTCAGTTCAAGCTGACCGCCCAACGCTTCGCTGACTGTAGTCTGAGCAAGGGCCGACGCAGCCTGAAAATCCAGTCCGTTCATTTGAGGACCGTAGAGTTCGTCTTGATTTTGAAGGTATTGATGCGAAAATTTATAACGCTCTTGTCCCCAGAGAAAACCTTGCCGCTCAACTGAACCTAAAGCATCGAGCTGTTGATCTTTGTCGTTGAAAGCTAATTGCACTTCCATATCGGCCAGCTCAAGATTGCCGGCCTTCGACAAGGCTTGCAAGCTTGTTCCGTCAGCACCCAATGCAATTATGGCCAGCAACTGCTGCTGATCGAAGGGGGCCGAGACAAAGTTCAGCTCTGTTGACGCATGACTAACATAATCGCTAAAGGCATAGCGCAGCAGGGATTGCTGAAAATCAGCCATTGCTGAGGTATTGGTGCTTGATGACAACTTGCGTTGACCTTCTGCCAAGAAGGTCTCGATATAGGCAACATTATCCAGAGGTTCACTATTGCTACCGGTATCTACTATCTCAGGCAATATATCTGCATTGTCGACTTCGTCACGACTTAGATTTAAAGTCTCATCAACCTGAACGGCATCACTTGACTGATCAGCCTGACAGCCCAGCAATAACAGCGGGGCAAACACGCCCGCAAAAATAATACGCCTACACATTCCCAACCCCCTGGGCATTTCAATCGTCAACCGAATTATACTTGATTTCAGATAACCCCGACCGGGGCTTAACAAACTTCACTACGACTTGGCGGCACTTGTAACCAGAAGGTCACCGGCCCATCATTCACCAGCGCTACTTTCATATCCGCAGCAAATAAACCGGTCGCTACTTTTTCATGCTGCTGTTGTGCTTTTTCAACTAGATAATTAAACAGCCGCTCACCTTCTGCCGGTGCTGCCGCTGGGGTAAAACTGGGGCGGGTGCCTTTGCGGGTGTCGGCTGGCAGGGTGAATTGCGGCACCAGCAACAACTCAGCTTTTATATCTGCAAGGCTGAGATTCATTTTGTCATCGGCATCAGGAAAGACGCGGTAGCTTAGCAGACGTTCCAACAGACGACCGGCCTGCGCCTCCGAATCACCGCGCTCGACACCTACCAACACCAATAGACCACGACCAATCTGGCCAACTATTTCATTTTCGACTATAACGCTGGCTTCACTGACTCGCTGTAACAGGCCGATCACGCCAACAGCGCCGCCATCTTATCGGCAGCATCAACCAAGGCGCTGCGTGTTCCGGGTTCGCTGGCGGAATGGCCGGCATCATCGATGATTTTTAACTCTGCCTGTGGCCAGGCCCTATGCAGATCCCAGGCGCTTTCTATCGGGCAGACCATGTCATAACGGCCCTGGACGATGATGCCGGGGATATCATGCAATTTATAGGCATCGCGCAGGATCTGATCCTCTTCGAGAAAGCTGTTATTGACGAAGTAGTGACACTCGATCCGCGCTAGACTCAAAGCCGTAAACGGGTCACCAAAATGATCCACCACGGTTTGTGATGGTTTCAGTGTGGCACAACGGCCTTCCCACAGCGACCAGGCCTTGGCGGCGGCCATGCGCTCAACTTCGTTATCAGACGTCAGCTGACGATAGTAGGCCTGCAACAGGTCAACATGATCAGCCCCGGGGATGGGCTTGAGATAGTCCTGCCAATAATCGGGAAAGATGCGTGAAGCGCCGTCTTGATAAAACCAGTGGATTTCACTCGGCCGACAGAGAAAGATGCCACGCAGTATCAAGCCATGCACACGTTCTGGATGCGTCTCGGCATAGACCAAACCAAGGGTAGAACCCCAACTGCCACCGAACACCACCCACTTGTCGACACCCAGCCTTGCGCGGATCAACTCCATATCGGCAACCAGGGCCTGGGTGTTGTTGCCTTTTAGTTCGGCGTGCGGTGATGAGCGACCACAACCACGCTGGTCAAACAGGATGATGCGATATTTGTCCGGATTAAAAAAACGACGATGATAGGCTTCGCAGCCGGAACCGGGGCCACCATGGACAAAAATAACCGGGATACCGCTGGGATTACCGCATTCTTCTACATGCAGTTTATGCGGTGATTCTACTTCAAAGGTGTGATTAACGTAGGCTTCGAGATGGGGGTATAAATCAGACATTGGGCGCATCCTGGTTGCGGATTGATCATACCCAATATACAACCCCTCCCCCGAAATTGGGAGAGGGATGTATTAAACAACTAAGACTAGCTATTGCGTGAGGTGCGCTTACGATCAGATTCTGTCAGCAGCTTTTTACGCAGACGGATGTGGTTTGGTGTTACTTCCACCAACTCATCTTCATCTACGAACTCCAGCGCCTGTTCCAGGCTGTGTCGAACCGGCGGCGTCAGCACCTGAGCTTCATCAGTACCAGAGGCACGAACGTTGGTCAGCTGCTTACCCTTCAATGCATTTACCACCAGATCGTTGTCGCGTGAATGCAGACCGATAATCATGCCTTCATAGACTTCAGTACCATGACCAATAAACATACGACCACGCTCTTGCAGGTTAAAGATAGAGTTGGTCAGTGCCTTACCCGTGGCATTGGCGATCATGACGCCGTTTTTACGCGTACCGTATTCACCGCGCTTAAACGGGGCGTAATGATCAAATACGCTATAGATCAAACCTGAACCCTGTGTCGCTGTCAGGAACTCGGTACGAAAACCGATCAGACCACGCGCCGGCATGATGTAATCCAAACGCACACGGCCATGACCATCAGGAACCATGTCCTTCAAATCACCACCACGGGCACCCAGTTTCTCCATCACGCCGCCCTGATGCTGCTCTTCAACATCAAGGGTCACTTGTTCGAATGGTTCCTGTGCTTCGCCATCAATCTCTCGGATGATAACTTCAGGGCGCGAAACACCCAGTTCAAAACCTTCACGACGCATATTTTCAATCAAGACCGACAGATGCAGCTCACCACGACCAGAGACGCGGAACTTGTCTGGATCGGAACCCTGTTCAACACGCAAGGCAACATTATGAATCAGCTCCTGATCAAGACGTTCCTTGATCTGGCGTGAAGTCACGTACTTACCATCTTTACCCGCAAACGGTGAGTTATTAACCTGAAAGGTCATGCTTACGGTCGGCTCATCCACCGACAATGGCACCAAGGCTTCAACTGCATTTGGATCACACAGGGTGTCCGAGATATTCAGTGGATCCAGACCTGTAAAACAGACGATATCACCGGCTTGCGCCTCATCAACTTCAATGCGCTCCAGGCCCATAAAGCTATACAACTGCAGGATACGGCCGTTGCGACGCTTGCCTTCAATATCAACAACAGTCACCTGGGTATTGTTCTTGACGCGACCACGGGCGATACGACCGATACCGATAACACCGGTGTAGCTGTTGTAATCCAACTGTGAAACCTGCAACTGGAAGGGGTCTTCCAACTCAACCTGTGGCGGATGAACGTGGTCAACAACCGTTTGCAGCAATGGTGTCATATCGCCTTCGCGCACGTCAGGCTCCATACCGGCAAAACCGCTTAGGCCTGAGGCATAAACCACGGGGAAATCGAGTTGTTCATCGGTAGCACCGAGGCGATCGAATAGTTCAAAGGTCTGATCCAGAGCCCACGCGGCACGCGCTGCTGGGCGATCGACCTTGTTCACCACTACGATCGGTTTCAAACCACGAGCCAGTGCCTTCTGTGTTACAAAACGGGTCTGCGGCATTGGGCCTTCTACGGCATCAACCAGCAACAATACTGAGTCAACCATCGACAGTACGCGCTCAACCTCACCACCGAAGTCGGCATGTCCTGGGGTGTCAACGATGTTGATGTGATACTCGCCCCACTTGATGGCAGTCGGTTTGGCCAAAATGGTGATGCCACGCTCTTTTTCCTGGTCATTGGAGTCCATGGCACGCTCTGCCAGCTGCACTCGGTCACCGAGAGTGTCGGACTGCTTCAGGAGTTGGTCAACCAGGGTAGTCTTGCCATGGTCAACGTGAGCAATGATGGCGATATTACGGAGATTCTCGATCACGGTGGGTGGGCCTCAGAAATTCAGAAATAAATAATGCTAAAATTTGACGCGCGATTATAGCCTAAATCCACCTATAACACCCGACATTAGTGGGGCAAGCCAAAGAAAAAGGTCCTCCTATACGCGGACAACCCAGGAAAACAGCCGCCTCTCTATTTTTATTACGCAAAAGAGCAACCGGCAGCAATCACCTCAACCTCAATCTTAAATGTAATAAAAACTTCATTCGACTGTAGGAGAAGCGTCATACAAGCGCGTTATAAATCTTCCTGCTAACAATAATCAGGAGGTATTTATGCACTTTATTATCAAAAAATGGCCCGACGACAGCGCTACACTGATGACCGAAAATGGCTACACCCTTGCAAACTTCAGCAGTGTTGAAGAAGCAAAAAAAGTTTGCCGACTATGGCATCTCTCCAACGGCGTTCAAAACCATGTTGAAATAGAAACCACAGCCCAACCCCTTACATTCGCCCACGCCTACCAGGAGTAAGCGCGCGAGCTTTTCATTCGCAGGGACTAATCAAGCGCCTCTAATGACCAACGCGCCTTAGCCTGAATGGCCAAGGCCTCGGTTTCACCACGCATTAACCGCAAGCAACCCGCATAGGCAATCATGGCACCGTTATCTGTACAGAATTCTGGCCGTGGATAATAGAGCCGCGCGCCATGCCCTTGCGCCAATTCAGCCAAGCGCTGCCGCAGGCGCTGGTTGGCACTAACACCTCCGGCCAGCACCAGCCGTTTCAGACCTGTCTGATCCAGCACTCGACGACATTTGATGGCCATGGTCTCAACCACCGCCACCTCAAAGGCCAAAGCGATATCAGCCTTGATCTGCTCGTCGTCGCCATTATCGGCCAAAGTGTTGACGGCAAAGGTCTTCAAGCCACTAAAGCTAAAATCCAAGCCTGGGCGATTAGTCATGGGACGAGGAAAACGGAAGCGTTCAGGATTACCCTGTTCGGCCAGCTTGGCAATGGCCGGGCCACCGGGATAGGCCAACCCCAGCAACTTGGCCGTTTTATCGAATGCTTCGCCAGCGGCGTCATCGACTGTATCGCCCAACAATTGATACTGCCCCACACCATCAACCCGCACCAGCATGGTGTGGCCACCGGAAACCAGCAGCGCAACAAAAGGGAATTCCGGCACCTCTTCTTCCAGCATCGGTGCCAACAGATGGCCTTCCATGTGATGTACGGCAACGGCAGGTTTGCCCCAGGTCCAGGCCAGACTGCGACCAATACTGGCACCCACCAACAGGGCGCCAATCAGGCCTGGCCCGGCGGTATAGGCAACGCCATCGATATCGGCCTTTTTCAGGCCGGCCTGCTGCAAGACCTCGCTGATCAAGGGCAGCGTTTTGCGGACATGATCACGCGAGGCCAGCTCGGGCACCACACCACCGTATTCCCTATGTAGCTCAATCTGACTATACAGGGCATGGGCCAGCAGCCCCTTGTCACTGTCATAGATAGCGATGCCGGTTTCATCGCAGGAGCTTTCAATTCCTAATACACGCATGTCAAACAATCTCCGTCAATGTCGCTATTCTAACAGCCTTGCCCAAGCACGAGGCGACGACAGAAAAACCATATATTTCTATCAGTTGCCAGCTATAATGACCAACTATTATATGTACAGGGTTCGAATAACTCATGATCCGAGTCAGCGGTTTAACCAAGATTTTTGAGGGTGGCAACAAGGCCATCAACGACCTCTCACTAGAGGTTAAACAGGGTGAGATCCTTGCTTTGCTTGGCCCCAACGGTGCCGGCAAAACAACCACCATTCGCGTCCTCACCACCCTCAGCGGTTTTGACGAAGGTGAAGTAGAGGTCGCCGGCTTCAATGTTGATAGCAACCCGGAAGCCGTACGCCGCGCCATCGGCCTGGTGGCACAGCAAACCGGCGTTGATTACTTTCTCACTGGCCGGGAAAACCTGATGCTGCAAGGTCGCCTGTATCGCATGAAGACAGCTGAAATAGAGGCACGCATTGTTGAGCTGGCCAAATACTTTGAACTCAACGACGCCCTCGATCGCCAGGTCACCACCTATTCCGGCGGCATGCGCCGCAAACTCGATATCGCCACCGCCCTGATTCACAATCCAAAGGTATTGTTCCTCGATGAGCCAACCCTGGGTCTCGACATCAAGAGCCGCCAGAATCTGTGGTTATACATCAACAAACTGAACAAGGAGCAGGGCCTGACCATCCTGCTCACCACCCACTATCTGGAAGAGGCGGATCACCTCAGTCACCGGGTAGCGATCATCAACCAGGGCAAGATTCAGATCATCGACACCCCTGAGGCCCTGAAAAACGATATCCATGGCGATGCCGTCATTCTCAACTTTGACAGCCAGGGTCCCGAGACTGGTGATTTCACCTTCGCCATGCATGAAGACCCTGAGATTAAAGACGTGGTCTGGCAAAACGACAAACTACATGTATATGTCGACAACGGCGGCAGCGCTGTACCCAAGCTTGTCCATCTTGCTGAAGCCAAAGGACTGACCATCAAGAGCCTGTCCCTGTCACAGCCAAGCCTGGATGATGTCTTCCTGAAATATACTGGCACCACTTTGGACGAGGCGGTGGAAGAAGAAGGTGAAGAATGGTGGCACCAGTGGGCCGGCAAAGGCGGCGGTGGCGGCAAATGGCAAAAGAACTGGGATAAGTGGCAGGACAAGATTGAAGAGTCTGGCTCTGAAGAAGACAAGGCTGGCTGGCAGGACAAGATGCAGCAATGGCAGGAGAAAGATGAAACCGGCCATAGCGAACAGAGCAGTCCGGTAGAAACAAACAAACAAGGACAACGGGATAAGCCGCCTGAAGACGACTGGCAAAAGTGGCAGGACAATAAAGATCAATCGCAACAGCCGCAGTCTGATACTGACAAGCAATCAGAATCCGGCAAACAACAAGACTGGCCACAACAACAGTGGTCCGGCAAAGATCAAGGCGACTGGCAAAAATGGCAGCAGCCTGACAAAGATAAATAAAGACCAGCCCCTAAGCTAAAAGAATTTTAAAGAGAGAGTTATCGTGTTCGCAGATACCTGGCACCTGTTTCTAAAATATACCAAGATCACCCTGCGCATGCCGCTGTGGACTCTATTCACCCTGATTCAGCCGCTGCTGTGGTTGATCATCTTTACCCAGCTGTTCAAAAACTTTGTTCAGGCCCCCGCTGACGGCGGTAGCTACATAGACTTTTTCGTGCCCGGAGTTCTGGTGATGACGGCACTGTTTGGTTCGTCATGGTCCGGGGTTAGCCTGCTGCGAGAGATCACTGCTGGCTCAGTCGACAAGATGCTGGTGTCACCAGTGTCGCGCGTTGCAATCGTCCTTAGCCGGGTAATGCACTCGGCGGTACAGGTGGTATTACAAACCCTAACCATTATGCTGGTGGCTTGGGGCTTTGGTGCCAACCTGAATCTGGACCCTATCAATCTATTTCTGGCAATGATCAGCATCTTCCTGCTGGGCGTTGGCTTGGCAGCATTATCAAACGGCTTTGCCATTATTCTGCAACGCGAAGAACCACTGGTGATGATCGGCAACCTGATGACCCTGCCACTGATGTTTCTTTCCACCGCCATGGTGCCAAAACAATTCATGCCCGGCTGGATAGAAGCGGTCTCGCTAATCAACCCCATCACCTATGCAGTGGAATCTGTTCGCGCTGTTCTGGTGGGCACTCCGGACATGAGCACCTATGGTTTTGGTGCTGCCATCATGTTTGTGTTTGCAGGCCTGTCACTGGCCTGGGCCGTCAACGCCTTTAACGGTTTACGCGACTAACAAGGCCACTCAGAAATTCATCCGCACACCGGCATTGATGGAGTTTTTGCTAAAACTTCCCAATGAGGCACTTTGCCGTCCTTCTATCGCCTGCAAATCATTAAAGATAAAGCCAACTGGCAAATTGGAGTACTGAGTTGAAAAATGATAATCCGCATAGACACTAACCCAGGAATCGACACGGTAATTTACCCCCCCACCAAAACCAAAACTAAGGGTACGACGAAAACGCTGGAAATTAGTTGCCGAATCACCATTATGATACATATTCAGTGAGGCACGACTATCTAGATAACCTGACAGCGATTGATTGAGGCGTTTATCAATTCGCCCATTCACACCATGCCCGGTGTAGGCATAATCGTTACCCCCAACATTGCGACTATTATTGATGGTCAGCGAGTAACCGTAGCTCAGGTAGGCATTATCTGGGGCGGCATGATTTCGGTTTATTCCTAACGTAACGGTGTCAGCATCAAAAAACGAGTTCCCTGCCGAACCAAAACCCCGATAGCTCATATTGGCCTGATAACCAACTTGATCGACACTCCTCCAGCTAGCCCCGCCAGTTAATGTTTGTGTCACGGTTGAACTTTGCTCCGGCCTAAGCACACTTGATTGCGTGCTCTGAGTAAGCCCAGCATTCCAGTCATAACCCCACTTGGCAAATAACAGGCTCGGCGCAACGGAAAAGTTAAAGAAGTCATATTGAGCACGATGATAAACCGAATAGGCAGGCGTCACATTGACCGACAATTTCATTCCCTTCCTTAGCTTGTATTTATAATTCACCCCGGCATAAAGGTTAGAACTAAAATCAAAATACTTTTGCTCGCGCGCACTATTTAAATTGTCATTAAAACCTAGCGAATAACCAACGGAATAGCTAAAGCCATTGGTCTGACGTTGAAGATAATCCATCCGCGCCACTGCACTTTTTTTCAAATCCGGAGGCACGCCCTGCAGCAAGCTCACCGCCCTGTATTGTGCAATAGCCTTCTTCTCCTCCTCCAGCTGCTCATAAACATACGCTACTGTCATTCTGGCCCGATGGTATTGTGGATACTTATCGACAATTCTGAGATACCATTCAATCGCCCTCTTCAAATCACCCTGCTGTCCAATTGATGCAGCTATCCCCCACAAAACACCTAGATCATCGGCCGCAACTTTATTGGCCTGCAAAAAGTTTTCCTCTGCTTTTTTCGGCTCATTATTTTTCATCTCAAAATTGCCCGACGCTATCAGCAATCTCAGTTCCAATACAGCTTTCTTCTCTGCATCAGTCACCACCTCCAACACAGACTGATAAGCCTTAATGGCTTTTTCAAGCTCACGGCCATCCTCATAAACAAGCCCCGCATTTAGAAAGGCATCAACATAACCAGGATCGGCACGCATGGCATCCTCAAAATATTTAATTGCCTCATCTCGACGTTTTTGCTGCATCAACATGCCCCCCATAGCCGTTAACGTAGCCGCATCTTCAGGAGATTCCTGTAATTTTTCTTTTAGGGTTACCTCCTCGGCTAACACAGCACGTACAGCAGCAATATTCCAGCGCGACGCCACCTTGCTTAAGGTGTTCTGCGCGGCCTGACCAACGCCTGAGGCTGGCGCACGAGCAATTACAAGATCCAGTTCACGCACTGCATTCAGCGCATCAGCGACTTCCAGATAGACTATCGCCAAACGATAGTGTGCATCGAGATTATCTGGCTGTGCAGTCAATACACGTAGATAGGCCTGCTTAGCCTTACCATAGTCCTTTTTTTTATGCAGATAACCAGCCACATTCATATTGGCAATGATATTATTCTCATCCAACGCCAACACTTTTTGGAACTCAACATGGGCGTTTTCGCTATCACTCTCTTGCAGGTAAGAAAAGGCTTTCAGCAACCCCATTTTAATTCTGGCGGTACGCTCAGCCCCCGAGTCATCGGCGTTCACAATGGCTTGTTCATAATATTTGATTGCCATCGTTGGCTGACGCAACATTTCATAAACACCGGCCAGATAAAATGCCACCGCCGGATTATTAGGCGTCTGCTCCAACAGCTGTTCATATGCAGTTTTTGCCCCATCAAACAAACCCGCACGAGCATAGATTGTCGCCACGATCTCTAGCATGGTTCGATTACCCGCATGCCGCGTCATCAACTCAGCGCCAATCACTTTAATCTGATCTCGATCACGCTTTTCTGCAGCAAGCCTCAGGCGCAGCAGGTTCATTTCAAGCGAAGTTTGTTCTGCATATTGAAAACCCGGCCCCATACTGCTCAGTGCTTTTTCATATTCCTGCACTGCCTCTTCCCCCTTACCAATCTCAGCCAAGGCCTTAGCTAATGCAAGTCTTGGCAGTGGATTTTCGACCGGCGTGACCGCAACCGCACGATGAATAAGTTCAAACCCCCTAACATGATCTTTTTTTCGAAAATTAATGATTGCCAGTTGGTACAGGGTTTCACCTGAAGTTGGCTGAAGCCGCAACACTTCTTCATAAATTTTTATAGCAGTAGCATCATCGCCTTGTTGCAAGGCATGCCGTCCGGCATTCAACATTTGCTTCACATTTACCGCTGCCGTACCAGCATCAACCAAAGTAGTCTGAGCCCAAACTGGAAATACAGTTAAACTAACGCCAAAAAACATCACCCAAGGCAGCAAACGTATTTTTTTTCTAATTGGCCGATTCATACAAAAATTAGAAATAGATATTCATCTTGAGCAACGCCTTCCAACCATCAAAACTCAATCGCATGGTTGTGTAGTCTTCTTTATCGACCGGCTCTTGTGACAGGTATTGCAAATCACCTGTCACAGGATCTATTCTTTGTGGCAACCAGATGTTCACATTATCCGTCGGCAAGAAATCCACCTTACTACTGCCATCACCCAAATTGACACGCTTAAACCCAAGCATGTAGGAGGCATCAAAGCCGAAAGACAACCAGTCCCGAACAAAGTAATCCACACCAAAACCCGGCTGAAGCATAATTAATCCGGTTGCCTGCGACTCAAGTATCATTGTTTTCTTTACCCCATCAGCATCACCGGAAGTAAAAAGGAAAATCAAATCTTCACGGTAATCAATATCGAAAACCTCATTGAGTGTAAGACGATAATATGCTTTATATTTTTTTGGCGAATGAATCAGGTTATATTTGAAACCAAAATAGAATTCATTGTATGAGAGCTTTGCAGTTCGTTCACTTACCACCTCTGAAAACTGCCCTTGCAAAAAAAAGCCGCCCGCGGCGAGGGCACGACTATAGGCCTCCCAGGTACCACCGCCTACAATAAAATCGTACTTATCATTCAGTTTCCAAAGAAATTCCAACCCGGCATTTGTGCCAAGACCCAATTTTGGCAACGGATTAGGAAACAGTATTTTATTTTTGACATTACCATCGATATCAACGACATCCGCCTCACCTGCAATTGGCGCCTTAAACTCATGATCAACCAAGTCTTCAAGTGCCGGCCGATGAAAGCCAATATAGGTGCCAACAGACAACCGTGACGGCTCCGCAAATGATTGCGAAATGCTCATTATCAAAATCAGAAATACAGGCAGGCGAAGCATCTATTTCAGCTCTGCTTGGGTACGTATCTTTGCAACACTAAAGGCAAAACATAAATAGCAACCAAGCAACTTATCAGCATGTAAAAAACCACGAATACACCAAGCTTGGCATGTGGCGGAAACTCGGACAACAACAACACTGCAAAACCCGCAGACACTACAACCGCATTAAACACAATGGTTCTGCCTACACCCTTCATTGTATTTAATACCGCCAACTCATGATCTTGCCCGGCACCACGATGCAACTTGTAACGAAATACATAATGAACGGCATAATCGACACCCACCCCTATTGCAATCCCGGCAGCCAGAGCAGTAGAAACATCCAATGGAATGCCAAACCAGCCAGCAAAACCAGCCACTATTGTGGTTGTAATAACAACAGGTAGGACTATGGCAACACCTCCCGCAATTGAGCCAAATAACAATATTGCCATAACAAAAATAGCCAGCTTCGAGAACAACAAGGCAACCGTCTGGCTATCAATAAGCAAATCCGCCCAAATATAGGAATTATTACCGGTGCCCGCATAATTCACCTCAACACCTGTCCCGGAAAATAGTTCTTTCGCATATATATCCAGATCATCAATAATCTGCCGCAGGTGCATGGTCTCATCAGACTTAATCATCACCATGATATTAGCGGTTCGATAGTCATAATCAATTACTTCATCAAGCAGTTCTGGCTGACCTGACACCGAATACAGATATAAGCCTTCGGCAACTTCAGCATAAGTATCTGGAATCTTGTAATAATCTTCTCGCATTGAGTGCAGCGTTTTGTTTAAACTTTTCAGGTAATCGACAATAGATAAACTATCACCCACCATCGGCATACTCTCAGCATACAACTGTAATGCTCCAATCTTTTTCAACAGTTCAGGTGACTTAAGGGCACCGACTTCAGCCGCCTCAACAACCACATTCAATGTTATTGAACCGTCAAACTTATCATTCAAAACATTAGTAGACAGGGCAACCTCACTGTCTTCTTTAAAGTCACTCATCCAGCTTGAATTTACGTATAACCGCGATGCTCCGCTTCCAATTATGGCTACGCAAACCACGGCTAACATTGCGGCTTTCGTCGGATATGACGTTAACAAACCAGCCATTTTCACTAACATTCTAGTCACGCTATCCTGACCATCGTGCACACGCATTGATCGCTTGCGCTCAAGATAACCCGCCACTTTAGGTTTCATTATTGTCAACATTGCAGCAACGAACGTTACCGTTAACAACCAGCTAAAAATTATCCCCAGTACCGTGAATAAACCAAATATCTTAAAAGGAGGCATTTCAGCAAACAATAGGGCTAAAAACCCTATCCCTGTAGTCACAGTTGTCACTACAAGCGGACGACTTAAATCTTGCAATGTCGCCATTACAATATCGCTACTTTTTTGATATGGATCTTCCAACACTTTATTGTAGTAATTACTCATAAAGTGGACTGAGTCACCGATTCCAACCGCGACCAAGATAACGGGTAACATCGTGGAAATGGTGTACATAGGCACACCAATGAATGCCATCACACCCATTGTCCAAACAATAGCCCCCATCATTACGCACAATGGCAACAATACGCCACGCCCGGTTTTAAAAATTGCAAACAGAACTATCGACATCACAACAACCAGCAAAGGTATCATCACCTTGATATCTTCAATTGCATGCAAACCGGAAGTAACCTCTATTGCCGGGCGACCAGCAATAAAGAATTTGTCGCCATTTTCTTCTACTGTATTTTCAGCTTCATCGCTGCCCTGCCACTTCTGCCAACCCTGATCTCCGTTGGACAAGTCATTGTCGCCACTTTGTTTCTGCCCATCATCAGACGACCAATTACCACCGCCCCAGCCGCCGCCCCAATCCGCCGATGAACCAGACTCCGCAGCAACTATGCCCTTAATCTGCCAATATGCCTGATAACGATTTTCAACCCCCTCTTTTACTTTGGCCCGAATCATTGCCGCTGTACCATCAGCAGAGACAAGATTCCCAATCAGGATATCTTCATGCTGTTTAATCTTTGTTTTTATCTGCTCTATTTCTACTTCGGTTTCAGGCACACTACTCATAAGCCTAACCGCACCAACGCTGTCATCATCGCCTTCAAACAGAGTCACTGTCGAAAGTGAGGCAACATCTAGGTTTCTATTTGCGATTACCGATGGAAGCGCGGAAATCTTATCTGTTATTCTTTTTATTTTCGCCAGTGTCGCTTGATTAAAGATGGTTTTTTCTTGATTGACTATCGCGATAACAATCGCGTCTTTCGCACCAAAGATACGCTCTATTTTTTCGTCATACTCTATTGCTGGGTGACCTTTTGGCATGTACACACGCGCGTCGGTCTCCCACTCCAGTTTATTTAACTGCATTGCCAAAAACACGGTGACTGAAAACACAACCATAAGTACAAGCTTCGGAAATGTTGTTACTAATTTATAGTAGGATTTCAAAACACTCCCTCAATTTAAAATGAGTACTTAAACTCAAAGAATATTCTATCGTTATTATGAAAATTACCTAGAAATTGAGCTCGCTGAACTGCAGCGTTAAACGTCCCTTGGGCAGACACTGTAGACAAGCCAAAATCTGATTTATTGCCATCAAATATATCCAGCCCTACTGCGACCTGAAAACTATCGGTTAGTTGAAAGGTCGCCTTTGGCTTCAGGTAGGTCTCTCCCATTTCCTGTAGGTACATCCATAACGCCTGAACGGTCATCGAATATTCTGTAAATTCACGTCTAACAAAGATGTTGTATGACGCATCCACTTCTTTTTGAATTAGATTTTCCTCATAATCCAGAATAATCCATTGCATCATCCCCACAGCGACATCCCACTTCATTGCAACAAAATCGACACCCACACCCCACCTTATGTGGTCTTTTTGAGCCTCACCATTTGTATCGACATAACCATCATTGTTTGCATCAGCAATATTACTTCGACCGAAAAATTTATTTTCAACATATGCCACCTCTGTCTTTAATATGTAATCTCCTACAGGCTTTACTGCCGTCATGCCATACATTGATATTCGGGTATATGATGGAAAAAATTCAGGCCCCTCACTTGAGCTAGCTGCAATTTTAACCGTTCTAAAAATCACGGGAAAATCATCCCACGTGTAAAAATAGCTAAACGTCAGCGCTGTATCTAAGATTGTTGTAGCTAATCTCACACCAACCTCAGAATTCTCCAGCTTCCACGATTCGGGCTCTCTTGTACCAGGAACTTCTTGTAGCAACTCCCATTCCGAACCTTTCGGGCCCGGCTTATGAAATCTTAAGTCTGGGATCCAAACAAACTGAACATCACCAATGCCCGTATAATAATCAAGCTTGGCACTCCATAGAGGTATCCTATAATCAATTAAATCTGGCAGTATTAACTCTCTAAAATCCATCGGATTCAGTTCATCTACAATCCTTACACCTTCAAACACTCCCCATATGATGTACTGCTTTCCTAACCGAACATCCATGCTATCCATGGAAATATCCACATATAACTCTCTAATTGTTGCTACAGGGCTATCCTTCTCTTGCTCTAGATTTTCAACAAACGCGAGAGGCTCTTCGGAGTTTCTTTCTAAGCGTGCGGTAATCGTTTCATAATTAAACAAGTCATAAGCCAAATCGTAGTAGGCCCAGCCACTAAAGGTTATATTTAGCGAATTATTGTATGGGTACTCAGCATTTAGATAAGCAATGTTTTTTATCTTAGTGATCGATCGTGGCTCGCGAATGCGATACGCCGTTTCATTCTTCAAATATCCACTCAGCTGTACTTTTGACCATACGCCAAGCTGTTTTTCATTTTCTAGCGGAGCTGTAAATATTGAATCAAAATCCAACCCAAAACCTGTCTCCTGCGCAAGTAAAGTAGTGGAATACAAGCCGCACAGCATGACCCCCACCCAAATCGCAAGACGCCTAATCATCCTCATTTGTCGCCAAGCAGGCTGCTGCTAGATATTTTCCTTGCAGGCATTGCAAATCACTACTGACGGGGTAGAACCCAATCCAATATTTGCCTTCACGCCTTTTTGCAAAGCTGCCCCGCAACAAGAGCACTGAATCATTCTGTTTAACTGTATTGATTCCCAACCTATTACCGAACTAAATCGTCCCGATTCTATGTTTTTATCGCCTGAACAGGCTCCGGATAATATCACGTCGCCATCTAACAATTTTTCTTTGAATGCATCTTCAAGCGTATTTCTAATCAGGATCGATACTGGAATTCCCATTTCCTTTGCACGATTAGTTACCCTGTCTCGCAACTCTTTTGGTACTCTCGCGCCAAGATATTCCTCTTTTCTCTTCATCGCCATAGAGACGGCCTGCTCCCGCCTCTGCCTCCCTATCTCACGCATATCATCCATATCGCTAACCCTCACTCAAACAAACGTATAACAATGTTATACATCCGTTACCCCGCTGTCAACTCCCACCTAGCCCCTCAACTATTATTAACTAACGCCCCTTTTTCAAAGCCCTTTCTGTAAAAACACCCTCAGGAACACCCACATTCACCTCCACATCCCTGACTGTAAATATAGAGCGATGATTTGTTTGAATATTTTCAACCACGACCTTATCCCAGACCCAAGCATCAGACACCTTCTGCCATGTAAGCTCTTGTTTTTTTAAAATATTCTCTTGCTTATCATAGTAATCCGTCCTCACCCTCACACAATCTTCCCATTCTGCGCGCCTCAAATACCATGATATTTTTTTGCTATACAACCCGCCTTCTTGCTTAGACCTTATCTCAACCTGGTATATCTCAGCTCCATTTTTTACATCCGTCTGCAATAGCTTGTAGTCATCATCAGATATCGCCCTATCCTCAATATCACCGTACGACAAATCCGAACCAAGAAAACTATCCCCAGGATCGCGCACAGAAACACGGCGAACCTTCCTCAAGTGAGGTAAATACAGCCACTGATCCGCCATTTTCTGCTGCCCCGCAGCATACCCCCAACGCATAAACCCCGTACCTTTTGCATCTGGAGGGAACACTGTAAACAACACCATTTTGTCAGCAATCCCATCCGTTCCCGCGTAGTTCTTCCAAAACCTGCGATAAACATTTTTACGCTGATTAGCATCCTTATCGATTAACTCTATCGCCAAAACAGAACGCTGATCATTTCCCGGATTCTTGTATTCACAACTCTGAATCAGGGCCTCTATAGTTATAGCTTCCGCGGCAAATCCGCCCAACGAATACAATCCGCTCAACACAATCAACAGCAATGAAGCTTTATTTTTATTCACAAACATCCTTTTACATTCACTCCCAACCACTTAATTCCAAACAAAAAAAAGGAGAGGCATAGCCCCTCCTTCTTAACAAACAACCTAAACCCTAGCCTTAGAACGGGCCAGTTGTTCCAGCCGTAGGATCACCCCAAATATCAGGAGTAGTCCAGCTAACCGGCGCTGAAGAAGAACCAGTCAGCAAACTAAACGAGCTTGCAATACCAGGAGACGAGGTAAAGTCTTCATAGGCAGTAAAGCCAAACTCCTGCTGCACACCATCAATCTGCGACATATCCTGACCAACCCAAATAGCCTTAATGCGATCCCCAGCAGACCAACTAATCGTACCACCAGCACCAAGCCCTATTGAATCACCAGCAGCATTCTCACCAGCACCACTCAGCTCAACAAGCACAAACTCCTGGGTTCCAGGTTGTGACGCGTCTTCCTGAATATCGACCTGACTACTGATCCTCATGTGCTTACCAGTAGCGCCTTCTGCGCCCGTCTGTCTCAGCCAGAATCTTGCATCAAAGTCTTCAGCACCAACTGCAGTATCTTCCGCTTCAATTGCTTGATAAATCAGCGCAACATCGTTGGCAGTACCAGAACCCGCACCAGCGGCCGCGTTAGCCCAGCCAGTACCCAACTCGGTAGACCCAATGAAGGTAGTCGTCAGCGTACTACTAGTGGTCTCCTCTAACATCTGCGTCTTATCAGCCAAACCAGATACATTACCAGTACGCACATAACTCTCATCAGAGAACGTCAACGCACCAGGTGCACCAGTAGCCGTCTTATCGGTAATAATGGTCTGGAAATAGTCATTACCACTACCATCAGTAATCTGACGCTGATAGAAACCCTCGCCTGTCACCGCTGACGCACAGGTAAAAGTAGCCGGACATGTCGATCCACCACCATCATAATCTAACGCGATGGTACCAGCAGTCGCATCCCACTTATCAAAACCCTCTGCAAAAGGGGCAGCCGCCATCGCTGCACCTGAAAGGATTAGCGCAACAGCACCAACTGAACTCGCTGTTTTAAATGCCTTACTCATTTTTAAAGCCTCCTAAATCTCAAGCAACAGAGATGACAACATCTCTTCCTAAATCGTTCTAATGCTAGATATAACACCTACACTACACCAAGGTCAATCAAAACATTAAAAAAACATTAAATCCTAAGCACACATACGTAGTTGTTGAGCAATGTATAACGCAGCCTCCCGACTGTCAAGTAGATTGCAAACAACTTATCCCTACCCATGGTGCGCCATTACCATTGGCAACAACACCCACTCTCATACTAAGGGTATCGACCACGGCCACGCAACACTTTAGAGGTTTTTTTAAACCAATTATCACTTCAGCCTTCCAAAATGCCGTCCGTGAAAATTCATAAAGATTAAATTATTCTGCGACACACCATAATCAATTCCGGTCATAGACGCCGGATCAATAGCTAACTGTCGATAACCCTCAATAGGTATATTTAACGCCTTCGCCAACAAAACTCTAATCGGGCCAACATGTGCAACCACAACAACTGTTTGGCCAGAATGGGCTGTCACAATCCCGGCCAACGCCGGGCAAACCCGCTCAGCCAGATCATAAACTGACTCACCACCCGAATCAGGCTTGAATGCAGCTTGGTTCTCTTTCCATACTATATATTGTTTCGGATATTGAGACTCTATCTCCTCGAAGTACATCCCCTCCCAGGCACCAAAATTCCGCTCAACCAGGCCTGGCTCATACACAACAGGCAACTGCTTATGAGGCACTGCTATCGCCGCCGCGGTCATTTTCGTCCGCAAACAAGGGCTCGCGTAGATTGCAGAAACATTCTCTTCAGCAAGAAACTCTGCAGCCTGCCCAGCCTGCGCCTGACCCGCAGAATTTAATGCCGGATCTTCTTTTGAATCGCAATAAATTCGATTTATGGGGAAATCAGTCTCACCGTGCCGAACCAGAATCACCCGAGTAACTTTTTCTTTTTCTCTCACTCGGCCGCCACCTCAATCATACCCACTCCCAACACCGTAAAAACAGCAGCCACTATTAAGCTGATCGCTTCACATCTTCTGAATCTGAAACTTCTGCCTTCGGGTCTTTGGAATTATGCTCTACCCAGCGCTTCTCACCAGCTGTAGTCGTCTCACATTTCCAGAATGGCGCACGTGCTTTCAAATAGTTGATTATAAAGCGGCAAGCATCAAAGGCGTTTGCACGATGTGCAGACCAGACAGCCACTAGCACGATCGCATCATTTGGAAACATCTCACCATAGCGGTGCACAACCAAGCTATCAACGATATCCCATCGCTCGGCAGCTTCTTCGCAAACCTGCTCTATATGCTTTTCGGTCATACCGGGATAATGTTCAAGGGTCATGGAGACAACATCTTCGCCATCATTAAAATCTCGCATGGTACCGACAAAAGAGACAACACCACCGTGCTTTCCCCTTGACAAACTATCCTGAAACTCCTGGATTACCTGACCAGGCTCAAATGACTCTTGCTGGACAATAACTTTCACGTCACTAACCCCCAGTCACTGGCGGGAAAAACGCCAGCTCATCACCATCTTTCAGGACAGTGTCGGCATCTGTATATTCCATATTTACCGAGATTAGCGTGCTATCTGGTATTGACTGGCCATCAGCCACCTTTGCCCATACATCAGACACGGACATCGAGTCACCATCCAGCTCAAGCGTTTCATCTGCACGCCCCATACGATCGCGTAAACTCGCAAAATATCTAACGGTAACATTCATTATTTAGCACTCCAAAACCGTTTAGGCGTCACGCTGCCACGTACCTGACTTACCACCAGACTTGGCCAGCAAACCAATACCATCCATAACCATGCCGCGGTCGACCGCCTTACACATATCATAAATAACCAGCAAAGCGACCTGAACAGCCGTCAGCGCCTCCATTTCAACACCGGTTTGACCTTTACAGCGCACCTTAACCAAACAATACACAGCATTTTTTTCAGGCTCGGGAGTCAAATCAAGCTCTACATTGGTCAGCATAATTGGATGGCAAAGCGGCACCAGGTCCGACGTTCTTTTTGCCCCCATAATGCCGGCCACGCGAGCAATCCCAAGCACATCACCCTTCTTATGATCGCCCTGCATGATTCTTTCCAAGGTTGAAGACTCCATGAAGATACGCCCTTCAGCAACAGCCTCGCGTTGAGTCTCTGCCTTCTCACCAACGTCAACCATATGAGCTTCACCGGAAGCATTAAAATGGGTTAATTCACTCATTTATCTAACTCTCTAGTATTTTTTAAGTCTACAAAAAGCCCCCTCAACGATAGCCAAGGGATGCAACACTTACCAAGAACGATTAATTAGCCACCAATCTGGGTCATACTGGCCCGACCGATACCATCGGCTGATACACGCTGTTCAGAAGATGCCTTTTTGGCTTCAAAGCCATCTTCTTCTTTCTCTTCAAAGGCCTTCCGAAATACGCCCACGATTTCATCGTCACTACCGCCCTGACGAATCATTTCTCGCAGACTAAATTCTTTATCTGAATAGAGGCAATTTCGCACATTTCCATCTGCGGTCACCCTAATGCGAGAGCAATTACCGCAAAGGCTACGAGTAAACGCTGGTATAACGGCAATCTTGCCCGCGTGACCCTCACCCTGAAATATATGATGCTCAGTCCGCGTACCCTCTGCCTCTTTAATGCCTGGGTAAAATGTTTCAATCTGTTTTACCAGACTCTCCGCACTAGCAAAGTGACCACCACTTTCCCATATCTGATGACCATCAAACGGCATAAACTCTATAAATCTAATAGTCAATCGATGATCAATCGCCAAATCGGTAAAAGCCCTTAGCTCGCCTTCATTAAAGCCTCGCATCAATACTACATTGACCTTAACCCTGGGGAACCCCATATCCAACGCAAGCTGGATGCTTTCTTTTACTTTTTCCAGGCCTTCACGTCGAGTAATGGCAACAAATTTTTCCGCGTCCATTGTGTCCAGACTGATATTGACACCGGTTAGACCAGCATCCAGTAATTGCTGCGCATACCGATCAAACAGCAAGCCATTAGTCGTAAGATGAACCGCCTTGATACCTGGCGTTGCCGCGGCTCCAGCCACCAATTCCACAATATCTTTTCTAACAAGAGGCTCACCACCAGTAAAGCGCACTTTCTTTATTCCCATGCGCCCTAAAACACCGATAATTCGAAGAACCTCGTCGCCCTGCAAAATCTTTTCTTTACCTTGAAAATCCACGCCCTCTTCAGGCATGCAGTATGTGCAACGGAGATTACACTTCTCCGTAACAGCGATCCTGACATAATCGAAAGTTCGACCGAAACGATCCTGCAAAGGAGGCAAGACATCTTGCGCCGCTACTGGCACATGACCCTGCGTTTGATTTATAGAAGCATTATTCATTCGATCTTCTTGATTTGTTTTCATACCAGACTGGCCGACAGCCCTCACGATCGTTCCCAACACCAACAGGAATACCCATCGGCCACCTTCAGCTGCCCCATAAAACATCTCTTACGGCGGCGGCCGCTACCTCTAAATTAACGCAAAACTAACACAACCACAGTCCCTTGGGTAGGCAGCTCAGACAATAAAGCCGCCCTGCTCTGCAGGAAGCTTTTTTAATCGCAATTCAGTTATCTATTATATATATCGACGAATAGTCTGTAGAACTTGACCTCATCGCTTTTGCATAACAACACCGACGCGCCACCACACAAAGACAAACATCATAACCAATCACCCCACATCAAACAACCAACACCTTAAAAGGAGCGTTTTCTTCATAAATTACAAAGCACTAACACAGCTCCATTAACCCCACGCAAACCACTCAAACTATTGACAGTCCAAATGTTTTAAGTAGAGTAGCCCTACACAAAACCCAACTAAGCGATGCCCAATCAATGACAACAAGCAAACCAAACTCCCCTGGCGAATGGGCCAGCCTCGGCTCGCTTGAAGTGGCTCGCTCACACCCATCCGTAGCCAGCTACAAAGGCAGAATATTTGCATTTGGAGGTGGTGGCCCAAACTTCAAGAGCCTCAATTCAGCCATTTGTTTTGACCCCGAATCCGGCCGCTGGGACAAACTTCAGGACATGCCTACACTACGCTCAGGCACCGTTGCAGCAACAGTGGGCGACAACATATATGTCATGGGCGGCGGTTTTCGCCAGGAAGACGGCATGTTCCGCTTCCTGACTACCGTCGAAATCTACCACCCAGACTCTGACAGCTGGGAAAAAGGCCCCGACCTGACAATGCCTCACGACTACCCCGCCGTCGCAGTATTGGGCAACGCCATCTATGTTCTTGGTGGCCACCACCCCGACGCCACCCAAGGCGGCCCCAAGACCGATCCTGGCTTTGATTATTGCGAACGCCTTGATCTCGACAAAGGTAAATGGGAAGCCATCGCCCCACTACCAACACCGCGCTTTGCCCTATCTGCGGTCACTCAAGACGGCCAGATTTTGGCCATGGGCGGCGTCGCTTTCCGCCCTGAAGGTTTTAATAATTTCACTACCATCGAAATCTACGACCCAAGCAGCAATTCCTGGTCAAGCCAGGACGATTTCTGTCTGCCATGGACTGCAGCTGGCCTGGGCAGCGCCAAACTTGGCGACAACATCTACGTATTTGGCGGTTACAGCGATGACGACATCCACAACCGCACCGCACGCTACGACCGTGAAACAGGTTCATGGCAACAGGTTGCTTCGCTGCCAGCTCCCGCTTGCGCTATGGGCGTCACCGTCTGCGACAACGCAATCTACGCCGTTGGTGGTTGGGCCGATGATGGCCGCACACCTATAGACGTCTTTTATCGCTACACCATATGAGCACAACCGAGCTCAGCAACGACCAGCTCAGCCGCTATAGCCGACACCTACTCCTGCCAGAAATTGATCTAGCAGGGCAGACCCGCCTCAGCCAAGCCAAAGCAGTCATCGTTGGCGCAGGCGGGCTTGGCTCACCCGTTGCCATGTATTTGGCCAGCAGTGGCGTCGGCCGCATCACCATCTTTGATGACGACACTGTCGATCTTGGCAATCTACAACGACAAATAGCGTTTAATAACAAAGATATAGACAAAGAAAAGGCTCAATGCCTGCGCAACACCCTATTGGCACTCAACCCTGAAATTGAGGTTGAAGCAATCTGCCATCGCGCCGACAAAGACCAGCTCAACCAAGCAACAAATGACGCAGACATCCTGATTGACTGTAGCGACAATTTCGACAGCCGCTTCACCATCAATCAGGCCAGCCTCGACAACAAAATCCCGCTCGTAAGCGGTGCTGCGATTCGCTTTCAGGGCCAGGTCGCCGTATTTGACCCACGCTCGCAAGACGCCCCCTGCTACCAATGCCTCTACAATGAAGAGGAATCCAGCCAACCCCAACAAACTTGCCATGACCGCGGCGTATTCGCCCCACTTGTCGGCATCATCGGCAGCATTCAGGCTGCGGAAGTCTTGAAAGTCATACTTAATATAGGTGAGCCACTCACTGGGCAACTACTCACCATAGACGCCTTAAACATGAACCCACGCCGACTAAAACTCAACAAAGACCCGTCTTGTCCGGCCTGCGGCAACAACAGATAAATCACAGCCCTTTGCAATTTTGGCAGATTGCTCTAAAATAGCGCCCCTCTCACCCTCACGGGTGAAACTTAACAACCCTAAATTGCATTGTTTAAGGAACTGGATACTTATGCCATCAGTACGTCTGAGAGAAAACGAGCCCTTCGAAATCGCCCTGCGTCGCTTCAAGCGCACCTGCGAAAAGGCCGGCACCCTGTCTGAAATCCGCGCCCGTGAGTGCTACGAAAAGCCAACAGCCGTACGTAAGCGTAAAGCCGCTGCAGCCGTTAAACGTCAGCACAAAAAGCTGATGCGCGAACAAGCTCACCGCAAACGTCTTTACTAAGAACCCTCAGCACAAGGACAACGGCAATCATGGCCACCTTGATAGAGCGGTTTAAGGACGATATGAAAGCCGCCATGCGCGCCAAAGAAAAGGCACGCCTGGCGACTATTCGTCTCGCCCTGGCAGCAATCAAACAAAAAGAGGTGGACGACAGGTCCATCCCTAATGACGAGCAAGTGCTAGCCATCTTAGAAAAGATGGTCAAGCAACGCCGCGACTCGATTGAACAGTTTGAAAAGGCCGAGCGCCAGGAACTGGCCGACATCGAAAAGGCCGAGATCGTCATCCTGCAAGAATACCTACCTGAACAGATGGACATAGCTGAGCTCGAGGCTGTTGTCGCCGAAATCATCAGCAGCGTCAGCGCCACTGGCCCGCAAGACATGGGCAAAGTTATGGGTGCACTCAAACCACGCATTCAGGGCCGCGCCGACATGGGCCAGGCCAGCCAACTAGTCAAAAGCAAACTAACACCTGCTTGAAAAAACCTGCCCGGCGGCTAAACTGGTCGTTTCGCCGCAACCCAACTAAAGATACTCTTTTTTGATGGCAGGCCGCATCCCACAGCACTTCATAGACGAAATCCTTAACCGGACAGACATTGTCGACGTCATCGACAGCCGCGTGCCGCTACGCAAAGCCGGCCGAGACTACCAAGCCCGCTGCCCCTTCCACGAAGAAAAGACACCCTCGTTTACCGTCAGCCAAAACAAGCAGTTCTACCATTGCTTCGGCTGCCAAGCCAGCGGCAACGCCATTAGCTTCCTGATGGAATACGAGCACATGGACTTCATCGAAGCCGTCAAGGAGCTGGGCCATCGTGCCGGCATGGAACTACCCACAACCGAAAACGAACAGCCAGAACACAAAGCCGGCCCAGACTTACACCCTATTATGCTGGAGGCGACCAACTACTACGGCCAGCAGCTCAAAAAACATACCACCGCAAACAAAGCCATCGACTACCTCAAACAACGCGGCCTCACCGGCGAAATCGCCGCCGCGTTCAGCATCGGTTTTGCACCGCCAGGCTGGGACAATCTCGACAAGGCCCTAGGCAGCAACAAACAACGCCAACAACAGCTGGTCACCACAGGCATGAGCATAGCCAAAGATGGCGGCGGCCAGTACGACCGCTTCCGCAACCGCATCATGTTCCCCATTCGCGATAAGCGCGGCCGGGTAATTGCCTTTGGCGGCCGCGTGATCGATCCAGAGGACAACCCCAAATACCTCAACTCACCCGAATCGCCGCTATTCCATAAAGGCCGCGAACTATACGGTCTGTTTGAAGCAAAGCAGGCCTTACGCCAGATAGATCGACTACTGGTAGTCGAAGGTTACATGGATGTAGTCGCACTAGCGCAACACGGCGTTCGCTACGCCGTAGCGACACTTGGCACCGCCCTCACCCCCGATCACCTGCAACCACTGTTTCGCACCAGCAGCGAAGTAGTGTTTTGTTTTGATGGCGACCGCGCCGGCCGCGACGCCGCCTGGAAAGCGCTCGACATTATGCTGCCCGAACTCAAAGACGGCCGCACCGCCCGCTTTATGTTTTTGCCTGACGGCGAAGACCCCGACAGCCTGATCCGCCAAATCGGCAAACAAGCCTTTGAAGAAAAGATTGAGAGCGCCATCTCACTTTCAGAATTTCTGCTTCAGAACCTCAGCCAGCGCGTCGATATGAACGCCATAGATGGACGCGCCCGCCTGATAGACCTGGCCCGCCCCAAACTGGCAAAAATCAGCAATCAAATTTTCAAACATATGATCATTACCGAACTTGCAAACCGTACCAGCATATCCAGCGCAGAGCTCATGTCGCTGCTCGGCGAAAAACCGGCCACGCAAGCAACCACCAGAACACCAAGCAGGCAAACCGGCGATGCTCGCAAGCTATCCCCAGTTCGCAGCATCATCAGCCTACTGCTGGAACAACCCCAGCTGGCGCAACTGGACACCAACCCCGCCCGTTTCCGCGAACTGGAAGAACCAGGCATCACTTTACTGGTCGAACTACTTGAACTTATTCAACAGCAACCCAATATCAACTGCGGTGCAATCCTGGAACACTGGCGAGATCGCCCCGAAGGCAAACACCTAAGCAAACTAGCCCTCAGTGACAGTGGCATCCCCAGCGAAGGTTATGCAGATGAATTCAGGGATGCACTAAGACATTTAGACAAGCAGCGCGTTGAACGCAGCTACAATCAATTACTTCGCAAAGGCGAAAGCAGCAGCCTTAGCCCCCAGGACAAACAGCAGCTAACCGAGCTACTGAAGGAAAAACAGATACTTAGCCAGCCGCTACCACGCAATGACGAAGACCAAAATTAGCACTTGACTGAAATAATTTTGGAGTTTAAAGACACAGAGAATTTTGCTATAATTAGCGGCCATTTTTTCGGCCATGCACTTTAGGCATTTAACGAGCGAGACTTTTATACGTGAATATGAGCCGCGAGCAAACGGAATCACAGATCAAACTACTCATTGCCAAGGGCAAAGAGCAGGGCTACCTGACCTATCGGGAAGTCAACGATCACCTGCCCGATGAGATCGTCGATCCTGAACAGGTCGAAGGCATTATCACCATGATCAACGACATGGGCATCCCCGTCCATGAGGTTGCACCAGACGCCGACAGCTTGATCATGACAGACAGCGCCGTCACCGATGATGACGCGGCAGAAGAAGCCGCCGCCACACTGGCAACCGTCGACAGTGACTTTGGCCGCACCACCGACCCAGTCCGCATGTACATGCGTGAAATGGGCACCGTAGAATTGCTAACCCGCGAAGGCGAAATAAAGATCGCCAAGCGTATCGAAGCTGGCCTCGGTCAGGTCTACGGCGCGCTAGGCAACTTCCCCAGCACCAGCTCCATGCTCATCGCAGGCTACGCAGAGATCGAAGCCGGCGAAACTCGCCTGGCCGACTATATCCGTGGTTTTGCCGATCTTACTGATGAAATTGCACCACCTGCCAGCGCCAAATCTTCTGATGACGACGATGAAGACGAAAAACCCGCTGATACCGGCCCTGACCTGGAAGAAGTGCGCGCCTGCATGGATAAGATATCCAAGGCCTACGCCAAACACCAAGCCCTGGTTAAAAAGGGTGACCTCAACGATCCGAAACTCAAAGATCTGCGCCAGGAGACATCCGAAGCCTTCCTCGCATTCAAATATTCACCAGCCTTTATTATAAAGCTGGTTGCGAATCTACGTTCGGTAGTCGTTGACATCCGCACCCATGAACGCATCATCATGAATATCTGCGTCAACGAAGCACACATGCCGCGCAAAGAGTTCATCACCTCATTCCCAGACAACGAAACAAATCTCGAATGGTTTGACCAAACAGTCAACTCAAACGAATCGTATGTAAAGGTACTGCAGGAACACGAAGATGAAATCCGCAGTGCCCAAAACAAACTTGTTTCAATACAAGAAACCAACTACCTCACCATCACCGACATAAAAGATATCAACCGCATGATATCCATTGGTGAAGCCAAGGCCCGCCGCGCCAAGAAAGAAATGGTCGAAGCCAATCTGCGACTGGTAATCTCAATCGCCAAAAAATACACCAACCGTGGCCTGCAATTCCTCGATCTGATCCAGGAAGGCAACATCGGCCTGATGAAGGCCGTCGACAAATTCGAATACCGTCGTGGTTACAAGTTCTCAACCTACGCCACCTGGTGGATTCGTCAGGCAATCACCCGCTCAATTGCCGACCAAGCCCGCACCATCCGTATACCGGTACACATGATTGAGACCATCAACAAACTCAACCGTATCTCACGTCAGATGCTGCAAGAGATGGGTCGCGAAGCCACGCCGGAAGAACTGGCCGAGCGCATGGAAATGCCAGAAGACAAGATCCGCAAAGTCCTCAAGATCGCCAAAGAGCCAATCTCAATGGAAACACCTATCGGTGATGACGAAGACTCAAGCCTGGGTGACTTCATAGAAGACGGCAACGTCATGGCGCCACCTGATTCAGCCACCTTTGAAGGCCTGAAAGAAGCCACCACCGACGTCCTCGAAGGCCTCACCGCACGTGAAGCCAAAGTCCTGCGCATGCGTTTCGGCATAGACATGAACACCGACCACACCCTCGAAGAGGTTGGCAAACAGTTCGACGTCACCCGCGAACGTATTCGTCAGATCGAAGCCAAGGCACTACGCAAACTGCGCCACCCAAGCCGTTCTGAAAACCTGCGCAGCTTCCTGCAGGACTAAGCCAACAGCAAAACAATCCCCGCCCCATTAGCAATAATGCGGCGGGGATTTTTTTATCCTGCTGGCTAGCAACAAAATCACGCGTTATACTACGCAGCTTCCAAATAAGGGCCTGTAGCTCAGTTGGTTAGAGCAGTGGACTCATAATCCATTGGTCGAAAGTTCGAGTCTTTCCAGGCCCACCATA